>CAKZOO010000067.1 GCA_937136455.1 uncultured Flavobacteriaceae bacterium | reverse complement strand
AAAGAATAGCCTACCCAGGCTTCGTCAAAGTTAAATTTTAACATGGTGAAATAAGACCAAATCGCTGGATTTACCTGCCCAGCAACATAAAGAAAGAACATAGCGATTGCGAGGCTAAAAATTGCCGGAAACTTCATCAGTCTCATAAATGAACCTAGCGGATTCGCTCTCTTAATATCAAATTTTCTCCTCTTTTCTTGAGGGAGGGATTCTGGTAAGATAAAGTATCCATACAACCAATTCAAGATACTGAGTATGGCTGCAGCAATAAAAGGAACTCTTGAACCGTATTGCCCAAGGATTCCTCCAATTACAGGCCCTACAATGAATCCTAATCCAAAGGCAGCCCCAATGATACCGAAATTTTGAGAACGCTTTTCAGGAGTGCTTATATCCGCTATATAGGCAGAGGCTGTCGTAAAACTAGCCCCAGTTATCCCAGCCAATACTCGAGCTACAAATAACCAACTCAGTGTAGGGGCTAAGGCTGCTATACTGTAGTCAACTGCAAATCCAAAAAGCGAGGCTAATAGAATGGGTCTTCTTCCGTATTGATCACTAAGACCACCAAGTACTGGAGCAAAAACAAACTGCATAAAGGCATAAGCAAATAAGAGCCAGCCTCCATAAACAGATGCCTGACTGAGTCCCTCCCCTGTTAATTCTTGTATAAGAACAGGTACAATTGGGATGATAATTCCAATACCGATAACATCGATTAGTAGGGTTATAAATATGAATCCCAGTGCTGCTGATTTTTTCTTGGCCATATTCTAAATTCTAGAACTAATGTAATTGAATTATTCAAAAAAAAGTGAATTTATGCCAAATATCATGTTTTAACTTTCCAAGTATTTCTTACTTTTAATTTACTAAACCTATACTATGAACCCCAAATCTATACTAATTATCGGTGGCGGAATTCAAGGAAGATGTGCTGCCTATTATTTAGTTAAAGAAGGATTTAATGTAAAAATCATTGATCCCAAAATAGACGACACTGGCGCCTCCTATGTCAATGCTGGTTATCTAACTCCAAGTCACATCATTTCAATTGCAAATAAAGGTATGATTCAAAAAGGTCTTAAATGGATGTTTAATTCCTCAAGTCCCTTTTATTTAAAACCTAGATTTGATATGGACTTTATCGATTGGCTTTGGAAATTTTACCAATCAGCGACTCCTAAAAATGTGGAGCGCTCCATACCTGTCATTAGAGACATCAATATTCTAAGCAAGGATCTCTATACTGACATGCACAATTCTATGGAAATGGGAGATTTTCAGTTGGATGAATCTGGGGTGTTAATGCTGTATAAAACCAATAAGGCTGGTGATCACGAAGCAGAAGTTGCTCAGCGATTAATTGCCGATGGTTTAGATGCCTCCCTACTCAATCGACAACAATTAGATCAATTACAACCAGATCTCAATGAGGAAGTCTTAGGAGCCATTCATTACAAATGCGATGCCCATACGACTCCTACTGAGCTAATGCCAAATCTCAAAACCTATTTAGAATCAAAAGGCGTTGAATTCATTCATGAGGAAGTTATAGACTTCACATCCGATGGATCTTCGATTAAAGAAGTTATTACTCAAAAAAACATCTATGCAGCAGAGGCCGTTGTAATGGCTGCAGGTAGTTGGAGTCAAGGAATCTTAAAGAAATTAAAACTACATATGCCGATACAGGCTGGAAAAGGATATCGAATTGATCTCTATCGAGAAACTCCTGTCAAGTATTCTGCCATTTTTTTAGAGGCTAAATGTGCCATTACTCCTATGAAGGGATTTACAAGATTTGCAGGAACTATGGAACTTTCTGGCATCAACAACAAAGTTCGAAAAGAACGCGTAGAAGCGATTGCAAAGGCCTCAGAGAACCACTACAATAATTTAAAAATTACGGAGGAAGAGAAGAGTGCAGCTCGTTTTGGAAATCGACCAGTTTCTCCAGATGGATTGCCCTATATCGGAAAAAGCAAGGATTTTGACAATCTCTACTTAGCTACGGGTCACGCCATGATGGGTTGGAGTTTAGCACCCGCCACAGGAAAACTCATCAGTGAACTCCTAACAAATAAAAAGACCTCAATGTCAATTGAGGCCTTTCATCCAGATCGTTTTAGATAAAGTGTTGTGTTAGTTATTCCAAACGTTTAATTCGAATATCCTTAAAGCGAATTCCTATTCCGTGATCTTGTAATCCAATAGGACCACTATTGGAGATCTTATAATCGGGATAGTCTTTCCATTTTCCAGAATTTTTAAGGGTTTCCCACTGCTTTGAATTTTGGTCAAATTCGACTACGAGTTCCCCATTTAACCAGTGTTGAACCTTACCCTGATCATAACTGATTCTTGTAGTATTCCACTTCCCTGCTCCTTTGAACAAGTCTAGCTTATAGGGAGGATGCATCGCGTAATTTGCTGCCGTTTTTTGCCAATCTTCAATAGGTGATGGAAATCCAATATCATCGATTAATTGATACTCAGGAGCCGTCTGGTATGGGCCGCCGTACTTTTGATCTTCTACAAGGTGATAAAAAATACCGCTATTTCCCTTAGGCTCAATATTCCACTGCAACTCCAATACGAAGTTCTCATAGGAATCTCTAGTGATGATATCAATCTGTGGTTTGTTTTCCACCTCACTACAGATTAATTCACCATCCTTAAATACCCAATGGGCAGGCACCTCATCCAAGAGATAACCCTTCCAGGAAGATTCATCCATCAATGAGACCCACTGATCGTCTTTAGTACATTCACATGAAGTAATAAGAAGAAGAGTAAATAAAACTCCTAATAGCCGAATCATTTTCTGCGCTTCATCTTAACAGGATCCCATAGAATGGCTTCATCTTGGAAGAATGAGTCATTACACAATAAGGCAGGGGCTGCAGCTCTGTAACCGAACTCAGCATCTTCAGAAACTGCTTTTCCTCCTCTGATGGCATTAAACCAATTGTAGAAGTGATCGTAATGAGCTCCTTTCCAATCACCATCAGCAGCATAAATCACTTCAGGTTGAATTTTGATGGATGCTCTATCTCCACTAGAAGCTCCAGAGGATGCTTTTTCTTTTAAAAATGGATCATTATCGTCTACTTGTGTATTGCGCTTTAAGATTACTTTGTCCCATTGAACATCCATAGATCCTTCGCTTCCAACTAATCTCAAATAGGTAGTTCCTGAAGTTCCATCTACAAAATTACAGCGAAGCGAAAGGTTAAATCCTGGGTGCTCTTTACTATTTGGGTAATCAAAAGTTCCTAAGAGCACATCGGGCACCTCTCTTCCGTCTTTCCAATAGCGAAGACCACCAGAAGCGTATATCTTATCTGGTCCCATAGAACCTGTTATAAAGTGCAAACTAGAAAATAAGTGAACAAATAAGTCACCGGACATTCCAGTTCCATAATCGCGATAGTTTCTCCATCTAAAGAAACGCGTCGCATCAAAGTCTCTTTGATTGGTATTTGAAATATAAGTATCCCAATCTACTGTTTGAGGACTTGCATCTGCAGGTATATCGTATTGCCAAGCTCCTGTTGAACTTCTTCTAGCCCAAAATCCTTCAGCGTAGTTTAAATCTCCAATCGCTCCTTGTGCTAGAAGTTCTTTAGCTTTTTCATTACCAAGTGAAGACATTCCTTGAGATCCTACTTGAAAAACCATTCCTGATTTTTTCTGAGCTGCAATTACAGCAGGACCTTCATCCACAGAATGTACCATTGGTTTTTCACAGTAAACGTGTTTACCAGCCATCATCGCATCCACAGAAATTTGTTTATGCCAGTGATCTGGAGTACCAACAATAACCGCATCGATATCGTCACGATTAATAATTTCTCGGTAATCTTTAGTCGTAAAGAGATGGTCTCCCCAACGCTCTTTAGCTTTTTTTAATCTGCCGTCGTATAAATCACAAACGGCTACTAATTTTACGCCTTGATGACGCAGTGCAGTATCAGTGTCAGCTGAACCCATACCTCCTGCACCTATTAATGCAATTTGAAGGTTGGAATTTTGATTGGGATAGGCCTTAGTCATCGCTACTGTATTCAACTGTGCACCTTTTACAATACTCGGTGTAGCTGCTAAAGCAATTGTTCCCAAACCTAAATTTTTGACAAACTGTTTTCTGCTAATTGATTCATTTTTTTTCATAGAGGGTGTATTTTTTTTTAAATGTAGAAAAAAACAGCAAAAAATTGAAGTGAAAAAAAATATATAACAAAAAAACCCTCCTATGAGGAGGGTTTAAGTATGAATTGTCAAAACGATTTATAAATTAAGCGTTTTGAGCTTTAATCATGTTTAATGCAGAACCCGCTTTAAACCAATCAATTTGAGATTGGTTGTAGGAGTGATTTGCAATGATTGTATCCTTTGTTCCATCAGCGTGAACTACTTCTATAGTCAATGGTACACCAGGAGCAAATCCATCGATATCTACAAAGTTGAAGGTATCGTCTTCTTGAATAAGATCGTAGTCTGCTTCATTAGCAAATGTAAGACCTAACATTCCTTGTTTTTTAAGGTTGGTCTCGTGAATTCTAGCAAAAGATTTTACAAGAACAGCACCAACACCTAAGTGTCTTGGTTGCATTGCAGCGTGCTCTCTAGAAGATCCTTCACCGTAGTTTTGATCTCCAACAACAATAGAACGAATTCCAGCAGCTTTATAAGCTCTTTGTACATCAGGAACTCCTCCGTACTCACCTGTCAATTGGTTTTTCACGAAGTTTGTTTGTCCGTTAAATGCATTCACTGCTCCAATGAGGGTATTGTTTGCAATATTGTCTAAGTGACCTCTAAAGCGCAACCAAGGTCCCGCCATAGAAATGTGGTCTGTTGTACATTTACCTTGAGCTTTAATCAAAAGCTTTACTCCTTGTAGACTTTCGTTTGACATTGGAGTAAATGGATCTAATAATTGTAAACGCTCTGAATCTGGTTTTACAACAACTTCTACTGATGATCCATCTTCTTTTGGAGCGATATAACCAGCATCTTCAACAGCAAAACCTGCAGTTGGAAGTTCTAATCCTTGTGGCTCATCTAAAAGTACTTCTTCTCCATTTTCATTGATCAAGGTGTCTTTTGTTGGATCAAAATCCAATCTTCCTGAAATTGCAAGTGCAGCAACCATTTCAGGAGAAGCTACAAAGGCATGGGTATTTGGGTTTCCATCTGCTCTTTTAGAGAAGTTACGGTTGAATGAATGAACGATCGTGTTCTTTTCACCCTTATCAGATCCCTCACGATCCCATTGTCCAATACATGGACCACAGGCATTGGTAAATATTTTAGCACCTAACTGTTCGAAAGTTCCTAAAAGGCCATCGCGCTCAGCTGTATATCTAATTTGCTCAGAACCTGGGTTGATACCAAAATCAGCCTTAGGCTTAATACCTTTTTCAATCGCTTGTTTTGCAATCGATGCCGCACGAGTTAAATCTTCGTATGAAGAGTTGGTACATGATCCGATAAGACCCCACTCCACTTTTAATGGCCAACCATTAGCAGTCGCTTTTGCTCCAACTTCTCCAACTGGAGTCGCTAGGTCTGGAGTAAATGGACCATTTAAATGTGGTTTTAAAGTATCTAAGTCGATTTCAATTACTTGATCAAAATATTGTTCTGGGTTTTGGTATACTTCAGGGTCAGCAGTCAAGTAATCTCTTACCTGGTTTGCTGCATCAGCAACATCGCTGCGATCAGTTGCTCTTAAATAACGCTCCATAGAATCGTCATATCCGAAAGTAGAAGTTGTAGCACCTACTTCAGCACCCATATTACAGATAGTTCCTTTTCCAGTACAAGAAAGATTTTTAGCACCATCACCGAAGTATTCAATAATCGCACCAGTTCCTCCTTTTACAGTAAGAACACCAGCTACTTTTAAGATAACATCCTTAGCAGCAGTCCATCCGTTTAAAGAACCTGTTAATTTAACACCTATCAATTTAGGAAATTTTAATTCCCAAGCCATTCCAGCCATTACATCAACGGCATCAGCTCCACCAACACCAACGGCAACCATTCCAAGTCCACCAGCGTTTACCGTATGTGAATCAGTTCCGATCATCATACCTCCTGGAAAAGCGTAGTTTTCTAAAACAACCTGGTGAATAATACCTGCACCTGGCTTCCAGAATCCAATTCCATACTTATTAGATACAGACTCCAAAAAGTTAAATACTTCTGAAGAAGTCGTATTGGCAACTTTCAAATCTGGAGTAGCACCGTTTTTTGCTTGAATTAAGTGATCACAGTGCACTGTCGTTGGCACCGCTACTTTTGCTTTACCAGCTTGCATAAATTGCAATAATGCCATCTGTGCAGTAGCATCTTGACATGCGATACGATCTGGTGCAAAATCAACATAATCGACACCTCTTTCAAATGCAGAAGAAGGAGTTCCCTCCCAAAGGTGGTTATACAATATTTTTTCTGAGAGTGTTAATGGTCTACCCACTAACTCTCTAGCTTTGTCAACACGAGAAGTCATTCTAGAATAGACTTCTTTTATCATTTCGATATCAAATGCCATAGAGTTCTATTTAATTAGGTTTTAGCTAGTAAAAATAATAAATTTCAGTGGGTGTTCACCATAAAACCCAGAGCTATTATTCTTTTTAATAAAAATTGATTTTAAAGGGTAATTATTTAATAATTTGGATTTTAACTAGTCTTTTATCCAATTATTTGCAAAGTCACATTCTTCATATTCACCAATTACTGAAATGTATGTAGATTCAATATGTTTGGCTCTCCATTTATTGATTTCTTCAAACTGCTTTTCTGTCAAAGCTAAATCTTGAATTTTCAAATAGTCTTTAGCAAAATCGGCCTTGTGCTCATCAAAGCGATTGGTAACCATTAAGATTTTGTACTTTGTTGAACCTGAACGCTCATCTACTTCAGGAATCGGCATCGATATTTCATTGTCTTTAAGATTTCGAACCTGAGCGTTTAGGGCTGGATCCATCTTTGTGAGTTCAAACTTCGAATCAAAGTTGGTTGGATTTCTAAGCAGTCCACCGTCGTATTTAGTTTCTATTTCATCTGAAGCTGCGAGTGCTGCCTCTGCAAAAGTCATTTTACCATCCATAATGTTTTGACGAATCTCTTGTAATTCAACGATTGCATCTTGCTTAACTTTTTCTGGAATTTCAGGTATCAATAAGATATGACGTAGGTCAATTTCCTGTCCTCTAATTTTTTCGATATAGATAATGTGGTATCCAAAGGCTGTTTCAAATGGCTCTGAAATTTCACCTTCTTGAAGGCTAAAAGCAACATCTTTAAACTCCTTTACGAATTGTGTTTCACGAGTCATGGTATACTTACCTCCTTTGGCTTTGGATCCAGGATCTTGAGAATATAAGATAGCCTTAACACTAAAACTAGCTCCATTATCGATAACATCTTCTCTAATTTGTTTAAGGCGGTTAATCACCTTGTCTTTTTCTTCTTGAGGTGCCTCAGGAATCTTAACGATTTGAGCAATTTCAAGTTCTGCTCCAAAGACTGGCAACTCATCCTCAGGAATCGCTCTGTAGAATTGCCTCACCTCTTCTGGTGTTATCTCTACTTCACTGACAATATCACTCTGCATACGTTCTGAGAGCATACGCAATTTGTTTATTTTATAAAGCTCTTCTCTGAAGCTCTCTTCAGATTCTTTTTTATAGATATTAAGAATGCGATCCATAGATCCTGTTTGAGCCAATAATTGTTGAATTTGACGTTCACCAATCGATCGAACTTCTTCATCAGAAACCAAAATACTGTCCTGTACCGCTTGATGTGCATATAGACGATCTTCCATCAACTTTCCAATGAGTTGACAACGACTGATCTCATTCATCGAAACTCCTTGACTTTTGAGGTCTATCAATGTTTTTTCAATGTCGGATTCTAAGATTACGTAATCACCTACTACTGCCGCTACTCCATCGATTTTAATTCGTTCTTGTTGACTATATCCCCATTTAGAGGTTAATAGTATACCTAATAGAATTGTCCAAATCGCTTTCTTATTCATATATTTCAAATTCATTATTCTTAATTGCTTCATCGATTATATCACTTTCTAGTGATCTTAAAAACGCCTGCTTTCTCCTGTTGAGTAAGACGGTTCTAATATTTTGTTCAATATAAGAAATAGGAGCAGCTTCATTAGCTCCTAAGACGTCTTTTACGAATCCCAAATATACCCCTATTGAATCTTGAATTTCAAAAAATTGTGATTTTTTTAAGTATAAATGTTCATTGTTACTATTTAAGGGACTGATTTCCTTAAGGACCATACTCATCGGAACCCAAATCGAATCATTGAGGTTGATTTTTTTAAAATAGATACTCAGAGAATCTAATGTTTGTTGATCTTCTTGGGAATAGGAAATCAAAGAATTTCTGAGCTGATCTATATCGGAATAATCGTCTGAGACGGTGATAAAGCGAAGCCTTACTATTTTTTCTCTGAGCTTAAAATTTTCTTTTTCAGTTTCATAAAAATCCAAGAGGGTTTCAGAATCTACTAGTGTATCAGTATTCTGATTGACTAGCGCCTCCTTGTAAGCCAAGGTGTAGAGATCAGATCTATAATTAGCGATCAAGCGTTCAAACTCTTGAATCTGAGAAGCTGGCAGATTCAATCGCGCCTTCGATACCATAATTTGTTTGGAAGCCCATTTATTTACAAAATCATTGACTGCTGCAGCTGAATCTGCTAATGAGCGTCCACTGTACACATAGACAGGAATATCTTCTCTGTAGATGAAGTTATCTCCCAATCGAGCAATCGGCTTGATCTGCTCTGGATCGTTAAAGTATTCACATGAGGATACCATCACAGATAAAAAGATAGTGATCCCCCAAAAAAGGCGACTAATTTTGTGTTTGATTGCCATTGTTACAAATTTAAAAAATAAGCTTAGACTAGGGAGCAGCTAAATGAGATATTCACTAATTTTAGAATAAAATTAACGTTAGCCTTTATGCCAACCTACAGAATTCTAATTGCAAGTCTTGTTTTTACAACTCTTTTGAGTTGTGTATCTACTAAAAAATACAGCAATGCATTAGATTTTGCACTATCCTCAAAAGACAAACGATTGACTGCTGTTTTTGAAGCTTCCGATGATTATCAGCTTCAAATTCTCTTTGCTCAAATCAATAGAACTTCAACTGGAATTGAATTTAAAGAACACCTCTACAGGGTGGATGACAACAATTATTTCTATCCTGCAAGCACGGTTAAATTTCCAGTGGCTGTGATGAGTTTAGAAAAGCTACATCAGATGGGCATTGACTACAAAACTCCATATAAATTAGTCAATGACACCCTCACAACAAGTTTTAAAAAGACACTTCAAGAACTATTTGCAGTGAGCAGCAATACGGCTTATAACAGACTCTATGAATTTCTGGGCAAAGAACACATCAATTCGACCATCCACTCAAAGGGGATTGATCACTTTAGAATAGCACATCGACTCTCCACTGCTAATGCCAATCGATTGGATCGAACAGCTCTAGTCATCAATCCAGAAAGCCAATCTTCACATGTACTTCGATTTGAAAAGGACAAGCCCTCTACTCCATTGAACATGAATCACCTAAAGAAAGGAAGAGGATTTGTATATGGTGAGAGCACTATTTACGAGCCCTATGACTTTAGTCTCAAGAATTACTATCCGATTCAAAGCCAATACGAAGTATTAAAACGAGTGATTTTCCCTCAACTATTCAACGATGACCAAGGTTTTGATTTGTCAATTGAACAACGAAATTTCTTACTCAAAAGCATGAGCAGTCTCCCTAGAGAAGTGGGATATGACTCCAAAGAATACTACGATAGTTATGGAAAATTCTTTCTCTTTGGCGACTCCAAAAAACCTATTCCTGAAGAATTTAAAATTTACAATAAGGTTGGGTATGCCTACGGAACCTTAACCGATTGTGCTTATATTACTAATTCTAAAAACAAGGTTGAATTCATCTTAATCGCAACGATCTTAGTTAATAGAAATCAAATCTTTAACGACAATAATTACGAATACGATGAGATAGGCATTCCTTTTCTTAGTGCTTTAGGTGAAGAGATTTACCGCTATGAAAAAAAGAGAAAAAGACAGGGGAATTAAATCTATTTAGTCCTCTATTGGAGTTCCATAGAGATCAAAATCAGCTGCTTCATCAATCTTAATACTTACAAAATCACCAACTCTTAGATAGTGTTTAGTCGCATCGACTAACACTTCGTTATCGACATCTGGAGAATCAGATTCCGTTCGAGCTACGAAGTAATTTCCTTCTTTTCGATCTACCATACAACGATAAGTCTTACCAACCTTTTCTTGATTGAGCTCCCATGAAATTTGAGATTGTAAGTCCATGATCTCAGAAGCTCTCGCTTCTTTCACATCCTGAGGAACATCATCCACCAGCTGATAGGCATGGGTATCTTCTTCGTGAGAATAGGTAAAGCATCCCAATCGATCAAAACGCATTTCCGACACCCAATCTTTCAACTGTTGAAAATCCTCCTCTGTTTCACCCGGATATCCTACAATAAGTGTGGTACGAATCGTAATTCCAGGCACTTTTGATCTAAAAGTTTCAATGAGTTTTGTAGTCTTTTCTTTGGTTGTTCCTCTTCTCATACTCTTGAGTATCGAATCGGAAATATGCTGAAGTGGTATATCGATATAATTACAAATTTTTGGCTCTTGCTTCATCAAATCCAACACATCCTCTGGAAAGCCAGTTGGAAAAGCATAGTGCAAACGAATCCATTCGATTCCCTCGATTTTAACCAATTCGCTTAACAAATCTGCCAAGGCTCTTTTTTTGTAAAGATCTAAACCGTAATAGGTCAAATCCTGAGCAATTAAAATCAATTCTTTAACTCCATCAGCAGCTAATTTCTCAGCCTCTTTGACCAAATCTTCGATAGGAGTTGATTTGTGTTTACCACGCATCAGTGGAATTGCACAAAAAGAACAAGGACGATCACATCCCTCTGCGATTTTTAAATAGGCGTAATTTTTTGGTGTCGTGGTTAAACGTTCCCCAATGAGTTCATGCTTGTAATCAGCCTCCAATACCTTTAAGAGATTTGGTAAATCTGTAGTTCCAAAATACTGATCTACATCGGGAATTTCCTTCTCCAAATCTGGCTTATAACGCTCGGATAAACATCCCATCACATAGAGCTGATCAATAAGTCCTTCCTCCTTTTGTGCAGCGTACTCTAAGATCGTATTAACGCTTTCTTCTTTAGCATTGGCAATAAAACCACAGGTATTGACAACTACAATATTTCCCTCTCCCTGGTGAACTACATCCTTATTGGAAGCTTTTAACTGACCCATCAACACTTCTGAATCATAGATGTTTTTAGAACATCCAAGAGTCACAACATTGATTTTATTTTTCTTAAGGCTTTTGGTTCTCATTATTGAACTTTGTTGAAGAATGAATCGACGAATTCCATTTTGTTAAACACTTGAAGATCTTCCATCTTCTCTCCGACTCCAATATACTTAACAGGCACCTGAAATTCATCTGAAATTCCGATGACAACACCACCTTTAGCGGTACCGTCTAATTTTGTTATTGCTAAGGCGTTTACTTCTGTTGCCTTTGTAAATTGTTTTGCTTGTTCAAAGGCATTTTGACCCGTAGATCCATCCAATACTAAAAGTATTTCATGAGGAGCCTCAGGAACCACCTTATCCATGACGCGTTTAATCTTGGTGAGCTCATTCATCAAATTCACCTTATTGTGCAGCCTACCAGCAGTATCGACAATAACCAAATCTGCTCCCTGAGCAACTCCCGCACTTAGTGCATCAAAAGCAACTGATGCAGGATCGGAACCCATCTTTTGTTTTACAATTGGAACATCAACGCGATCAGCCCATACCTGAAGTTGATCAATAGCTGCTGCTCTAAAGGTATCGGCTGCTCCAAGAACAACTTTGAAGCCTTTTGACTTGTATTGATGAGCGAGTTTTCCGATCGTAGTGGTCTTACCAGCCCCATTAACACCAACTACCATGATCACATGTGGCTTATGAGTTGAATTCAATGCAAAATCCTTGGCATCTTCTGAATTGTTTTCAGATAACAACCCTGCCACCTCTTCTCTAAGAATGGAGTTAAGTGCATCCGTTCCTACGTATTTATCTCTTTTAACACGAGCTTCAATTCGCTCAATGATTTTGAGAGTTGTATTAACTCCAACATCAGAACTGATGAGTACATCTTCTAAATCATCTAGAATTTCATCGTCAACCTTGTCTTTTCCAACTACAGCCTTTTCTAATTTACTAAAAAATGAGGTTTTAGATTTCTCTAAACCCTGATCTAATCGCTCCTTTTTCTCCGATGAAAATATCTTCTTAAAAAAACTCATATTCTAAACTATTTAAGGGCAAAGATACAACTATCCCTAAGCATTAACACAAAAAAAAAGCTGCCTAAAAAAGCAGCTTTATATCGTCAATTAATCCGAGGATTATTTTTTATCTAACCAATCGTTAACCATTTCTGGTGGCATCACAGACTCAACAAATGTATAAGCTCCAGATTTAGGAGACTTAACCATTTTAATAGCCTTGGTTAATCGCTTCGAACTAGTCTGTAAAGATGCTACTGTTTTCTTTGCCATGGTCTTCTATTATTTAATTTCTTTATGTACCGTCATACGCTTTAAGATAGGATTGAATTTTTTGATTTCCATTCTATCTGGCGTATTCTTTTTGTTCTTAGTAGTGATGTAACGAGATGTTCCTGGCATACCTGACTCTTTGTGCTCAGTACACTCTAAAATAACCTGAATTCTATTCCCTTTTTTTGCCATCTTTATTCCTTTTTAGGATTATTTTACCAATCCAGTTTTTCCCGCTTCTTTTAAAACGGCAGAAATTCCTTTTTTATTAATCGTTTTTAAAGTTTTTGCAGATACTTTCAACGTAATCCACTTATCCTCTTCAGGAATATAAAAACGTTTCTTTGAAAGATTTACTTCAAATCTTCTCTTTGTTTTATTGATAGAGAAAGAAACATTGTTTCCAACCATCGCTTTCTTTCCACTAATTTCACAAACTTTAGACATCTCTATTCTTCTTGAGTTATTTTAAACAGGCTGCAAATTTAAATCATTTTTATCGCTCTACAAAACTTCTTATCTAGAATTTTGAAATTTCTTCAAATAAAAGTGATAAAGAACGATTAACCCCTTTCTCTACGGTGCGTTCACGGTTTTTACCCATGCTGTATTTTTTTGAAAAAACACCTTCTGGAGTCGCTATCGCGATAAAAACGGTGCCAATTTCTTGATCTGAATCTCCCTTTGAAGGCCCTGCATTTCCGGTAGTTGCTATTGCAAAGTCCGATTCTAGTTTGACTTTGACGCCAATTGCCATAGCCTCAGCTACTTGTGAGCTTACTACTGAGTACTGTTTGATCAACTGTTTTGAAACTCCCAACACCTCTTCTTTTACAGAGGTTGCATAGGACACTACAGATCCTTTATAATAGGCTGAAGCACCAGGATTTTGTGTAAAACGAGCTGATAGTGCACCTCCTGTAAAACTCTCTGCTATGGCTAAGCTTTTATTTTTCTCAGTGAGCAATCGAGCAATTTCCAATTCAATATCCACATCATCCCCTAAGGAAACCACAAAATCTTTTAATCGATTTTTAAGTTCTCTGTAGGATTGATCGATTAAATTTTCTAATTGTTGTTGATCAGAACCCTTAGCCGTTAAACGCAGTCGAACTTTTCCTAAATTAGGTAAATAAGCCAATCCTATTTGCTTTGGCAACTTTTTTTCGAATGCTTCTATATGCTCCGCAATCGCTGTTTCTCCTGGGCCATAGGTCACCAGTGTTTTGTGAATGATAAAAGGCCTGTTAAAGCGTTCCACAATTTTTGGCAGTAATTGTTCTTTGACCATGGCTTTCATTTCAAAAGGAACTCCTGGCATGGAAACAACAACCCCTCTATCGTTGGACATCCACATTCCTGGAGCTGTACCGTAAGTGTTAAAGAGTAATTCAGCTTTGGAAGGTTGAAAGCGTTGTGATCGGTTGTACTCATTAATTGGAGTCTCCACATACTTTGCAAAAAGATCTTCAATATGCTTGAGCAGTTCTGTATTTTCTACTAGTTCATCGCTGAAGTAATCACAAAGGGTTTGTTTGGTAAGATCGTCTTTGGTGGGCCCCAAACCACCGGTGGTAATCACTAGTTCCGCTCTTGACTGAGCCTGTGCTAGCGCATTGTGTATACACTCTGGTTCATCGCTAATAGAAGTAATTTGAATCACACTGATTCCGACCTCATTGAGTGCTTTGGCTATAAATGCTGAATTGCTATCGACTATTTGTCCGATGAGGATTTCATCTCCAATGGTAATAATCTCAGCTTTCATCAAAAACCTACTTAACGTTCACCTTAAAGAATGAATCGCCTTCGATACGACCCTCTAAAACATCTCCTGATTGTACTTTACTTACTCCAGCAGGAGTACCTGTAAAAATGATATCTCCTTTTTTAAGAGTAAAGAATTTAGACACATAAGAAATAAGTTCGTCGATAGGCCACAACATGAGACTCGAATTCCCATCTTGAACGACTTCGCCATTCTTTTCTAATACAAAACTTAGATTTTCCAAATCTGTATAACGATCTTTTGAAACCCACTTTCCAATGACAGCAGCTCCATCAAATCCCTTTGCTTTTTCCCAAGGAAGACCCTTTTCTTTGAGCTTTGATTGAAGGTCACGTGCTGTAAAATCAATTCCCAATCCGATTTCATCGTAATACAAATTAGAAAATTTAGGATCGATGTGTTTTCCTACTTTTTTGATTTTAACCAATAGTTCTACCTCGTGATGAACATCATCGCTAAATTCAGGGATATAAAAGTCCTGTTCTTTTGGAAGAACCGAAGAATCAGGCTTAATAAATACAACCGGATCTACTGGTCGTTCATTTTCTAATTCTGCAATATGTGCAGCGTAATTTCTACCAATACAAATGAGTTTCATGCACTAATTATTAAAGTCTTCTAATCGAATTTGAGTGAGTATCTTCTTAGTATAGAGTGGAAAATCTGCATTTTGAATCCATCCAAAATAACCAGGTTCTTTTGCCAAAACCTCTTTTACCTTTTGATTTTTGTGTTTTCCAAATGAAAACACAGCTTCTCCATCTTTGTCTTCTACAATAAACCCCGCAAAGTCTAATGACTTTTTACGCTGAGTAAACTCCGATAATTTTTTAATATCGTTGTCCAATTCCTGATAGCGATCTAATTGTGCTTTTAGAACTTCATAAGTCGCTTCAGTATCTGCTTCAGCTGAGTGGGCATTGGTTAAATCCTTATCGCAATAAAATTTATAAGCAGCTTCCAAGTTTCTCTTTTCCATCTTGTGAAAAATCGTCTGAACATCCACTGCTACTTTATTCTTCATATCAAATTCCATTTCAGCACGAAGCATTTCTTCTGCAAGTAGAGGAATGTCAAATCGATCCGAATTGTAACCCCCTAAATCGGAATCTTTAATCAAATCATAAATTTCACGAGACAATTCTTTAAATGTAGGTTCATTGGCTACTTTCTCATTGGAGATCCCATGTATATCGATAGCTTCTTGAGGAATTTCAATGGTCGGATTTACAAGCCAAGTCTTCGATTCCTTGGTTCCGTTAGGATATACTTTAAGCACTGAAATTTCCACGATGCGATCTTTAGCGACATTGATTCCGGTGGTTTCGAGATCAAAAAAACAAATAGGTCTTGAGAGTTTTAATTCCATGAGATTAAACTAAACGATTCATATCCCAATTCTCCAAATACTCTTTAACCTTAGCAATAAACATACCTCCTAAGGCTCCGTTAACCACTCTGTGGTCGTAAGAATGCGACAAGAACATCTTGGAGCGTATTCCAATAAGGTCCCCATCTTTAGTTTCGATAACCGCAGGAATCTTTCGAATGGCTCCTAATGCTAAAATTCCAACCTGTGGTTGATTGATGATTGGCGTTCCAAAAACAGAACCAAAAGACCCAACATTGGTCACCGTATAGGTACCTCCTTGAATTTCGTCAGGTTTTAATTGATTGTTTCTTGCTCTTCTTGCTAAATCATTAACCTGTGCTGCCATTCCTACTAAATTCAATCGATCAGCATTTTTGATCACAGGAACAATTAAGTTTCCATCTGGCAAGGCTGCAGCCATTCCCAAATTGATATTCTTTTTCTTTATAACCGTATCTCCTTCTAAACTAATATTTAATAAAGGATATTCTTTTAAAGCATAAGCAACTGCCTCTAAAAAGATAGGTGTAAAGGTCAATTTTTCTCCTTCTCGTTGCTCAAAGTGATTTTTAACTTTCGCTCTCCATGCTACTACATTGGTCACATCAACTTCGATAAAGCTTTGCACATGTGCTGAAGTCGCAATGGATGCTTTCATATGATCCGCAATCAGTTTACCCATTCTAGAAAGGGGAATGCGTTCATCATCATCATTAGAAACATAGGTAGGAGCTTTAGGTGCAGGAGTCACGGGTGGAGCTACTACAGCTTGAGCAACTACTTTAGGCTGCTCTATAACTGGAGCTTCAACTTTAACTGCTACAGGGGCTGCAGATCGATTTTCTACATAGGATAAAATATCATTTTTAGTCACACGACCTTCAGAACCAGTTCCCGTGATTTGATCTAATTCAGCCAAAGAAATCCCTTCTTGCTTTGCAATATTTTTTACGAGTGGAGAATAAAAACGTTCAGAGGTTTCGGTCGATGGAGTCATCTGTTTCTGAACCTGCTCCACTTGTTTTTCAATTACTTCAACCTCCTTAGGAGCTTGAATTTCTTCTTTTACTATCTCTTTTACAGCTGCTGTTGATTCTACAACAGAGTCCGTTTCAATGACAGCAATCACCTCTCCCACTTTAACAACATCATTGACTTCAAATCGTTTTTCAACAAGAACCCCTTCAACTTCTGAAGGCACTTCTGAATCAACTTTATCAGTTGCTATTTCAACAACTGCTTCGTCGAGCTCTATTGTTTCTCCAACCTCTTTTAACCAAGAAGTCAAGGTAGCTTCCGCTACACTTTCACCCATCTGAGGTAATTTTAATTCAAATTTTGCCATAGTGTTATTAATACTTAAACATAAGAATAATAATTCATTATTGTGTCTTCATAGAGTTCTCAAATGGAATGCGATTTAAAATACTTCGGCCCAAGGTGACTTCGTCTGCGTATTCCAACTCATCTCCAACAGCTATTCCTCTCGCAATTGTCGAGGTCTTTATATCGATTCCCTCTAATTGTCGATAGATATAAAAATTAGTAGTGTCTCCTTCCATGGTAGAACTCATTGCAAAGATAAGCTCTTTAATCGAACCCGATTTTAATCGGTCAATCAATGCTTCAATTGTCAAATCTTGAGGTCCTACTCCTTCAATTGGAGAAATTTTACCTCCCAATACATGATACCTTCCTTTGAACTGAGCGGTACTTTCAATAGCCATGACATCTCTGATGTCTTCTACGACACAGATCACTTCTCCATCTCTAGATGGATTAGCACAAATATCACATTGCTCTGAATCGGATATTCCATGACAATCTTTACAATACTTTATTGTATCCTTTAATCGAACTAGTGATGACGTCAAATCATAGGTTTGAGATGCAGGTTGCCTTAGTAAATGCAACACTAACCTGAGTGCCGTGCGTTTTCCTATTCCAGGAAGTTGAGCAACCTCATTAACGGCATCCTCTAAAAGTTTCGATGAAAATTCCATGCTTCAAAATTACAACTTTAGATTTATGTAGGAAGTTTTTGTACTTTGCATTTGCAAAAAAAATTTATGAGCCCACTAACCATTACGCTAATAATAGGCGCCTATTTTTTACTCTTAATAGGCATCTCTTTACTCACTTCCAAAAACGATTCAAACGAAGACTTCTTTAGAGCAGGAAAAAAATCACCTTGGTATGTAGTTGCTTTTGGTATGGTAGGAGCCTCTCTATCAGGAGTTACCTTTATTTCGGTACCTGGTTGGATTCAAGGAACAGAATTTACCTATCTTCAAGTGGTTATCGGTTATTTCTTTGGATATCTCATCGTATCTTTTGTGTTACTTCCGCTGTATTACAGACTCAATCTCACCTCTATTTACGAATATCTCAGAGATCGACTTGGACCGACTTCTTATAAGACTGGAGCTTTTTTCTTCTTTATATCAAGAGTACTCGGGGCTTCATTTAGGCTTTTTTTAGTCGCGATCGTATTACAACAATTTGTGTTTGACGCTTGGAACATTCCATTTGAGCTAACTGTAGTGATATCCATCTTGTTAATATGGCTTTACACCTTTAGAGGTGGAATTAAAACCATCGTATGGACCGACTCACTTCAAACATTGTTTATGATTTTAGCAGTGATTTTTTCCATTTATTTCATCGCTCAAGATTTAGGATGGAGTATTGGAGATTTCTTTGCTTCTGAGGAACTAAAAAACTATTCTAAGGTGTGGATTACAGATGATTTCAACAATCGCTCTTACTTTTTAAAATCACTGATCGGAGGAGCATTCATCACCATCGGAATGACTGGTTTAGACCAAGATATGATGCAAAAAAACTTGAGTTGTGCAACTATCAAAGACGCTCAAAAAAATATGATTAGTATGAGTATCAGCTTGGTAGTTGTCACCTTTATTTTCATGCTCTTGGGAGCACTCTTGTATATTTATGCAGAGAAAAATAACATTGGAATTCCACTGATGGATGGTCATGCAAAGACGGATTTACTATTTCCGCAAATTGCACTGAATTCTGGATTGGGGATGTGGGTTGCAGTCCCATTCTTGCTCGGTTTAGTAGCAGCAGCCTATTCAAGTGCCGATTCTGCTTTAACTTCGTTAACAACTTCTTTCTGTGTCGATTTTATTGGTCTTGAGAATAAAACTGAGGAGCGTCAAAAAAAGATCAGAAAACAAACTCATATCTCAATGAGTCTGTTTTTAATGATCGTCATCATTATTTTTAAATACGTCTTAACCTCCAATATCATCGACAGTCTTTTAACAGTTGCTTCCTATACTTATGGACCCTTGTTAGGCTTGTATAGTTTTGGGATTTTTACCAACTATCAAATCAATGATAAATGGGTGTGGCTCGTCACCATAATTTCTATTGTTTCAGCCACTGCGATTGGAACAATTCCTGCAGCTTATCTCGGGGGTTATCAAGTGGGATACGAGCTTTTACCGCTCAATGGACTCATTACTTTTGTAGGACTTTATTTGATTAGAAAGAAATAATAAAATCGTATATTTAGGTAAATTAAAGCATTCGACATGTACACTTCTTATTTTAAAGGATTAGGTTTTTATGTTCCAGACAATGTTGTCACCAACGACGATTTATCTAAGATCATTGATACAAGTGATGAATGGATTCAGGAACGAACCGGAATTAAAGAAAGAAGACATGTCATTTCTGGTTCTGAGGACAACACAACTTCGATGGGCTTAAAAGCTGCTAAAATAGCCCTTGAAAATTCTGGATTAGACAAAGATGAAATCGATTTAATCGTATTTGCCACCCTGAGCCCTGATATGTATTTTCCAGGACCTGGAGTGTATATTCAAAAGGAATTAGACCTTAGAAATGTAGGTGCTATTGATGTTCGTGCTCAGTGTTCTGGTTTTGTTTATGCGACTTCAATTGCAGACCAATTCATTAAAACGGGCATGTACAAAAACATTTTAGTCATAGCCTCTGAATTACAATCAAAAGGGTTAGATATGACCACACGAGGACGTGGAATATCTGTCATATTTGGTGATGGAGCTGGTGCAGCCGTTTTAAGTCGATCGGACGACTCCTCTACAGGTATTTTATCCACTCATTTACACAGTGAAGGAGAACACGCCGAGGCGCTTTCAATGACAGCTCCTGGACTAGGTTCAAGATGGGTAACAGATATCCTCAATGACAATGATCCAAACGATATCAGTTACTACCCCTATATGAATGGGACCTTTGTTTTTAAAAATGCGGTAGTGCGATTTGCGGAAGTTATCAATGAAGGTTTGACAGCAAATAATCTTGAGGCAGCTGATATTGATTTACTCATACCACATCAAGCGAATCTGAGAATTGCTCAATTTATTCAAAAGAAATTCAGACTAGGAGACGATCAGGTTTACAACAACATCATGAATTACGGAAACACCACTGCAGCTTCAATTCCTATCGCATTAGCTGAAGCCCATCAAAAAGGTCTTATTAAAAAAGGAGATCTTGTCGTATTAGCGGCCTTTGGCTCAGGTTTCACCTGGGGCTCTGTGATAATTCGCTGGTAGTGACATCTTGTCATAAAATCTTCTTTGGCATTTGTTTTGTCTTATGTGATCCAAATTCACAAAAACTAAAAACACATATACTATGTCAAAAGGTAAGATTAATGTTTCTGTAGAAAACATATTTCCACTGATTAAAAAATTCTTATACAGTGATCATGAAATCTTTTTACGCGAGCTGATCTCCAATGCAACTGATGCGACTCTTAAATTAAAGCACCTCACATCTATAGGTGAAGCAAAGGTTGAATATGGAACTCCACAGATCCATGTCAAAATTGACAAAGAAGCAAAAAAGCTTCACATTATTGACCAAGGTCTAGGGATGACTGCTGACGAAGTAAAAAAATACATCAACGAAGTTGCTTTTTCAGGAGCAGAAGAATTCTTAGAAAAACACAAAGACACTGCTAAAGACAGTGGAATTATCGGTCATTTTGGACTTGGATTCTACTCAGCTTTTATGGTTGCTCACACTGTTGAAATCATCACAAAAAGCTATACAGACGAACCAGCTGCTCACTGGACCTGTGACGGTTCACCAAACTTCACTTTAGAAGTTGCTGACAAACAAGATAGAGGTACGGAGATTATACTTCATATCGCTGAAGACTCAGAAGAATTCTTAAATGAGTCTAAGATATCAGAATTACTACTCAAGTACAATAAGTTTATGCCTATTCCTATTGTATTTGGAACCAAAACTGAAACCCTTCCAAAGCCAGAAGGAGCAAAAGAAGAAGATCCAGCACCGACTCAGGAAGTTCCTAATATCATCAACAACCCTGAACCAGCTTGGACCAAGCAACCTGCTGATTTAGAAACTGCTGATTATCAACAATTCTACAGAGAATTGTATCCAATGCAATTTGAAGAGCCATTATTTCATATTCACCTCAACGTAGATTATCCTTTTAACTTAACTGGAATTCTATACTTCCCTAAACTCAGCAATGATTTAAGTCTACAAAAAGACAGAATACAACTGTATCAAAACCAAGTATTTGTAACGGATAATGTAGAGGGAATCGTCCCAGAGTTTCTAACCATGCTCAAAGGGGTAATCGACTCACCAGACATCCCACTCAACGTTTCTAGATCCTATTTGCAAGCCGATGGAGCTGTTAAAAAGATCTCATCATATATCACCAGAAAAGTTGCTGATAAATTAAAGAGTCTCTTCAATGAGAATAGAGAAGATTTTGAAGCGAAATGGAATGATATCAAGGTGGTAATTGAATACGGTATGTTGTCTGAAGAAAAGTTCATGGAAAAAGCGGATGCTTTTGCTCTTTATCCAACGGTAGACAATAAGTATTACACTTGGAATGAACTTCAAGAAGCTTTAAAAGAAAATCAAACTGACAAAGACGAGCAACTCGTGATTCTTTACGCATCGGATAAAGAGGCTCAACACAGCTATATCAATGCAGCCAAAGACAAAGGATACGAGGTGTTATTAATGGATTCACCAATTGTTTCACATCTCTTACAAAAACTTGAAACTTCAAAAGAAAAAATCACTTTTGCTAGAGTCGATGCAGATCACTTAGACAACCTCATCAAAAAAGATGAAGATTCAATTTCAAAACTTTCCGATGATGAAAAAGAGACCTTAAAAACTTCAATTGAAGAAACTCTAGGAACTCAAACCTACACTGTTAAAGTAGAGGCCTTGGATTCTAATGCATCTCCATTCATCATAACAGAACCAGAATTCATGAGAAGAATGAAGGAAATGCAACAAACTGGTGGTGGTATGTTTGGAATGGGCAATATGCCAGAAATGTACAATTTAGTTGTCAACGGAAATCACGAACTGGTAGCGGAAATCTTAAATACCAAGACGGCTAAAAAGAAGGAACGCCTTATCAAACAGTCTGTCGATTTAGCAAAACTTTCCAAGGGACTTCTCAAAGGAGAAGCACTAACGGAGTTTATTGAACGATCCTACAAATTTGTCAGATAGACAAAATCTTAGTTTATATACGAAAGGCTGTCAATTTATGACAGCCTTTCTTTTTTAATCTTCGAATTATTGTTGACTTATAGCATTATATATACCAACAACATTGATATTGAATAAACTAATAAAACCGATAAAAACACTATTGACATTTTCACAGTAAACTTTATAGATATAAAATTACAATCTTTGTACAGAAATCATCTTTCAAAAAAATGATATCCTATTGAGAATATTATTTTTTATATTTTTCTAAAAAACTAGCCCTGTTATTGACTTGAAGTTTGTTGTAAATATTCTTAATATGAAACTTGATGGTATCGACACTTAAAAACAATTGATTGGCGATATCTTTAACTACTAATCCTTTTACGAGTAAACTAGCAACCTCTAACTCTCTTTTGGTCAATTGAAACTCATCGGATGGAGTACTTGGTTTTTCCTTTGAAAAGTAATTCATTACTTTTTTAGCTATTTGAGATCCCATAACACCTCCTCCTGTTGCCACCTCTCTTACAGCTGCCTCTAATGATTCTAAATTATCTTGTTTGAGCATATAACCTGATGCACCTGCCTTTAAGGCTTCAAATAGATAATTATCACTTTCAAAAACGGTATACATCAATACCTGAACTTTATCGCATTGTTGTTTAATAATCCAACAAGCTTCGACTCCAGACATACGCGGAAGGCCAATATCACAAATAATGACATCTAAATCATTAAGCCTAGCCTGTTTAAAGAATTCTTCAGCATTAAATGAATCATATAGCACCTCAAAATCCTGATGGTTGTTAAAGTAAGCAACAAGTACTTCTCGAATCTCTACAGTATCTTCAATTATTCCTAGTCTAATCATCTTGAAATATATGATAAATACTAATGTAAAACACCTACCCATTAGGGTGGTTTTATAGTTTAGTAATAATTTTTATCTGTGTAGTTCCTGGTTTTGAGATCAATTCAAAATAAGCATTGATCAAATCAGATCTCATTTTCATGTTTTTTAAACCGTTTCCAAGTTGAATGGAAGAGTGTTCAAATCCAATGCCGTTATCACTGATAATGATCTCAACAGATTGCTTTTTAAAAGCAATCTCAACATTAAACTCTGTCGCCTTGGAATGCTTGATACAGTTCATTAACGATTCTTTAAAAATCAACCATAAATTCTGTCTTAATTTTTGATCAAGTACTTTTTTTGAAGGAACTCCAAGAGTTTTTAGATTGAATTGCATGGCGCTGTTCTGAGTACTCTCATTTCCATGAACCTCAATTTTATCTAAAAATGAATCCCAATTGTCATTTTTGTGATCGACAGACCAAACGATATCAGAAAGGGATTGCAATCCAGTTTTAGCATTGTATTGAATTCTACTCAGAATAGATTTCGTTTTTTCAGGAGCTAAATTTGCATACTGAGATTGAGCTAAAATGCCTCCTAAAACACTACCGATATCATCGTGTAAATCAGCTGCAATTCTCGATCGAAGACGTTCATTGTTCCTGATGAGATTAACTCTAAATTTAAAATAAGAATAGATAATTCCAATAACGATCAAAGATAGCAGCAGATAGAACCACCAACGTTGATAGAAGTAATATTCTTTTTTAATCAAATAGCTGTTGAAATTTCGATCTCCTGGGTGGCGGACACTTAAGTGATAAGTACCTGGACTAATTCCAACGAGTTCAATACTCTTACTTATATCTAGCTTTCTCCAATCCTCAAATAACTCCGGTATTAAATACTCGTATTTAACAGCATTGACATCCAGTTCATTTTGCTTAAACTTCAAACGCACATAGGGACTGTCCTTAGGAATAATGATTTCACTATTATCGATATAAGAATGGTTGTAATCAGTATCGACTACATTGTCTTTATTTGAAGTGACGACTTCAGAAATGACATAAGTTGGAAATTTAACGTCTGCGATATCTCCATCTAGATCAATTGTGGTATACCCTTTTATACCTCCAGCGTATAAGGTATTTGTTTTTGGATTAAACCCAATAGCGCCGTGATTGTATTCGCTATTTTCATCTTGAGATTTTGGATAATAAGGCAAAACTGTATGATTGTAATACAAGTTAAAACCATAGGCAGTAAAAGCGAATAACTTATCTTGTCGATAATCGAGTTGATAGATTAAATTATCCGTTAAACCATCTTTTGTAGTAAACTGTTCTAAAAGTTCTCCTTTGGGGTTTATGGCTACTAATCCACTCGATTGAGTAGCAAGCCAAATCGTATCCTTGATTCTAACGTGAGAATGTATTGTTTCTGAACGATCATTTGGATAAATTTTTTGCCAATTCCTATCTTTTAACACATACAAACCATGAATCGTACTTACCCATAATTCATTTTCGTACAGTGAAAGATCCCTTACCCCTATCCCATAGCTCAAATCTTTTTGATTTGATGCTACTTTTAAAACCTCATGAGTTTTCTTGTCCACCTTTAAAATACCTCCGTAAGACCCTATAAAATAATGATTCTCATCTTGAGTAATTGCAGTTATGTAACTGTTTTCTCTAATTTGCCGAGGGCTGAGATTCGTTTTAAAATCATAAGGACTAATGGTTTTAGTTCTGCGATCAAAAACCTCTAGAAAAGCTCCCTCTGAGGTAAGTAAAAGTCGATTCTCATCCAAAGGCAAGATTCTATAAGCAATTCTATTTACTTCCAAATGTGTTAAGATGCCACTTTTATCGATATATCCAGCTCCCTTATACGAACAAAAAAATTGTGATCCATCTTCAAAAAAATGAGTAGCTCTTACAGAATTCTTATCAAATTTTGGATTGGGATTTATAAAATACACACCGTTGTTTCTAACTGATATGGAATGAATACCTTCGACATTACTCAACAATATGTGCGATTGAGTTAACATAATTTGACTTAGAGTTTCTAAATTTTTACTAAGTGTTTCTTTGTATATAGGATGCTCATCATTGAGTTTATTGAGCATATATAAATTCTTATGGTCCACATAAAACATATGAAGTGGACTATCTTTAACTAAGTGAACGTTTTTCACATAATCAATTCGATCTTCCTTCTTTAATCGTTTAAAATCGTAATAGAAGAACCCTTCATTATTCAGTTCTAGAAGCAACTCTTCCTTTAGAGGCACAACAACTTCAATCGATAATTGATCGGTTACTTGAATGCTTTCAACAATACTGTAGTTTTGATTATCAATTTCTAAAAGTTGTCCCTCAGTGGTAGCAATCCACAGTTTATCTTTGAATTCCGCAATTGAGGTAATTCCTATTCGAACTTGATTTTCAATTGATTTTTTGTAGATCTGATCATTAAAAAACACTTGTCCCTTTGAAATAGCTAGTATTTGACCCTCCCCATAGCCAAACACCACATCGCCATCTGCTGTTTCATAGATGATGCGATTGATGGCATTATTGAGTTCGATACCATCTAAATTGACGGGGTGATAGTTCCATTGATCAAGATCAAAATAACCTATTTTATTAATTCCCGTAATCCAAATTTTATTGGTTAAACTAAAAAATAATGTTTTAGGAGTATTGATATCAAAGCTGTCAAATGCAGGGGCCATTTCCTCTGAATTTGTTCCATCGAAGCGATAGAGTTTATTGTTAGCTATAAACCATATAAAATTATGATGATCAACAATAAAGGTGCTAACAACAACATCTTCTTTCTCTTCAAAAAGTTTAAACTTTTCAATCAAAAGACTTTGAGATGCCAACTCAGAACTATTAAATAGAACTAAAAGCAATAATAAACGACAGAGTATTCGCTTCATATTACTAAAAGTACTAAAAATTAAAATACAGTTGTTATTTTATAAGATAAGTCACTGATTTTTATGGATTAACCGTTTAGAGTTCGATGACTTTTATCTCATTTCTAAAGAGTTTGATCTTACCTTCATTCTCCAATTTTTTTAAGATACGCGATACGACAACTCTAGAAGTATGTAAATCGTTTGATATTCGCTCATGAGTTGTAGAAAGGATATCATTACCAATAACTTTAGCTTTGTCTTGAAGGTATTTTAAAATACGCATATCCATTTTTAAGAAAGCAATCGTATCAACTGTTTCAAGCAACTCTTTGGTTCTTGCTTGATAGGAATCAATCACAAAGTTTCTCCAAGATCTGTATTGAGCCATCCAATGCTCCATATACATTACAGGAATCATCAAGATTTGAGAGTCAGACTCACTAACAGCTCTAATTTCACTTCTCTTTCCTTGTATACCACAACTAAAAGACATGGCACAAGAATCTCCCTTTTCAATGAAGTAGAGCAATAGCTCATCTCCATCTTCATCTTCTCTTAAAATCTTAATAGCTCCAGATAACAAAAGAGGAATATGAGTGAGCTCATCCCCAATATCGATGATTTCTTTATCAGCGGGAACACTGATGTATTTCCCGACTTTATCCATTTCATCGATAAGTTCCTCTTCAAAAAGAAACCCGTATTGTTCTATAAGTTTATTCTTGTTCATCAATCTTGTTTTGTCAATCGGTAAATTAAAATTGCCGCTCTAAGTGTAAAATCTTCTAAGGTTTGTAAATTAACTGTTTCTTGAGGCGTATGAGCACCGGAGCCCATAGACCCTAATCCATCGAGACAGGACACGTAGGACGCTACAAAAGAGGTGTCAGCTGCTCCTCTTTTACCAGGATCATAGGCCTTTACTTCTCCTTGACCTAAAGCCTGACTCACTTCTGACAACTGTTCTAGTAAGGCGTGATTACCTTCTGTTGGCGGCATTGCAGGATAGGAATCCTCAAAACTTACTTCTGCTGAAGTATGTGGTAAATTATTAGCGACTACTTCCCTCATTTTAGCTCTTGCTCGTTCTTTTTGCTCTTCAGTTATAAAGCGTAAACCTCCACGAACCATTGCGGTTTGAGCTACTACATTTGTTTTACCAAACGCTTCTCCTCCACTTTTCATCTGATCGTAGTCCACAAAGGTTCCTCCCATCAAAACTCCTGGATTAAAAGTCAACAAATCTTCTCCCTTCACCTCCTGATAAAAATCGTTTAAAATACGACCCATTTCAAAAATTGCTCCAGCTCCAACATTTTCACTAAAAACACCAGATGAATGAGCTCTTTTTCCGGAAGTTTTAACCTCCCAACCGGAAGCACCTCTTCTGGCAACCGTTGCATAGTCATATCCAGTAGCTGTCTCAAAACCTAAAGCAACATCAGATCGCTTACCAGCTTCTATTAAATCTTTTCTAGAAACTGAAAGAGGCTTACCGGTACTTTCTTCATCTCCAGTAAAGGCAACAATAATTTGAGCATCATCGATTAAATTATTTTCTTCCAAAGCTTTTAGAGCGTAGAGGATTATAACATCCCCTCCTTTCATATCATTCCCTCCAGGAGCATGAGCTAACCGTTCATCGATACGCTCAAATTTTTGAAAAGGTGAATTTTCTTCAAAGACCGTATCTAAATGACCTATCAACAAAATACGTTTTCCTTTACTTCCCTTGCGTTCTGCAAAAAAATGCCCAGCTCTATTCATTTCTGAGGGCATATCAATCCATTTTGTATCAAAGTTAATTGACTTAAATGCATCTTCAAATACAGATCCCACTTCACGAACTCCTTTGAGATTTAAACTTCCAGAATTGATATTGACAACTTTCTCTAAAAAGTTGATTTGATCAGCTGAGTTTTTGCGTATGGTTTTGACAATTTGTTTTTCTGCTTTTGATAATTTAGTTTGACCCAAGCTCAAAAAGGGCAATAGAAGACCCAGAAAAAGAAGTGATTTTTTCATTTGTAGCGGTTTAATTGAAGGCTGAATTTACAAAATATCTATCAGAGCGTTGCAATTAATCAAACTTTATCGATTTAATAACACTAATTTTTGAAACGACATAAGAAGGGATTAATAACATGCCAAAACTAATGACGACAATTCCAATATTTAAAAGTAGAATATGAGAAACTGTGATACTCACAGGAATGTAAGCCATATAATATTCTTTTGGATTTGGGAATTGTATCAATCTGTAATAATACTGAATACCCAAAAGACTTAAACCTATTAGATTACCCCAAAAAAGACCTCGAACAACTAAATAAATTGACTGATAAATAAATATCTTACGAATGGTCCAATTTGAAGCTCCAAGTGCTTTTAAGACCCCTATTGTATTGGTTTTTTCAAGAACAAGAACTAATAAAGCAGTGACAATATTAATTCCACCGACTAAAATCATAATTCCTATGATAAGTGCTATGTTAAAATCAAAGAGTTCAATCCATTCGAAGATGGTGAAGTAGCGATCTTTAACGGTTCGAACATCAAGTTGCGAACTAGTCTGATTATAGATAGTATCAGCATAGGAATCTAATCTGTCAAAATCATCGATAAAAATCTCAATGAGACCTACTTGTTGTTCATTCCATCGATTAATTCGCTGTAGATGTCTGATATCTACCATGATATAGGATTTATCAAATTCCTCAAAACCACTATCATAAATTCCGCTGATTGTAAATCTTCGCTGATTTGGTAAGGATTGTGAAGATTCATCCTTTAAAAAAAAGGCGTTGCACTGATCTCCTAGATTTAATTTCAACGCCTTTGCTAAGGTTTTTGATATTAAAATCTCATTGTTTAATTCATCGCTGTAATTTGGAATCCTACCCTCAACCAATATATCGTCGAAAAGTTTCCAATTAAAATCACTCCCAACTCCTTTTGCAATAATCCCCTCAAAAGTTTCAGAAGTTCGAATTACACCAGCTTTTAATAGAACTGCCTGTAGATGTTCAATTCCCTCCATTGGAGGAGACTGCGCATAAAACCCTTGATTTTTATCTAAGGGAACTAGACTGACATTTGAATTGTTTTGATCAAAATTCAATACTTGAATATGGCCGTTAAAAGCAGCTACTTTATCTCTGATGTTTTGCTTTAAACCCAAGCCGGTTCCAATCGCGATTAACATCATTACAATACCAATTGCTATAGCACTCACAGCAATTTTTATAATCGGCCTAGAAATACTACTTTTATGTGGATGGCTTTTGATGAACCTCTGGCTTATAAACAAGGAAAAATTCAATGAATACAGTTTTAAATTATCCCAAAAATAAGGTTTTATATCTAGTTATAGCTTTACTGATATCTTTTATTGAAACCACGTATGCTCAACAAAAAATTCTGGTTGCAGCCAATAAGACACAAAACTATCTTCCACTTCTAGAGGAAAAGAAGGTTGGATTAGTGGTCAATGCCACATCGGTTATCTTTAAAAAAGGGGGGTATACTCATTTAGTAGATTCATTACGATCACATCAGGTGAACATCAAAAAGATATTTTCTCCTGAGCACGGATTTAGAACTGATGCAGACGCCGGTGAAAAAGTTCAAGACGAACTAGATTCTAAAACAGGATTGCCAATTGTTTCGTTATATGGCAAAAACAGGAAGCCTTCTGCGGACCACCTAAAAGACCTTGATCTTCTCATTTTTGACATTCAAGATGTCGGAGTGCGATTCTACACTTATATCGCTACGCTTCAGCTCGTCATGGAAGCTTGTGCTGAAAACGATATACCCCTAATTGTCTTAGATCGCCCAAACCCCAACGGCAGTTATATCGATGGTCCTGTGCTTGAAAAAGAACACAGCAGTTTTTTAGGGATGAACGAAATTCCTTTAGTTTACGGAATGACTATTGGAGAGTATGCTATGATGCTCCAAGGAGAAAAATGGCTGAGGGTTTCTGCTGATTTAGATCTTAGAATCATACCTTTAGATGGATACACTCACCAAAGCAGCTATCACCTCCCCATTAAACCATCCCCTAATCTCCCTGATGACCAATCGATTGGACTCTATCCAAGTCTAGGGCTTTTCGAAGGAACCCATGTCAATGCAGGTAGAGGAACCTCCTATCAATTCTCGCGATTTGGAGCTTCTTTTTTGGATGAAACTTATTTTGATTTCAGCTACACACCACAACCTAATAAGGGATCAAAATACCCTAAAGAGGAAGGTAAACTTTGTTTTGGAAGAGATTTAAGTGCTGTAGAAATACCCAAAAAGGTGAATTTAAAATGGTTGATGGAAGCCTATGAAAACTGCGTAGACAAAAATGCGTTTTTTAGCACCACAGGTTTTACTAGACACGCTGGAACAGAACTCTTACAACAACAAATTGAAAATGGATTGACTGAAGATCAAATTCGAATGAGTTGGCAGAAAGACCTTAATAAGTTCAAATCTATAAGAAAAAAATACTTGCTTTATCCTTGATGAAAGAACGTCTCGAAAAACTAAAACAACAAGCTGCTGAAAAGGCAAAAGAGAATAAAAAATACCTCGATAAGCTTGCCAAAAAGCCTCCTAAGAATTTGGATTACACCATGCAATCCATACACGAAGAGGTATTCGATCGAATCGATTGCTTAGCTTGTGCGAACTGTTGTAAGACCACAGGCCCTCTAATTACCGATAATGACGTTGTTAGAATTTCAAAGCAGCTGAAATTAAAACCTCAAAATTTTATTGAACAATACCTGAGAATTGACGAGGATAACGATATGGTATTTCAATCGATGCCATGTCCATTTTTGGGCGCTGACAACTACTGTTCCATCTATGAAGTAAGACCCAAGGCCTGTAGAGAATTTCCACATACAGATCGCAAGAAGTTTCATCAAATTCGAAAAATCACCCTGAAAAATACTGAAATTTGCCCTGCCACCTTCGATGTAATGGAATCCCTAAAGAAAGAAATAAAATTGTAAATTAGAGCCTATGGAATCTCTATTTGACTATTTTTCGACAATTCCCTCTCTTCACAGATCATTGATACTTATTGGTGGAATTTCATTTTTTTGGATGATAGAATCCTTTATTCCATTATTTAGATTTTCATATCACAAGGTTAAACACGCTGGAATCAATATATTCTTTACCATTACAACCATCATTGTCAATTTTAGCTTAGCCTTTTTACTCTTAAAGAGCAGTGATTGGGTAAGTTTAAACAATTTTGGAGTGTTAAATTGGCTCCAACTAGATCAATTGTGGTTAAATGTATTAATTGGCGTGATCCTATTAGATTTAATTGCAGCCTATTTTGCTCATTTTGTAGAACACAGGGTCAAAGTGCTTTGGGGATTTCACATTGTTCATCATACCGATCATCACGTAGACACTACTACAGCCAATAGACACCATCCCTTAGAAAGTGTTGTCCGTTTTGCATTTACCTGTTTGGCTGTGATCATTAGCGGGGCTCCTATTGGAACCATTATGTTATACCAAGCTCTTTCGGTAATACTATCTCAATTCAACCACGCCAACATTAGTCTTCCAAAATCTATTGATCGATGGTTACATTGGTTGATCGTAACTCCTAATATGCACAAGGTTCATCATCATCAAAGTTTGCCGTATACCGATTCCAACTTCGGAAACATATTTGGATTCTGGGATCACCTATTTCACACTTACAAAAATTTAGATTCAAATCAAATCGTATACGGTTTAGACACCTATCCTGACCAGGTTTCAAATAGCAGAATTATTCCGCTTTTAAAATCTGCGTTTAACAAGTATAGAACTCCTAATTAATATTGCAAATTAGAATAGCATTTTTATTTATCATTTATTCAAAATAAATGATAAATTAATATTTTATTTATGTCAAATGTGTTAAATAATTACTTTTTATGAAACACATGACAGAAGTCATAAATCTCCATATTTCTTCGCCATACCTTCGTACAAGAAATACAAGTTAAACGTATTTACACTTTAAAACAATTAGCCATGAAAGCGATAATAACACTCATATCAACTTTATTATTCACTCTCCCATTTTCGAATTCTGCAGTGTCTTATTCAATAGAAGTGGGTCAAAGTAAATTAACTGTAACAGGAACCTCAAGTCTTCATCCTTGGGAAATTGAACTCCAAGAAATGAGTTGTAACGCAGATATTGAAGTAATCGAAAATCAAGTTGTATTTAATCAACTCATTTTCGAAGCTGCTGCTGAAAGTTTAAAAAGTGAACACGGAAAAATGATGGATAACAAAACCTATAAAGCATTAAAATCGGACGATTATCCAAAAATTGTATTCACTTTAAAAGAGACTAAATCAATTCCTCTCACCAATGGAAGTTTTGAAAACGTTTTAAAAGGTGAACTCTATATGGCAGGCTTCAGAAAGATGATTGATTTAAAAATCAGTGGTTCAGTTGAAAATGGCTTATTGAGTCTTAATGGAGAAAAAAACCTATTGATGACCGACTATAATATGGAACCTCCTACTGCTTTAATGGGAACAATCAAAACTGGAGACGAAGTAGTAATTCATTACGCAATCAAATTAAAATCTAAATAAATAACAGTAAAAAGTAAAAAACAACATTAATTATTCACGTAAAAAATCTCAATCATGAAAACAATTAAATTAAGTATCCTTGCTCTATTATTTAGCAGTCTGGCATTTGCTCAATTCGAGACTCCAAAATCTGAATTAAAAGAATTCGACGGAGTTAATGTAGAAGTTGGCGGTGGATTTGCTCTTCAATTCCAAGGATTAAAACACGAAAATGTATCAGGTAGCTTACAGATGATCGGAAAAGACATCAACTTACCTACAGCGAACTTAGACATCCGCGCTTATTTAGCAGATGGTATGACTATGTATCTTAGAAACTATATGTCTTCACGTCACCACAATGAAGCATGGGTAATGGGTGGACACCTTAGAATGGACAACCTAGATTTTATCAGTGAAGGATTCTTATCTGAACTTATGGATATCGCTTATTTAAGAGTTGGTTACGACATGCCTAACTACGGAGATACTTGGTTTAGAAGAACAGATAACGGTTATGCAACTGCAAATCCATTTGTTGGAAACTACATCATGGATGCTTTTACAACTGAGCCTTTTGCTGAATTGAACATCATGGCTGAAAGTGGATTTATTGGAGTATTTGGTATCACAAACGGTAAATTGAACCAATCAGTTAAAACTAGTTCAACAGCTGATTACGGAGCATCTCTTTACACTAAACTAGGATTTGACAAACAAATCAATGATGATGTAAGAGTTCGTTTAACTGGATCACTTTTCACTAGTTCATCTACATCTAATGGCGGATACCTCTTTAGCGGAGACCGTGCAGGAGCTCGTTACTACTGGGTAATGGTAGAAGATGGTGCATCTGACAACTTCAGATCTGGTAGATTAAGCCCAGGTTACAAACAACACACTGCAACTCAAATTGCACCATTTGTAAAAGTAGGAGACTTAGAGTTCTACGGACTTTATGAAATCGACAAAGACAAAAGTGATAATGATGGTAAATACACTCAAACAGGAGCTGATTTAGTTTACCGTTTTGGAACTGACAAAAAATTATACTTAGCAACTCGTTTAAATCAAGTTAAAGGAAATAAAACTGCTGCATCTGCTGAAGAAGTAGTGAACCGTTTCAACTTGTCAACTGGTTGGTATATCACTCCTAACGTACTTGCTAAATTAGATTTAGTAACTCAAAAATACTCTGGAGCTGCTTATGACGGTACTGCTCTTGAAGGAGGAAAATTCAACGGTGTAGTTTTAGAAACTGCAATTACTTTCTAATCTGAGTTTAGTTAAATAAACAAGTTAATATGTTGAGCAAACTGCACTATAAAATTCCAATAGTGCAGTTTGTTTTTTCAACTATCTTTAAATCAATGAAATCGATCCAAAATATCATATGGACTCTACTTCTTCCACTATTGACCTATGGGCAAATAGAAGGAAATACGCAGTCGACAGAATCCTATATTGAGATCGAAGGTCATTCCAATATCAATTCTTTTGAACTCAAGGCAAGTATAGACCATACGACTAATTACACTTCTAGAAACCAATCGCATCAATTAAATTTAGAGGTGCCATTTACCAGTTTTAAAACCAAGAAGAAACTTATTTACAACAACTTCCTTGAAATGGTCAATCATCATGATTACCCTGATTTAAAGATATCGTTTTCTACAACTGATATCAAGAACCCACTTGTAAACACTATCGAATGTGATATTTCCTTATCAGGAGTCACAAAGCATTACACCATTCCTGTCTATTGCTTTCAAGTAGGAGACAACTCTTTCTATATCAAAGGAAGAAATACTATTAATTTAAGTGCATTTGCCTTAGAGCCCCCCTCAAAACTTTTCAAACTCATCAAGATTAAAGATGATGTAGAAGTCAATTTTGCCTTCTTGGTTGAGAATAGTGATTTAGATTTAAACTCTGTCGGTTTTTAGAGTTAATCGTGATAGATAATCGTAGTGTTCTCCCTCTTGCAATAGCTCTGCATGGAACCCACATTCATCCGCAATTTCTTTTAAAGATTCAAAATCGATATACAACCAAGGAAATGTTTCTGATTTCATTTTGTGGTAGTGCAATTGAAATTGGGTTTCTCCGTAATAGCCTTTTGAAGCATCGATCCAGTATCCTCCATCCTGATCCTCTTCAAACATATAGACAACATCCGATGAATCGAGTAAAATCTGACCATCTGGTTTTATCAACTCTTTGAGTTTTAGCAAAAAATCAGGAAGTGATTTAAGCGTTCCAGCAAGACCAATCCCGTTCATTAACAACAAAAGTGTATCAAAAGTATGGTCTGGGTTAAAACTATTGATATCCGCTAGTATCACATTTTCTAAACCTCTATGCTTACAGACCTCTACAGCTCCTTTAGAATTGTCCAATGCCAAAACCTCTTTCCCAACAGATTGTAAATACAAACTGTGAGACCCAGCCCCACAGCCAATATCGAGTATCCTACCCCTTGATAGCTCAAGAGCTTTTTGTTCGATTAGAGGCATTTGATCAAAGGATCTAAAAAGGTAATCTAAGGGAAGTTTATCCCAGCCTCCTAGATCAGAAAATGTTTTGATATCTTCTTTAGTTAAGCCCTTTACATAATCTAAAAGAGCAATACCTAGTACGTCCATAATTAGGGAATATTCATATACTTATGAGTTTGCAAGGACACCTTCCACTGTGGGTGTTCCATTACAAAGTCAACAATTAGTGGTATTACCTTATCCCTAACACTCCACTCGGGTTGTAAGAATAATTTACAGTCACCAGATACTTTTTCAGCTTGCTCAACTGCAAATTGCAAATCGTGCTTATTGTAAACGATAATCTTAAGCTCATCTGCTTCTTTGTAGATTCCTTCGAGTGGAAGAGCTGTTTTCTTGGGAGAAAGACAAATCCAATCCCAATGCCCCGATAAGGGATACGAGCCAGAGGTTTCAATATGGGTTTGCATTCCCTTTGCCTTTAAAGCTGAAGTGAGAGGTTGCATCGGCCACATCAATGGCTCTCCTCCTGTAACGACAATAGTTTGGTAGCTAGAAGCTAATTCAACAATGGCTTCTATCGACGTTGCAGGGTGTTTATCGGCATCCCAACTCTCTTTAACATCACACCAATGACAACCGACATCACATCCTCCGACACGAATGAAATAAGCAGCTGCACCCTTGTGATAACCTTCTCCCTGAATGGTATAAAATGCCTCCATAAGTGGCAAGCCATTTCCAGTACTGACATCGATTTGTTGCTTTTTCTCTGACATGGGGCAAAGATAAGCTATTTCAATTGAGATAAATGAGTGCTACCGAAATCATTTTAAGAACAATTCATCAACTTTTTTAGTACTTTTATCAAATGAAAAAATATGTTTTAATCACTATAATTATTACTCTTATTGGCCTTAGTGCTTGTGAGACAAATCCTTCCGAATTTACGATTAATGAGTCTTCAGTTGGAAAACTTTCTAAAACCACAAAAATCAGTGAATTAGAACGAATTTACGCTAATGATTCGATTGTCACTAATGATTCGATTGGTTTAAAAAATGGAACGTTGTATTCTAGTTTGTTAATCTACGACAAAGCTGGTACTAGACTTCTTCGATTACAGCCTAAGGGAGACAGCACACAAACCATTGGTTCGATTCGCGTATATGATCCTCGTTTTAAAACAGACAATAATATTCATATTGGAAGCAGCTTTAAAGACTTAAAATCTATAGGTAAAATCGATAAGATTCTTCCTGCGTTAAATTCCGTATCCATTACAATAAAAGGGTCCTCTATCTTTTACAGCATTGACAGAAAAGAACTTCCCGATGTTTTGAAATACGATAGAGCTGCAATTATTGAAGCACTACAAATACCTGATAATGCTACCGTATCCAATATTATGATTCAGTGGTAATGTCAAAAGTCAAGAAAAAATTACTGATCGGATTTTTTAGAAGTTATTTCAATAGTCTTTCTTATTTCTCAAAGGAGAGAGCTGCCAATAAAGCGTTCAAGCTCTTTGTAAGCCCTCGAAAGGGAAGAGTAAAAGAAAACCAAAGAGCTTTTTTAGAAGCGTCTAAGGAGCAGGTTGTCATTGTCGATAAGCTAGCAATTCAAACTTATCATTGGCCAGGAAATAAAGAAACAATATTTCTGTTTCACGGGTGGGAAAGCAATGCCTTTCGTTGGAAGGAATTAATCGAAAAACTACAAAAAGAAGATTACAATATTTTCGCATGTGACGCTCCTGCTCATGGAAATTCAGGTGGAAACATTCTCTATGTACCGCTCTACCAAAAGATCGGTAAGGCGATGATTGAAAAATTTAAACCAAGTGTAGCGATTGGTCACTCTATGGGGGGGATGATGCTGTTGTTTAACCAACATTTAAACCCAAACTCAAGCATTGAAAAACTCGTTTGTCTTGGGGCTCCAGCTCAATTAGAAGGAATCATGAACAATTACTATCAGTTGTTAGGTCTTAACAGTCGTCTTCAAAAAGGGATGGAATCTTTTTTTCAACGAGAGTTCAATTTTAAAACAACTGAATTTACAGTTGCAAATTGGGCAGATCAGTTTGAAGTTCAAGGATTGATTGTACACGATCTAAAAGACAGAGTCATTCCTGTTGGTGATGCGAAACTAATTCACAAATACTGGAAAGGAAGTAGCCTACATTTAACAAAGGGACTCGGACACTCCTTAAAGAGCGTTGAGATCGATGAATTAATTTGTGAATTTATAGCTACTTAGCAAAGAGCTGTCCCAAATCCTTAAATGCCTTAAATTCTAAGGCATTCCCTGATGGGTCTAAAAAGAACATCGTTGCTTGTTCCCCGACCTCTCCTTTAAAACGAATATAGGGTTCAATTACAAAGTCAATGGCTGCTTTCTTTAATCGATCTGCAAATGGTTCAAATTCATTCCATGGAAGCACCACTCCAAAATGAGGTACAGGAACATCTTTTCCATCAACAGGATTGGTGTGAATAGCTTCGTCTGATTTTGATTTGTAATGAATCACAACTTGATGTCCAAAAAAGTCAAAATCAACCCAATGCGTATCAGAGCGCCCCTCCTTTAAACCTAGTATATCTCTATAAAAGATTCTACATTCTTCAAGATTGTGAACCGGTATCGCTAAGTGGAAGGGAGAAAGCGTACTCATCTTTTTCTATTTTGACCTGCAATTAAAGTATTTTTAAGGAGCATTGCAATAGTCATTGCTCCAACACCACCTGGAACGGGGGTGATATAAGAAGCCTTTTTACTGACAGCCTCAAAATCAACATCACCAGTAATATGATATCCTTTTTCAGAATTATCGGGAATTCTGTGAATTCCAACATCGACTACAACGGCACCTTCTTTTACCATTTCTGCTTTTACAAAATTTGGAACTCCGAGGGCAGAAATCACAATATCAGCTTGCTTGCAAATCGCTTCTAAATTTTGAGTTCTCGAGTGTGTTAGAGTTACAGTCGAATCTCCTGGATTCCCTTTTCTTCCCATAAGGATACTCATTGGACGTCCGACGATATGTGATCTTCCAATCACTACACAGTGCTTACCAGAAGTTTCAATTTTGTAACGATCTAAAAGTTCCATCACTCCAAAAGGTGTCGCAGGCAAAAAGGTTTCCATATCCAAGGCCATCTTACCGAAATTGGTTGGATGAAAGCCATCGACATCTTTCGATGGGTCAATTGCCATGATAACCTTTTGTTCGTCAATGTGTTTTGGAAGTGGTAATTGAACGATAAAACCATCGATTGCATCATCATTGTTGAGCTCATCAATTTTAGCGAGTAATTCAGCTTCAGTTACATCAGTTTCGTATTTAACCAATGTTGAATCAAAACCTACACGTTCACAAGAACGCACTTTCGCTCCAACATAGGTAAGAGACGCTCCATCGTTTCCTACTAATACAGCAGCTAAATGAGGAGCTCGTTCTCCTCTTTGCTTCATTGCAGCAACTTCTGCAGCAATTTCATCCTTAATGTCGTTCGATATTTTTTTACCGTCTAATAATTCCATATTTGTGATTGTAAAATTTATGATCTACCAGGAAATCCTGAGGGCATACCGCCCATCATTTGCATCATTTTTTTAGCTCCACCACCCTGCATCATTTTCATCATCTTATTCATCTGTTCAAATTGCTTTAAAAGTCCGTTGACATCTTGTAACGATCTTCCAGATCCTTGTGCAATTCGCTTTTTTCTACTCATATTGATCAATGATGGATTAGAGCGTTCTTTAGGTGTCATTGAGTGGATCATCGCTTCAATGTGCTTGAAGGCATCATCATCGATATCCAAGCCTTTCATAGCCTTTCCTACCCCTGGAATCATCCCCATTAAATCCTTCATGGATCCCATCTTCTTGATTTGTTGGATTTGATCTAAGAAATCATCAAACCCAAAGGTGTTTTTAGCAATTTTTTTCTGAATCTTACGTGCTTGTTCTTCATCAAATTGATCCTGAGCACGCTCTACCAAAGAAACAACGTCTCCCATTCCTAGGATACGATCAGCCATACGATCTGGATGGAAAACATCAATCGCTTCCATTTTCTCTCCAGTACCAATAAACTTAATCGGCTTGCTGACAACCGATTTAATCGATATGGCAGCTCCACCTCTAGTATCACCATCGAGTTTGGTAAGCACTACCCCATCAAAATTCAAAACATCGTGAAAAGCCTTTGCGGTATTAACTGCATCTTGACCCGTCATAGAATCCACCACAAAAAGGGTTTCATTAGGAGTAATAGCCTTATGAATATTAGCTATTTCCTCCATCATTTGCTCGTCTATAGCTAAACGACCTGCTGTATCGACAATGACAATATTATTTCCATTTTCTTTTGCTTTAGCAATACCAGCCTTAGCAATAGCAACAGGATCACTATTTCCTTTATCAGAATACACATCCACACCAATCTGCTCCCCAACTACATGCAACTGATCAATTGCTGCTGGTCGGTATACATCACAACCAACCAATAGGGGCTTTTTATTCTTTTTGGTTTTAAGATATAAAGCTAGTTTTCCAGAAAAAGTAGTTTTACCAGATCCTTGAAGACCTGACATCAAAACAACTGTTGGTTTTCCACTGAGATCTATTTCTTCAGTTGATCCACCCATGAGCTCTGTCAGCTCATCTTTGACAATCTTAACCATTAATTGACCTGGCTGTAGACTCGTCAATACTTTTTGCCCAAGAGCTTTGTCTTTTACTGAATTCGTGAATTCTTTGGCGATTTTATAATTGACATCAGCATCCAATAAAGCACGTCGAACCTCTTTGAGAGTCTCTGCTATATTGATTTCTGTAATCTGTCCACGGCCCTTGAGTTTATGCAGGGCTCCTTCTAACTTATCGCTTAAATTATCAAACATAGTTTACGGTATTCTAAGGCTGCAAATATAAGGATTTTTAAGGCCTAATGATAGCTCAAGAATTCCTTTTTAATAAAAATCAAGTCTTTGGATAGCTTAGTAAAATCAACACCAATCAATCTTTATTAACAAAATTTGGCTTAAAGTGTTGATAATAAACCTCTTGAATCAACAATAATTCACCTTAACTTAAGTTGTATTAAAAGTGAAGCTGATCAATCACTCAAATCACAGGGCGGTTTCGAAAAGCCAACGAGTAGACTAACTAAACCAAATCAACAATGAACAATTATTTAAAACAAGTTTTAGATTTCCCTTCGATGATCAATCAAAAGATCATGCAAGGTAAACTCAACACTGGATTAAGCAATTTCAATTCAAAAGACGGTGTACGTTGCTATGTAAAGTATTTCTATCAATTAGCGGCATTAGTGTTTTTTATTTTAATGGAATACACCGTTATCACAAATGCTATCGATTATTTTAGTGATAGCTCAGCTGGAATGTTAGCAAAGATTGGATCTGTACTCTCATTTGTGCTCTTTGCCTATGCTGCATTTCCAATGGCACAAGTAATTCGCACTCATGGAGACAGTTTTCACTCAGAACACAAATCAATGGTGGAATTCGTGTTTAAAGATTTTGTACTGACCAACATTAGAATCATGGGAGAAATCATTGCCTTATCAGCATTATTTGGAGCTTTAAACACCGTATTTGCATTTGTGTTTGACGCAGACCTACTTTCAGCAAATGGAACAAGTTTGATGGATATGCTCAATCCTATTTACACGATTCCAATTAGTGCCTTATCGGGAATTTTAGAGAGTCTTGATCTTTATTTCTTGAGTAGTTTCATCAATTCGTTCTACGATTTAAGTCTCAATTCACAGCTTGGAACAAACAATGGTTATTCCTTCTTCGAACTTGTTATCATAGCGTATTCGTTCTTTAATGTCATCATCGGATTAGCCATTATGTATGTGAACATTGCAATCTATCGATTCCTATATACCGTAGTAGAGAAAATAGTTAAGTTCATTCCTAACTTTCACATTCCAATTGGAATTAAAAACAAATAAGAAATAAAATATTAAATGTTTTAATAAAGATAAAGGCCGCACATTTGCGGCCTTTATTATTCTTCTAGTTCTTTGGATACAATCTCTTACATACGATCAGGAACTTCGATTCCAAGAAGTGCAAATGATTCTTTGATGTACTGAGCAACTTTTTTTGAAAGTTGTACCCTAAAGCTTTTTACTTGTTGATCCGACTCCCCTAAGATGGATACATTTTGGTAAAACGAATTAAACGTCTTTACTAAATCGTAAGTGTAATTTGCTATTAGAGCTGGTGAATACTGAGATGCTGCAGCTTCCAACACCGATGGATAATCTTCTAAAATAGCAATTAAATCACGCTCTTTAGAGTGTAGAGAGTAGTGAGTTAAACTTACTTTTTCCGCAATATCAAAATCAACCTTTCTGAGAATTGATTGAATTCTCGCATGAGTATATTGTATAAAAGGCCCTGTATTTCCCTGGAAATCTACAGATTCAGCAGGGTCAAACAAGATTCTCTTTTTAGGGTCAACCTTAAGGATAAAGTATTTTAAGGCACCAAGACCTATAATTTTATAAAGCTCTTTTTTTTGCTCTTTAGTAAATCCTTCTAGTTTTCCGAGTTCTTCTGACAATTTCTCTGCAGTATCACTCATCTCTACTATGAGATCATCAGCATCAACAACAGTCCCTTCTCTGGATTTCATCTTACCAGAAGGTAAGTCTACCATTCCATAGCTTAGGTGATAGAGTTGATTTGCCCAGTCAAAGCCTAGTTTCTTTAGAATTAAAAACAAAACTTTAAAGTGATAATCTTGTTCATTTCCAACGGTATAAACCATACCATTGACATCAGGATGATCCTTAATACGCTGTATCGCAGTTCCTATATCTTGAGTCATATAAACTGCCGTACCATCGGCTCTAAGAACAATTTTCTCATCCAATCCATCCTCGGTAAGATCGATCCAAACACTGCCGTCTTCTTTTTTAAAGAAGACTCCTTTTTTAAGACCTTCAGCGACGATATCTTTACCTAATAGATAGGTGTCACTTTCGTAATAATAGGAATCAAAATCAACTCCGAGGTTTTTATATGTAACTTCAAACCCCTCATAGACCCAAGCGTTCATGGTTTTCCAAAGATCCACTACTTCCTGATCTCCTGCCTCCCATTGACGCAACATTTCTTGAGCTTCCAAAAGGATGGGAGCGGTCTTTTCAGCGATATCTTTATCAACACCTTCGCTGATAAGTTGTGCGATTTCTTCTTTATAAGCTTTATCAAAAGCCACATAGAAGTTTCCAACAAGTTTATCTCCTTTAAGGCCTGTAGATTCTGGTGTTTGACCATCTCCAAAACGCTTCCACGCTAACATACTCTTACAAATATGGATACCGCGATCATTGATGATTTGAGTTTTGTAGACCCTGTGTCCAGCTGCCTCTAAAATTTTAGCAACCGAATACCCCAAGAGGTTGTTTCGAATATGCCCTAAATGTAGTGGTTTATTGGTATTTGGTGAAGAATATTCAACCAACCTACCTCCCTTGGCTTGAATTCCTTTTTTAGAGTCCAAGTTGTAGAATTGATCTATGATAAAAGAATCTGACAAGGATAGGTTTAAAAAGCCTTTTACAACGTTAAAACCTGTAATTTCATCAAGCTGTTCTACAAGGCACTCTCCTAATGCCGTTCCAATAGCTACTGGATTTCCTTTCACTTTTTTAAGGAGTGAAAATACCACCAAAGTGATGTCTCCCTCAAAATCTTTACGTGTAGGCTGAAAATCAAAAGATTCAAATGTGACTTTGAATTCATTATTCAATAACTCATTTGCCTTTTCCGAGATGTGATCCTGAATATTCATGTAGTATTTTTATGGAGTGCAAATATACTAAATGACTCGATAACTGTATCCTTATATCAAGATTTAGGCAAAAATACTTCTGCCATCATACAACGGGCTGACCCACCTCCACAAGTTTCAATGGTTGTTAGATCAGAATGTAGAATTTTACAGTGTTTTTCAATCTTCTCAACTTGATCCGTTTTAAGTGAATTATAAGCTGCTGAACTCATCACTAAATAAGGCTGATTTCCCATTCCTTTGACTTCTAACATATTCCCAGCAAATTGATTCATTTGAGCAATACTGATATCAATGATTTCTTTATGATCGTCTTTTAATTGCTTTAAAAGGTTTTTTCGTTCTTTTTTGTCGGTGATAGAAGCTGAACAAACGATCGCTACTTTACTTCCTACACACATCATGACATTAGTGTGATATATTGGAAGTAGTTTTCCATCCACTTCTTGATTTGCAGTGAATACCACGGGAGTAAATTCAAAATCTTCACAAAATTCAACGAACAACTCTTCATCGGTTCGCTGAGAAATTGCAGCATAAGCCTTTCTGTTTTCTCGATCCAATATCATGGAACCTGTTCCTTCCAAATAGAGCTCCTCCTCTTCAGCGGCTGTATAATCAACAATTTCTGAGATATGATATCCTTTATCCTCCAATAAGGATAAAACCTCTTCATTGCGCTCTAAACGTCTTGAAGGAGCTAACATGGGGTATATCCCTACCATACCACTTTCGTGAAACGATATCCAGTTATTTGGAAAATGTGCATCTGGAACATCTACTTCACTACTGGCATCTACAACAACAACTTGCACACCCACCTCTCGGAGCTTCTTTACAAAATTGTCAAATTCTTCAACAGCTCTTTTGAGCAACTCCTCTTGTGGTAGGTTTAAATTCTTTTGAAAATAATTATCTCCAGCTGTGTCCTCATTGGCTCTAAAGTGAACCGGACGGACCATTAATAGCGTATTTGTAGTTTGTTCCATCAATCTCGTATTAGAGGGAGTGTGCTACAGCGTAACATACCTCCTTGTTTAGCAATTTCACTATATGATATTTCTTCTATAGTAAATCCTTTGGAGCGCATCCACTCATTTACTCTAGTTAAGCGTTTTTCTGAAACGACAACTGTAGGTGTTATCGAAAACACATTACAACCCATCATCACCAATTCCTCTTTTGTGATTTCAAAAACATTCTCAGCTCCAAAGTAATCCAAGATCCATTGGTATTCTTCTGGATTTAAGAATCCTTCTGGATGCGCTAAGGCATACTTAGTGCCAATGGGTTGAAAACAACAGTCCAAATGGAGTGCGTTTTCAGATGGGATCGTATTTGATTTTTTTAATTCAAAGGATTTGACCTTCTTTTCAGGAAAGAACGATTGCAAGAAATCTACACCTTCTTTATTAGTGCGAGCTGTGATATAATCAGCATAATCATCTCCTGTATAGACACCGATAAAGATATAATCAAACCAAGGCATCACATCACCACCTTCAATGTGAACTTCTTCTGGAGGACTGATGATTTTATGAGAATTGATTTGATCTAATACGTGTAATATCGCATCAAACTCTTCTTCTCTATGAGGTAAAATATTAGATCTAAAAATATAGTCTTCTATCACAAAAGCAATGTCCCTACTGAAAATTTGATTGCAATCTTCAATCACTTCAGGCCGAAAGACATCAACCCCGTACTTTTTGAGTACTGCGGAGAAAGCTTCCATTTCATCAACCATATCCTTTTCAACTGGGTAGGTCCCTGCCTTAATATGCATCAATGAATTTGGATCATAGGCGTCCTCTGCTTTTGGAACAGGACCATTGCTTACCGCAGTTCCTAATACAACTGCTTTTAGCTTCGATGTTTCATTAAAAATCTTAAGATCTAGCATATGGATATTGTTATATATCCTACAAAGATGCTTAATTTTTTGATAAAAAAAAGCCCTTTTTAAAAAGGGCTTAAGATTTATCGATCTTGAATTGAGACAAATTCTCGAGTGGTTGCTCCCACGTAAACTTGACGTGGACGACCTATAGGCTCGTTATTTAGTCGCATCTCTCTCCACTGTGCAATCCAACCTGGAAGTCTACCAAGTGCAAACATCACTGTAAACATTTCTGTAGGGATTCCAAGTGCTCTGTAAATAATTCCAGAATAGAAATCCACATTAGGATACAATTTGCGTTCTACAAAGTAAGGATCTTCTAAAGCTTCTTGCTCTAAACCTTTTGCTATGGTTAAGATAGGATCATCAATCCCAAGTGCATCCAATACATCGTCTGCAGCTTTTTTAATGATACGGGCACGCGGGTCAAAGTTTTTGTAGACACGATGTCCGAATCCCATCAATCTAAATGGATCGTTTTTGTCTTTGGCTTTTGCCATGTATTTTTTAGTATCACCTCCGTCTTCTTGAATCGCTTGAAGCATTTCGAGTACGGCTTGGTTTGCACCACCGTGAAGTGGTCCCCAAAGGGCTGAAATACCTGCAGACAGTGAAGCAAATAAACCTGCGTGAGAAGAACCAACAATTCTTACAGTTGATGTGGAACAATTTTGCTCGTGATCTGCGTGTAAAATCAATAATTTATTCATTGCCTTAATCACTGTATCGTTACGCTGATAGTCGTGATTAGGCTTTTTAAACATCATTTTGATGAAATTCTCTACATACTCTAAAGAGTCATCTCCGTAGTCTAATGGAAGACCTTTCTGTTTTCTATAAGTCCAAGAAACCAACACTGGAAACTTAGCGACAATTCTTACAATTGCACCGTACATTTCTTCTTCAGAACTAACGTTCACAAATTTAGGATTGTATGCAATCAGGGCAGAAGTTAATGAAGATAAAACTCCCATTGGATGAGCTGATTTAGGAAAACCATCCAAGATCTTTTTCATGTCCTCATCTACCATGGATTCATTGACGATATCCGTATGGAATTTTTCCAACTCTCTCTTTGTAGGGAGTTCTCCAAAAATCAACAAATAAGCGACCTCTAAAAAGGAAGCTTTTTCAGCCAATTCTTCAATCGAATACCCTCTGTATCTCAAGATACCTTTTTCCCCATCTAAGAAGGTAATTCCACTCTCACAAGAACCCGTATTTTTATAACCCGGATCGATTGTAATCATTCCTGATTGGGCTCTAAGGGTTTTAATATCTATTGCAAGTTCATTTTCAGTTCCTTCGATTACAGGAAACTCATATGTTTTTCCTTGATATTCTAATGTGGCTTTATTTTTCATTGAGATTGTGTAGATTTTAAAAGGTTCTCAAAATTAATAAAAAGACTGCACTAAAACAATCCATATAGTGCGTAAATAAATGGATTAACAGAATATTATGACAAATATCACAAAAAAAGGCGCCTTTATGAAAAGCGCCTTTGATATTCATTATTGTAAAACGATTATTGCTTTACTTTAAATGCATTTAGTTGTGGAAAATAAGCTGTAGAACCTAATTCTTCTTCAATGCGTAATAATTGGTTGTATTTAGCCATACGATCCGATCTTGAAGCTGATCCTGTCTTGATTTGACCACAGTTCAAAGCAACTGCTAAATCTGCGATGGTATTGTCTTCTGTTTCTCCTGATCGGTGAGACATTACTGAAGTATATCCAGCATTTTTAGCCATATTAACTGCAGCTATAGTCTCTGTCAACGAACCGATTTGATTTACTTTAATTAAGATGGAGTTTGCAATACCGTTTTCGATACCTCTTGATAAACGCTCAACATTAGTAACATATAAATCGTCTCCTACCAATTGAACTTTATCTCCTACTTTTTCAGTAAGTGATTTCCATCCATCCCAGTCGTTTTCATCCATACCGTCTTCGATAGAGATGATTGGGTATTTAGCACATAATTCAGCTAAGTACTCTGCTTGTTCTTCAGAAGTGCGAACCGCTCCTTTATCTCCTTCGAATTTAGTATAATCGTATTTACCATCTACATAGAATTCAGCAGAAGCACAATCTAATGCGATCATCACTTCATCTCCAAATTTATATCCAGCATTCGTTACCGCTTTTTCGATGGTTTCAATAGCATCTTCAGTTCCATCTAAAGTTGGTGCAAAACCCCCCTCATCTCCTACTGCTGTAGAAAGATTTCTGTCGTGTAACACTTTCTTTAAGTGGTGGAATATTTCAGTACCCATTTGCATTGCATGCGTAAATGATTTAGCTTTCACAGGCATTACCATAAATTCTTGGAATGCAATTGGAGCATCAGAGTGAGATCCACCATTGATAATATTCATCATTGGAACTGGAAGTGTGTTAGCACTTACACCACCTACATAACGGTATAAAGGCATTCCTAATTCTTCTGCTGCCGCTTTCGCAACTGCAAGTGAAACACCTAAAATAGCGTTAGCACCTAATTTTGCTTTATTTGGAGTACCATCTAATTCAATCATTGCTTGATCGATGGCGTTTTGTTCAAAAACAGACATTCCTAATAGCTCTTCAGCGATCACGGTATTTACATTCTCAACAGCTTTGAGAACTCCTTTACCCATATAAGTGTTTCCACCATCTCTCAATTCATGTGCTTCGTGCTCACCAGTAGAAGCTCCTGAAGGAACTGCTGCACGTCCTAATGAACCGTTTTCAGTAATTACATCTACCTCAACTGTTGGATTCCCTCTAGAATCTAAAATTTGTCTTGCGTGTACGCTTACGATTATACTCATAATGTTTATAAATTAATTTTTGCAAATATATGAAAGCAAATGCTTTCGTATTATGACATATGTCCTATTCAATTATTTTTTAAAATTTTGTCAATCAATTCAGTTTGTATTGTATTATTAGCAATAAATACAAACCTTATTGCGAATTACTAATTCATCAATTGGAAGAAATCGTCGAATAGATAATTAGCGTCATTTGGTCCTGGACTAGCTTCTGGATGGTATTGCACTGAAAAGACATCCTTGTCTTTCATTTTAATTCCCATCACCGTATTATCGTTGAGATGTACGTGAGTGAGTTCCAAATTGGGGTTCGCTTCCAATTCTTCTCTGTTAACCGCAAAACCGTGGTTTTGTGAAGTGATTTCACCCTTACCTGTTTTTAAATTTTTAACAGGGTGGTTGATTCCTCTGTGTCCATTGTGCATTTTATAAGTCGAAATTCCATTTGCTAATGCGATCACTTGATGCCCTAAACAAATACCAAATGTCGGCTTTCCACTTTCGATCATTCCCTTCGCGCATTCAATCGATTCTGCTAATGGTTCTGGATCTCCAGGACCATTTGAAATAAAATAAGCATTAGGATTAAAAGCCTCTAATTCTGAAAATGGTGTATTGTAAGGAAACACCTTTACGTAAGCTCCGCGCTTCGCAAAATTTCTCAAGATATTTTTCTTTATACCGATATCTAATGCAGCAATCTTCACAGAAGCATTTTCATCACCGTAAAAATAAGGTTCTTTAGTCGATACCTTAGATGCGAGTTCCAAACCTTTCATCGATGGAAATGCAGCTAACTCTTTAGCAATTGTATCTAAATTATCGACATCGGTAGTTATGACAGCATTCATCGCACCATTATCGCGAATATAACTTACGAGTGCTCTGGTATCCACATCGGAGATCGCGAATAAATTGCTTTTGTTTATAAAATCTTCAAGTGATTCCTGTGCTAAATCTCTTGAATAGGTATAAGAAAAATTCTTACAAATCAAACCAGCTATTTTTACACTATCAGATTCGGTATCTACCTCTGTTGCCCCATAATTACCAATATGTGCATTGGTGGTAACCATGAGTTGACCAAAATATGATGGATCCGTAAAAATTTCCTGGTATCCGGTCATTCCGGTATTAAAACATACTTCTCCAAAAGAAGTCCCTTCTTTTCCTCCAACGGCTTTACCGTGAAAAATAGTTCCATCTTCTAATAAGATCAATGCTGGTTTTCTAGTTGTGTATTTCATAAATCAATTGTTTCAGTTCACAAAAAAACAAAAAAAAAGGATAAGCAAAAGACTTATCCTTAATTCTATTTTAAAAACAAATAAACATTATTGTTTGTCATTTGCTTCATCTTCTTTTACATCTTCAGCAGCTTCAGCTGGTGCTTCTGCTACAGTTTCTTCAGCTACAACTTCTGGAGCTGCAACTTCAGGAGCTGATGATTTCTTCTTTCTACGCGTTTTCTTAGCTTTAGGCTTATCAGCGTTGTACAATTCGTTAAAGTCAACAAGCTCGATCATCGCCATATCAGCATTATCCCCTAAACGGTTTCCTAATTTGATGATACGAGTATAACCTCCTTGACGATCTGCTACTTTTTCAGATACTGTAGAAAATAACTCAGTAACCGCATTCTTATCTCTCAATCTTGAGAAAGCAACACGTCTGTTGTGAGTACCTTTTTCAGTGGTCTGGTTGTTTTCAGCTTTTGCCTTAGTAATGATCGGTTCAACAAAAACTTTCAATGCTTTAGCTTTAGCTACAGTAGTATTGATGCGTTTGTGCTCAATTAACGAACATGCCATATTAGCAAGCATAGCAGTTCTATGCGCTTTCTTTCTTCCTAAATGATTAACTTTTTTACCGTGTCTCATTGTTCTATTTCTTTATCACAAAGCAGAGCTTTGGATTGATTAATCTCTATCTAATTTATATTTTGACAAGTCCATTCCGAAACTCAATCCTTTGTTAATCACTAACTCTTCTAATTCTGTTAATGATTTCTTACCAAAGTTTCTAAACTTCATCAAGTCGTTTTTGTTGAAGGACACTAAGTCACCTAAGGTATCAACTTCAGCAGCTTTCAAACAGTTTAATGCTCTTACAGAAAGATCCATATCAACAAGCTTTGTTTTTAACAACTGACGCATGTGTAATGACTCTTCATCATAAGTCTCCGTTTGAGCAATTTCATCAGCCTCAAGGGTGATACGCTCATCAGAGAACAACATAAAGTGGTGAATTAAAACTTTAGCAGCTTCAGTCAATGCATCTTTTGGATGAATTGAACCATCAGAACTAATTTCAAAAACTAACTTTTCGTAATCGGTCTTTTGCTCAACACGGAAGTTCTCAATAGAGTACTTAACGTTTTTAATTGGAGTAAAGATCGAATCGATAGCAATAGTTCCAATTGGAGCACCTGATTTTTTGTTTTCTTCAGCTGGAACGTATCCACGACCTTTTTCAATATAAAGATCCATTGTGAAGTTAACATCAGATTCCATATTGCAAATCACTAAATCAGGGTTCAATACTTGAAAACCTGAGATGTGCTTTTGAATATCTCCAGCAGTAAGTTGATTCTTACCACTAACAGAAACTTGTACTGTTTCGTTTTCTACATCGTCAATCTGTCTTTTAAAACGTACTTGTTTTAAGTTTAAGATGATTTCAGTAACATCTTCTACAACACCAGGTATTACAGAAAACTCGTGTTCAACTTTATCTATGCGTACCGATGAAATAGCGAAACCTTCTAATGCAGAAAGCATCACTCTTCTTAAAGCATTACCAACGGTTAATCCATAACCAGGTTCCAAAGGACGAAATTCGAATTTCCCTTCAAAATCTGTTGAATTAATCATGATAACCTTATCGGGCTTTTGAAAATTAAATAATGCCATAATAGGATCTTGTGTTGATTATTTAGAGTATAACTCGACGATTAATTGTTCTTTGATATTCTCTGGAATTTGAAGTCTTTCAGGAACAGCTACAAAAGTTCCTTGCATAGTTGCTCCATTCCAAGTCATCCATTCGTAAACAGAGCTATTTGAATCGATAGCATCTTTAATCGCCTGAAGCGACTTTGACTTTTCTCTTACTCCTACAACATCTCCTGCCTTTAATTGGTAAGAAGGAATATTAACAATCTCTCCGTTTACAGTAATGTGACGGTGAGAAACTAATTGTCTAGCACCAGATCTTGATCTAGCAACACCTAAACGGTATACTACGTTATCTAAACGAGACTCACAAAGTTGAAGTAAAACCTCACCTGTTACCCCTTTAGAACGGTTTGCTTTGTCAAATAAGTTTCTAAATTGTTTTTCAAGAATACCGTAAGTGTACTTTGCTTTTTGCTTTTCCATAAGCTGTACAGCGTATTCTGATTGTTTTCCACGGCGTCTTGATTGTCCGTGCTGTCCTGGAGCGTAATTTCTCTTTTCTAAAGATTTGTCGTCTCCAAATATCGCTTCTCCGAATCTACGAGCGATTTTTGATTTTGGTCCTAAATATCTTGCCATTTTCTAAAATTTTGAAACTGTGATTATGAATTAAGGCTTATCCTTCGATAATCGTAACTACAGCTTCTGTGAATTGTAATGCCTTTCGGCCTTAATTAAACTCTTCTTCTTTTTGGTGGTCTACATCCGTTGTGTGGTAATGGAGTAACGTCGATGATCTCAGTTACTTCAATTCCAGAATTGTGTAAAGATCTGATTGCAGATTCTCTACCATTTCCAGGTCCTTTAACGAATACTTTTACCTTGCGTAAACCTGCTTCGTGAGCAACTTTAGCACAATCTTCTGAAGCTAATTGAGCTGCGTAAGGAGTGTTCTTTTTAGAACCTCTAAAGCCCATCTTACCTGCTGAAGACCAAGCGATCACATCACCTTTTTTGTTTGTTAAAGAAACAATGATGTTGTTAAATGAAGCAGTAATATGAGCTTCACCTACAGACTCAATGATCACATTGCGTTTTTTAGCTGATTTTGTATTTGTCTTTGCCATTATACTACTTAATTATTATGATGCTTTTTTCTTGTTTGCAACTGTCTTTCTCTTACCTTTTCTGGTTCTAGAGTTGTTCTTAGTGCGTTGACCTCTTAAAGGCAACCCTGCTCTATGACGAATTCCTCTGTAACAACCGATGTCCATCAAACGTTTGATGTTCATTTGAGTTTGAGAACGCAATTCACCTTCAATAGTGTAATTACCAATCGCAGCTCTAATACCTGCAATGTCTTCATCAGCCCAGTCAGACACCTTAGTGTCTTCACTTACTTTAGCTTCTGCTAAAATATCCTTAGCTCTACTTTTACCTACTCCGAAGATATAGGTTAGCGCGATAACGCCTCTTTTGTGTTTGGGTAGATCTACCCCTGCAATTCTTGCCATAATTACCCTTGTCTTTGTTTAAATCTAGGATTCTTTTTGTTAATTACGTACAATCTTCCTTTACGACGTACTATCTTGCACTCGGCACTTCTTTTCTTAATTGATGCTCTTACTTTCATCCTAATAGTTTCTTAATATCTATATGTAATTCTCGCTTTACTTAAATCGTATGGACTCATCTCGAGCTTTACCTTATCTCCAGGTAATAACTTGATATAGTGCATACGCATCTTTCCAGAAATATGAGCAGTAACTACATGCCCATTTTCCAATTCTACTCGAAACATTGCGTTAGACAATGCTTCGATAATGCTTCCATCTTGTTCTATTGCAGATTGTTTAGCCATACTTACGAAACTTTTCTGTTTTTACCTGATTTCATTAAGCCATCGTAATGACGATTTAATAAATAAGCATTTACTTGTTGTACCGTATCGATAGCAACACCCACCATAATAAGGAGAGAAGTACCACCGTAAAATAACGCCCAACCTGATTGAACGTCTAACACTTTAACAACAATCGCTGGTAAAACAGCCAACAAAGCTAAGAAAATTGATCCAGGTAACGTAATTAAAGACATAATCTTATCTAAAAAGTCTCCTGTTTCTTTTCCTGGCTTCACACCTGGAACAAAACCACCACTGCGTTTTAAGTCATCTGACATCTTATTGGTAGGAACTGTAATCGCTGTATAGAAATAAGTAAATACAATGATTAAGAACGCAAATAAGATATTGTAAGCCAAACCAAAAATATCTTGGAACTGAACTTCCATCCATTGACCAACTGCAGTTTCGTTAAAAGATCTTCCTAACAATCCTGGTAAAAACATCAATGCTTGAGCAAAGATAATTGGCATTACCCCTGAAGCATTTAGTTTTAAAGGAATGTATTGTCTCGATCCCATAGCATTTTTATCAATTCCTCCTGAAGCAGTTCTTCTAGCGTATTGAACTGGAATTTGACGTGTAGCCATCACCAATAAAACAGAAGCTAAAATTACCACAAACCAAAGGATAAGCTCGATTAACACAAACATCACTCCACCGTTACCAGTCGTAGTTCTTGAGATAAACTCTTGAACAAATGACTGAGGCATACGAGCGATAATACCCACCATAATTAATAAAGAGATACCATTTCCGATTCCTTTATCAGTAATCTTTTCACCTAACCACATTGCGAATACAGTTCCAGTTACTAAGATAATTATAGAAGGAATCATAAAGTCGAGTCCCTTACCTAATACGAAGGCTGAATCTGGAACTCCAAGAGCACCTAGAGAATAGAGATATGCAGGTGCTTGAACCACACAAATCCCTATTGTTAACCAACGCGTAATTTGATTAATCGTTTTTCTACCGCTCTCTCCTTCTTTCTGAAGTTTTTGCAAATAAGGAATCGCAATTCCCATCAATTGCACTACAATTGAAGCAGAGATATAAGGCATGATCCCCAATGCGAATACAGAAGCGTTTGCAAAAGCACCTCCTGTAAAAGCGTTTAGAATTCCTAAAATACCTTGATCGGTATTAGAAGACAATTGAGCTAGTTGTGTCGTATCAATCCCTGGAAGTACAATTTGTGCTCCAAAACGGTATACTAACAATAGACCAAGAGTAATTAAGATTCTTCCTCTTAACTCCTCAATCTTCCAAATATTCGATATGATCTCTATAAATTTCTTCATAATAATAGATTATAAACTTAGTGCTTCTCCACCTGCTGCTTCGATTGCAGCTTTAGCAGATGCAGTAAATTTATGAGCAGATACTTTTAATGCAGCTTTGAGTTCTCCACCACCTAAAATCTTAACTAAATCGTTCTTACCTGCTAATCTATTTTCAATCAATACATTTAAATCAACAGTATCTTTTACAGTACCGTTGTCTACCAACAATTGTAAACGATCTAAATTGATTCCTGTGTACTCTTTTCTATTGATGTTCTTGAAACCGAATTTAGGAACACGTCTCTGTAAAGGCATTTGACCACCTTCAAATCCGATTTTCTTTGAATACCCAGATCTAGACTTAGCACCTTTATGCCCACGAGTGGCAGTACCGCCTTTTCCTGATCCTTGACCTCTACCTACTACTTTCCCAGCTTTGTGGGTAGCACCTTCGGCAGGTTTTAAATTATTTAAATTCATTTTGTTGGTTTATAATTAAGCTTCTTGTGAAGAAACTAAATGTTGAACTTTATTTATCATACCTAGGATCTCAGGAGTAGCATTGTGCTCTACTACCTGTCCTATTCTACGTAATCCTAATGATTCAAGAATACGCTTTTGGTTTTGAGGCTTCTTAATAGCACTCTTTACTTGTGTAACTTTAATTTTTCCCATAATAGCTTATCCTTTAAATACTTTTTCTAAAGATATACCGCGTTCAGCAGCAACAGTCTTCGCATCTCTTAAACGCAATAAAGCGTCAAAAGTAGCTTTTACTACGTTGTGTGGGTTAGAAGACCCTTGAGACTTAGAAAGACAGTCGTGTACTCCAACTGCTTCTAATACGTGTCTTAAAGCTCCCCCTGCGATAACCCCTGTACCGTGTGATGCAGGTTTGATGAAAACTCTAGCTCCACCAAATTTTCCTTTTTGCTCATGAGGAAGGGTTCCGTGATTTAATGGGATACGCACTAAGTTTTTCTTAGCGTCTTCGATCGCCTTAGAAATTGCAGTAGCAACCTCTTTAGACTTTCCTAATCCGTGCCCTACAACACCGTTCTCGTCACCGACAACAACAATTGCAGAGAATCCGAAGGCTCTACCCCCTTTTGTTACCTTAGTAACTCTTTGAACACCTACCAAACGGTCTTTTAATTCTAAACCTCCTGGTTTTACAGTTTCTACGTTTTTGTAATTCTGATACATAATATTATTTAGAATTTAAGTCCTGCTTCTCTAGCTCCATCAGCTAATGATTTAACTCTACCGTGGTATAAAAATCCACCTCTGTCAAAAGCGACAGTGTCAATTTTTAATGCTACAGCTTTTTCAGCAATTGCCTTGCCTACAAGGGTTGCAATTTCTGATTTAGTTCCTGTTGCAGAACTGATCTCTTTATCTCTAGAAGACGCAGCAGCTAATGTTACACCAGCGTTGTCATCAATAAGCTGAGCATAGATTTCTTTGTTGGATCTATAAACCGCTAAACGTGGTTTAGTAGCCGTACCGAAAGAAATCTTTCTGATTCTTCTTTTTATTCTTTTTCTACTTTCTGACTTCGATAATTTCATAATGCTACTTATTAAGCTGATTTACCTGCTTTTCTTCTTAAAATTTCTCCAACAAACTTAATACCTTTTCCTTTGTAAGGCTCTGGCTTACGGAACGATCTAATTTTAGCAGCAACTTGTCCTACTAATTGTTTGTCGTGAGAAGTTAATTTAACGATTGGGTTTTTACCTTTATCTGAAACTGTTTCGATTTTCACTTCAGGAGCGATATCCAAAACAATATTGTGAGAAAATCCGATCGCTAAATCTAATTTTTGTCCTTGATTACTAGCGCGGTAACCTACCCCTACTAGTTCTAATTCTTTAGTCCAACCTTTAGAAACACCTTGGATCATATTGTTGATCAATGAACGGTATAAACCGTGCTTTGCTTTGTTTTCTTTTGAATCAGTTGGTCTTGTTACTTCTACTTGTCCTTCGTTTACAACTACAGATACATTAGAGTACTCTTGAGTCAACTCTCCGAGTTTTCCCTTTACAGTGATGATGTTATCGTTTACTTCTACGCTAACGCCTTCTGGAATTGCTATTGGATTATTACCTATTCTAGACATTGTTACTCTTCTTTAACTGTTAATAAACGTAGCAAATTACTTCACCACCTACTTTTTCCGCTTTAGCTTGCTTTGAAGTCATTACTCCGTGAGAAGTAGACACAATTGCAATACCTAATCCGTTTAAAACTCTAGGTAAATCACCAGCACCAACGTACTTTCTTAAACCAGGCTTACTCACACGAGTGATTTTTTTAATCACAGGCTCTTTAGTAGACTGATTGTATTTTAAGGCAATTTTAATGGAACCTTGTGGTCCATTTTCCTCAAATTTGTAACTTAAGATGTACCCTTGATCAAATAAGATCTTAGTAATCTCTTTTTTAAGATTAGAAGCAGGAATTTCTACGACTCTGTGACCCGCAGAATTTGCATTTCTAATTCTTGTTAAATAATCCGAAATTGGATCTGTATACATAACTATAAATTTGCGGTAACGGTTTTTAACTTTTGTTAAACCTGAAACCAATTAATATTCAATTTTTTACCAGCTCGCTTTTTTAACTCCAGGTATTAACCCTTTGTTAGCCATTTCTCTAAACATAACACGAGAAACTCCAAAAGTTCTCATATATCCTTTTGGTCTACCAGTTAACTTACATCTGTTGTGCATGCGAATTGGAGAAGCATTACGAGGAAGTTTTTGAAGCGCTTCGTAGTCTCCAGCTTCCTTTAATGCTTTTCTTTTCTCTGCATACTTGGCTACAGTGTTTGCTCTTTTCACCTCACGGGCTTTCATTGATTCTTTAGCCATAATTAATTCTTTTTAAAAGGTAAACCTAATTCTGATAATAATGATTTTGCTTCTTTATCGGTTGGAGCGTTAGTCACAAAAGTAATGTCCATACCGTTAATCTTCTTGATCTTATCAATATCGATTTCTGGGAAGATGATTTGTTCCGTAATTCCTAAAGAATAGTTACCTCTACCGTCAAAACCAGTAGCTCTAATTCCGTTGAAATCTCTAACACGTGGAAGTGCAGTCGTTACTAAACGATCTAAGAATTCGTACATTTTCTCTCCTCTAAGTGTTACCTTAGCTCCAATAGGCATTCCCTTTCTAAGTTTAAATGTAGCAACATCCTTTTTAGAAATAGTAGCAACTGCCTTTTGACCAGTGATCATGGTAAGTTCTTCAACTGCTTGATCTACTAACTTTTTGTCAGCAACAGCTTCACCAACACCACGGCTCACTACAATTTTTTCGAGTTTAGGAACCTGCATTACGTTTTTGTAACCAAATTCATCTGTAAGCGCTTTAATGATGCGCTCTTTGTATTCCTGTTTTAATCTTGGTACGTATGCCATAACTAAATTACTTCGTTTGATTTTTTAGAAAAACGCACTTTTTCACCATCTCTAGTTTCGTAACCTACACGAGTAGCATTACCTGAACCATCGATTAATGAAAGGTTAGAAACGTTAATAGGAGCTTCCTTTTTAACGATTCCTCCTTGTGGATTTTGTGCACTTGGCTTCTGATGTTTAGAAACCATATTTGTTCCCTCTACTATTGCTCTGTTTTTAACTACGTCAATAGAAAGTACTTTTCCTTCAGCACCTCTGTGATCTCCAGCCATAACACGAACTGTATCTCCTACTTTGATTTTCATTTTTGTTGCCATCTTTCCTTCTTGTATTAAAGCACCTCAGGAGCTAGTGAAACAATTTTCATAAACTGCTTGTCGCGTAATTCTCTAGCCACAGGTCCGAAAACACGAGTACCTCTCATCTCTCCGGTTGGGTTTAATAATACACAAGCATTATCGTCAAAACGGATGTATGATCCATCTGGACGTCTAACTTCTTTAGTAGTTCTTACTACAACAGCAGTAGAAACAGATCCCTTCTTAACTTGTCCGTTAGGGGTTGCTTCTTTTACAGTAACTACTATTTTATCTCCGACAGATGCATACCTTCTCTTTGTACCTCCAAGTACACGGATGGTCAAAACTTCTTTTGCCCCGGTATTATCTGCTACTTTTAATCTTGATTCTTGTTGTAACATAATTATTTAGCTCTTTCTAAGATTTCAACTAGTCTCCAAGTCTTGGTTTTACTTAACGGTCTTGTTTCCATGATCTTTACAGTATCACCAATATTACAATCGTTTTTCTCATCGTGAGCTACGTATTTTTTAGTACGCAACACGAATTTACCGTACATAGGGTGCTTTACACGCTTTACTTCAGAAACCACAATTGATTTCTCCATTTTATCGCTAGTAACAACGCCTATTCTTTCTTTTCTTAAATTTCTATTTTCCATAAAGCAGAACCAATTATTGGTTATCCCTGTTAGTTAATTCAGTTGATAATCTTGAGATTGTTCTTCTCACTTCTCTTAATTGAAGCGGATTCTCTAAAGGAGTCACTGAGTGAGCTACCTTAAGGTCAGCGTACTGTTTCTTTAGTGTAGCTAATTGCTCTACTAATCCTTCAGCTGATAATTCTTTAATTTCTGATTGTTTCATAATACGTTCTTCTTTAAAAATTAAGCTGAATAATCTCTAGAAACCACAAACTTAGTCTTCACAGGTAATTTTTGTGCTGCTAAACGCAATGCTTCTTTTGCAATATCGTGTTCAACACCAGCAACTTCGAATAAAATTCTACCTGGTTTTACAACAGCTACGAAATATTCTGGAGCTCCTTTACCTTTACCCATACGTACTTCTAATGGCTTTTTAGTAATAGGCTTGTCCGGAAATATTTTAATCCATAACTGTCCTTGTCTCTTCATATAACGAGTCGCAGCAATACGAGCCGCCTCAATTTGGCGTGACGTAATGAAATGCGAATCTAAAGTCTTGATACCAAACATTCCGTTAGAAAGCTGATGACCTCTTTGAGAAATCCCTTTCATACGCCCTTTCTGGGCCTTGCGAAATTTGGTTCTTTTAGGTTGTAACATTGTTCTTTCTCTTTATTAATTACTTTCTACGACGTTTTTTATCTTTATTTCCACCTTTAGCAGCAGTGCCTTTAGACATTCCTACAAGTGGAGATAATTCTCTCTTACCGTATACTTCACCTTTCATGATCCATACTTTGATCCCTAAACGACCGTAAGTTGTATGTGCTTCGTGTAAAGCATAATCGATATCAGCTCTAAATGTTGATAATGGAATACGTCCTTCTTTAAAAGATTCTGAACGTGCCATCTCTGCACCATTTAAACGACCTGAGATTTGAACTTTAATTCCCTCAGCATTCATTCTAATAGTAGCAGCAATCGCCATTTTGATAGCTCTTCTGTAAGAGATTCTACTTTCGATTTGTCTAGCGATAGAAGCAGCAACTAAGTTGGCATCTAATTCTGGACGTTTGATTTCGAAAATATTGATTTGAACCTCTTTCTTAGTAATCTTCTTAAGCTCCTCTTTAAGTTTGTCAACTTCTTGACCACCTTTACCGATAATGATACCAGGTCTAGCAGTCGTTACAGTAATGGTAACTAACTTAAGAGTTCTCTCGATAATAACTCTAGATACGCTTGCTTTTGCTAAACGAGCAAAAACGTATTTTCTAATTTTATCGTCTTCTAATAATTTATCTCCGTAATCATTTCCACCGTACCAGTTAGATTCCCAACCTCTGATGATTCCTAGACGATTTCCAATTGGATTTGTTTTTTGTCCCATGTTATTATCTAGCTTTGAATATTGTTATTATCACCCAATACCAGTGTTACGTGGTTAGAGCGCTTTCTGATTCTGTGTGCTCTTCCTTGAGGAGCTGGACGCAAGCGTTTTAACATACTTCCACCGTCAACGCGAATCTCTTTTACAAAAAGATCTGCATCTTCAATATTAGCATCTTCATTCTTCTCTTGCCAGTTTGCCAATGCAGATAACAATAGTTTTTCTACACGACCTGAAGCTTCTTTAGAGTTGAATTTCAAAATTGCTAATGCTTCCTCTACTTTTTTACCGCGAACTAAATCAGCAACTAAACGCATCTTACGAGGCGAAGTTGGACAGTTGTTCAACTTTGCAAAGGCAAGCTCTTTTTTCTCGGCTTTAATTCGTTCAGCCATTTGTTTTTTACGACTTCCCATAGCTTACTTTTTTCCTTTGTTTTTAGCACCAGCGTGACCTCTAAAGTGACGTGTTGGTGAAAATTCTCCTAATTTGTGACCTACCATGTTCTCAGTTACAAATACAGGAACAAATTGTTTCCCGTTGTGTACTGCGATGGTTTGACCTACGAAGTCTGGGGTAATCATCGAAGCTCTAGACCAAGTCTTAACTACTGATTTGTTTCCAGATTCTATATTTGCTTGGACTTTTTTCTCTAAACTGTAGTGAACAAAAGGTCCCTTTTTTAATGAACGTGCCATACTATCTTAATTATTTTTTTCTACGTTCTATGATATACTTATTGGTACTCTTAGTCTTAGAACGAGTCTTATAACCTTTAGCTGGAATACCATTTCTAGATCTTGGGTGTCCTCCAGAAGCACGACCTTCACCACCACCCATTGGGTGATCGACAGGGTTCATCACTACTGGTCTTACACGAGGTCTTCTACCTAACCATCTGCTACGTCCTGCTTTACCAGAAACTAATAACTGATGATCAGAGTTAGATACTGCTCCTACAGTAGCGATACAATCAGCTAAAACTAAACGAGTTTCACCTGAAGGCAATTTAACTGTAACAAACTTTCCGTCTTTTGCCATCAATTGAGCAAATGAACCCGCTGAACGAGCCATAACCGCTCCTTGACCAGGACGCAATTCAATACATGAAATAATCGTCCCTAACGGAATGCTTTTAAGTGGTAAGGCATTACCAACTTCTGGAGCAACAGAATCACCTGATGCAATCTTTTGTCCTACTTTTAAACCGTTTTGAGCAATTACATAGTTCTTTTCACCATCAGCGTATTGAACTAATGCAATAAAAGCGGTTCTGTTTGGATCGTATTGGATTGAAACTACTTCAGCTTCACCAGCCTTCGTACGTTTGAAATCGATCACACGATACTTTCTCTTGTGACCTCCACCTCTCTGACGGATGGTCATCTTTCCTTGACTGTTTCTACCTCCAGACTTTTTTAACGGAGAAAGCAAGCTTTTCTCCGGCTTATCAGTAGTAATCGCGTCAAATCCGTTTACTACTCTAAATCGCTGCCCTGGAGTGATTGGTTTTAATTTTCTAACTGACATCTCTTGTCTTTATAGATTACTGTAAAAATCAATTATATCTCCCTCTGCTACATCTACAATGGCTTTCTTATACGCATTGGTCTTACCATGCTGAACACCAGTTCTAGTGTAACGAGTTTTTCTTGAGGGACCGTAATTCATCGTTCTAACTTTATCAACCGTAACTCCGTAAGTAGCCTCAACAGCCTCTTTAATTTGAAGTTTATTAGCTTTAGGGTTAACGATGAAACCATAGCGGTTGTACAACTCGCTATCTGCTGTCATTTTTTCCGTAATGATCGGCTTAATTAACACACTCATGTCTCCTCTTTATATTAAATTAGTTTCAATTCCTGCAATCGAACTCTCAGTAAGCACAATGCTCTTAGCATTTAAGATTTTGTAAGTACTTAATTCTGAAGTTGTTACAACTTCTGACTGCTTTAAATTTCGTGACGACAAATATACATTATTATTTGAATCACCCAACACGAATAGAGATTTGTTTGAATCTATCCCTAAGGCTTTCAATACATTAATGAAATCTTTAGTCTTTGGAGTCTCGAAATTAAAATCTTCTAAAACGATAATTGAATTCTCGTTTTGCTTTAATGATAAAGCAGATTTACGAGCTAAACGCTTTAAGTTTTTGTTCAATTTCATTTTGTAGTCTTTTGGTCTAGGACCAAAAACACGACCTCCACCTCTGAACACAGGAGACTTGATTGAACCTGCTCTTGCAGTACCAGTTCCCTTTTGTTTCTTGATCTTACGAGTAGAACCAGCGATATCGGCACGCTCTTTAGCAGAGTGAGTACCTTGTCTTTGGTGAGTCAAGTATTGTTTCACAGCTAAGTAAATAGCGTGATTGTTAGGCTCAATAGCGAAAACAGCATCAGAAAGGTCTGCCTTTCTACCTGTTTCTTTTCCTTTTGTATCTAAAACTGCTACTTTCATTACTTAAATATCTTTACGTAAGCGTTTTTGTGACCTGGAACACATCCTTTAACAACTAAAATGTTTTTCTCAGGAGCCACTTTTAAAACTTTAAGGTTTTGAACGGTTACGTTCTCACCACCCATTCTTCCAGCCATTTTCATTCCCTTGAATACTCTCGCAGGATATGAAGCAGCACCGATAGAACCAGGAGCTCTTAAACGGTTGTGTTGACCGTGAGTTGATTGTCCAACACCGCCAAAACCGTGTCTTTTAACAACCCCCTGAAATCCTTTTCCTTTTGATGTTGCTTGAACATCAACAAATTCTCCTTCTACAAAAAGATCTACACTGATCGTGTCACCTAATTTGTAATCTCCTTCAAAATCACGGAACTCAACAACTTGTCTCTTTGGAGAAGAACCCGCTTTCTTAAAGTGACCTTGAGCCGCTTTAGAAACGTTTTTCTCTGACTTGTCATCGAAACCGAGCTGAAGGGCACTGTACCCGTCTACCTCTTCGGTTCTGACTTGGGTAACTACGCATGGTCCAGTCTCAATAACGGTACATGGAATGTTTTTTCCATTCTCGTCAAAGATGCTGGTCATACCTATTTTCTTTCCTATTAACCCAGACATTTTAATTTATATTAATTATTGTTTAAAAATTTACTTTTCTTTTGGAGAACCTAAAAAATTAGGGTCAAAAAATAATTTAACCCTAATTATTTTTTTCTCCGTTTATCCTTTGCCTACAAGCTCAGGATATGTTACAGTAGCAAGCTACTAGTTGAGGTAATCCTCGGATCAGACTTTGATCTCTACTTCTACTCCTGAAGGAAGCTCTAATTTCATTAAAGCGTCAATCGTTTTTGAAGAAGAACTGTAGATGTCCAACAAACGCTTGTAAGAAGAAAGCTCAAATTGCTCTCTTGATTTCTTATTTACGTGTGGAGAACGCAATACTGTAAAGATTTTTTTATGTGTTGGTAAAGGAATTGGTCCTGTTACTACAGCTCCAGTAGTCTTTACCGTTTTAACGATTTTTTCAGCAGATTTGTCTACTAAATTGTAATCGTATGATTTTAATTTTATTCTAATTTTTTGACTCATCTTACTTGAATTATTCGGTTAGTCCTTTTGCTGCTTTAATAACTTCTTCTGCAATATTAGAAGGAGTTTCAGCATAATGATCAAATTCCATAGTAGAAGTTGCACGACCAGAAGACAAAGTTCTAAGTGATGTTACATATCCAAACATTTCAGATAATGGAACATTCGCTTTAATAACTTTAGCACCAGCACGGTCAGACATTTCGTTTACTTGACCTCTACGACGGTTCAAGTCACCTACAATATCTCCCATATTTTCTTCTGGAGTCAATACTTCTAATTTCATAATTGGCTCCATCAATACGGCTCTAGCAGCTTTTGCAGCAGCTTTATAACCCATTTTAGCAGCTAATTCGAACGATAGTGAATCTGAATCCACAGGGTGGAACGATCCATCCTTTAAAGTAACTTTCATAGCATCCATTTCGAATCCAGCTAAAGGACCATTTTTCATAGCCTCTTTAAATCCTTTTTCTACAGATGGAACATATTCCTTAGGAACGTTACCTCCTTTAATTTCGTTTACGAATTCTAATCCAGACTTACCTTCTTCTGCAGGCTCCATCACAAATACGATATCTGCGAATTTACCACGTCCACCAGATTGTTTCTTATAAACTTCTCTGTGGTTTGCAACAGCAGTAAGTGCTTCTTTGTACTCTACTTGAGGTTGTCCTTGGTTGACATCAACCTTGAACTCACGCTTCAAGCGATCACAAATAATATCTAAGTGAAGCTCACCCATACCAGAAATAATCGTCTGACCTGAAGCTTCATCAGTTTTTACTTGGAAGGTTGGATCTTCTTCAGCAAGTTTTGCCAAAGCCATACCTAATTTATCAACATCAGCCTTCGTTTTAGGCTCAACAGCGATACCGATTACAGGATCAGGGAACACCATTGATTCTAATACAATTGGGTGTTTCTCATCAGAAAGCGTATCTCCTGTTTTGATGTCTTTAAATCCAACTGCAGCTCCAATATCACCAGCTTCGATAAAATCGATCGCATTTTGTTTGTTAGAGTGCATTTGATAGATTCTAGAAATACGTTCTTTATTTCCAGAACGGTTGTTCAAAACATATGATCCAGCATCTAAACGACCAGAATAAGCTCTAAAGAATGCCAAACGACCAACAAAAGGATCTGTAGCAATCTTAAATGCTAAAGCAGCAAATGGTGCTTTTACATCTGGTTTTCTCAATTCTGGTTCTTCAGTATCAGGATTTGTTCCTTCGATTGCTTCCTTATCCACTGGAGAAGGTAAGTAACGACAAACAGCATCTAATAAGAATTGAACACCTTTATTTTTAAATGAAGATCCACAAACCATAGGGATAATAGCCATATCCATTACAGCAGCTCTTAAAGCAGCGTGTACTTCATCTTCAGTGATTGAGTTTTCATCTTCAAAGAATTTCTCCATAAGGTTTTCATCGTACTCAGCTACAGCTTCAATAAGCTCAGCTCTATACTGATGAACCTCATCTTTCATATCTTCAGGAATATCGATAACGTCAAATGTTGAACCGTAATCGTCCTCGTTCCACACAATAGCACGGTTTTTTACTAAATCAACAACCCCTTTAAAGTCTGCCTCGTCACCGATTGGCAATACAATAGGAACTGCATTTGACTTAAGCATTTCTCTAACTTGAGTACAAACATTCAAGAAGTTAGCACCTTGACGGTCCATCTTGTTTACAAACCCCATACGTGGAACTTTGTAATTGTCTGCAAGTCTCCAGTTTGTTTCAGATTGTGGCTCTACACCATCAACAGCTGAAAACAAGAAAACTAACCCATCAAGTACACGTAACGAACGGTTTACCTCAACGGTAAAGTCAACGTGACCTGGGGTGTCGATAATATTGAAATGGTATCCTTTAGCATCTGCAGTTGGCTTTCCATTTTCAGTAGGAAATTGCCATGTACAAGTGGTAGCAGCAGAAGTAATTGTAATACCTCTTTCTTGCTCTTGCTCCATCCAGTCCATAGTAGCTGCACCATCGTGCACCTCACCAATCTTATGACTGATACCTGTGTAAAATAATATACGTTCTGTAGTAGTGGTTTTACCTGCATCAATATGCGCAGCAATACCAATATTTCTCGTGTATTTTAAATCTCTTTGACTCATGATAATTAGGCTCTAAAATGTGAGAATGCTTTGTTGGCTTCAGCCATTTTGTGAGTATCAACTCTCTTTTTAACTGCAGCTCCCTCTTCCTTATAAGCAGCTAAAATTTCAGCAGCTAATTTTTGAGCCATTGATTTCTCGTTTCTCTTACGAGAATAACCGATCAACCATTTAATAGCAGTAGAGATTTTTCTATCTGGTCTAATTTGCATCGGAATTTGAAAGGTAGCACCACCAACACGTCTTGATCTTACTTCAACGTGAGGCATTACATTTGACAAAGCGTCTTTCCAAATTTCGAGTGCCGTTTTTTCGTCATCATTTTTCTTCTCTTCAACGATTGCCATAGCATCGTAGAAAATCTTGAAGGCAACTGATTTCTTTCCATCCCACATCAACATATTAACGAAGCGGGTTACCAACTGATCGTTAAATTTTGGATCTGGTAAAATAGGTCTTTTTTTGGCCTGTCTTTTTCTCATTTCTTCTTACTTAGTTAATTAACTATTTTTTTGGGCGTTTTGCTCCGTACTTAGATCTACGTTGCGTTCTACCTTCAACACCTGCTGTGTCCAAAGCACCGCGAACGATATGATATCTAACTCCTGGCAAATCTTTTACCCTTCCGCCTCTTACTAATACTATCGAGTGCTCTTGGAGGTTGTGTCCTTCTCCAGGGATGTATGCGTTTACTTCCTTACCGTTTGTTAAACGTACCCTTGCAACTTTTCTCATTGCTGAGTTAGGTTTCTTAGGTGTTGTTGTGTAAACACGTGTACATACCCCTCTTCTTTGAGGACACGAATCCAAAGCAGCCGATTTACTCTTCTTAGTAATGCTGGCTCTTCCTGTTCGTACTAATTGTGAAATTGTTGGCATATATAGTATAAAATAAATATAATTTACCCCTAAAAGGGCCGCAAATGTAATCATCTTTTTCGATTATTCAAAAGGATCTCATAAAAATTGACGAAATATTCCGAAAATCAATTTGTTAAGCTATTTTTACTGTTTCAAAATTTCACTAAATTCAATGGAGATAAAAGCACAAATAAATCAATGGGGGAAGGAGGGAATTCCCTTTGTTCTATTGACTGATTTTGAATTGCAAAAACCCATTGCCTACCCTTTGTCTAACTGTCCTGAAGAGCTCAAATTCAATTTTGACGGAAAGACTAATGACGCTTCTAATAGATCCTTGTCGATTCAACCAAAATTAGAGGTAGAATCTGTTGATTTTGATCGATTTAAAAATAAATTTGAACTCAGTCAAAAGCACCTCAATAGAGGCGATAGTTATTTGATCAATCTCACTGATAAGACTCGCATTAAAAACGAGCTCAATTTTGAACAACTATTCAAGGCTAGTAATTCCAAATACACCATCTGGCTCAAAGGGGAATTTATTAGTTTTTCTCCTGAAACCTTTGTGAGGATTCAAAATGGAATCATCAGCACGTTTCCCATGAAAGGAACCATAGAGCATCAAGGAGCATCCTCTGAAAAAGAGTTGAAAAACAATCTGAAAGAACAATCTGAACACGCAACAGTCGTAGATCTGCTTAGAAATGATCTCAGCAGTGTTTCAAAAAGGGTTCGAGTAGAAAATTATCGCTATTACGAGGTTTTACATACTTCAGAGAAACAAATAGGTCAAATCAGCTCTAAAATTACTGGCATACTTCAGGATGATTATCACTCGAAATTAGGAGATCTCATCTTCAATCTATTACCAGCTGGTTCGATTTGTGGAGCTCCAAAAGACAAAACCGTTCGACTCATCGCTGAAATAGAAGGTGAACCCAGAGGCTATTATACAGGTGTTGCATTTTATTTTGATGGAACAGATTTAGATTCATGTGTTTTGATTCGCTATATTGACAAAGATCATTACTATAGATCTGGAGGTGGCATCACTTTTATGAGCAAATTAGAAGAAGAATATCAAGAACTCAAAAACAAAGTCTATGTCCCTGTTGTTTGAAAGTATAAGAATTGAAAATGGAATCATTCATCATTTGGAATTACATCAACAGCGAATCGAGAAGTCTTTAATCAAATTAGGGAGCACCAATTCAATTGATCTCAAACAATTTACCTCAACTTTGGATATTCCAGAAAATGGCATCCATAAACTTAGAATTTCATACGATTTAGAGCGTATTCAAAATCATCAAATCACTCCTTATATAATAAGGTCTATTCAAACAGTCGAATTAATAAAATGTAAAGAGCTTGAATACGACATGAAATTTGAAAACCGCAATCTTATCAATCAACTGTCCCAACAAAGTAATGCTGATGAAATTATCATCGTTAAGAATGGAAGGATTACAGATGCTAGCATCTCAAATATTCTCTTCCAATCGAAAGGAAAATGGTACACCTCTGACACGCCATTACTAAATGGAACAACAAGAGCTCATTTAATTGATACTGGAAAAATTAGTTCGATTCCCATAACTGTAGACGACCTAAAACACTTTGATCAATTTTGTTTTGTCAATGCACTTAACCCTTTTGATAAAACAGTAAAACACCCTATTGATTTAGTTTTAAATAATTAAATCTTAAAACTTATTTAAATTTCAACGAATATTTGTAGCATTGTTAAAAAAATTAATAATTTCGCCTTCAACTAAACATCCCTCATGAAAAAAAGTACCCTTACTATAATAGCATTCATATCATTTCTAAGCCTTTACGCTCAGAACATGAAACCAGGATCCTATGGTCAAACAGACCAGTTCGCAGCCGATTTATTTAGACAAATGCGCGTTAAAGATTCTAGAAATGTTCAATTAGGCTCAATAAAAGGTAGCCCCTATTTTGAGGAGGAATTTGAAAAAGGAATTGTCTACTACAATGAAGAGCCTCAAGAAAAAGTAGTGTTTTTAAGATACAATGCTTTTGCTGATGAAATAGAAATGACTCCTCATCAATATCAATACAAGACTGATCAAGCTGTTGTTAAAAGCACTGATTTGAGCTGCACGATTGGGGATGACAAATACGTTTACCTGCCCTTTGTAGACAAAAGTTCTGGAATCGTCAAGATGGGTTATATGATTGAGCTGTACAAAGGCAAAAATTATACAGTTTACTTTAATAAATCTAAAGTTTATATGGAAGCGACACAAGCGAGAACCGGATTAGAGCGTTCCTTTCCAGCTCGTTTTGTAGATGATATTACTTATTATTACAATACGAATGGTGATACCCCAGTCGAACTCAAATTGTACAAATCCAAATTAAGAGAGATCTTTAACGACAAGGATCGCTTTAATAATTTCATCAAAAGAAACAGCCGTACCAAAGACAACACAAGTCAATGGCTCGTAGACCTTTTTATGTTTATGGAGCAATAGAATTTGTTGCTACATTCAAAATACCTATCTTTAAAGGATGAGACAGATTTTTACTTACAGTGCCGCATTTCTTTTTACGCTTACCACCTATGCACAATTTGATAGAGGTGGTGAAAAAATTAGTGATGGGTTAGCATGGGGGCAATGGGATGGATTAGCAATCGCTCAAACAAGACGCTTTCAAAAGGACCAAGAACACCTCAAAAACTCTCATACCTTTGTTCAGGGAAGTCCGTATTACGATCGCACCTTTAAAAAAGCAGAAGTCACCTATTACGATCAAACAATTCCTCAAGACATTTATCTACGATACAATGCCAATACAGATGAACTTGAAATGAGTTCCTATCAACATACAGGGGAAACTGAACAGATGCTCTTACCCGATCGAGAACTAAAAGCCAAAATTGACGGGGAAACATTTTACTACAGACCGTATTACAGCAATTCAAAAAACACAGAAGTATCCAATGGATACTTTATCAAACTCACTGAGGGATCCCCTTACCAACTCTATCTAAAAAAAAGCATGGTGTTTCGCGAAGCGAAAGTTGCAAGAACTTCTTTAGAACGATCCTTCCCAGCGCGTTTTGAAGAAAAAATATCCTACTATTTTGAATTCAAAGAAAATACACTGACACCTATTAAAACATCTAAGAGCTCGTTGTTAAAATACATTGATAAAAAATCAGTCAATACCATTTTAAAAAAATCAACTATGTCATCAAAGGATGATCAAGAGTTTTTAATGATCTTTTTTAAGGAGCTAAACAAACTACAATAAGCTATTTACATAGTGAAAAACTCATTCTACAGAGAAATTTTACACTATCAACAAGCGTTCTTACTCCCTGTCTTCATTAAGAAAATTCCTTGTTACATCTGTAACATAGAACGATGCATTTTATATTTTTTTAAAAATATTAACACATATTCTTAAAAATATAAAATAATTATTTATACAACTAATTGTTTATCAGCATATTAATTATTTTCAGGCTTAATGAAGTTGAAATTAACGACAGATAATTGTTAAATAAATATTAATTATTTAAATTTGAGGCTTAACATAGTAACTAAACTAACTCAAATGAAAACAAAATTAAATGGAATTCTAACGCTATGTCTAGCGTTAGCTGTGCAATTTTTGTTTGCACAAGAAAAGATGGTTTCAGGTACTGTTTCTGACGATCAAGGTATGCCGCTTCCAGGCGCTACTGTCATCGTTAAAGGCACTACAAATGGAACCACCACGGATTTTGATGGTAATTATTCTATAGATGCTAGCGTGGGCGATACGCTTTCGTTTAGCTTTATAGGTTACGTTACTCAAGATGTAGTGGTTGGGTCCTCGGACCAAATCAATGTAACGCTCGCTTCTGATTCACAACAATTAGAAGAAGTTATCGTGACTTCTCTAGGGATCAAAAGAGAGAAAAAGGCTTTAGGATACGCGGTATCTGAAGTTGGTGACGAACAATTGGAATCTCGTGCTGACGCAGACGTTGCGCGTGTACTTTCTGGAAAAGCTTCTGGGGTGAACATCACCAACCAGTCTGGTCTTTCTGGATCCGGTACTTCAATCGTGATTAGAGGGTTCAACTCTTTTAGTCAGTCGAACCAACCATTATTCATTGTGGATGGAATCCCATTCTCAACTGAGACGAACGCTCAAGGTAGTTTCGTAGATGGTAACAACGGTTCTTCTCGTTTCTTGGACATCGATCCAAACAACATCGCAAACGTATCCGTATTAAAAGGTTTAGCAGCTGCTACACTGTACGGTACTCAAGGTCGTAATGGGGTAATCCTCATCACAACAAAAGCTGGACAGGCTGGTGCAGTTGGACCTAAGAAAACTGAAATCACTATCAACTCATCTCGTTTTACAAACGAAATGGCTTCAATGCCTGAGTATCAAAACCAATACGGAGGAGGTTTCGACCAATCTTTCGGATGGTTCTTCTCAAACTGGGGTCCTAGTTTTGACGAAGGTGGTGTCGATGGATGGGGAGCTCAATCAGCGATCAACGGAACCACTTCGGGAACTCCTGGTTATTTGAGACACCCATATACTACTGCTTCATCAGCTACAGGTATTCCTGCTGTATTAGACGCTTTAGGAATTGCTCCTGATGCGATCGTTAAATGGCAACCTTACCGTTCAGTAGAAAATTTCTTCCGCAAAGGAGAAGTGATCAACACTAACATCAACATCAGAGGTGCAAGCCAAGATGGTACTATTTCTTACAACGCAAACTATGGTAACCTCTCTGATGAAGGATTTACTCCTGGCAACAAATTATCAAGAAATACCTTAAGTTTCGGTGGATCTGCTCAATTGAGTAATGGATTTACAGTAAACGGAACCTTAAACTACGCAGGAACTAAATTTAAGTCTCCTCCAGTAGCTGCAGGTTACGGTTCAAACGTAGGTGGAGATGGTGCTTCTATCTTTGCGAACTTATACTACACACCTCGTTCAGTGGACATGATAGGTCTTCCTTATCAAAACCCTGTAACTGGTGAGTCAATTTACTACCGTCAAAACAACTCGATTCAACACCCATTGTGGACTGTAGCAAATGCAGGAAACACTCAGGACGTGAATCGTGTATTTGGAGGGGCAACAGTTAGTTATGAAATCAACGACAACTTAAATGCTTCGTATCGTTATGGAGTTGATGTGTATTCAGAAAACAACACCAACTATTCTAACAAAGGTGGTAAAACAGGATCGGTTGCGAACCAGTCTGGTCAATACGATACTTGGAACAACACCAAAACAATTTTTGACCACAACATATCAATCAATGGAGATTACAACATTGGAGATGATTATGGGTTAACCTTTACTTTAGGAGCTACCTCGCGTTCAGATACGTATGATCGTAACGGTGTGGCTTCTACAGGTCAACAAGTGTTTGGAGTCTTGAGACACTTCAACTTTGAAGTACAAGATGAGATTCAGTACTACGAAAAAAGAAATATTGCTGGGGTTTACGGACAAGCGGCTGTAGATTATAAAGACTACGCTTATTTGACACTTTCAGGACGTAAGGACTGGGTATCAAACCTTTCAGAAGCGAACAGATCGATTATCTATCCATCTGCTTCCTTCTCATTCATTCCAACAACTGCTTTTGCTGATTTAAAATCCAACAATTTAAATTACTTAAAAGTAAGAGCAGGTTTCGGTACCTCTGCGAACTTCCCTAGTGGATACCCTATTGCATCAGTACTTTCTTTAAATACTCAGAGATTTAATGATGTCAATGGTAATATGATCATTTCTAACACTTCAGGATCTCAATTAGGAAATCCAGATTTAAAACCAGAATTAATTGCTGAATTAGAATTTGGAGTAGAAGGTCGTTTCTTTGACAATAGATTATCAACAGATATCTCTATTTACAACAAAACAACTACTGATTTAATTATTTCTCGTCCTTTAGACCCTTCAACTGGTTACACAAGTACACAAACCAACATTGGAGAGATTCAAAACAAAGGGGTTGAGATTGATTTAACTATGGATTGGTTCCGTTCAAATGACGGATTTAACTGGTCAACTTTTGCTAACTGGTCAACCTCTGAAGCGATCGTTACTGATTTAGGATTAGATACTGATGAGATCGTTTACTCTGGTTTCTCAAGTTTAGGTAACGTTGCTCGTGTTGGTGAATCATTAGGAACAATTGTTGGATCTAAAATCACAAGAGATGACGCAGGAAACTTCGTTGTAAACTCTCAAGGTTCTTATGATACAACTTTCGGTACTAACATCATTGGAGATGCAAACCCAGACTGGTTGTTGAACATCAACAACAGCATGTCTTACAAGAATTTATCTTTTGATTTCTTAATTTCACACACCCATGGTGGAGATGTATTCTCGTATACCGTTGCTACCTTAATGGGTAGAGGGGTTGTTAAAGAAACGGAATACAGAAAAGATTCTTTTATCTTACCAGGTGTACAAGCGGATGGAACTCCAAACTCGGTGCAAATCAACAACTCTACTTACTACTTCTCGAACGTTCTTTACGGACCAGACGAAATGTTAGTATACGATGCGTCTGTATGGAGACTTGCTGAGGTTTCATTAAAATATAGCTTACCAAAATCTATGTTAGATAAAACACCTTTTGGAAGTATTGATATTACTGCTTCAGGATACAATATGTATTTTAATGCTTACAATGCGCCTGCTGGAACCAACTGGGATCCAAACATTGCAGGGGTAGGAGTTGGTAACGGTAGAGGTTTTGATTACCTTAACGGACCAAGTGCTAAACGATATGGTTTAAGTGTTAAATTATCATTCTAAAATTTAAAACTAGATTATCATGAAAATAAAAAATATATTAATTGCTGTTACTGCAGGATTGTTCGCACTCACCTCGTGTGAGACCACGGATCTTGATCTTGTAGATAACCCAAATGCACTGAATCCATCTCAAGCCGATGCAACTTTCTTTTTGAACAGTGTTCAAATTAGCTTTGCTGGTTGGGTACAAGGGTTCTCAAACAGAGGTGCAGCGTTAACACGTATCAACCAAATGGCTGGTCGTAACTACGCTCAAGTATACTCTCCAAATAACTTTGATGGAAGCTGGACTTCTGCTTATCAAGGAATGATGGAGGATATTCGCCTCATGAATTTATTAGCTGACGAATCTGGATTAACGATTCACAAAGCAATGGGTCAAACCATGCAAGCCTATGTTATGGTTACTTTAGTAGATTTCTTTGGTGACGTACCTTATTCGGAAGCTTTAAAAGGCGGAGAAGGGAACCTCGCTCCTATCGCTGATTCTGGAGAATCAGTATACAATGCTGCTTTAGCATTATTGGATGAGGCTGTTGCTGGATTTACTGCAGGTGGACCTGCTCCTGCAAGTGATTTCTACTATGGTGGAAATGCTGCTAAATGGGCAAAAGCTGCTAATTCAATCAAGAAAAAAATCTATTATACTTTAGGAAACGCTTCAGGTTTCAACGGTGTAACTGATTATATCGATGAAGAATCAGAAGACTTCCAATTCCAGTGGGGTACAAAAGAAGTTCAACCAGACTCACGTCATCCATGGTACCGTTCTTCTTACACTGCTACAGGTGGTGGAACGTATATGTCTAACTGGTTTATGAATTTAATGCTAAATGGACACGGTGGAAAAGATCCACGTATGAACTACTACTTTTACAGACAGACTGATGCAGTTCCTGGAACTGATACCGATCCTAACGAAGAAGTATTAGAATGTTCCTTATACACCGCTCCTACGCACTACCAAGCTAACAACGAGGTATACTGTGGTGTTGGAAGTGGATACTGGGGTAGAGATCACGGAAATGCTGACGGTATTCCACCAGATGGTTTCTTGAGAACCCTTCACGGAATCTATCCTGCAGGAGGTGCTTTTGATGATGCCTCTTACGAATCACAAGTGAACGGTGGTGGAAATGGTGGAAATGGAATAACTCCAATCATACTTTCATCTTGGATGGACTTCATGGACGGAATGTTAAATCCTTCAACTGCTGCTGCAATGCTTGAAGCTGGAGCCACCAAGTCTATCAAAAAAGCTGACTCACAAGGTGGACCTGCTTTAGACAGTGATGATGTAGATGCTTATGTTGCAAATATTTTAGCAGATTACGAGGCTGCAGATGCCGCTGGAAAAGCAGATATCTTTGCACAACAATTCTGGATTGCTCAGTGGGGTGGTGGAATCGACGCTTACAACACTTATCGTAAAACTGGATTACCTTCTAATGTTCAACCGAACTTAGAGCCAAGTCCAGGGGATTTCCCATTAATCATGTATTATCCATCAAACTACGCATCTACAAATTCGAACGTTACACAACGTACTAATTTAACTGAGCGTGTATTCTGGAATGCAGGTGGTCCTTCTAATCTTAAATAATTAAATGATCATGAAAAATAAAATTTTAAATATATTTTTAGCAATCACAGTAGCATTCTCAGCAATTTCTTGTCAAGAATCTGACAATGCGATCGACCAAGTATTTGCTGGAACCACATATGGAGCTATTTTACGTACTGTAAAATTGAACTCAGGTGAATTCAACTCATACGACCTTAACTCTAAGTTTGATGTAGATATCGAAGAGCAAGATCCAGAAGATGGGGCACTTTTAGATAACGTCGAAGTATACTTACAGTTCAAAGGAAATGAAGTTCTTTTAAAAACTATCACTGCTTCAGAATTTAATTCTGGACCTTACGGTTTACCTAGAACAAATGTATCTGTGACTTTACAAGAAGCAGTTACTGCACTTGGATTAAGTTCTTCTGATTACACTGGAGGAGATGCACTACCTGTACGTTTACAATTAAACTTAACAGACGGTAGAAGTTTCACTGATTCTGATGCATCAGGATCTCTTCAAGGTTCTTACTTTTCTTCTCCTTACAAATACAATACTGTAATCAAATGTATTCCTACATCTGCTGTACCAGGTATTTATACAATCGATATGGTTGACTCGTATGGAGACGGTTGGAACGGAGCTTCTATAGATGTAACAATTGATGGAGAATCAACCTCATATACTCTTGAGGATGGAGCTTCAGGAAGTTACGAAGTAACTATACCTGCAGGGTCTTCAACTATGGCATTTGCTTATACAAGTGGTGCTTGGGATAGTGAGGTTACTTATACTATTACATACACAGACTTAGATGGTGGAAATGAGCAAACTGCTCTTTCTGAATCAGTTCCAGCTGAGGGATCTAAAGTCTTAAGTATTTGTCAGTAATTATAAGATAATATCTTAAATCTTTATAAATTGAGCTCGGGTAACTCCGAGCTCTTTTTATTTTAAACTAAAATTATGAATAGTAGACTTCTAAGCTTAATTGCAATAATTCTTTTAACGGCTTGTTCAAAAGTAACAGAAAACAAATCTTATTACGAAATCGTAATTAACGAGTCACATGGAGGAAGCACTGATTTTAATTCTGGAATTTACGAAGAAGGAACTGAATTAATTATTAAGGCCCTACCAGACCCTGGTTATAGATTTAAAATGTGGGAAGGGATAGAAAGCACATCTCAATACGTAAACATTAATGTTGAAATGTCTTTATCAATTAAACCTATTTTTGAATTAGATGTGATTTATAAAAACGAAAATGTACCACATCTTGTAGAGGATTTAGTAGATTCTTCAGGATATATCTTTGCTATTGAAAATGGGCAAAAAAGCTGCTACTTAATCGACCACAATGGAAATCAAATTAATAGATGGGATTTTGATTTAAACCTTGGTCAAGATATTGAAATCTCAAAAGATGGAAACTTAATAGGTTTATTCAAAGTAAGTGATCCCAATATAACATTTGGGGGACAAGGTGGAATTATTAGAAAAATTTCAAAAGAAGGCAATACAATATGGGAATACAGGATATCTGATGAAAATGAAATAGCGCACCACGATATCGAACTTCTTCCCAACGGAAACATCCTAGCTCTTGTTTGGACCCGAATCGATAAGCAAATAGCAAATGAAGTTGGGTTTATGTCAGATGGAGATGTCTTTATTGAAAAAATCAAAGAGATTAATCCTACGACAAATGAAGTAGTTTGGGTATGGAATAGTTGGGATCACATAGTTCAAAATGCGAATAACAATCTATCCAATTATGGAGTCATTTCAGAAAAAACTGAAAAAATAAACATTTTATACAATAATAATTCTACTGGACATCCCTTTATTCCACAAGGAGATATAATGCATGCTAATGGAATCGAATACATAGAGGATTTAGATTTAATCGTATTAAGCGTAAACTTCTATAATGAGGTATGGTTAATTGACCATAGTACAACTCAGATAGAAGCTAGCAGCTCCTCAGGCGGTAATTTTAATAAAGGAGGTGATTTAATTTATAGAATAGGCAATTCAAAAACATACAATAATGATGGGACGTCAACTTTTGACTTCAATCATCACCCAAGTATTAATAAAGTAGATAATAACTATCAATTATTAATATTTAACAATAACAACAAAGATGGTGTTTCAAGAATTATGGAATTCAAATTACCTGACTTCAACAGTACTTTATCACCGACAACCAACGCGGAATTGATACTTGATTTTACTGATGAAAATCTATTCTTTCCAAGAGTTGGTGGCGCACAAAGACTTCCAAATGGCAATACACTTATATGTGAAGGAGACTATGGCTTTTGGGAAATAAATAACAATAAAGAAGTAGTATGGAAATACGATGGATTGGGAAAAAGCTTTTGGAGATCATTATTCTATTCAAAAGATAGTCCTGAAATAATAAACATACTAAACTAATTTTACAATGAGATGAAGAACTTTAATAGCTTAAGTCATAAATAAACAAAAGTTTTAAGAGATTCTCAACCTCTAATCTACTCTAAAAAAATACCACCCTAAACGGGTGGTTTTTAATTGTTAAACCTCAATAATTATCCGAAATAATACTTTCATTATATTCATAGGACCACTAAAATCAAATCACACAAAACTAATTCCTAAAACAATTGGTTAAAATATTGTGATTTATATCGTAAAAAGTCATAAAATTTACTATTTATGCATAATAAATATCTTTAATTAGAGTAAATGGTAATTACGACTAAGCAGTTGTTTCAAAAATAAAAAAAGCAGAAATTAGTAAATTAAATTATTAATTAATCATTAACAGAATGAAAACTAAACTCAATGGAATTCTAACACTCCTCTTAGTGTTAGTAGCGCAATTAGGTTTTGCGCAACAAAAAACGATTTCAGGTACGGTTTCTGATCAAGACGGAACTCCATTACCAGGAGCGACCATAATTGTAAAAGGTACTGACAATGGAACAACATCAGATTTTGATGGAAATTATTCAATAAGAGTTAATACAGGAGAAACACTCGTATTCAGCTATATTGGATTTCTATCAAGTGAAGTAATTGTCGGAAGTTCTGACGCAATTAACGTAAGCCTATCACAAGATGCACAAGCTCTTAAAGAAGTGATTGTAACTGGTTTTGGAAATGTATCTAAACAGTCATTCGCTGGATCTGCTAAAGTTGTTGCCGGTGAGAATATTTCACAAAAATCATTCACAAACGTATCTCAAGCATTAGCTGGTGAAGCGGCAGGTGTAGCTGTATTTAATACATCTGGACAACCTGGAAGTGTCTCTACAGTTCGTATTAGAGGATTTGGATCAGTGAACGGTTCAACTGCTCCTTTGTACATCGTTGATGATGCCCCTTTTGGAGGAAGCTTGAATGACATTAATCCAGCAGACATCAAGTCAGTGACTGTATTAAAAGATGCCTCAGCGACTTCGCTCTATGGAGCAAGAGGTGCTAACGGTGTTATTGTTATTACTACAAAAAGAGGTAAAGATGCTGGGAATAACGTAAATGTATCGATCAAAAGAGGTACGAACTATCAAGGAGTAGGTCGTTACGAAACTATTAAATCGCCAGAAGAATACATCGCGATCAACTGGCAAGCTACTTATCAGAGAGGGTTACTTGAAAATGATGGAGACAATCAAGCAGCTATTGTATATGCCAATGCTAACTTATTTGAAGGAGACAACGCAGACGTATCTGACATTAGTCCAATCTACAATATGTGGAATGTAAGCGATTCAGGTGCTCAAGGAGTATCAGAGCTTATTGATCCCGTTACAGGTACTGTAAGACCTGGAGTAACTAGAAGATATACTCCAGAATCTTGGGAAGATTTTGCTTTTCAAGCATCAAATCGCACAGAAGCAAATGTAACGATTTCAAATTCTTCTGAAAATTCATCGGTGTATACCTCATTTGGTTTTATTGATGATATTGGTTATGCTTCTAACACAGATTACAAGCGTTTAAACGGTCGTGTTGCAGCAACCAACAAGGTAGGAGACTTTATCGATGTCAATACTTCACTCAACTATACTCAAAGTGAAACCAATAACAATGGTACAGGTTCTTCTTCATCTTCTCAATTCTGGTGGATTGACAACCTACCAACCATCTATCCATTATACAGAAGAGATGCCGCTGGAGATTTAATTCCAGATCCAATCTATGGAGGTTTTCTTTTTGATTACGGATTAGAAGATGGACGTGGTTTTGGATTTGCAACCAATGGGGTTGCTGATTCTCAAATCAATATCAGCAGAAGCAAAGGAAACTCTGTTAACTTCAACAACGATACTAAAATTTCATTAGCTAAAGGATTGAACTTAGAAAACAACTTTGCATATCAATACTTTATGAATGACGGTATCTCATTAAATGAGCCTTTCTATTCTCCTGCACAAGGGCAAGGTGGAAGAATCTCTAGATCACGTTCAGAGACTAAAAACTATACGATCAGAACTGGATTGCGTTACAACAAATCATTTGACGAATTCAACCTTTCTGCTTTCGTTTCACACGTAGCAACTTCTTATGAATTCAACTACTTGTATGGAGAGCGTTCTAAATTAGTAACTCCATTTGGTATCGATATCGCTAATGGGGTTGTTAACGCTCCATCAGATGGTTATACCGACACTGAAACTACAGAGTCATACATTGCAAATGTCACTACCGATTTTGCAAATAAGTACTTCTTGAATGCCACCTATAACAGAGATGCTTCTTCTCGTTTTATCAACAACAAATGGGGTGATTTCTACTCTGTAGGTGGTGCATGGGTATTGACACAAGAAGACTTTATGTCTGATATCGATTTTGTAGACTTCTTAAAGTTCAAAGCATCTTATGGAGTAATTGGTAACTCAGGTGGAGTTGGTTTATATCCAGGATACAACATCTATTCAGTGAATAACCTCAACGACAACATCTCTCTTGCCTTCGATACTAAAGGTAACAAAGACCTTACTTGGGAAAGTTCAAATCAATTTAACTTAGGATTTGAATTTGAACTTGGTGGATTTGTTGAAGGGTCTTTAGAAGCTTACACCAAATCGACTACAGATATGTTTTTTGATAGACGTGTAGGTCCATCAGTAGGTTATGCTTTAATCAAAGTAAACGATGGAAAACTTTTAAACTCAGGTTTAGAATTTGATTTAGATTTCAATATTGTTAATGAAGATAAATTCTCTTTAAACTTCGGAATCAATGGAGCTACGTTTAAAAACGAATTAAAAGCAATGCCTATTGATCCTGCAACCGGAGAACAACAAAAACTTGATATCGACGGAAGTTTTGCGCGTACAGTAGGTCGCTCTTTGTATGACTGGTACATGCCTGTATATGCTGGTGTGAATACCGAGACAGGAGCTGCACAATGGGAACGTAATTTTGATGATAAAAACTCAAATGGAACTTATGACGAAGGTGATACCATCATCACGTCGTTAACCTCATACCTCAATGATAATCCTAATGCAAAAGTAGCTCAAGATATCACTGAAGTTTACGCAGAGGCTACTGATAAATTTATTGACAAAACTGTAATTCCAGATGTATTTGGATCATTCAGAATAAATGCTCAATACGGAGACTTCTCACTAAGCACCTTATTCAACTATTCATTAGGAGGATGGGCTTATGACTCTGCTTATGCTAATTTGATGGATAACGATTACAACGGAACAAACAACTTCCATATCGATATTAGAGATCGTTGGATGAACCCAGGAGATGTAACAAGTATTCCAAGACAGGACGCTCGTTACCAAGTTCAACAAAATGCTACTTCTACTCGATTCCTAACCAAAGCAGATTACATCGCATTGAACAACGTTCGTTTATCATATGCTGTGCCAAGTTCATTTGCATCTAAAGTTGGATTCAAGAACGCAAACATTTTTGTAACTGGAGATAACTTATGGTTAGCATCTGCAAGACAAGGATTCAATCCTTCTACTTCTGTAACAGGAGGTTCTTCGATATATAGTTACAATCCACTATCTACCATTGTGTTAGGTGTTAACTTAAATTTATAATGATCATGAAAACATATAAAAAAATAGCATTAGCAGGAATTCTAATTTCATTCATGTCGTGTGAAAAAGAATTCTTGGAAACATTCCCTACTGCATCTCTGTCTCAAGAACAAGTGGCAGAAGCAGCTGAAGTAAACCCTGATGTATCTAAAGCAACACTCTTAGGAATCTATGAAAACCTTTATAGAAGAGGAAGTGGAGGAACATCTAGCCAAGAAGATTTTGGAATTACAACACAGTATATCCAATTAGACATGCTTTCTGGTGATATGGCTCACTTAGGTAAGAGTTACAACAGACAAACTGCAATTTCAGAATTGACTGCAACTCAAGATCCTGACAATGATTACAACTACAGACCTTGGAGATTTTTATTCCGTGTGATCAACCTTTCTAACTTGGTGATTGATGGTTTAGGTGGTAATGATGCACAACCAGAAACAGATGCACAAAAATTCACACTAGGACAAGCAAAAGCTCTTAGAGGATATGCATATTTCTTCTTAGCTCACGTTTTTGTGAACGACATTACCGATATGAGCAAACAAGTTCTTCCTATTTATAGAAGTGCTGAAGATATCGATCAACCTAAAAGTACACTTCAAGAAGTTTTTGATTTAGTTATTGATGATTTAACAGATGCAGAATCTCTTTTAGAAGGATTTGTACGTACTGATAAAATCGAAATCAATCAGGATGTGGTACGTGGATTATTAGCTAAAACTTATGGTGCTTTAAACAACTGGCCTAAAACTGAAGAGTATGCTAAAAAGGTCATCGACGCAGGAAACTATACAATAATGTCTAATGACGAAGTTGCTTTATTCCCAGATGAAAGCGGTGTTGTAGGTGGTTTTAACGATGTGAACTCAGTTGATGGAATCATGTGGGGAATCGATATTACTCCACAAGGACAGGGATTAGCTTCTCTTTATTCATGGTGGGGATTCATGGATTACTATAGCTACTCTTATGCGGCTGTTGGTAATAGAAAAGGTATGGATGCTGATTTATACGCTAAGTTTAGAGATGGAGATATTCGCAAGGACAATCAATTCAACTCTATCTTAATGCCTACTGGTAAATTCTACTACAAAGGAGCTGAAGCAAACAACTTTAGACCATTCTCTGGTCCACAAACCAATATTGACTCTGATTCTCACTATATGAGAATTGCTGAGCTCTACCTTCTTCACGCAGAAGCTGCTGCTGAAAATGGAAATGATGCTGCTGCAAGAGCTAGTATTCGTGCAGTACTTGATTTGCGATTAAACGGAGCTACTGAATACCTAGATGATTTATCAGGTAGTGCACTAGCTGAAGAAGCAGCACTTCAAGCACGTTTAGAGCTTTTTGCTGAAGGAAAATCTTACTTCATCATGAAACGTAGAAGAGAAACTAGAACTAGAGGTTCAAATTGGCTCGACTATACTGGAACTTCTTTCCAACATTCTGATGAGCGTTTAACTTATGAAATTCCTCAAGAAGAAATTTTATTTAACCCAAATATTTCCGATCAGAACTAATTTAGTTACTGTGTTAGATCAAACCGTCTCAATACTAATTGAGGCGGTTTTTTATTTAGTGACAAATCCTGAAATTGAAACCTATTTGTGAAGACTTTTTTATACTTTTAAACTTTAGAATTTGTTAAGAATAACTATGGAGAAAGAGACGAAAATTTACGGTATTAGAGCTATTTTAGAAGCCATAGAAGCCGATAAATCAATTGACAAGCTCTTCATACAAAGAGGCTTACAAGGAGCGCTTATTAAGTCTCTTGAGACCGAATCGAGAAAAAAAGGAATCAACACAGTATATGTTCCCGTTGAAAAACTTGATCGATTGACTCCTCATAACCATCAAGGAGCTGTGGCGATGATATCTCCTATTGAGTTTGCGAATTTTGAAGAATTAGTCAACAACGTTATTGAAACTAAGGAAGCTCCACTTTTTCTGCTCTTAGATAGCTTATCTGATGTTCGAAACTTTGGTGCCATTATTCGTACTGCTTCCTGTACAGGAGTAGATGGAATTATCATTCCCAAAAAAGGTGCTGCACCGGTGACAGCTGACACCATTAAAACTTCAGCTGGAGCTGCATTTAATGTTCCTATTGCAAAGGTTGATCACCTAAAAGATGCTGTATATTATTTACAAGGTTCTGGTGTTACAGTCATAGCTGCTACTGAAAAAGCTAATGATTTAATCTACGATAAGGATTTAAAGCAACCACTAGCAATCATAATGGGCTCAGAAGATGTTGGAATCGCTCCTGCGCTACTAAAACTAGCGGATCTCCAAGCAAAACTACCCATGGAAGGAAGCATTGCATCTCTCAATGTATCAGTAGCCTGTAGTGTCTTTCTCTACGAAGCACTGCGTCAACGTATCTCCTAAGCTTTTACTTTACTAAATGGGTTTTCTTTGTTACTTTTAGCTTATGAATGAGCCTTTAGCTGAACGAATTAGACCCAAAACACTAGAAGATTATATTTCCCAACAACATTTGGTGGGAAAAGACGGTGTGTTGCCTAAACATTTAGATCAAGGCATCCTCCCTTCTATGATCTTTTGGGGACCTCCAGGCACAGGAAAAACTACCTTAGCTCATATTGTAGCCACTGAGAGCAAACGTCCTTTCTATCAACTCTCTGCTATAAATTCAGGGGTAAAAGACGTTCGTGAAGTGATCGATAAGGCAAAGCAGGCAGGAGGATTGTTCACCGCAAAGAACCCCATCCTCTTTATCGATGAGATTCACCGTTTTTCTAAGTCTCAACAAGATTCACTCTTAGCAGCAGTTGAAAAAGGTTGGGTAACTTTAATTGGCGCAACTACTGAGAATCCGAGTTTTGAAGTCAACCCTGCCCTACTCTCTCGTTGTCAGGTATACATTCTCAAAGATTTTGGTGCGGAAGATTTAAAGCAGATACTCGAAAGAGCTATTGAAAAAGATGTGCTCTTAAAGGACAAAAAAATAAAGATCAAAGAGACTGAAGCACTTTTTAGACTCTCTGGTGGCGATGGAAGAAAACTACTCAACAACTTTGAGTTACTCATCAATCAAACAGAGGGAAATACCGTTGAAATCACTGATGATTTGGTAATGAAAAGCCTTCAAAAAAACACTGTACTCTACGATAAAACTGGTGAACAACACTACGATATCATATCCGCGTTTATCAAATCCATCAGAGGTTCTGATCCCAATGCTGCTGTCTATTGGCTGGCTCGTATGATCGCAGGAGGTGAAGATGTCAAATTTATCGCCAGAAGAATGCTGATCTTATCTTCAGAAGATATCGGAAATGCCAATCCTACAGCCATGGTCATTGCCAACAATTGTTTTCAAGCAGTAACAACTATTGGATATCCAGAAGCTCGAATTATTCTCTCACAAACAGCTATTTACTTGGCCAACTCACCAAAGAGCAATGCAAGCTATCTCGCTATAGACCAAGCGCTAGCTAAGGTCAGAGAAAGCGGTGATTTATCCGTTCCCTTAGAACTTCGAAATGCACCAACCAAACTTATGAAGGATTTGGGTTATGGTGACAATTACAAATACGCCCATAATTACGAAGGAAATTTTGTTCCAACTAACTATTTACCTGAAGAAATTTCCGGTGAAATCTTTTACAGGCCAGGCAACAACCCTAGAGAACAAAAGACCCTGGAAGAACTTAAAAACAAGTGGAAAGACCTCTATCCTTATTAAAAGAAGTTCTTTAAATCCGTTAGATTTTCGATGATTGGGCAGTGATCGTGATGTGGATCCCCGTGAACATTGTAATGAACACAAGATAAACCAACCGCCTTAGCCCCCAATATATCTGCTTCTAAATTATCCCCTATCATCACCGATTGCTCAGGTTTCACACTAGCCTTTTCGAGAGCGTATTTAAAAATATCAGGATGAGGTTTTTTGACTCCTACTTGTTCTGAATCGATAAAGCAATTAAAAAAGTGATCTATTTTGGACGCCCTCGTCTTGTTTAATTGAGCCTCTGAAAATCCATTGGTAATGATGTGTAATCGATAGTTGACATTGAGGTAATTCAAGATGTCAACAGCTCCTGGAAACAAATGCGTTTGATGTGATAAATAACTGATATATCCCACACTGATTTGATTAATTTGTTGATCCGACACTGCAATCCCCATAAGATCAAATGTATCTTTTAAACGTCCGTATCTCAGGGTTTCTTTGCTGACTTTATTGTCACGATACAATTTCCAATAGTCGAAATTAATCGGTTGATACACCTTTTGAAAATCGTCCAATGATATCTCAAAATTCATCTCCTCAAAAACCATTTGAAAACTGATTGCTGAATTTTTCTCAAAATCCCAGAGGGTATGATCTAAATCAAAAAAGATATCACTACAGTGCTTAAACATGAAATTGTTCCAATTGTTGTTCGTAAAGTTGTTTCCAATTTAATTTCATTTCAGAGCCTAAAAGTTCATTGGAAAACAAAACTCTAAATTCTCCATCGACTTCTTTAACAGCATCGTAGAGCTCTCTCATTCTTTTGATACAATCTAAAATACTTTTCTCTTTGAGCAGACTGTAATCCTGAATTGCAAAAGGATAGACCTTTACGGGGTGCATAAGTTCTAAATGGATATTGTAGAAATTAAAGGGTGTACAGGTTCCTGCTCTAAAACCTGGATGATGTGTATATCCCATTGAATAATCTCTTCGAATTCCCAACTCTGCAAAATCACTATAGGTATTGGGGATTTCAATTCGATTAAAACGCATACGTACCGATTTAATCTGACGGTGAATGACCGAAGATAGATTCATCCACTCATACTTCATTCGATTAATGGATGAAAAGGACTCATAAGAGAGCTCTACTCCGACTATTGCATCGTCAGCTACTGATTTTATCAAATGCTGAAAAGACCTTCTATAGGGAGAAATATTTTTATCAAAAGTACTATACTTTCCAAATAAAAAGAAAATATAAGGCCTAACTCCATAGGGCTTGTGAACCAATTTTAAAAAATTAAAATTATCATATGGATCCCTTTTAATTCCAAAGACAACCACTATTCGATTAAAGAGTTGTTTAAATTTAAACCCAAAAAGATCCTTAAAAACACCAAAAAATCCTCTGATAAATCCCTTGTATTTGTATTTGTGAGAACTACTTACATCGATTAGCGGTCGATAGCTATAAGTCCTTTTCTTACGCTCTAAATTGGGAAATGATTCTAATAATAACTCCAAAAAAGCATAGGCCCATGAATCGACGATAGGACGATTCAAAAAACCATGAGAAAATGCAACACTATCAAAGGCTGGAAATCGACCGTGATGGTCTTTGAGATGAGGTAAGTATTCCTCATAACGACTCAGCAAATAAAAACTTGCTGCTAAAAAGTCAAAGGGTATTTTAGACTGTTCCGTCGTTTGAAAAAAGCAACTCAACTCTTTCCATTTAAAAGTTTTGATCGTATGATCATTGATTCCCTGTTCAAATAAGAGATCGTGACTCTTTACAAAGAATTCAGACCCCAAGGGATGCTTTGTATAAGACATCTTAGGCCCTTGATGTTTCACAAAATCTGAAACCTCTGAAGTCAATTTAATTTCTATACCTAAAATAGTCCCAAATACCTGCTTAGCAGTATATCGCAATCTAGAATTAATTTGATGGGAATAGATCAGTAGCATAGTTGAATTTAAAGCCTAAAATTAAGTATTTATAACAAACTATGATCTGCAAAACTAAAGTAATTTGTCGGGGTAATAATAATGTGATCTAAGAGTGCTATATCCATTGTTTTAGCAGCTTCGAGTATTTTTTGAGTTAAGTTCTTATCAGCCATTGAGGGTTGTAATTTACCAGATGGATGATTATGCGCTACTACAATAGCAACCGCTTCGAGTTCGATACTTCTCTTTAGAAGCACCCGAATGTCGACTACTGTAGAAGTCATCCCACCTTTACTCAATTGCTCCAATTTTATCAGTTGATGTGCATTGTTAAGGTAGGCCACCCAAAATTCCTCTCGAGAGAGATCTTCCAATGATGATTTAAAGGTTCGATAAGCCGATTCACTTGAATTTACATAATTGGGAGCTTGTTCTCTATGGGTATAGGATCGTTTACCTAGCTCTAATGCTGCTTTTAATATAACTGCTTTAGCTTTGCCAATTCCCTTTACTTTTTGATAAGAGTGAATGGAAGATTTCGACATTAAATTGAGGTTGTTATCAAAATGAGACAAGAATTGTTTTCCCAAATCAAGAGCCGATACTTCTGAATAACCATTCTGTAAAATAATTGCTACTAATTCAGCATTTGAAAGGGAATTGGGACCTAAACGATCCAGTTTCTCCCGAGGCTGATCAGCAGTATCCCAAAGTGATATCGGTAAGTATTTCTTAAATGACATAGGGTAAAAATACCCTATTTTGTGAACTAATCTAGAAGTATTCGATAAACGACTAGCCTCTCCCTATTCGCTCTAGATTCAATCCTCCAAAATTACCTGAACTCATAAAGAGCAAGGTGGCATTCTGGGTTTTCAATTCGTAAAGCATTTGAGCGAGTTGTTGAGGATCGTCATAAACTTCTAACCCTGAATCATTGAAGGCTTCTTTGATCTGATTGTGGCTTATCGACTCCATCTTCTTTATTTTTAAAGCATGTGGATCAAAAAAAACAATGGCCCTGTCTGCAGCTTTTAAAGAATCTTTGTACTGAACAATAAACTCTGGATTTAAACTACTATAGGTGTGAAGTTCTAAGACTGCAATAAAATTAGAATTAGAGTACTGTTCTTTAACAGCATTGGTCGTTGCAACAACCTTAGACGGTGCGTGAGCAAAATCTTTAAAAATAGTCAGTTGATCACTTTCAAGAACAAGTTCCAATCGTTTAGAAGCCCCTTTAAAACTAGTAATTGCCTCGTAGAATTCCATGGGATCAATTCCCATCAGTTGACATATCCACTGAGCTCCAGCAAGATTATTGAGATTGTGTGCGCCAAAGATTTCCAAAGGGAGTTCTCCCTCCTCTGTTTCAATATAAGTTTGATTGCCTTCTAAGTGATATGTAGGAGTTTGATAAGGTATTTTTCGAATAGGATGATTATTTTCCAACACCACCTCACTTAAAACCTGGTCCTCTGAATTGTAAATAAGAGTTCCTCCATCTATAATTTGATCGACAAATATTGAAAACTGCTTTTTGTATTCTTCAAAAGTTGGAAACACATTGATATGATCCCAAGCAATTCCACTCAAAAGGGCAATATTGGGTTGATACAAATGAAATTTAGGACGTCTGTCTATTGGAGAAGATAGGTATTCATCTCCTTCTAAAACGATGAACTCATTGGTATCGGTTAAGTGCACCATACGATCAAAGCCCTCTAGTTGTGCTCCTACCATATAATCCACCTCTTTATTCCAAAAATTTAATACGTGTAGAATCATCGAAGTAATAGTGGTCTTTCCATGTGACCCTCCTATCACTACTCTAGTTTTGGATTTAGAATGCTCGTATAAAAATTCTGGATAGGAATAAACTTTTAGCCCTAACGCTAAAGCTCTTTTTAATTCCGGATTATCTTCCTTGGCGTGCATACCTAGAACCACCATATCGATATCTGAAGTGATCTTATCCTCAAACCAACCAAATGATTCAGGTAAGAGCCCAACTGCTTCTAATCGGGATTTTGAAGGTTCAAAAATTACATCGTCAGAACCAGTGACCTGGTCTCCTTTAGCCTGAAGCGCTAAAGCCAAATTGTGCATAGCAGAACCTCCAATTGCGATAAAGTGTACGCGCATTAGTCTTCCTTATTGTTTTTAATCAATTCCCAAAGTTTGTCTTTGAGTTCTTGAATTCCTTGCTGAGCTACCGATGAGATAAATGAGAATGAAATGTCTTTTAAAGAAGATTTAAGTTCTGTACTGATCTCTTCTTTGAGTTCCTCATCTAACATATCAGATTTAGAAATCACTAAATAACGTTCCTTGTCTAGTAGTTCAGGATTGTATCTTCTCAATTCATCTAAAAGAATATGGTATTCTTTAACAATATCTTTACTGTCTGCAGGAATTAAAAATAGCAGGGTTGCATTACGCTCAATGTGGCGTAAAAAATAATGCCCTAAACCTTTCCCCTCAGCAGCACCTTCAATGATTCCCGGGATATCGGCCATCACAAAACTCTGAAAATCTCTGTGTTGAACAATTCCTAAATTGGGCTTTAGAGTGGTAAATTCATAATCTGCAATTTTGGGTTTTGCAGAAGTAATCACCGATAAAAGGGTTGATTTACCAGCATTTGGAAACCCAACTAATCCAACATCTGCAAGAACCTTGAGCTCTAAAGTTACAGTGCGCTCTTGGCCTGGAATTCCAGGTTGCGCATAACGAGGAGTTTGATTGGTAGATGATTTAAAATGCCAGTTACCAAGTCCTCCTTTTCCTCCTTCTAATGCAACCACTTCTTGATCGTGCTCTGTAATTTCAAAAAGCACTTCTAAGGTTTCTGAATCTTTCACAACAGTTCCAAGTGGAACTTCTAAAATCACATCCTTACCATCAGCTCCAAAACTTCTACTTTTAGAACCGTGTTCACCGTGTTCTGCCTTAAAGTGTTTTTTGAATTTATAGTGCACCAAAGTCCAAAGGTTCTTATTACCCTTTACAATTACATGACCTCCTCGACCACCATCTCCTCCATCAGGTCCACCCTTAGCGATGTACTTCTCTCTGTGGAAATGCATAGACCCCTTTCCTCCGTTTCCAGAAGATAAATGCACTTTTACATAGTCTACAAAATTTCCTTCAGTCATCTGTTACAGATTATCAATTACAGTTGCAATACGATTGGTTACTTCAGCGATCTCACCAATTCCATCAACAGCGTAAAACTTGTTTTGCCCTTGATAAAAATCCTTTAATGGAGCTGTTTTATCATTGTACTCTTGAAAGCGATTTCTGATTTTTGATTCATCTTGATCATCACTTCTTCCACTTATTTTTCCACGCTCTAAAAGACGTTTTGTCAACTCATCCTCATCGGCCTCCAAAGCGACACAGGCGTTGATTTGCATTGATTTGGTTTGTAAAAATGCATCCAAAGCCTGAGCTTGAGCAGTTGTTCTTGGAAAACCATCAAATATAAATCCACTTGCTTCAGGGTTTTTCTCCACCTCAGCTTGCAACATGTCGATGGTCACTTGATCAGGTACTAAGTCTCCTTTGTCCATATAGGACTTGGCAAGGTTTCCAAGATCAGTTCCCTGTGAAATATTGTATCTGAATACATCACCTGTTGAGATGTGTTTTAAGTTGTACTGTGTCTTTAAAAATTCTGCTTGGGTCCCTTTACCTGCACCAGGTTTTCCAAATAAAACTAAATTAATCATTGTGTAGTCGGTATTTGATTCAAAATAAGAAGCCACAAAGATAATGATAATATATCTCTTTTTTACCCATCTGACTGGTGATTAAGCAATAAAGCTGTATTTTTGCTTTCCAAAGCACAAACATGAATTATTTCTCTTCAGATTTTAAATTAGGAATTGTAGGTGGAGGTCAATTGGGTAAGATGCTCCTTTGCGAAACGCGTAAGTGGGATATCTTCACCAAAGTCTTGGATCCCAGTAAAGAAGCACCTTCAAGAATTGCTTCAAACGAATTTACAGTTGGGGATCTAATGGATTACGATACGGTTTACAATTTCGGAAAGGCTTTGGATCTTCTGACCATTGAAATTGAACACATCAACATTGAAGCTTTAAAAAAATTAGAAAAGGAGGGAGTCAAGGTATTTCCTAAACCATCGAGTTTAGAAGTTATTGTCGATAAGGCAAAACAAAAAGAATTTTACAGAGAGCACGGTTTACCAACCTCTGATTTTGAGGTGTATTGCTCTTTAGAAGAACTTAAGACTGCTGTTTCCGAGAACAGTCAATCACTTCCCTTTGTTTGGAAATCTGCTCAATTTGGATACGATGGGCAAGGAGTAAAAGTCGTACGTTCTGCTGAAGATTTAAGGGGTTTAGCTACTGATAAATGCATCGCAGAAGCATTGGTTCCTTTTGAAAAAGAACTAGCTGTTATCGTCGCTAGAACTCCAGATGGAAACGCCACTTCTTATCCCCTAGTTGAAATGGAATTTCATCCAGAGGCCAATCAAGTAGAATACGTTCTATGTCCAGCTCAAATCGATGAATCTATCGATATTAAGGCCAGAGAAATAGCGATGAAAGTTGCTGAACATCTAGATATCGTTGGACTTTTAGCAGTTGAACTCTTTATGACTGCTTCGGGAGAAATACTCATAAACGAGGTTGCACCAAGGCCACATAACTCTGGCCACTATACCATTGAGGCTAGTATTACGAGCCAATACGAACAGCATTTAAGAGCCATCCTAAACTTACCTCTGGGAAGTACCGATAGCGTGTTGTCAGCAGTTATGGTTAACTTAGTGGGTGAAGAGGGATATCATGGAGATGTGACCTATGAAAACATGGAGTCCATTCTAAATGAAAAAGGAGTGAATCCACACATCTATGGAAAACGTGAAACACGCCCTTTTAGAAAGATGGGACATGTGACCATCGTAGATGAAGATTTAAAAAACGCAAGAGAAAAAGCCGCATGGGTTAAAAAAACCATTCGAGTAATAAGTACAACTAAAAAGTAAAATATGAGTAAAGTTGCCATTGTAATGGGATCGACAAGTGATCTGCCTGTAATGCAGGAAGCCGTAGATTTCTTAAAAGAACTAGGTATTGATGTAGAAGTGGATATTGTATCTGCACATCGCACTCCTGAAAAGCTTTTTGATTTTAGCACCAACGCTCATAAGAAAGGCATCCAAGTTATTATTGCTGGTGCTGGAGGTGCCGCACACCTACCTGGAATGGTGGCTTCCATGTCTCCACTTCCTGTCATAGGAGTTCCCGTAAAGAGCAGCAATTCCATTGATGGTTGGGATTCTATTCTCTCTATTCTACAAATGCCAGGAGGAGTTCCAGTAGCGACTGTAGCCTTAAACGGAGCTAAAAACGCTGGTATCTTAGCTGCTCAAATCATCGGAAGCTCCAACCCTGATGTGCTTCAAAAAATAGTAGCTTACAAAGAATCACTCAAAACAAAAGTAATTGAAGGAGCTAAATCCATCAATCAATAATACAATCTTTCTTTATTAAGAAACAATTCATACAAAAGCTATGCAAAATCCTTTGTTAGAAGCCTTTGATCAGGCCCCCTTTTCAAAAATTAAAACTGAACACTACAAAGAAGCTTTTGAAAAAGCCATCGAAATAGCAAGAGCTGAGATCGATGCTATTGCTCACTCTAAGGGCGAACCAACATTTGAAAATACCATAGTTGCATTAGATCGATCAGGAGCTCAATTGGATCGCATCTCCTCTATTTTTTTTAATCTCAATTCAGCAGAAACCAGTCCTGAAATTCAAGAAATAGCACAAGAAATAGCTCCTTGGCTTAGCACTTTTAAAAACGATATCATACTTAATCAACACTTATCTGATAGAGTAAAAGCCGTGGTTGATCAAAACTTGGAATTGGATGCTGAATCTCAAATGCTACTCGAAAAACAATACAAAAGTTTTACCAGAAATGGTGCCCTTCTCGATTTAGAAAAACAAAAGGAACTCCGAGCCATTGATGAGCAATTATCCAAATTGTCTTTAGAGTTTGGTCAACATGTACTTGCAGATTCTAACGCCTATGAACTCCTCATTGAAAAAGAAGAAGATTTAGAAGGACTTCCAGAGGGTTTTATCGAAATGGCAAAGACAGCTGCTGATGAAAAAAATCTCAAAGGTTGGATCATCACCCTGTCCTACCCTAGCTATGTACCTTTTATGAAATTCTCTAAAAAAAGAGCTCTAAGAGAAAAGCTCTACAGAGCTTTCTCAGCTAGAGGATTTCAAGACAATGAAAATAACAACACAAAAATCATTCAATCCATTGTCAAATTGAGATATGATAGAGCTCAATTATTGGGATATGAGTCACATGCACATTATATCCTAGAAGAGCGTATGGCTGAGTCTCCAAAAAAAGTATTTGAGTTCCTAGAACAACTGAGTATAAAAGCAAAACCAGCAGCTGAAAGAGAATTTAAATCCCTTTGCGAATACGCTGCCAAAGACGGTGTTGATCAATTGCAAAAATGGGATGCGGCCTATTACTCAGAAAAACTCAAGAAGGAAAAATTTGAATTGGATGATGAAGTTTTAAAACCTTATTTTGAATTGGACCGTGTTATTGAGGGAGTTTTTAAAGTTGCTCAAAAACTCTACGGACTTGAATTTAAAGCCAACCAACAGATTGAAGTCTACCACCCAGATGTCAAAACTTACGAAGTCATTGATCATAGTGGTAAGGAAGTGGCCCTATTTTACGCAGATTTTCACCCAAGAGCTGGCAAAAGAGATGGAGCCTGGATGACTTCTTACAAATCGCAATACAAAACAGAGTCAGAGAATATTAGACCTCACGTATCTATCGTTTGTAATTTTACCAAACCAACCGCATCAAAACCTTCATTACTCACTTTTAATGAAGTGACTACTTTATTTCACGAGTTTGGACATGCGCTCCATGGAATGCTGGCAAACACTCAGTATAAAAGTTTATCAGGAACCTCTGTTTCATGGGATTTTGTAGAATTGCCTTCTCAAATTCTCGAAAATTGGTGTTATGAAAAAGAAGCATTAGAGCTTTTTGCAAAACACTATCAAAGTGATGAGCTCATTCCATTAACCCTAGTGAAAAAAATTAAAGAAGCCTCCAATTTCATGGAGGGATTAGCTACCATGAGACAACTCAGTTTTGGTCTTTTGGATATGAAGTGGCACAGTACAAACCCTAACTATTTACCTTCTACAATAGAAGAAGTTGAAGCTTCGGTATTTGAGCATACCGATTTGTATCCACAAGTAGACGGAAGCTGTATGAGCACCGCTTTTTCTCACATTTTCCAAGGGGGTTATTCGGCAGGTTACTACAGCTATAAATGGGCAGAGGTCTTAGATGCTGATGCTTTTGCATACTTTAAAGAAAAAGGCATCTTTAATCAAGAAGTTGCTTCTTCCTTTAAAGAGCATATTCTTTCCAAGGGTGGCACAGTAAAACCGATGCAGCTCTACAAGAGCTTTAGAGGAAAAGAGCCCAGTATCGAGGCTTTACTCCAACGATCCGGGCTTTTGTAAGATTACTGTTTTAAAGCAGAATAGACATTATAGCCTCCTTCAAGGTTAACTACTTGATAACCTAAGGAACTCAAAGCTTTTGAAGCATTCATCGAACGTTTACCCGATCTACAGTAGAGATAAAGCGTTTTATCGGTATTCAAGTCCTTAATTTGATCTGTAAAGTTCTCATCAAAGAAATTAATGTTCAAAGCATTTTCAACGTGTCCTGCTTGATATTCTTCTGGAGTTCTCACATCGATTAACACGATCTCACTTAAATTGAGTTGATCGAGAACACTGATGGGCTGAGAACTCATCGCAACAGTGTTAGGTGCTTCTTGTGCTTGAATCGTTTGATTGGCCTGAGATGATTTTTGACCATTACAAGCAAACAAGCTCATCACTAAAATCAAGGCGATATACATATTAAATTTTTTCATGCTATTATTTTATAGAGGTTATTAAAATTATGTGGATGAAGATACTAATAATTTAAGACAACTGCATCGATAAGCGCATAAGCAATCGGAATGCTTTCAACCCAAAATTCAGTATACACTCGATTGCGTTCGCTGTTGGAATAGGCTAATGCCAATATTAAAAGTACAGCGATAATAATCACAAGAGCAATAGGTTTTAATCCTAAGTAACTCGAACTCAACAGCCACAACAACACCAGTAGATAACCTAACCTTTTTGCTCCATTGACTCCTAGTGATTGAGCCAGCGTATTAAGTGAATTATCATCGTATTTTAGATCGCGAATTTCAAAGGGAATCATCAAAACAAGAACTAGTATAAATCGCTGTACAAACTCGATTAACAGAAAATCGGTCGATTGATCAATCAAGGGTAAAAGTGTGGTCATTCCTGCCCATACAAATGCGACAATATATATTTTGATCCTAGATAGATTTCTAAAATTGGGAAGCGATGGAATAAAGGGAATGGTGTATAAATAGATCAAAAAACCCATAAGTAACACCAAAAGAATCTGATTGTAAGTAAGCTCAAAAAGGGCTAATACAGAAATTCCAATAGAAAAAATAGAAATCAACAATAGCGGTATCATCACTCGCTTGGAACTGATGAAATACCTCTTAACTTCTAAACCGTACTTGATGAAATTATAAGCTACTATCGATCCAAAAAACACCAATTCATAGAGTGCTTTTTGGTATTCAATATGATGCGATTTAATACTGATATACAAAAGCGAACAAACAGCTAAAGCAATGTGAATGCTGCTTTTGAGATAGACCCTAAAAAGATAAGCCAATAGCTTCATCTTTCAAAAGTATAGAAAAGTTAATAACCACTTCCATTTTGTTAAAAAATAGATGGGATAAGATGATTTTAAATTCTTAAAAATATATTGATTATATGTACTTTTGCTCCATTATTTTAAACTGACCTATAATATGAATACAGACGTTTTTAACAGAAGGCATATCGGAGTTCACAATGAAGATTTAAGCAGTATGCTTGAAGCCCTTTCGGTAAGTAGTTTAGATCAACTAGTCGAGCAAACAATTCCAAATGATATTCGCCTTTCTAGCCCTCTTGAATTAGAACGTCCTTTAAGTGAATTCGATTATTTGACTCACTTAGAAGAACTATCTAACAAAAACAAACTCTTTAAAACTTATATAGGATTAGGGTATCACCATACGATTACTCCTTCGGTTATCAAGAGAAATATCCTCGAAAATCCAGGATGGTATACTGCCTATACTCCTTATCAAGCGGAGATTTCACAAGGTCGTTTAGAAGCCCTTTTAAACTTCCAAACTGCAATTGGAGATTTGACTGGAATGAAGCTCGCCAATGCTTCTCTATTAGATGAAGGAACTGCTGCTGCTGAAGCGATGAGTATGCTTTTTGGTCTTAGAACTAGAGAGCAAAAAAAATTGGATGCCGTTAAGTTTTTTGTAGATGAAACAGTACTTCCACAAACACTATCCATCTTAAAAACACGTTCGAATCCTATTGGAATAGAACTTGTAGTTGGTGATGCTGCATCATTTGATTTTTCTGAAGAATACTTTGCCTGTCTATTACAATACCCTTCATCATTAGGTGAAATTAATGACTATAGAGGTTTTGTTTCCAATGCAAAAGAAAAGGATATAAAAGTTGCTGTCGCTGCGGACTTGATGTCATTAGTACTACTTAGCCCACCAGGAGAATGGGGTGCAGATGTCGTTGTTGGTACCACTCAACGATTTGGAATTCCTTTGGGATATGGAGGTCCTCATGCAGCTTATTTTGCAACACACGATGAGTACAAACGCTCAATCCCTGGTAGAATTATTGGTGTTACAAAAGATGCGGATGGCAATAGAGCCCTTAGAATGGCACTTCAAACGCGCGAACAACACATTAAAAGAGATAAAGCTACTTCTAATATTTGTACTGCTCAGGTACTTCTAGCAGTTATGGCAGGAATGTATGCTGTGTATCACGGTCCAAAGGGATTACAATACATCGCATCGAAGATTCATAAAAACACTAAGGATTTAGCTCTTGGTTTAAATCATATGGGGATTGAACTCCTCAATAAATCTTATTTTGACACCCTACTCATAAATGCGGATCAAAAAGCTGTTAAAGCAGTGGCTGAAGCGGAAGAAGTCAATTTCTTATACACTGAAAAAGGAATTGGAATTTCGATCAATGAAACGACTACAAGAGAAGATTTAGATCAAATTCTCTCAATTTTTTCAAAAGCATTAACTATTGAGAAAGCTTCCTTACAAACCAATGAGGAAGAAATCATCCCTTCTGCACTTCAAAGAACATCTGAGTTCTTACTCAATGATGTCTTTAGAAGTTATCATTCAGAAACAGATTTAATGCGCTACATCAAATCTCTAGAACGCAAGGATTTATCGCTAACCCACTCAATGATTTCTTTGGGATCTTGTACGATGAAACTCAATGCCGCTTCTGAATTATTGCCTTTAAGTGATTCGAGATGGGCTTCAATTCATCCATTTGTTCCAAAAGAACAAGCGATGGGATATATTGAAATGCTACAAGAACTAGAACGTCAATTAGCAGTAATTACTGGGTTTGAAGCGACATCACTTCAACCAAATTCTGGAGCACAAGGAGAATTTGCTGGTCTGATGGTGATACGTGCCTACCACGAATCGAGAGGAGATTCGCATCGAAATATTTGTTTGATTCCTGCTTCTGCTCATGGGACGAATCCTGCATCAGCAGTTATGGCTGGTATGAAAGTTGTCGTAACTAAAACTGACGATAAGGGAAATATCGATTTAGAAGACTTGGAAGCAAAAGCAATTCAACATTCTGAAAACTTAGCTGCTTTGATGATTACCTACCCTTCTACTCACGGAGTGTTTGAATCATCTATAAAACAAATAACTAAACTCATTCACGATCACGGTGGACAAGTGTATATGGACGGAGCCAATATGAATGCTCAAGTTGGATTGACAAATCCAGCTACAATTGGAGCGGACGTATGCCACCTCAACCTCCACAAAACCTTTGCAATACCTCATGGGGGTGGTGGACCTGGCGTAGGACCTATATGTGTTGCACCACAGCTCACACCTTTCTTATCAGGACATCCACTTTTGGATTTAGGATATGAAAAGGCTACAGATGCCATCTCAGCTGCACCCTATGGATCTGCTTTGGTAGCTCTCATTTCTTATGGTTATATCAAGATGTTAGGAGAAGAAGGATTGACTCATTCGACTAAGATTGCCATTTTAAATGCCAATTATATCAAAAGTAGATTGGAATCCAAATTTCAAATCCTCTACACCGGAGAACAAGGAAGAGCAGCTCATGAAATGATCGTTGACTGTAGACCTTTTAAAGAGTACGGCATCGAGGTTGTCGATATCGCTAAACGATTGATGGATTACGGATTCCACGCTCCTACGATGTCATTCCCTGTACCAGGAACAATGATGATCGAACCTACAGAAAGTGAAAGTAAGGCAGAGCTTGATCGCTTCTGTGATGCACTTTTGAATATTCATAATGAAATTATAAACTGTAGCAAAGATGATGTCAACAATCCATTAATAAATGCACCGCATTCAGAGCGATTGGTCACTTCTGATAATTGGGACCTCCCCTACTCAAGAAGTAATGCCGCATTCCCATTAGACTACATCACCCAGAATAAATTCTGGCCAAGTGTCAGAAGAGTTGATGACGCTTATGGGGATAGAAATTTAATTTGCAGCTGTAATCCTATCTCTGATTACGAAGAATAAAACATTGACTATAAAGGGCTTGTTTGAGATTTTTTTATTCTCTACAAGCCTTTTTATCGGTTTTATTCAAATTAATTTACCTTTGTGTTAAGATAACGTCAATTATGAAAATTAGCATTACTGGAACAGGGTCTCATTACCCTTCTCAAATCGTAAAAAACGACACCTTTTTAAATCACGAATTTTTAGATATGGATGGATCAGCATTTGATGCTGACAATGACATTATTATTGAAAAATTCAAGGCAATTACAGGGATCGAAGAACGCAAATATGCAGACCACAATCTCAATACCTCTGATTTAGGTATCGATGCTTCCAAAAAAGCAATCGCTGATGCAGGAATTGACCAAGAAGAATTAGACTACATCATCTTTGCTCATAACTTTGGTGATATTAAATACGGACAAAACCAATCCGATACCCTACCGAGTTTAGCGACTCGTGTAAAACACGGTTTGGGAATTAAAAACCCAAATTGTGTGGCCTATGATGTCCTATACGGATGTCCAGGATGGGTTGAGGGTATGATTCAAGCCTATGCATTCATTAAAGCAGGAATGGCTAAGAAATGTTTGGTGATTGGTGGAGAAACCCTTTCAAGAGTTGTCGATCCACACGACAGAGATTCTATGATCTATGCCGATGGTGCTGGAGCTACTATAGTGGAAGTAACTGAAGACGGAGGCGAATACCTTTCTACAGGATCTCAAACCTTTGCTTTTGACGAAGCAAAATACTTATTTTTTGGAGAGTCTTATAACGATGAAGCTACCGAAGATCAGCGTTACATCAAAATGTATGGACGTAAGATATACGAATTTGCAGTGACTCATGTACCTGCAGCTATCAAAGCAGCAATTGATCAAAGTGGCGTTGATATCTTGGATATCAAAAAAATATTTATTCATCAGGCGAATGAAAAAATGGATGATGCGATTATCAAAAGACTTTACCGTCTTTACAAGATGAAAGTTCCAGAAGGTATCATGCCTATGAATATTCAAACTTTTGGAAATAGCTCAGTAGCTACTGTACCTACACTATTCGACTTGGTTTGTAAAAATCAGCTAGAAGGTCATCAAATAAAAAAAGGTGATGTTTGTGTTTTTGCAAGTGTAGGAGCTGGTATGAATATCAATGCGATCGTATACAGATACTAGTTTAAAATGAACTATTCTCTCGTCATAGCTGCACATAACGAAGAGGATTTTATCATAGATTGTTTAAACAGCGTCTTTTCTCAAACAATACTTCCTAAGGAGGTAGTAGTTGTCAATGACAATTCAACCGATCATACCGAAAAACTCCTCAAAGAGTTTCAATCCAACTATCCCGAACTAAAAGTCTTACATCACAGTTCTTCTAGTGAACATATGCCTGGTTCTAAGGTAATTGCAGCTTTTAATTACGGACTTGCAGAAATCGACCTCGACACTATCGATTTAATTGTCAAACTCGATGCAGATCTCATACTTCCATCTACTTATTTTGAAGAAGTCATCAACTGTTTTCAATCAGACGATCAAATAGGTATTGTAGGTGGTTTTGCTTATGAACAAGACAAAAGTGGTAATTGGAAACTCAACCACCCCATGAATAAAGAACATGTTCGAGGTGCCTTCAAAACCTATCGAAAAGAGCTGTTTAGAGCAATGGGAGGGCTTCGTGTAGCAATGGGATGGGACACTGCCGACGAGCTTCTCGCACAATATCATGGGTATAAAATCAAAACCCTAGACCAACTAAAAGTCAAACACCTTCGTCCTTTAGGAAAAGCCTATAACAAAAAGGCTAAATTACTTCAAGGCAAAGCAATGTACGGATTGCGTTATGGATTTACACTTAGCCTAATAGCCAGTATTAAAAGCGCTTTCAAACAAGCCAGGTTAAAACTCATCATCGATCAAATTCAAGGTTATTTAAAGGCTAAAAAAGAAAAAGCCCCTTACCTTGTCACTGAGACAGAAGGAGCTTATATTCGAAAATTACGTTGGAGCGGAATCTTTAAAAAACTGATTCCTTAAAAAACTAATCTAGAACCTCTACAATAGGACTACCTGTAGTTCCATTTGGAAAAGCAATCTTCAACATTGCTGCAACAGTAGGAGCGATATCGTAAATTTCTGTTCTTGTTGTCGTTTTTCCTGTATTAAATCCTTTGCCAAAAAAGATCAAAGGCACATGGGTGTCGTAATCCATAGGCGAACCATGAGTAGATCCGTAATTTGAGTAAGTGATATGAGCAGGCTTAAAAACGAACATCACATCTCCAGAGCGTTTTTGATTGTAACCGTTTTGAACAATCGCCTCTACGCCATCTACATATTCATTTTGCCACATTTGATACGCTGTATAAACCTTGTATATATCTTTTTGCTCTAGTAGTCTCATAGCGATAGCCTCTTGTACAGATTTTAAATCATAGCCCATTTCATCTACCTTCTCACGATTTAAAAAGATTTGATGATTCGAGATATTTTCAATTAAATCTGGACCATAACGATCCAATACATAGGCTTCGATATCAGATTTGATTTCAGCTCCATTAACGAGTCCTGCTGGTACCTTAACTGATTGCAAATAAGCAGGAACCTGTACAGCTCCGTGATCTGCTGTTAGAAATAAAGAATAGTTTCCTTTTCCTACTTGCTCATCAAGTGTTTGAAGCAAACGAGCTATATCTAAATCCAAACGCATATAAACATCCTGAACCTCTTTAGAATCTACCCCAAACATATGTCCCACATAGTCTGTAGAAGAATAACTTATCGCTAGAAAATCGGTAAAGGCACCCTTGCCCAATTCTTCTTTTTTAAGGGCTTCAATCGAAAAATCTGTCACAAGACTGTTTCCATACGGAGAAGATTTGATAACATCATAATGACCATTGGTATCCCATAGCTCTGTAAACTTGTGAGGAAAACTAGTTGTGCTTTCCCCTTTGAATTTTCCTTCAAAATTATTGGCATCAACAACTGATTCTTGATAATCCTCAATGGGCTTGAGTAAGGTCCAATCTTTTTTATATTGAGATACCGATTTCTTCTTGTTGAATTTCTTTACCCAATTTGGCAATTCATCCATATAGTAAGAACTGGAGATCCAATTACCTTCTTTCTTGCCTTCAAACCAATAGGCAGCATTGGCCATATGACCTGCAGGAAGAATAGCTCCTCTATCCTTCACAGACACACCAATCACTTTAGATCCCTTTTGAGTGTGTAAGCGAAGTTGATCTGTCACAGTTGTAGTCACCATTCGATGAGGAGACATTTGTCCAGCTGTGGATACAGTTCCCACAGAACTGTATTGATCATCCGCTACACAGTAAACCATTTTTTCAGATTCTTTATCATACCAATCATTTCCAATAATTCCGTGAACCGCAGGGGTAGTTCCAGTGTAAACAGACGCATGACCAGGACCCGTATAAGTGGGTGCATAATTGAAGTGATTGTTTTCACAATTAAAGCCCTCAGAGATCAATCTTTTAAATCCGTCATTGGAGTAATCGTTCCAAAATCTAGTGATATAATCGTAGCGCATTTGATCGACAACAACTCCAACTACTAATTTAGGTGCAGAAGTTGATGTTTGTGCTTTAAGGCTAAATGTAAGTACTAATAGAAAAGATAAAAGTACTTGAGTAAGGGTTTTTAAATTCATCATATATGGATTTGTTTCTCAAAAGTAAGATTTTTAAAAAAGTAAAAAAGAAATTAGATATCAATTCTGTGTTAAGATTAGTATTTTTACCTTTATAGCATCGATACTCAATCAATGAAACACATAGCTGCAATCGGAAGATATATGATAATGATCAAGGAGGTTTTTAAAAAACCTACCAAGAAAAGCATTATGAAATCCCTTATTTACAAAGAGATTGATGAACTGATATTTGGTTCCTTAGGAATTGTCATTTTTATCAGTTTCTTTATTGGAGGAGTTGTTGCTATTCAGACGGCATTAAACCTTGAAAACCCTCTTATCCCAAAATCTCTTATTGGTTTTGCCACAAGACAATCGGTTATTTTGGAGTTTGCTCCTACATTGACTTCTATTGTATTAGCGGGTAAAATAGGTTCTTTTATCACTTCTAGTATCGGTACGATGAGAGTTACAGAACAAATCGATGCGCTTGAAGTTATGGGAGTAAACCCTCTCAACTATTTAGTCTATCCAAAAATTATCGCCTTACTTATGTATCCCTTTATTATTGCAATTGCCATGTATATGGGAGTTCTAGGTGGCTTTTCAGCAATTAATATCGCAGAACTATCGACTTCAACCGACTTTATAGAGGGTATCCGATTGGATTTTGACCCTTATCACGTGACTTATGCCTTTATCAAAACCATGGTATTTGCATTCCTATTGGCGACAATTCCATCCTATCACGGATATTATATGAAAGGGGGAGCCTTAGATGTTGGTAAAGCGAGTACAACTGCTTTTGTGTGGACCACAATTGTCATCATTATTATGAATTACATATTAACTCAACTAATCCTAGGCTGATGATTAACGTAGAAAAAATACAAAAATCATTTGGAGACAATCACGTTCTCAAAGGGATAAGTACTCAATTCGAGAAAGGAAAGACCAATTTAATCATCGGTCAAAGTGGTTCAGGTAAGACCGTATTGATGAAGTGCTTATTGGGATTGTATGAGGTAGATTCAGGACACATCTTTTTCGATCAAAAAGATTATCAAAATTTAGATGCCGATGGCAAAATGGATATCAGAAGGGAATTAGGAATGGTTTTTCAAGGTTCTGCCCTATTCGATTCGATGACCGTCATAGAAAACGTAGCCTTTCCCCTTAAGATGTTTACAAATCAATCCGAATCTGAAATGCGAGATCGAGCTGCTGCAGTATTACAAAGAGTCAATCTTAAGGAAGAAGCATTTAAACGCTTTCCAGATGAAATTTCAGGTGGAATGCAAAAAAGGGTGGCCATAGCAAGAGCTATTGTAATGAATCCCAACTATTTGTTTTGCGATGAGCCGAACTCAGGATTGGACCCTAAATCGGCTATGATTATCGATAACCTTATTCAAGAAATTACCCAAGAATACAATATTACTACCGTTATTAACACTCACGACATGAATTCTGTTATGGAAATCGGAGATAAAATTCTGTTTTTAAAAGACGGACTTAAGGCATGGGAAGGTTCAAACAAAGAAATTTTTAAAACCGACAATGAAGCGGTCAGTTCATTTGTTTACTCTTCTGATTTGTTTAAAAAGGTTCGTGAAGTATACTTAAAAGGATAATTATGGCGACAATCATCATCACAGGATGTAGTAGAGGAATTGGGTTTGAACTCGCAAAACAAGCTGCAGAATTAAATCATCAGGTGCTAGCGCTTTCCAGAAATGCAAGCCCTATTCAAAATTTAAACCTAAAGAACCTACACTCTTTTGAATTTGATATTACGGATCAAGAGTCTATTTCAAAGGTTAAAAACTTTGTAGAAACACAATGGGATTCTAAAGTAGACGCTCTCATCAACAATGCTGGTGCACTTGTCAATAAAGCCTTTGAACAAACGCAGGAGGAAGACTTTTTAGAAGTTTACAAAGTTAACGTTTTTGGACCTGCAGCATTGATAAAGGCAGTCGTCCCCTATATGAATACCGATGCTAATGTTTTAAATATCAGCTCTATTGGAGGCGTACAAGGATCAGTGAAGTTTCCGGGACTTGCCGCTTACAGTTCGAGTAAAGGAGCTATCATCACACTGACAGAACTTCTAGCTGAAGAGTACAAAGACAAAGGGCCACATTTCAATGTGATGGCTCTTGGTGCAGTAAACACAGAAATGCTTCAAGAAGCCTTTCCGGGTTATGAACCTCCAACAACTCCTGCAATGATGGCAGAATACCTTTTAGATTTCGCCCTACACAGAGCTCGTTTGTTCAACGGAAAAATTATCGAAGTATCTAATTCAACCCCTTAATTTAGGTGACCAAATTTACCCTCGTAAAAATCACGCATCGCCTGCATGATCTCTGCTTTGGTATTCATTACAAAGGGTCCCTGAGCCGCAATGGGTTCACCAATTGGTTCGCCACTCATCAGTAGCAATGTCACCTTTGTTTTTGAATTTATACTAAAAGCTTCTCCATCGTTTGCCATACGAATGTAATGATCAACCTCAATAGCATCTCCTTCATTAATAGAGACAATCCCATCAACAACGATGATTCCAGTGTTGTAATTTGAAGGAAAAGACAGTTCCAAAGAAGTAGCCTCGTCCATTTCAATTCGATATAAGTGAATTGGAGTATGCGTATGAGCAGGTCCAGTGACTCCTTCGAAACTACCTGCGATCACCTTGACCTCCACGCCCTTTGAAGGACTTACAACTGGAATATCCTCTTTTGTATAACCTTGATATTTTGGAGGATCCATCTTGTGTTTCGCTGGAAGATTGACCCAAAGCTGAGCCATTGAAAAAATCCCTCCATTTTTAGCAAATTCCTTTTCGTGGTATTCTTTGTGAAGGACTCCAGAAGCAGCTGTCATCCACTGCACTCCACCCTCTTCTACGACTCCAGAATTTCCAGCAGAATCGTAATGAGCCACCTTGCCTTTAAAAGCAACGGTCACAGTTTCAAATCCTCGATGCGGGTGCACATCTACTCCTCTAGGAGTATCCGTCGCTTCAAAATAAAAGGGAGCGTTATAATCTAACATAATGAAAGGATCCATCGCCTGCATATCTAAACCATATGCCGAAGGAATAAAATTCTGAACTCTAAATCCGTCTCCTACAAAGTGAGGTACTCTAGGAGAAACAACAATATCTACTGATCTTTTTTTCATGAAGCAAAATTACAAACCCTATCATTACATTAAACATCTTTTTCATAAATTTAACAAGTGGAACAACTACTCGAGAAATACCTCCCAAAAACAGCCGTTCAACCCGTATTTGAATTGATCAAACAACAGGAAGTTCATCTAAAAATCGTCAGAGAACGCAGGACAAGACACGGAGATTACCGAAAAGATCTTAGTGGTAGGCATTTGATAACTATTAATGCTTCTCTAAATCCCTACAGCTTTTTAATTACGCTGATCCATGAACTTGCACACTTACTGGCCTATAAAACTTATGGAAGGGGAATTAAGCCTCATGGCAGAGAATGGAAGCATTGTTTTCAGCATATGATGCTACCCTTTTTAAGGCCAGAGGTTTTTCCAGGACAACTACTACCCGTATTAGCAAAGCACTTTAAAAATCCTAAAGCGAGTTCCGATACCGATGCGGTACTTTCTATTGCATTAAAACAATACGATAAAAGGAATAGCTTTTTTGTATTTATCTATGAGCTTCCCGATGGAAGCCTCTTTAAAACACCCAACAACAGAGTCTTTAAAAAAGTCTCTAAAAGAGTAAAACGCTATGAGTGCATGGAACTGACAACTAAGAAAATCTACTTATTCCAACCCAACGCTCAGGTTGAACTCATTCAAGAATAAGTATCAAAAAAAAAAAACTACGATTTATTGGCTAATTGACCACAGGCAGCATCAATATCCTTACCTCTAGATCGTCTCACTGTAACGGTGATGTGGTTTTCTTCTAAGGTTTTGATATAGTTTTGAATCGCTTCTTCTGAGGCTTGTTGATAATCCCCTCCATCGATGGGATTGTATTCAATTAAATTGACCTTAGCTGGAGAAAATTTACAAAAACGCACCAGAGCATCGATATCCTTTTGTTGGTCATTGACACCCTTCCAAACAACGTATTCATACGTAATTCGATTTTTGGTTTTCGAATACCAATATTCTAATGCTGCTCTTAGATCACTCAGGGGAAATGTTTCATTAAAAGGCATAATGGAACTTCTCACTTCATCGATTGCTGAATGCAAGGAAACTGCTAAATTAAATTTAACCTCCTCGTCAGCCATTTTGCGAATCATCTTAGGAATTCCTGAAGTAGATACAGTAATTCTCCTAGGAGACATCGCAAGTCCCTCCTCAGAAGTGATCTTATCAATCGCCTTGAGAACGTTGTTATAGTTCATCAGTGGTTCTCCCATCCCCATAAATACAATATTTGAAAGGGGCATATTCTGATATAATCGACTTTCACGATCGATTGCAACTACCTGATCGTATATTTCATCCGCATTGAGATTGCGCATTTTCTTTAATCGCGCCGTCGCACAAAACTTACAGTCCAAACTGCAACCAACTTGAGAAGAAACACAAGCAGTGGTTCTCTTTTTGGTGGGTATCAGCACTGATTCCACAATCAAACCATCGTGAAGTCGAACTGCATTTTTAATAGTACCATCAACAGAACGCTGCATTTGATCAACAGCTATATGATTGATTACAAAATGCTCGTCTAAAAGTGCACGTGTTTCTTTGGAGAGGTTGGTCATATCCTCAAAGTGATGTGCTCCTTTTTGCCACAGCCACTGATACACTTGATTTCCTCTAAAAGCACTATCCCCCCTGGAGACAAAAAAATCTCTGAGAGCGTCCTTATCCATGGAACGAATATCTTTTTTCATAGGTGCTTTTAAAAAAGGCCCGATAACGGGCCTGTATTTTTTTGTTTAAAGAATCAACATAGCATCACCATAAGAATAGAACTTATATCCTTGTTCTACTGCTTCTTTATATGCTTTTTTCATCAAATCATGCCCCATAAAGGCTGAAATCATCATCAAAAGAGTTGATTTAGGCGTGTGAAAATTGGTAATCATACAGTTTGCAATACTAAAATCATACGGTGGAAAAATAAACTTATTGGTCCATCCTTCGTAGGGGTTTAGAGTTTGCTCTGAACTAACAGAAGATTCTAATCCTCTCATAACCGTTGTACCAACAGCACAAACTCTTTTTTTATGAAGTTTAGCATTGTTGACAACCGCTACAGATTCTTCAGGTATCACTAATTCTTCAGAATCCATTTTGTGTTTTGATAAATCTTCTACTTCAACTGGATTAAAGGTTCCCAATCCAACGTGAAGGGTCAATTCTGCAAAATTAACTCCTTTAATTTCTAAACGCTTTAGCAAGTGTTTTGAAAAGTGCAATCCTGCAGTAGGAGCTGCTACAGCACCTTCATTTTTGGCGTAGATGGTTTGATAACGCTCTTCGTCATCTGGCTCTACTTCTCTTTTGATATATTTTGGAAGTGGCGTTTCTCCAAGATCTCTAAGTTTTTTTCTAAACTCTGTGTAGGATCCATCGTATAAGAAACGAAGGGTTCTTCCTCTTGAAGTTGTATTGTCAATTACTTCAGCTACTAAGGAATCATCATCTCCAAAGTATAGTTTGTTTCCAATTCGAATCTTACGAGCAGGATCAACAAGCACATCCCACAAACGTTGTTCCTCATTTAATTCTCTTAATAAGAACACTTCAATTCTAGCTCCAGTCTTTTCTTTATTTCCGTAAAGACGCGCTGGAAACACCTTAGTGTTATTGAGTACCATCACATCATCTTGGTCAAAATAATCGATTAGATCTTTAAAATACTTGTGTTCAATACTTCCATCCTTTCTATTGATGACCATCAAACGAGCTTCGTCTCTGTGTTCTGATGGATATTCTGCTAATAGATCCTTTGGAAGATCAAAATTAAAATGAGATAACTTCATAGTTGTATAGATTCAATTTTTATAAAGGTTGCAAATATACAACCTCAACTAGGGGGTTGTCAAGTAAATGGCAATAAATCTATTGAGATACTCCTATTCCTATGGTTTGCATGTCCTCCCAGAAGTCAGGAAATGACTTAGTGACTACCATAGCGTCTTCAACTTTGAAAGGAACTAAAAGGGCTAATGGAGCAAAAGCCATTGCCATTCGATGATCGTTATAAGTCGCAACAGATACTTCTAAATTATAATCACCAACAAAGGCCTCTAATTGAAGTGATTTGTCATCGATGCTTACCTTAGCTCCGAACTTTGACAGTTCATTGTAAAGAGCCACAAGACGATCGGTCTCTTTTATTTTAAGTGTGTGTAATCCAGTCAATGAACAAGAAACTCCCAAACCAAAACAAGTTACTGCTATAGTTTGAGCTATATCTGGTGCATTTGCCAAATCCCATACCAAACCATAATTCTTCACTTTCTCTGATACTTCACCAAGCTTTTTAAGTACAATTGAGTGACCTTCGTAAGTCGTTTCAACTCCTAGTTCAGTGTAGATTTGTGCCAGAACAGAATCTCCTTGAAGAGAGTTCTTTTTATAAGAAGAGAGTTTAATTTGAGAACCTTTATCAGCCAAGGCACAAAGGCTATAAAAATAGGATGCAGAACTCCAATCGGACTCCACTACTAATTCTTGTGCTGCTACAGTTGACTTGTGTCCTACTTTGATAATTTGTCCTTCAAAACTATTCTCAACACCGATACTGTCTAACAGTGCTAAGGTCATTTTAATGTAGGGAACCGAAGTGATTTTGCCTTCTAAATGTAACTCCAAACCATTAGGAAGACTTGGAGCAATTAACAGTAATGAGGAAATATACTGACTACTAACATTTGCAGCCATCACTACTTTGTTTTGTTCTAATTTTTTTCCAGTAATTTTTAACGGTGGATAGCCTTCGTTTTTAGTGTATTCAATTAAAGCTCCAAGCGATCTAAGGGCGTCTACTAAAATCTTTATAGGGCGTTCCTGCATACGTTTAGACCCGGTAAGTACTACCTCTTTTCCCTCACTGGATGCAAAATAGGAAGTCAAAAAACGCATGGCTGTTCCAGCGTGATGAATGTCCACTTCCCCTTGCTCAATCTTTAGTCCAGCTGCCATTGCAACAGCATCGTCAGAATTGGAGGTATTACGAATACTGATCTTATCAAAAAGTGCTTGTAATAACAAGAGTCTATTGGTTTCACTCTTTGATCCTGTTATTTGTATGTCCGCTTGTAGGTTCTTTGACTTAGGCAAAGACAATTCAAAAGTTAATAAAGACATAGTCTTATTTTAATTTAGTGTTACTGTGATGTCTATCGTGATCGCGTTTAGATTTGAGATCTAATTTTTTATCAAAGGACTTTTGAAGATCAATTCCGGTTTGATTTGCTAAACAAAGAACTACAAATAACACATCTGCCAATTCTTCCCCAAGATCTTTGTCTTTATCTGATTCCTTTTCAGATTGTTCTCCATAACGTCTAGCGATAATTCGAGCGACCTCTCCTACTTCTTCTGTGAGTTGAGCCATATTGGTCAGTTCGTTAAAATAACGAACCCCATGAGTTTTAATCCACTCATCTACTGCTAATTGTGCGTTTTTGATATCCATCTTATTCTTTGTTATGTGTATCGATACTTATGGTAACCGGACCGTCGTTCAAAAGCGATACTTTCATATCTGCCCCAAAGACTCCTGTACCTACTTTCTTTCCTAATTGAAGCTCACAAGCCACCACGAATTTCTCGTATAATTCATTAGCCACCTCAGGCTTAGCTGCGGTGATGTACGAGGGTCTATTGCCCTTTTTTGTCGCAGCGTAAAGTGTAAATTGACTCACGACTATTAAATCCGCTCCAACATCCAAAAGCGACTTGTTCATCACTCCATTTTCATCGTTAAAAATACGAAGATTGAGTATCTTTTTTGACAACCATTCGATGTCAGATTGATCGTCCGAATGGGTAACTCCTAAAAGCACCAAAAGTCCTGAATCAATTTCAGAAATCGTCACACCTTCGACTACAACACTAGCGTTTTTAACTCTTTGAATTACAGCTCTCATTCTTATTCACTATAGTTGTTAACCCTATAATTCTCATCTTCACCTTCTAACATTTGAATATAAGAACGGTACCGAGACCAGGCAATGCGATTTTCATCCAATGCTTCTTTAACGGCACAATGGGGCTCATCTTTATGAAGACAATTGTGAAACTTACAAGCTGATTTTAGTTTAAAAAACTCTGGAAAGTAATCTCCAATCGTCTCCGGTTCCATATCAACAACACCAAAACCTTTAATACCAGGAGTATCGATGATTCGTCCTCCAAAAGACAAATCGTACATTTCAGCAAAAGTCGTGGTGTGTTGTCCTTGGCTGTACAATTCTGAAATTTCAGTAGTCTTTAATTTCAATCCAGGTGATATTGCATTGATCAAAGTTGATTTACCAGTACCTGAATGACCCGACACTAAAGTCGTTTTAACTTTCATCAAATTGACAATTTGATCTAAGCCAATATTTTTAATCGCAGAAATTTCAACGCATTGATATCCAATAGACTTATAGAGCATTTGCAAGTACTGAGCTTCATCTTTACTTTGATCGGTATACGAATCTGCCTTGTTAAAAACGAGTACAACTGGAATATCATAAGCCTCTGCTGTTACTAAAAAACGATCGATAAAAGCAGTTAAGGTCGGTGGATTGTCAATGGTAACTAACAAAAGCGCCAAGTCTATATTGGAGGCAATGATTTGAGTTTGCTTGGAGAGGTTGACCGACTTTCTAATAATGTAGTTTTTACGTTCCTCTATGGAGTAAATAATACCTATCGTATCGTCTCCTTTTTTTTCAACATCAAATTCAACCTGATCTCCAACAGCAATAGGGTTGGTACTCTTAATCCCCTTAATTCGAAATTTTCCTTTGATGCGGCATTCGTATACGTCACCCGACGCTGTTTTCACAACATACCAACTACCAGTAGATTTGTATACGATTCCTTTCACGGTCTAAAGATAAAAAATAAGGGGCTTAAAAGCCCCCTATCATTATTAGTGGTTTACAATTTTTTCTTGATGATTAATCGACTCTTGGTGAATCGCTTTAAACAATTTTAAAACAAACTCTTCAGATAGATTTCTCTTTTCACCTTCTAAAATCATTCTTCCTAAAATTTCATTCCAACGACTGCTCTGTAATACAGAAACGTTGTGTGCTTCTTTTAGTTGTCCAATTGCATCTGAAATTTTCATACGTTTCCCTAAGCTCTCTAACAATTGCTCATCGATCACATCGATTTGAGAACGAAGCGTTCCAATTTCATTGTTAAATGCCTGTTCAGGATCATTTTGCTTACGCACTTTTAAATCCTTCATCATTTTAATCAAGGAAGCAGGTGTCACTTGTTGAGGTGCATCAGACCATGCATTATCTGGATCGTGATGTGTTTCAACCATTAATCCATCAAAATTCAAATCAAGTGCAGTCTGACAAACTTCGTGAACCATGTCTCTTTTCCCCGTAATATGAGAAGGGTCGTTGATGATTGGTAAATCAGGGAATCTTTGTTGCAATTCAATCGCTAATTGCCATTCTGGAATATTTCTGTACTTTGTTTTCTCATAAGTAGAGAATCCTCTGTGAATCACTCCTAAGTTTTTAATACCGGCATTGTACAAACGCTCAACAGCACCTAACCACAATGCTAAATCTGGATTCACAGGATTCTTAATAAGAACAATCTTATCAGTCCCTTTTAATTCATCAGCAATTTCTTGAATAATAAACGGAGATACGGTAGAACGAGCTCCAATCCACAATAAATCAACATCGTATTCCAAAGCGAGTTTAACGTGATCTTTGTTGGCAACTTCAGTAGCTGTTTTTAATCCCGTCTCTTCTCTAACTTTTTGTAACCATTTTAATCCCAAAGCGCCAACACCTTCAAATCCTCCTGGTCTTGTTCTAGGTTTCCAAATACCTGCTCTAAAATAATTGACATCAGTATCTTTAAGCTCATGAGCTATTTTTAATACTTGCTCTTCTGTTTCAGCACTACAGGGTCCTGCAATCACTAGGGGATGATCTAAGTTCATATCATCCAACCACTTTCTCAAATTCTTTGAATTTTCCATCGTTTTAATTAATTATTATGGGGAATCCCATTTAATATTTCCTTTATTTTATTCGTTTGTTCCATCTCGTTAAAAACAGCCTCGTAAGAATCATCTTCCATCAATTTTTTGAATGCTGTTAAATTAGAGATATATTCTTCTAATGCTTCAATGACATTAGATTTATTTTCAGCAAATATGGGGGTCCACATTGCAGGTGAACTTTTGGCAAGTCGAACCGTGCTTTCAAAACCTGATCCAGCCATGTCAAAAATATCATTTTCATTCTTTTCCTTTTCAATAACCGTCTTCCCTAACATAAAAGAGCTAATATGTGATAGATGCGACACATATGCAATGTGCTTGTCGTGTGACTTGGCATTCATATATCGAATGCGCATCCCTATTGCTCTAAAGAGCTCTACTGCTTTTTCTTGAAGTTTAAAAGCGGTGGCTTCCACTTCACAAATAATCATAGTCTTGTTTTGATACAGACCCTCTAATGCTGCTTCTGGTCCAGAAAATTCAGTACCTGCAATAGGGTGACATGCTAAAAAGTTTTTGCGATTGGGATGATTCTTCACTGCCTCACAAATCGGTTCTTTGATCGATCCTGCGTCAAAAACCAAGCATTTTTCAGAAATACGATCCAATACATCGACAAGAACTGGAACACTGACATCCACTGGAATACTAAGTATTACGACATCAGCCTTTGACAAATCCTCCATTGTAGCTTTGTGGTCTATAATTCCTAGCTCCACAGCCTTGTCAAGAGTTGCCTCTCTTCTACTGATTCCGAAGAAATTAGTATCAGGGTATTGAATTCTAAGGTCCTTAGCAAAAGACCCTCCTATTAAACCAACACCGATTAAAAATACATTCATCTTAATTAAATCGATTTAATGCTTCGACAATTTTTTCTTCAGGGACACAAAGTGAAAAACGCACATAGCCTTCTCCATTCGATCCAAATATCGTTCCAGGTGCGATGAAGATGTCATGCTCGTATAAAAGTTGATCCACCAACATTTCACTTGTGGTATGATTATCGCCAATCTTTGCCCACACAAACATTCCTACAGCTGAAGGATCATAATTCAAATTGAGTTTGTCAGCTAATGCGAAGATGGCCTTTCTGCGTTTGGTGTAAATTTCATTAAGTCCATCAAACCATGATTTAGGTGCTTTTAAGGCTTCTATAGCTCCTTTTTGAATTCCGTAAAACATTCCAGAATCCATATTGCTTTTTACTTTGAGTACCGATTCTACTAAATCAGCTCTTCCCATGAGCATTCCAACTCTCCAACCTGCCATATTAAATGACTTTGAAAGCGAATTGAGTTCTAAAACGACTTCTTTAGCTCCTTCAAAGGCAAGGATACTCTTGGGCGTTTTGTTGAGCACAAAACTGTAAGGGTTGTCTTTAACTAATAATATTTGATGCTTATGAGCAAAGGCTATTAAAGCTTCTAAATCAGCATCTTTTGCTATAGCACCCGTAGGCATATGAGGGTATCCTAGCCACATGAGTTTTACCCCACTTAAATCCATTTTTTCTAGATCTGCAACCTGTGGAAACCAATTGTGTTTTTCTTCTAAATTGTAAAACAAAGGCTCTGCTTCAACCAAGCGCGTTACAGAGGTATAGGTTGGATATCCAGGATTTGGAACCAACACCTTATCTCCTGGATTTAAGAAGGCCATAGAAATATGCATGATTCCCTCTTTGGATCCCATCAGTGGTAATACTTCACTAGTTGGATCAAGAGAAACTCCGTAATAGGTCCTGTAAAAATTCGCCATCTCCTCTCTTAACTCAGGTAGTCCCTGATACGATTGGTATTGATGTGCTGATGGATGCGAAATAGCATCAGTAAGCGCATCGAGCACCTTTTGAGAAGGTGGCAAATCTGGAGAACCTATTCCCATATTGATGATTGGCCTTCCTTGGGACACTAGTCCTCTAACCTCTCTCAATTTTTGAGAGAAGTAGTATTCTTTTACTGATTGTAATCTATTGGCATTTTCAATCATAATCGAGCATTTTTATATTCCCCTAAGACTAAAAATTCTTCTGCCATAATCTCCAATAATGAATGGGCTTTTTGGTAGTCTTCATACTTGTCAAAGGTCACATCAACAAAAAAGGCATATTTCCAAGGCACATCAATCACTGGAAGGGATTGAATCTTTGTAAGGTTAATCGAACAATCACTTAATACGTTTAGCACCGTAGCGAGGGATCCTCTTTTGTGATCGAGAACAAAACGAAGTGACGCCTTGTTGATTTCACTCTTTGGAAGTTCCTTGTTGCTTGCCTTTATAATGATAAAACGAGTCGAATTGTGTTTAATCGTCTGAATATCATCTGCGATGATTTCCAGATGGTATAATTCAGCTGCTTTTTTTGGAGCAATAGCAGCAATACCTTTGAGCTTTTGCTCCTGAATATGTTTAGCAGAATCAGCAGTATCACTAGTCTCCACTAACTTAATATGTGGGTAGTCATCAAAGAATTTTTTACACTGAAGAAGCGCCATAGGATGAGAGTGAACCTCTTTAATATCCTCTAGCGATTGGCCTTCTAAAGCCATAAGATGATGATGAATATTCAAATAGTGTTCTCCAATAATATGAAGCTTGTTGTGATGAACAAGTGCATAGTTTGGAATAATTGAACCTGCTATAGAATTCTCTATGGCCATCACTCCCTTATCAACACTACCATCGAGTATCTGACGAACCATTTGATCAAAGCTATCACACTCGCTGAGTGTAATATCAGTTCCAAAATAGTCTAAAGCTACTTGATGGTGATTGGACCCCTTGATCCCTTGTATTGCTATTGTTAAACTCATTTTAAAAAAAAATCCCGCTCTTGCGGGACTTCTATAATTTTATGTTGATTTCTCAAATACTATATAAAGCCCCTAGCCCCTATTAAAATAGAAGTAAAAATAAGCGTTAGTATAAAATTGAGTGTTCATATTTCCTTTATTGAGCTGCTAATTTAGTATTAAAATTTATTTGAGCAAATGAAATCATATGATTTTTACGTAATTAGCATAATTCATCACAATTTATCTCTATATAATTATATTTAAGAGGGATGAATTTAATTCTTACTAATTTGATATAAGATGTCGTTTAACGAATCCCTAGTTGAAAATATCATCGGTTCCATATTTTTACACAATACAGCAATTAAAAAATGAAATGTGACAGTAATATGAAAAATACAATATCAAAATATCCAATTATTTATTTATTCCTATTCTGTTGTGGTGGGCTAATATTAGGCATTGAGTTGAGTGAAATTATAAAACACGGATTTCCTAAAGACAATGTAAATCTCATACTGGATCTTAGCAGTATAATCTTCACAGCATTTTTATCTTTTTATTTTTTCTTTTGTTTTATAAAGACAAAAAGAACTAAACCTGACTAAAACAAGGCTTTTGCAATATTGTAAATATTGTCTGATTTACCCATAGAATAGTAGTGAAGAACTGGTACTCCAGCCTCTTTGAGCTCTTTGGATTGTTGAATTGCCCACTCGGTTCCTACCTCTCTAACAGCTTTATTATCCTTAGCAGCTTCCACTGCTTCGACTAAATCTTGTGGAAGGTCTATTTTAAATACCTGTGGTAAGATATTTAAATGACGCTTTACTGCAATCGGTTTAATTCCTGGTATGATTGGAATAGTGATTCCCATAGCTCTTGCAGCCTCTACAAACTCAAAATACTTTTGATTGTCAAAAAACATCTGTGTTACGACATAATCAGCTCCCTGTTCTACCTTGTGTTGTAATCTTTGTAAGTCGGTCTTTAGCGAAGGAGCCTCCATATGTTTTTCTGGATATCCAGCTACTCCTACACAGAAATCAGAAAAGACTCCATCCTCTGTTGATTCGTACAGAAACTTTCCTTTGTTTAAATTCTTTATTTGAGTAACGAGCTCTGATGCATAGGTATGCCCTCCCTTTGTCGGAGTGAAAAATGCCTCTTCTCTACGAGCATCTCCTCTTAGTGCCATCACATTTTCAATTCCCAAATACTGACAATCAACCAGCATATACTCGGTTTCTTCTTTGGTAAAACCTCCACAGATCACATGAGGAACCGCATCGATCTTGTATTTATTCATAATCGAAGCACAGATTCCCACCGTTCCTGGTCTGGTTCTGGTGATCTGTTTTTCCAATCCACCCTCTTTTTGAATGTAAATGGCCTGTTCTCTCGAGGTAGTCACATCGATAAAGGGAGGCTTAAATTCCATTAGCGGATCGATATTGTTGAACAATTCCTGTATTCCCTTCCCTTTCACTGGAGGGACGATTTCAAAAGAAAACAAGGTGTCTTTTGCCTGATTGATATGATCGGTAATTTTCATAATCTTATTCGTTTGCTAAATTTGGAGCGAGCCACTTTTCTGCCTTTTCAATCGCTATTCCCTTTCTTTGGGCGTACTCCTCTAATTGTTCTTTAGTTATTTTTCCAACTCCAAAATACTTGGCCTCGGGATGTGCAAAATAGTATCCGGATACGGATGCTGCAGGCCACATGGCCAGACTTTCAGTAAGCGTTACCCCAATTACATTTTCGACATCTAATAATTCCCAAATCGTTTCTTTTTCTAAGTGATCTGGACAAGCTGGATAGCCTGGGGCAGGCCTAATTCCCTTATACTGTTCACCGATGAGCTGATCATTAGTTAAATCCTCATCCTTAGCATACCCCCAATAATTGGTTCGAACCTCTTTGTGGAGGTATTCAGCAGCTGCTTCGGCAAAACGGTCAGCGATCGCTTTAACCATGATGGAGTTGTAGTCATCGTGATTTTGCTGGTGCTGTTTTGCTAGTTCATCTGCTCCAAATACCGACACACAGAAAGTTCCTATATAATCAGTCACATTTGATGATTTAGGTGCTATATAGTCGCTAAGCGCCCTGTAAGAAGCTCCATCTCGCTTCTTGAGCTGTTGGCGAAGGGTTCTAAATACTTTGCCATTGGCAAGTTCGATATCATCACTATCATTACTATTAGCCTCAAAAATTCCAAAAACAGCTTTGGCTTGTAGTTGCTTTTGAACGATGAGTTCCTCTAAAGTACCAAGAGCGTCTTTGTACAAGCTCGCCGCTTGTTCTCCAACAACCTCATCGGTTAAAATAGCAGGATATTTTCCGTGTAAATCCCAGGATCTAAAAAAGGGAGTCCAATCGATAAACTCCTTAAGATCATTGAGGTTTAAGTCTAAAACCTTAATCCCTTTCTCCTTTGGTTCTACTGCTTGAAATTGATCCCAATTCAGAGCTACTTTATCGGCTCTTGCATCGACAAGGGACACATAGGTTTTCTTTTTGGTTCTAGCCAAGAACTTCTGGGCAAACTCCTGGTACTCGTTTTGGATTTCCTGTTTGTAACGATCACTTGTTTCCTCTTGAAGCAAGTCTCCAACCACCGTTACCGCTCTAGAAGCATCATTGACATGAACTACTCCATATGGGTATTCTGGTGCAATCTTCACAGCAGTATGTGCCTTAGAAGTCGTTGCTCCCCCAATGAGTAATGGTATTTGAAATCCTTCGCGTTTCATTTCTTTAGCTAAGAACACCATTTCATCTAGGGATGGAGTAATCAGTCCACTGAGTCCAATAACATCCACTTGTTCTTCCTTGGCCTTGGCAATAATCTTTTCAGGCGGAACCATCACTCCGAGATCCACTATTTCATAATTGTTACAAGCTAAAACGACCGATACGATATTCTTACCGATATCGTGTACATCACCCTTGACAGTCGCCATTAATATCTTACCAGCTGCCTTGGTCTTCTCACCTGATTGATTGTTCTCAATTTCGATAAAGGGCAACAAATAGGCTACCGCCTTTTTCATTACACGAGCCGACTTGACCACTTGTGGCAAGAACATCTTACCATCACCAAAGAGATCTCCAACTACATTCATTCCAATCATCAAATTGCCTTCGATGACTTCGATCGTTTTCTTACTGGCTAATCTAGCTTCTTCTACATCTTCAATAATGTAGGAGTCGATTCCCTTTACGAGTGCTCTAGTGATTCTGTTTTGGAGCGGCTCTTCTCTCCAAGAGAGATCTATTTTAGATTCTTTTGCAGTCCCCACTACCGTTTCAGCAAAGTCTAATAAACGTTCAGTTGCATCATCTCTTCGATCTAAGATAACATCTTCAACCTGCTCTAAAAGGTCTTTTGGAATGTCATCGTATACTTCTAATAAAGCAGGATTGACAATTCCCATATTCATTCCCGCTTTAATCGCGTGATATAAGAACACCGAATGCATGGCTTCACGAACTGGATTGTTTCCTCTAAAACTAAAGGACACATTACTCACACCTCCAGACACACTACAATGCGGTAAGTTTTCTCGTACCCATCGCGTCGCTTCGATAAAATCTATCGCATTTTTTCGGTGTTCATCCATCCCCGTAGCAACTGGAAATATATTGAGATCAAAAATGATATCCTCTGCTGGGAAATTCACTTGATCTACCAAAATATCATAAGATCTTTTGGCTATTTCAATTCTGCGATCGTAATTATCAGCTTGTCCTACCTCATCAAAAGCCATCACAATAACAGCTGCGCCATATTGTTTAATGGATGTAGCTTGTTGGATAAAATTCTCTTCTCCTTCTTTAAGTGAAATGGAATTTACTACACATTTTCCTTGAACGACCTGAAGACCCGCTTCAATAATCTCCCATTTAGAAGAATCTATCATAATGGGAACCTTTGAAATATCAGGTTCAGAAACAATAAGATTTAAGAATTCTACCATAGCCTCCTTACCGTCGATTAGACCATCGTCCATATTGATGTCGATAATCTGAGCACCATTATCTACTTGATCTCTTGCAATGTCAAGAGCCTCATCAAACAAGCGATCCTTGATGAGTCGAAGGAATTTTCGAGAACCTGCCACATTGGTACGTTCTCCAACATTGATAAAATTACTTTCTGGAGTAATTACTAGAGGTTCTAAGCCAGAGAGTTTCATTTGATGATCCTTAGACTGACCAAATACTCTTGGCTTTCCCTTTGAAGCTTCCTGAGCAATAGCTGCTATGTGTTCTGGCCTTGTTCCACAGCAACCTCCAACAATATTGACCAGACCTTTTTCGATATAATTCTTTATTTGAGCAGCCATCTGTTTGGCTGTCTCATCGTATTCTCCAAAAGCATTTGGCAAACCAGCATTTGGGTGAGCCGATACTGCAAAAGGAGCTTTCTGTGCCAAAACTTCTAGATGTGGAGTCAAGGCATCAGCACCTAAGGCACAGTTAAAACCAATGGATAACAAATTAGCATGTGCCATCGAAATTAAAAAGGCTTCAGCCGTTTGTCCAGAAAGAGTTCTACCAGAAGCATCTGTAATGGTACCACTGATCATAATCGGCAAATCGATCGAGCGTTCCTTATTAACCGCTTCGATAGCAAATAATGCCGCCTTTGCATTTAAGGTATCAAAGATGGTCTCGACTAATATGATATCAACACCTGCGTCTACCAGAGCGTCGACCTGTTGCTTATAGGCTGTTCTTAACTCTTCAAATGAAATGGCTCTAAAACCAGGATTATTGACATCAGGCGACAAACTTGCTGTCTTGTTGGTAGGCCCGACACTCCCTGCTACAAAGCGAGGTTTTGAAGGGTCTTTTTTCGTAAACTCATCACAGACTTCTTTGGCGAGTTTAACAGCCTCAAAATTTAACTCATAGACCAATTCTTGCATCTGGTAATCTTCCATAGCAATGGTCGTACAAGAGAAGGTATTGGTTTCTATGATATCTGCACCCGCCTCAGCGTATTTGCGATGAATGGTCTTAATCGCCTCTGGCTGGGTTAGGGTTAATAAATCATTATTCCCCTGAAGTGGAGAAGGCCAATCTGCGAATCGCTTACCACGATAATCCTCTTCCGTAAATTTGTACTCTTGAATCATGGTTCCCATGGCTCCATCGAGTACTAAAATGCGTTTTTCTAATTGAGCTACTATGTCTTTTTTTGTTGCCAATAGATTTTGTATTTAAGCGTTTGCTTTTTCTAAAGCTTGATCGATATCAGCAATGATATCATCGATATGTTCTAATCCTACAGAGATGCGAATCATTCCTTCACTGATACCTGCTTCTTGAAGCTGCTCAGGAGTTAATTTGGAATGCGTCGTCGATGCAGGATGGGTTACAATACTTCTTGAATCTCCTAAATTAGCAGAGAGCGATAACATTTGAATAGCATTAAAGAATCGTTTCCCTGATTCTAAACCACCTTTGACTTCAAAAGCCACAACAGCTCCTCCTGCCTTCATTTGCTTTTTGGCTACCTCATACATGGGATGCGATTTCAAAAATGGATATTTCACCATCTCAACTTCGGGATGTGCTTCTAAGTGCTTGGCGAGTGCCAAAGCATTTTCACAATGACGATCTACACGAACCGCTAAGGTTTCTAAACTCTTAGAAAGTACCCAAGCATTAAATGGAGAAAGTGCAGGTCCAGTGATTCTGGCAAAACGGTAAACTTTATCGATTAACTCAGCAGAACCAACAGTAATTCCTCCAAGAACTCTACCCTGACCATCCATAAGCTTGGTTGCTGAATGAATCACTAAATCAGCACCAAAAGCAATAGGTTGTTGTAAATATGGAGAGGCAAAACAGTTATCGACGATTAATAAGATATTGTGTTTCTTGGCCAGTTTTCCAAGGGCTTCTAAATCTAAAACATCGACTCCAGGATTGGTTGGAGATTCCACGTATAGAATCTTTGAATTTGGCTTAATCAACCTCTCAATTGTTTCAATTGAATCCGTCACTTTAAAAAGTGAGGTTTCAATATTCCACTTGGGAAAGAAATTGTTATACAAACTTAATGTCGATCCAAATACACTTGCTGAAGAAACAATATGATCACCACTGTTAAGCAGTGCAGCAAATGTTGAATAGACAGCCGCCATTCCAGATGCGAAGGCAAATCCTGCCTCAGCTCCTTCCATTTGACATACCTTTTCAATAAACTCAGAAGAGTTGGGATTGGAATATCTGGAATAGATATTGCGTTCTTTCTCCTCTGCAAAAGAAGCTCTCATATCTTCAGCATCCTCAAATACAAAACTAGAAGTCAAGTATAAAGGTGTGGAATGCTCTAAGAACGAACTGCGTTCGTTTTGAGTTCTAATAGCGTTTGTTTCAAACTTTTTCTTAGTCATAACTATGCTTTTTCTACGATGCGTAATATATCTCCAAACACCCCTCTTGCAGTCACAGCTGCTCCTGCACCTGCTCCTTGAATCACAATAGGGTTTTCTCCATAGGACTCTGTGTAAATCTCAATGAGCGAATCAGAACCTTTCATCTGACCTAAAGGACTCTGTTTTGGAACTGAAACTAACTTCACCTCTAAATTTCCTTTGGATTGCTGTAGATCTCCCGAGAGATCTCCAACATATCTCAATACATGATCTTCTTTTTGATTTGCTTTTAAAGCCGCAAAAGTTTCATCCAATTCCTCAATTCTGTTTAAGAATTCGTCTTTTGGCAAGGAAGCTAAATGATCTGGAATCAAATTCTGAATTACCACTTCTGAAAGCTCATTCTCTAAATCCAATTCTCTAGCTAAGATAAGGAGTTTTCTACCGACATCATTCCCCATGAGATCTTCCCTAGGGTCGGGTTCGGTAAACCCTTTTTCTAAGGCTTCTTTTACCTGAGTTGAGAAGGCAACGTCCTTATCACAAAAGGTGTTAAATATATAGGAAAGTGAACCTGAGAACACTCCCTTAATACGAGTGATATTTTCTCCTGAAAGATGCAATAATGCAATGGTGTTAATCAGTGGCAAGCCAGCTCCAACATTGGTCTCATACAAGTATTGCTTTTGATTTGAAGCCAAGACTTCTCGAAGTTCGTTGTAGAATGAAATCGATTTAGTATTGGCAATCTTATTCGACGATACCAAATCAAATCCATGAGCTACAATATCTTGATAGTGATCTACAAAAGCACTATTAGCAGTATTATCAACTAAGATGAGATTCTCTAAATGGTTTTGATCTGCAAATGTGTACAGTTCAGCTAAATCATTGAAAGTAGAAGCCTTAGTGAGTTGCGCTCTCCAATTTTTATCGATTCCTTTGTGATTTAACAACAACTGTTTAGAATTGGCCAAAGCAAAAATATTGAGTTTGATCCCTTTCTTTTGTTCGATGGTATCCGCAGCTTGGATGATTTGATCCACTAGTGTCCCTCCTACATTACCTACACCAAAAATGGCGAGGTTTACTTTCTTAGATTGACCAAAAATTTCACCGTGAATTACATTAAGTGCCTTGTGTAAATCGGACTTCTTAAGTACCAAACTCACGTTCTTACCAGTAACCGTATTGTTAAACAATAAAGGAACTACTCCGTTGTTGATAATCGCAGAATAAGGTTTGTGAAAACCGCTGAGGTCTTGACCGACAATCGAAACCACCGATACATTATCAACTCCACTGATGGTATTGACATCTTGAGAATAGAAATCTTGTTCAAATTCACGCTCTAAGGCGATTATTGCCTGAGTCGCATCATCGGCATTTACCACAAGTCCAATTCCTCTTTCTGAGGAACCTTGAGAGATAATACTTACAGAGATGTTTTTATTTCCAAGGGCCCCAAAAATACGCGCATCTACTCCGGCTTTTCCGAGAAGACCTCTACCCTCGATATTGATCAGTGTTACATCTTCAATCACCGAAAGTGATTTGATTCCTTGCTTAGAACTCTTAGCACTAATAAGTGTCCCTTGGTTATCCTCGTTAAAGGTATTGAGAATACGAAGTGGAATATTCTTTTCAATAAGCGGAATAATCGTTTTCGCATGTAAGATATTCGTTCCAAAATTTGCTAACTCATTGGCCTCAGAATATGAGAGGTTTTCGATAAGTTCTGCATCTTCTACGAGTTCTGGATTTGCCGTAAAGATTCCATCTACATGAGTGTAGTTTTGAAGTTCTTTAGCATTCAAGAAATTAGCGAGTAAAGCCGCTGAATAGTTGGATCCATTTCTACCGAGTGTTGTCGTTTCATTATCGACATTGGATGCGATAAAACCAGTAAATACAGGAATCACTCCTTTGGGCAATTCTTCAAAAGCTTTAATCACATTTTCTTTTGAAATGTGTTCAATCACTTGAGCATTACCGTGAATATCATTAGTTTTAATCAGCTTTCTAGCATCTATTTCTCGAGCTTTAATTCCTCTGTTGTTCAAAAGCTCCACAATCACTCGAACTGAAATTAATTCTCCGTATGACAAGAGTTGATCTTTGGTTTTTGAAGAATAATCACCGACAAGTGCTACCCCTGAAAGTAATTTCTCAATAGCTTTAAACTCTTCTTCGAGTAAACTAGCTTTAACAGGACTTGATTGTTCTTTTTTGAAGGCTTCAAAGTCCTGTGAAAAAGAAACACCTCTCGAAGCTTTAGACAATAAATCAATCAAGGCATCTGTTGCTTCTCCTCTTGCTGATAAAACCACAGCAATCGGAATTTTCAAATGAGCTTTTTTATCGATAATGGACAAAACGTGCTCTAGGCCAGTTCCATTTGCAAGTGATCGACCTCCAAACTTTAAAACAGTGATTTTATCTAATTGAGCATCTTTATTAAAGACAGAATCCAACAAGCGTTCCATCTGATCGTATTCGATCAAAAAGGCATCGTGACCGTGAAGGGAGTTGACCTCTCCGTAGGTTACATTACTATGTGCTTGTGCTAATTGTTTAAAGGTCTCTTTGTTTTCAACTGCAGTAAAGAACATATCAGAATCCACACCGATGATATGAATATTGGTGTTGGAATTTTGAAGTCTTTCAAATGCTGCTGTACCATTTCTGGTGATGTCAATCGATCTGAGCAATTGATTCATCAATTTATAAGCCTTCAACTGAAAACGCTCTTGAAGTTTTTCTCCGTGATGCGTAAGCCAACTCTCTACATTAAAAACTTGAAGATCTTCATTAGTGCTACGACCAAATCGTTGTTTAAAAGATTCAGGAGTTCTATAACACAGCATCGCATGCATACGAGCGTCGTGAACAGGCTGTTTTGAGTTGAGCAAGAATTGTTCTTGAATTTGACAATTGGCGATTAACCAATCGGTGGATTTCCAATCCGAAGCTACCGGTATTAAGTGCTGGGTAAGATTTGGATTTAAAGCAGCCATTTCCCATGCAATACCTCCACCTAGAGACCCTCCGATTAAAGCGAATAGTTGATCTATTTTCAACTGCTCTAAAGCTGAAAGAAATATCTTAGCGATATCTTGAGCCACAAAATCTTTATAATTATCAATTACAAAACCATCGTAACCGTTACCTGGAATATTGAAGCAAATAATTGTATACTTATTAGTATCAATACACTTTCCTTCTCCGATGAGCGTTTTCCACCATCCCGTCGCTCCTGCTACATTTGAATTCCCTGTAAGAGCGTGATTCACCATCACCACAGGAGCAGTTCCTAATTCTTTTCCAAAAAGCTCGTAGGACAATTCTATATCAATAGTATACCCTGTATTTGTGGTGTACTTATCTATTTTTAATTTTTCTAACATAATCTTTTTCTAAAGGTTAAAAGCTTCCTTAACAACATCAACATAATCGAGTTTCTCCCAAGTAAAGAGCTCGACTTCTTTTTCAATTCTTCCGTTGTATGGTGATTCAAATACCTTGCTAATAGTCTTAGGTTGTTTCCCCATATGACCATAAGCTGCAGTCTCCAAATAAATAGGATTTCGAAGCTTGAGACGTTGCTCAATTGCATATGGTCTCATATCGAATAATTTTCCTACAAGTGCAGCGATTTCACCATCACTTAATTCGACATTAGAAGTACCATAAGTATCCACAAAAATTGAGGTTGGTTCTACTACGCCAATAGCATAGGATATTTGTACAAGGATTTCATCAGCAACTCCTGCTGCCACAAGATTCTTAGCGGCGTGTCTTGCAGCATAAGCTGCAGAACGATCTACTTTTGAAGGATCTTTTCCAGAAAAAGCTCCACCTCCATGGGCTCCTTTACCTCCGTAAGTATCCACAATGATTTTTCTTCCTGTAAGACCCGTATCTCCATGAGGACCTCCAATCACAAACTTACCAGTTGGATTGATAAAGTACTTGATTTGATTATTGAACAATGCTTGAACATATTCAGGTAGTTGCTCAATAACTCTTGGAATTACGATTTCAATAATATCCTTTTTTATTTGAGCGAGCATGGCATCGTCATCCGCTAAAAATGGATCGTGCTGAGTGGATACAACAATGGCATCAATACGCTGAGGCACGTTGTCATCAGAATATTCAATCGTCACTTGAGACTTCGCATCAGGTCTTAAATAGCTGATTGCAGATCCCTCACGACGAACCATAGCCAATTCTTGAAGTATCTTGTGAGAGATATCTAAAGCAAGAGGCATAAAGTTCTCTGTCTCCTTGGTTGCATAACCAAACATCATTCCTTGATCCCCTGCACCTTGCTCCTCTTTCGAAGAACGATCCACTCCTTGATTGATTTCTTGAGATTGTTCGTGAATCAGAGAAATTACTCCACAGGAGTCACCGCTAAACTGATACTCACCCTTGGTATATCCAATAGCATTAATGGTATCTCTTGCAATACGCTGTACATCTAAATAAGTTTCACTCTTAACTTCTCCTGCCAATACAACTTGCCCTGTAGTAACTAGGGTTTCACAAGCTACTTTTGATTCTGGATCAAAGGCTAAGAAATAATCCAAAAGTGCATCACTGATTTGATCGGCTACCTTGTCTGGGTGCCCTTCGCTAACTGATTCTGAGGTAAATAAATACGCCATCCTTTTATTGTTTTATAGGTAGGAAGGATTGGCTAGGTAGAATGTCACGATAAGATACCGAAACAACTGCTTTAGCAATTTTTTTTGTAGAATTTTCTACAAGAGGTTGCAATCAGTCAAATCCTTCCTCTTTTAATTTAGAATGCAAATATACGCAAACTAGTAGACAAAAAAAACTTCCCAAAGAAAATTCTATGGGAAGCTTCTATTCCTATTGAATTGCATTACAATTCGTACTTAATCTGAAACACCACATAACGCGGTTGAACGACATAGGCGGAGGTCGAGCTAAACAAATCGTTAAAGCTATCTTGATTGAGTGCTCTTGTGTCTAATAAATTTGTTCCCACCAAAGAATACTCCCATTTAGAATCCTCTTTTTGATACGAAAGATTTGCTTCTAAGAACTCGTATTGATTGGAAGTCGTCCCTGCGTCATTTCGGTAATTGTAATAGTCATAATCCGCAGTAAATATGAAGTTCTTTAAGAATTGTGCATCAAATTTCACAAAGGGACTATCGGTGTAGAACTTATTCATAAAACCGCCGTTATCATATCGATTGTTTGAATAAGAATATCCCATTTCAATATTTGGAGCCTTGTAAAATTGAGTTCTTAAAGAAGTTCTGTAAGATTGCGTAAACGAAGTAGAAACTCTTGCCTGATCATTGATAATATTGTTAAACGTATTGCCTGCCATGCGAACAGAAGAACTAAACTTAATCTTCCCAAAGGTTCTCTGATAATTTATAGAACCATTAATCATCTCATCTGCCAAATTGGAATTATATACAGAATTGACCTGATTAATTCCACTAATCGCTGTTTGATTCTTAAATGCATTCAACTGTTTGTTATAGCTGAGATTTGCAAAGATGTTTTGAAAATTAAACATATTAAAACTAAAGAAATTCAGAGAAGCAGAGTGATACAATGCTGATTCTAAATTTCTATTTCCGCTAAACATTCGGTTGTAATTTGAAAACACATACCCCTTTGAAATATTCTCGATGTCGGTAAATGATCTACTGATTCGATAATTAAAACGCAGACTTTCTGATTTTTTTAAATCGTAATTGATAAATAAATCCGGAACGAGATTAAACTGCTTAGTCTCCATGACAGTTGATAATTGATCATCCACCATCTTGTATTGATGTGCTAAAACTCCAGGGTTAACAGTTAATTTACCGAGCTTTACTTTGTAAAACAATCCTAAATATTGATCAGAAAAATTGTAGTTCACATCATTATTAAGGGTAGCATCAGTAAAATTAGTGCTGTTTCCTCCATCTAATAATTGAAAGATGTTTGAATCAAAAGATTGTCTCGATTGAAGTGTTCCAACACTAAATTTCAAATTTGATTGATCCCCAGTGATTAAATAGTAATCCACATTGGCATCCAATCGATTGGTCGTTATCAACTTTTCTTGATTGATATTGTAAAGTGAAGTATCAGCAAGTGGTAAAATTCCAATAAAAGGTTTTTGCTCTTTTATTGCTTGATAAAAGGGATCTTCATTTTGATGTAAGAACTTGGCTTGAACTGCTAGGATATTCTTTTCATCAATCGTGTAGTACAAATTAGTGTTCTGGGTTACCGAAACAGGTTTTTGAGTTTTAATCTCTTCGATATTATCCACTAAGGATGAAACTGACAATACGCTGCGATCTTCATCTTGTTCAGAGCTCTTATAGAGCATGTCGTAATCCCATTGTAAATCGACATCTGGTTTATAGGTAAAATTAAACTTCGCCAGTCCCAAGGTTGATTTTTGATCAATAGCTGTGGTACTAACCTCCGTTTCATTTGAAGCGATAAATGTTCTAGAGGTATTGGTCTCTAGTTGTGTCCCCGTATACGAATAAATTGCAAAACCACCCATTGTAAAAGCGTCACTTGGATTGTACGAAAAGTTAAAGGCTGCAAACTTCGTGTCTATAGATTTGGCTCTATTGTTCTGCATTAAAGAAATTCCCAAACCACCTGAAGACACATTGAAGTTGGTACCTGTATTGGCGGTTTGCATTCCCATACCTCCTGTGAAATTAAAATAATCTCTAGGAGTAAAAGGTAACGAACCAATATTATTAACATCTGTAATGAGGTTTACTGATAATTTTTTAGAGTAATAAAACACCTTTGGATGTACTAAAAAACGATCATCTAAACCTTTTCCAGCAGTGAGTTCTCCAAACCAAAAATGATCTTCCCCTTCTTTAAGACGAATATTTAAAGCGACATTATCTTGATTATTGGTCACTCCACTAAGTTGGTTTACATCGGAGTAATTTCTGAGTACTTCAATTTTATCAAGGGCTTTAGCAGGAATATTTTTAGATCCCATCTTGGTGTCTCCATCAAAAAACTCCTGACCTTCCACCATTAACTTTGTTACCTTCTTACCCTCAACCTCTACTTCTCCATCTTCGTTAATTTCAACACCAGGCAACTTTTTTAGAACGTCTTCTAATTTCTTTTCAGAACCTGTAGTAAAAGAGTCTGAATTGTACACTATGGTATCTCCTTTAATCTTTACAGGCATTTCGTAGGTGATTTCAACTTCATCTAATGATTCAGATTGAGGATCTAGCACCACATCGTAATTCATGTCGAGTTCCTTAGTTGAAATGGTGAGTTCTTTAGTAGAGAAACCAATATAACTAATCTTTAAACTGTAAGTCGTATTCGTTTTAACATCGATACGATACAATCCATTAGGATTAGTGATTCCAAAACCATCTAATTCATTGGTAAGTGAATTAATGGCTACTACATTGGCCATATCCAAAGCAGTTCCCTGAGCATCTTTTACGGTTCCACTCAAAGTAATTTTTTGTGCGTATCCAAAAGCTACAACAAGCAGACAGCCTATCAGTAGCAAAAATTGTTTTTGTTTCAAATTAGTCTTGTCTTATCATGATTCTATGTCCTTCTCCACCTCTGTTTCCAGCTCTAAAGCGCTCTTGCATCTCTTTCATTTTCTTTTGAATGATCTCATCAAATTCAGCTTGATCAACTTTTTTCCCCTTGATAGGTTCTTCAATTTCTTCAGCCTCCTGTGGGTTGAGAACTATTTTTGAACACAATAAGGTGGTGCGATCATCTTGAATTTCAAGAATCAATCCTGGTAATCCCCAGTAATGAGCAGGACCTTGACCTATTGGAATATCCATGGTATACCAAGCTGTAACTTCAATATCCTTTGGTGCTTCCATTCGATCGAATAAGGAAGTTGATTCGGTCTTGGTAGAATCTTTAGCAATAGCCGCATCTTTCTGATCCTCTTCTTTCTTTTCTTCCCTAGGTGGTGGACCAAAACGCATGCGATTAGGATCTGCTTTTCGAATCGCAGTTGCTTTATAACAGGTGTAGTTTCCAATCTTTTTAGTTTCTCCACTGAGTTTCCAATCGAGCTTTTTCAATGAATCTTGCACCAAAAACAACTTTCCAAAAGTTTCAGTGCTATTTGAGTAACGTTGTTCTTTAATGTTTTTGTAATAAAGGTCATCACCTCCGCCTCCCATCATCGAAAAGCGAAAACCACCCTGACCACCTGGTTGTTCCAGTTTTTGTTTTTCCTTATAGGTTGATGAAGTTCGATCAAAATTCAAAACAAATGTTTTTTCAAAAGCACTCTTCATTCGCTCTTCAATCATCTTTTTTTGAGCAGGAGGCATATCTCTTCCTCCAAAATTAAAATCTACAGAAGTTTTAGATTCATAAGTCGCTTGACCATTAAATGATTGTGCATAAAGAACAATACTTGAACTAAGAGTCAAAAAAAGTGTAACAATAGTTTTCATATATAGTTGTTTGATTTATTAGACATATAAAACCTAAAAAGGTTTAATCAAAAATACACTTATTTATTCAATCGCTTCCTTTTGATACTTTGTGAGTTTGTCCTATATTGTATAGCCTTTACGAAGGAGAACAAAAATAACCAAACAACTCATTTCTATGCATATAGCAATCGCTGGAAACATTGGATCTGGAAAAACAACATTGACCAATTTGCTCGCTAAGCAATTTAATTGGGAACCGCATTTTGAAGAAGTAGATGACAATCCTTACCTGGATGATTTTTACAATCAAATGGAACGTTGGAGTTTTAACCTTCAGATCTTTTTTCTCAAGAGCAGATACCAACAAATTTTAGAGATCAGAAAAAAAGAAAAGAACGTCATTCAGGATCGAACCATCTATGAGGATGCTTTCATCTTTGCTCCCAACCTTCACGCGATGGGACTGATGACCAATAGAGATTTTAAAAACTACTCAGATCTCTTTGAACTGATGGAGAGTTTAATAAATCCTCCTGACTTACTTATTTACTTAAGAAGTTCGATTCCCAATCTTGTAAAACAAATTCAAACAAGAGGAAGAGATTATGAGAACAGTATTTCCATCGATTATCTAAGCAGACTTAACGAACGCTATGAAGCTTGGTCTCAGAGTTACACCAAAGGAAAACTATTGGTTATTGATGTGGACGATTTAGACTTTGTAAACAATCCTGAACACTTAGGTGAAGTCATCAATAAAATCAACGCTGAAATCAACGGATTATTCTAACTTGTTAGAAAAATACGTAAGATTATTCTAACTTGTTAGAAAAATACGTAAGATTATTCTAACTTGTTAGAAAAATACGTAAGATTATTCTAGAGCGTAGCGATAGAAAAATACGTAAGATTGTACTGAATGAAATAACAAAACTTAATGATCATAAAAAACAAAAGCCCACTTTTCAGTGGGCTTTGTTGTATATAAGACTAAGTGGAACTTAGCTATTTTTCTTTTCTACTCTCACTTCGATGATTTCACCATCTGCAGCAGATTCAGCTTCAACTTTTTTAAGTTGTTCTTGAATTTCTGCCTCAGTTCCTTTAACAGTGTAGGTCTTAGTTTGAGCCTCACCATCTTTAGTAGTTTGAACAGTGATCGTTGCCTCAGCTAAGTCATCAGAAGAAGTAGCATTTACAGTTACTTCAACTGTGTTATGAGCTTGGTGAGCCTCAGCTGCATGTCCATTTCCTAAGATTGGAGCAATTACCAAACCAACTAAACAAGTTAACTTAATTAAGATGTTCATAGAAGGTCCAGAAGTATCTTTAAATGGATCACCAACAGTATCTCCAGTTACAGCTGCTTTGTGAGCATCAGAACCTTTATAAGTCATTTCTCCATTGATTTCAACACCAGCTTCAAAAGATTTCTTAGCGTTATCCCAAGCACCACCAGCATTGTTTTGGAAGATGGCCCACATAACACCAGAAACAGATACACCAGCCATATAACCTCCTAAAGGCTCAGCCCCGAATACCAATCCAATGATAATTGGAGTGATGATGGTAATTAAACCTGGTAAGATCATTTCTTTAAGAGCAGCTTGAGTTGAAATATCAACACATTTAGCGTATTCAGGAGTTCCCTTTCCTTCCATAATTCCAGGGATTTCTCTAAACTGTCTTCTAACTTCTTGTACCATTTCCATTGCAGCTTTTCCAACAGATTCCATTGCAAGTGCAGAGAATACTACTGGAATCATACCTCCTACGAATAACATCGCAAGTACATCCGCTTTAAAGATGTTGATACCATCGATACCTGTAAAGGTAACATAGGCAGCAAAAAGAGCTAATGCAGTAAGTGCAGCAGAAGCAATTGCAAATCCTTTACCAACAGCTGCAGTTGTATTACCAACTGAATCTAAGATATCGGTACGCTCACGAACTTCAGGATCTAATTCACTCATCTCAGCAACACCACCAGCGTTATCTGCAATAGGACCAAAAGCATCGATTGCTAACTGCATTGCAGTAGTTGCCATCATTGCAGAAGCTGCAAGAGCAACTCCGTAGAATCCAGCTAAAGCATAAGAACCATAGATGGCAGCAGCAAATAAGATTACAGAAGCAAAGGTAGATTTCATACCTACTGAAAGACCTGCGATAATATTTGTAGCAGCACCAGTTGATGAGTTTTTAACGATATCTAAAACAGGTTTCTTTCCTAAAGAAGTATAGTAAGCAGTTACTGCAGAGATTAAAGCTCCAACAGCAAGTCCAATAAGAGCAGCGTAGAACACATGTCTTGATGGAACAGCTTTTAAACCTTCTCCAAAGAAGTTCATTTGTAAGGTTTCAGGAAGCATCCAGTCGATTAAGAACCAACTCGCCACCACTGTAAGAGCGATAGCAGCCCAGTTTCCAGTATCCAATGCTTTTTGAACTTGTGGTTCTTTAGCATCGTTTGAATTAATTTTTACTAAGAAAGTTCCGATGATCGATGCTACAATCCCAACACCAGCAATAACAATCGGAAGTAAGATTGGTCCCATATTGTTAAATGCATCCGTAAAGCTTGTGGTTGATGACATATCTTTAATCAAGTAATTTCCAAGTACCATAGAAGCTAATACAGTAGCTACATAGGAACCGAAAAGGTCAGCTCCCATACCTGCAACATCTCCTACGTTATCACCTACGTTATCAGCAATAGTAGCAGGATTACGAGGATCATCCTCTGGAATTCCAGCTTCTACTTTTCCTACAAGGTCAGCTCCAACGTCAGCAGCTTTGGTATAAATTCCACCACCAACACGTGCAAACAATGCAATAGATTCAGCTCCTAATGAGAAACCAGCTAAGGTTTCGAGAACTAAAGTCATTTCATCGTAAAAAGAACCACCGTTTCCTAAGAAGATTCCTAAGAAAACAAAGAAAAGTAAGCTAAGTCCAAGTACTGCTAAAGAAGCAACACCTAATCCCATTACAGTTCCTCCACCAAATGATACTTTCAGTGCTTGAGGTAATGAAGTTTTAGCAGCTTCAGCAGTTCTAGCATTCGCTTCAGTAGCGATTCGCATACCGATGTTTCCAGCTAGAGCAGATGAAAAAGCCCCGAAAATAAATGCTGGAATAATCATCCATGATGTAGTATCTACAATCAATGATATCCCAAATAATGCAGCAGACGCGATGATTACGAATACGAATAACAATCGGTATTCTGCTTTTAAGAAAGCAAGTGCTCCCTCTTTAATCGCAGTCGAAATTCCCTGCATTTTTTCATTTCCAGATGCTTGTTTTTTAACCCAAATCATCTTTGATAACATGAATAATAAACCGATAACTGCAAAAGCTATTGGTATAAAAATTACGTTTGATTCCATTTTATATATTTAGTTTAAAGTGGCGCAAAAGTAATGATTTCAAATCGAAACTAAAACTAATTTTTGCAATAAAAAGCAAGAAATCCCTGCAATTCAAATTGTTATCTACTACCTTTTAAAACAAAAAGAGCTGACAACTGCCAGCTCTTTATAAATTCTATAGAGTTATACTTATTTGTAAAGCACCTTTTTAACAGCCTTTATAACATCTTCTGAACCTGGAAGCCACTCTTTGAAAAGAGCTGCTGAATACGGTGCTGGTGTATCGGCAGTGTTTATTTTTATCACTGGAGCATCTAAATAATCAAATGCTTTATCCTGTACTTGATAAGTGATTTCTGAAGCGACATTTGCAAATGGCCATGCCTCTTCTAGAATTACCAATCTATTTGTTTTCTTAACTGATTCTAGAATACAGTTAATATCCATTGGACGAACTGTTCTCAAATCGATCACTTCAATAGAAATTCCTTCTTTTTCAAGAGCATCAGCAGCGATAAAAGCTTCTTTGATGATTTTACCAAAAGACACAACTGTAACATCGGTTCCAGTTCTAACGACATCAGCAACACCTAATGGAATCGTGTATTCCCCTTCAGGCACTTCACCCTTATCTCCATACATTTGTTCGGATTCCATAAAAATTACTGGATCTGGATCCTGAATCGAAGCTTTTAACAATCCTTTGGCATCTTTTGGATTCGAAGGAACAACCACTTTAAGACCTGGAGTGTTTGCAAACCAGTTTTCAAAAGCTTGAGAGTGCGTTGCAGCTAATTGACCTGCAGAAGCCGTAGGACCTCTAAATACAATTGGACAGTTGAGCTGACCTCCAGACATTTGACGAATCTTTGCAGCGTTATTGATAATTTGATCAATCCCTACTAACGCAAAGTTAAAAGTCATAAATTCAACGATTGGCTTATTTCCGTTCATCGCAGATCCAACAGCAATACCAGCAAATCCAAGCTCTGAAATCGGAGTATCTAAAACGCGATCAGGACCGAACTCGTCTAACATTCCTTTAGACGCTTTATAAGCACCATTATATTCAGCTACTTCTTCACCTAAAAGGTAAACTGTAGGGTCTTTTCTCATTTCTTCAGACATAGCTTCTGCTATTGCCTCTCTAAATTGTAGTGTTTTCATCTATGTGGACTCCTTAATTAAAGTGGTGACAAAAATAGTGAATTAATAAAACATTTACGAACTAAATTTGGCTAAAAAATAATCTTATGCATGCATAATAAATTGAAATAAATTCCGTATATTTGATAGTAAACTGAATTGTTAACAATTTAACCCTTTAGAGATGAAAATACTCGTATGCATTAGTAATGTTCCCGATACTACTTCTAAAATAAATTTTAAGGACAACAATACTCAATTTGACACCACATCTGTTCAATTTGTCATCAATCCCAATGATGAGTTTGGTCTAACTAGAGCGATGTGGTTTAAAGAAAAAGTCGGAGCGAGTGTTGACGTCATTTCAGTCGGAGACGCCTCTGTTGAAGCCTCACTTAGAAAAGCTCTTGCCATAGGAGCCGACGCTGCTTTTAGAATTGACACGATTCCCAACGACGGCTTCAGTGTTGCAACTGAAATAGCTACTGCTGTTAAAGATAAAAATTACGATCTGATCATAGCTGGACGAGAATCTATCGATTACAATGGAGGCATGGTTCCAGGAATCCTTGCTCATTTACTCGGATACGAGTTTATCAATAAGTGCACAGCTCTTGAAGTTGAGGGTACATCCGTAAAAGCAGAACGCGAAATCGAAGGAGGCAAAGAACTTCTCACAAGCAGTCTACCTCTAGTTATTGGAGGGCAAAAAGGACTGGTTGAAGAAAAAGATTTAAAAATTCCCAATATGAGAGGAATTATGACAGCTCGTTCAAAACCACTTGAAGTAATTGCTCCACAAGCTACAGAACAACTGTCAACAGATGTCACATTTGACAAACCAGAAACAAAATCTGATATCACCATGATTCCTGCTGATCAATTAGATTTACTTATCAACCATTTACACAACGACGCTAAAGTCATTTAATATTAGTTATCATGTCAGTACTCGCATTTATAGAATCAAACAACGGAAGCTTTAAAAAAAGTGACTTAGAAGTTGCTACCTATACGGCTGCTTTAGCTGCAGCTACAAATACTGATGCCATTGCACTAGTATTCAACGCTAATAATTGTAGTGTTTTAAGTGCTTATGGTATCTCTAAAGCCCTCAAAGTATCCGCTCAGCAGTTCAATGCCTCATCGTATGCAGCCACTATTGAGGCTGCAGTAGCCCAAGAGGCTGCAACTGTACTAGTGTGCTCATCGAGTTCAAATTCAAAATACATCGCCCCTCTTGTAGCAGCCTCTCTCAAGGCAGCTTATATTCCAAATGTCATTTCATTACCTGAAGGAGGAACCTATTCTCGTAATGTCTTTAGTAATAAAGGTATAGCTCACACCAAAGTGAACAGTGAGTTATCCATCATTGGAATTGCCCCAAATACTTATGGCGTTCACGAAAATCCCACCCAAATCAACGAACTAGAATTCAGTCTTGTTAGCTCCAATTCCAAGACTCAGAACACCTCTACCGAAACGGCTTCCGATCAAATATCGATTGCTGATGCCGACATTGTTGTATCTGCAGGAAGAGGACTCAAAGGCCCTGAAAACTGGGGAATGATCGAAGAACTAGCACAAGTATTAGGTGCAGCGACAGCTTGCTCAAAACCTGTTTCTGATATGGGGTGGAGACCCCATTCCGAGCATGTTGGTCAAACAGGAAAACCAGTTTCATGTAATTTGTATATCGCCATCGGAATCTCCGGAGCTATTCAACATCTCGCAGGTGTGAGTGCTTCCAAAACCAAGGTAGTGATCAATACGGATCCTGAAGCCCCATTCTTTAAAGCAGCTGATTACGGTATTGTAGGAGATGCCTTTGAAGTAGTACCTCAACTCATTGAAAAATTAAAGGCTTTTAAAAGTGAAAACAGCTAATATTTTTCTATATTGTTTCGCTCAAAAAGCTACTATTTTAAATGAATCTGGTTCCCTTAAAAATAAAAGGAATTTCCTATAGCCAAACTCAAAATGGGGCTTATGCCCTTATATTGACTGAAATTGATGGTGATCGAAAACTACCGATAGTAATTGGAGCTTTTGAAGCACAGTCCATTGCTATAGCTCTTGAAAAAGACATCAAACCTCCAAGACCTTTAACTCATGATTTATTCAAATCATTTGCAAAGCGATTTGGTATTCAGTTGAAAAAGGTCATCATTCACAAATTAGTAGATGGGGTGTTCTATGCCAGTATCGTATGTCACAAAGACGGTCAAGAAGAGGTATTAGACGCTAGAACTTCAGACGCCATAGCATTGGCTCTTCGTTTTGACACTTCCATTTTTACTTATGAAAGCATTCTTGAACAAGCAGGAATCATACTCGATGTAAAGGAAGCAGATCCTAAGAAAATAGAAGCCTACAAACAACCTCAACAATTACCTCAAGACACTAAAGCAGATCCCACTCTGAGCAAACTTTCTTTGGAAAAACTCAAAGAGGCTCTAGAGCAAGCAGTTCAAATGGAAGACTACGAATACGCAGCTACTATAAGGGATGAAATTTCCAAACGCAATTAAGCTATGATCCTATTACAAAGTCAATTAATCCCATCCGAATCCTTTAGCAGTATCAGCCTTTTAAAAGGAGTTATCGGAATGCTAGTCGTCATCGCAATTGCTTATCTATTTTCATCCAATCGCAAGGCCATTGTTTGGAAAACAGTTGGGATTGGACTCGGTCTACAATTAATTTTAGCTGTTGGAGTCTTGAAAATTTCATGGGTTCAAAGTTTTTTTAATGCCATTGGCAGTCTTTTTGTAGCGGTACTCGATTACACCATTGTAGGATCTAAATTTCTTTTAGGAAATCTTCTCGATGCCACTGATCCTTCTATTGGATACATCTTTGCCTTTCAAATTTTACCGACGATTATTTTCTTTTCAGCACTTACCTCTGTATTATTCTATCTGGGAATTATTCAAAAGGTCGTTAAGGGTCTCGCTTGGCTTCTCACCAAATCACTTGGGATATCTGGACCTGAAAGTCTTTCGGTAGCTGGGAATATTTTCCTCGGACAAACAGAAGCTCCGCTGATGATCAAAGCCTATTTAGAAAAGATGAATAAATCAGAAATTCTATTGGTGATGATTGGAGGAATGGCTACCGTTGCAGGAGGAGTATTGGCAGCATATATTGGATTTTTAGGAGGAGAAGACCCAGAAACTCGTTTGATGTTTGCAAGACATTTAATTGCCGCCTCTGTAATGGCCGCTCCTGGTGCCATAGTAGTCTCTAAAATTCTACATCCTCAAACAGAAGCAATCAGCCAAGACTTGAGTGTTTCACAACAAAAAATTGGAACTAATTTGCTTGACGCTATCTCTAATGGAACTACTGAAGGCTTAAAGTTAGCTCTCAATGTTGGAGGTATGCTCCTTGTGTTTGTTGCATTTATCGCTATGATGAATGGCTTGCTGGATTGGATTGGAAACTTAACCAACACCAACGATTTCATCGCAAATAACACTGCCTTTGATGGTCTTTCACTGGAAGCTATTATGGGAACAGTCTTTGCTCCTCTGATGTGGTTAATTGGAGTTGCCAAAGAAGACATTGCTCTTATGGGGCAACTCTTAGGAATTAAATTAGCATCGAGTGAATTCGTAGCCTATACACAACTTGCAACATTAAAGGATGTAACATCCTCCATTCACTTTAGCTATAATAAATCCGTCATTATGGCAACTTATATGCTTTGTGGCTTTGCGAATTTTGCTTCGATTGGAATTCAAATCGGAGGTATAGGTTCCCTCGCTCCAAACCAGAGAAAAACACTTTCTAAATTTGGAATGAAAGCTGTTCTAGGAGGTACCCTAGCTTCCCTATTATCTGCAACTATTGCAGGAATGATTTTGGGATAAATAGTTGATAAATTGTTGGTAATTGCACTTGTCCAAATCGAGTTCACACCAATTGAATTCCTAAATTTACCCTCATGAAGCAATATCACGACTTACTCAAGCACGTTCTAGAAAACGGCATCGAAAAAGGAGATCGAACAGGAACGGGAACCAAAAGTGTTTTTGGTTATCAAATGCGATTTGACCTATCAGAGGGATTTCCTATGGTAACAACTAAAAAACTTCATTTAAAATCAATCATTTACGAACTACTTTGGTTTATTGCAGGAGATACTAATATTGAATACCTACAAGAAAACGGAGTTCGAATTTGGAATGAATGGGCCGATGAAAATGGCGACTTAGGACCTGTATACGGAGCTCAATGGAGAAATTGGAACGGGGATGGAATCGATCAGATTAAAAACCTCATCGATGGATTAAAAAACAATCCCAACAGCAGAAGACATATGGTTTCTGCTTGGAACCCTTCAGTGATGCCCGATACTTCAGTATCCTTTTCAGAAAATGTTGCGAACGGTAAAGCCGCGCTTCCACCATGCCATGCTTTCTTTCAATTCTACGTAGCTGATGGAAAGCTGTCTTGCCAACTATACCAACGTTCAGCAGATATCTTTTTAGGAGTGCCCTTTAATATTGCCTCCTACGCTCTCTTTACCATGATGGTTGCTCAGGTGTGTGGCTATGAGTATGGGGATTTTGTACACAGTTTTGGAGATGCACACATCTACAACAACCATATGGAGCAAATTGAGCTCCAACTCAGTAGAGAACCACGACCGCTTCCTCAAATGAAAATAAATCCAGACATCAAAGACATCTTTGAGTTTAAATTTGAAGACTTTAGTCTAGAAAACTACGATCCTCACCCTCACATCAAGGGAAAAGTAGCTATTTAAGGTATGAAAGAGCTGATTCTAATCGCAGCGGTAGGCAATAACAATGTCCTAGGCAAAGACAACAAACTCTTATGGCATTTGCCAGATGACTTTAAGCATTTTAAGGAGTCTACGATGGGCTACCCCATGTTGATGGGAAGAAAAACCTTTGAAAGCTTACCTGGAGTCCTAGCCAACCGAAAGCATGTGATCATTAGCAGAGACCTCAACTTTACCATTGAAAATCAAAATTGCAGTGTTGTTCACTCTATTGAACAGGGTCTGGAAGAGTGCAAAGATTCACAAAATGTGTTTGTGATTGGAGGTGGTCAAATCTATGCACAATGCATTGAAATTGCCACTAAAATTATACTTACAAGGGTCAATGGGGATTTTGAAGCGGATACTTATTTCCCTACTATTGACGAGTCACTTTGGAAACAAACTGATTCCATCTACCATCCAAAGGATTCCAAACACGCGTTTGAATTTACGATTCAAACTTATCAGAGAAGATAACAATTCTCTTGAAGGCTCTGAGGAACAAAACGCTTGAGTAGTTCCAAATCACCAGTAGTATAGAATTGATGTGAAGCCTTATTTGAACTAGTTAGTGCTTTAATTTCTTCAAGACGCTTTTTAACTTGAAGTGCCACTGGAAGACTTGATTCTATAATTCGTAGCTTCGATTGAAACAAGGATTCTATCATGGGTATTAAATAAGGGTAATGCGTACATCCTAAAACAAGGGTATCCACATTATGCTTTAACATTGGCTGAAGATAAGAATCTAATAACCTAAGGAGTTCCTTGGATTTATCCTCCACGGACTCTATAGCTTCCACAAGTCCAGTACCCTCTTGAGTGATGAGTTCAATACCCGAAGTATAATCCGTAACTGTTTTGTGAAACATAGAAGAATAGAGTGTGCCTTTGGTTGCCAAAACTCCTACTTTACCAGTTTTGGTCATTAGTACTGCAGGTTTAATAGCTGGTTCTATCCCCACAAAAGGATGAGGGTACATGGACCGCAATTCAGCAATCGCATTCGTAGTTGCAGTATTACAAGCCACCAAAATTAATTTGCATCCTTTATCTATTAAAAACTCTGTAGCCTTTATAGAACGCTCCAAAATTTCTTCTTTTGATCGATTTCCATAGGGTGCATAGGCCGAATCACAATAGTATATGGTCGACTCCTGATCCAATAAATGCACTAAAGCATTCCAGACAGTTAAGCCTCCTACACCAGAATCAAAAACACCTATTGGAGCATTCATTTAAACTAATTTTTACGCAAGTTAACTCAAGTAGATCCAATAAAAAAACCGCTGATAGCGGTTTTTCTATAAGTGATCTGTATTGTGTTTCTTAGAAACCTAATTCCTTTTTAACCAATGGTAATAAATCAGTACCATTTGCAACGATTAAACCGTATCCTTGAGTTGCATCAATGACATAGTCAAATCCTTGAGCAGCAGCAACCTTATCGATAGCAGCTTTCGCTTTTTCAGAAATAGGAGCGAATAACTCAGCTTGCTTTTTTTGTAATTCTTGTTGAGCAGCAGCTTGAGCATCTTGAATCGACTTTTCGTATCCTTGCAATTCTAAAGCTCTCTTTTCGTTTTCTTCTTGAGTTTTTGAAGAGGACTCATTCGAATAAAGGGTATACTTATTTCTGAGTTCTGTCATTGAATCTTCAATATCAGCTCTATAAGTATCTTGCAATTTCTTCAATTCAGCTTCAGCAGATTTCATCTCTGGCATCTCCGAAAGTAATTGCTGTACATTGATATGTGCAACTTTACTTTGTGCATTAACATAACTTGAAGCTGCCACAAATAACATCAAGGCAACCGCGATCTTCTTTAAATTTCTCATCTTGTTTTTAATATTGAACGTTTATTTTTATTTGTTTGATTTATATCCGGTAAATATAATATTTATGATATAGAATCTTTATTCTTTTGAGCAGCTTTTTTACGTGCTTCCATCAATTTTTTCTTACGTGCTTCATATTCAGCCTTTCGCTTTGCTCTAGCATCCATTTTAGCTTCTGTAGTACTTTCGCTTTTTGAAACAGTGCTGTCTTTTTTAACTTCTTGATCTTTATTTGAAGTCTCGGGCTTTACCGAAGTCGTTTTAGAAGTTGTGCCAGATTTTACTTCCGTTTTGGATTCGGTCGTATCTTTTTTAGAGGTACTTTCATCCTTTTTATCGGTAGTAGTATCTGTATCTGATTTCTTATTTGCTCTAGCATCTAACAAAGCCTTTTTACGAGCTTCGTACTCTGCTTGACGCTGTTCTCTAGCTTCTTGTTGTTTTTTCTTTTTCTCTTCTAACAACTGAGCTCTCTGATCAGCAATTTCTTTCTTTTGATCTTCACGTTCTTCAACAGCCTCGTTAGGGTTCAGATCTGATTCTTCGTCTTCCTTAGAATTGATTTCTTTGTCTGATTTCTCATAGTTGGATTTGCGATCAACCTTTGCAAATTCATCTAAAATCATATCGCTTAAATCATAGCGTTTTTGAGAGTAAAGCAAATTAGCCTCATCTGACTTTTGAAAGATAAAATCAAACTTCTTCTCCTCTCCTATTTTTTTGATGATTAAAAAAAGTTCGTCTTGTATAGGCTGCATAATAGCCTTTTGCTGAAACATTAAATCGCCTGTTGGACCAAAACGCTGTTGTTTGTACTGAAGAAGCTCTTTTGTAGCTGCATTGATCTCGATCTCTCTGTCTTTGACAAGTTCTTCGGTTAGCAAAACACGTTCTACTTCAAGAGCGTTTTTCAAAACTTCAATTGCCTGCTCTCTTGCAGCAATTTCCTGTTTCCACAACTCTACTTTAGCATCTAAATTCTTTTGTGCAATATCATAGGAAGGCACCTTTGTTAGCACATAATCTAAATCGACAAAACCAACACGCACTCCTCTTTGAGCAGTGGCATTTACACCACATAAAAGCAACGTCAATAGCAATAGTGATTTTGTAATTCTATTCATTGTTTAAAATTGTTGTCCAATAATAAAGTGTGTTTGCCATCCACTAGGTCCAACAGATCCCGGCTGATTATCTGAATCAAATCCGTAACCAAAGTCGATTCCCAATAAACCAAATGCAGGCATAAACACACGAATCCCTACACCTGCTGATCGTTTCATATCAAACGGATCAAACTGCTCAAAAGTATTAAAAGCATTACCAGCTTCCAAAAATGTCATCGCATAAATAGACGCTGATGGCTTTAATGTCAATGGATAACGCAGTTCCATTGAGAATTTATTGTATATCACCCCACCTTCTTGTTGACCTGTAATTGGGTCTAATGGAGTTAGTGATTGATTCTCATAACCTCTTAACTGAACTACATCTCTTCCATCAAGAGTAAAGTTCCCAAGTCCATCTCCTCCAACAAAGAATCGCTCAAAAGGAACAGATCCAATATCATTGTTGTAATGGCCTAAGAAACCAAACTCAGTATTGGTTCTTAAAACGAGTTTATCGATGATTCTAGTATACCAGTCTCCTTTTATTTTTACTTTGTAGAATTCCAACCACTTGAAACGAGCTTCTTCGAGTTCTTCTAATCTTCTCAAATCTACTGCAGTTGCTTCTCCACGAGATCTCAAATCGATAATCTCATCACTTTCCTCTTTGATCGCTGCAAAATCCTTGCCAGAACCCATTAGTGAAAACGGAGGAGATAATTTAGCAGTAAATTCAAAATTTGAACCCGTAGTTGGGAATATTGGGTTTGGCCCTGAAGATTTTCTAGACAGTCCAAAGGTATAAGTCAATGAATTAGAAGATCCATTTCCAAAGTTAAAGAGTCCTATATTATAGTTATTGAAATCGTATTGCTGATATCCTAAAGCAGTTGATAGGGTGAAGAAATCATCTGGCCATTGCAGGCGTTTTGCAAGTCCTACAGACATCCCTGTGATTGCGAACGATCTCGATTTGTCTACATCTCTTCGAATATAATCAAAAGAGAATTGTTGTGTTCTGGATAGGGAAATATTAAATTGAACTGGTTTCTTCCCTCCAAGCCATGGCTCGGAAAAATTTAAAGAGTACACCTTGAACGTTCTCGAGGCTTGTAGGCGAAGGGCAAAATTCTGTCCATCTCCCATAGGAACTGGTTGATACGCTTCTTTGTTGAAAATATTTTTCATCGAGAAGTTATTGAAGGCCAATCCTAAAGTTCCGATAAACCCTCCTCCACCATATCCTCCTTGGAGTTCAATTTGAGAGGAACCAGACTCAACAAGGTCATAGTGCAAATCTACAGTACCAGAGTTCGGATCTGCATTTTGAACATCTGGTGAAATTTGTTCTGCATCAAAGAATCCTAATTGTCCTAATTCACGAATCGAACGAATAATATTGTCTTTCGAATAACGCTGACCAGGACGTGTTCTGAGCTCCCTATAGATCACATGATCGTTAGTACGGTCATTACCAGCAACAGTTACGTGGTTTAAAAACGTTTCTTTACCTTCAATAATACGGATTTCAAAATCGATGGTATCATTCGCAGCGGCAATTTCAACTGGGTTGATACTCGAAAACAAATAACCGTTATTCTGATAGAGGTTGGTCACATCCTCGCCATCTGGCTTAGAATTGTCAGCTATACGCTTGCGAAGCAACACCCCGTTGTAGGTATCACCTTTTTTAATACCGAGCACTGAACTCAAATCTTTGTCGGAATAAACTGTATTTCCTACAAAGTCAATATCTCCAAAATAGTAGCGTTTTCCCTCTTCTACTTTTATTTTAATACCGATGCGCTCCTCACCAATCTTAGTAATGGTATCCGATAAAATACGAGCATCTCTAAATCCGTTTTCAGCATAAGCATCGATTAAAAGTCCCAAATCTTCATCGTAATCCTCTGGAATATACTTGGACTTTTTCCAAAATCTCCCAGGAAATGCAACTTTAGTTTTCTTAAGTGCTTTCTTGAGCTTTTTAACTTTTAAATTTTCATTTCCCTCAAAAACGATATCTGAAATTTTAACTTTAGCTCCTTTGTCAATATTGATCACTACCTGCTGTGAATTGGTAGATGCAGTATCATTTTTAGTAGTAATCAACACCTTTGCGTTCAAATACCCTTGATCTTTATACTTGTTTTCTAAGTAATTCTTGGTATTTGAAATTAAACTTTTAGTGATTTTTTTACCTTTTTTAAGATCCGTATCTTCAACGATATCATCTACTTTTCTAGGATTGATTCCAAGTACTTTGACCTCTGACAGTACAGGGCGTTCGATAATTTCTAACTCTAAAAATGCCTGATCACCTTCCACCTTGTTCAAATAAAAATTGATATCAGAAAAGAGTTCTAAATCCCAGAGTTTATTGATAATTGCACTGATTTGCTCTCCTGGAATCGTAATGAGCATCCCCTCTCTTAAACCAGTGTAGGTTTTAACAGTTTGCTCGTTATAAGTTTGTAATCCTGTAATTTTAAGCTCAGCAATGGTGTATTTTTTACCATTGTCGTAGTCTGTTTGAGCTAGTAGGTTGAGACTGCTTAAAACGCAGACTAATACTATAAAAAATCGAGTAATCGTTCGCATACTATTACTCGTCCAATTGTTCACTTGTTTTTCCAAATCTTCGTTCTCTATTTTGGTAGCTGACAATAGCTTTAATCAATTCTTCCTTGCTAAAATCAGGCCAATACTCATTGATAAAATACAATTCTGCATAGGCGATTTGCCAAAGCATAAAATTGCTAATTCGATGTTCTCCACTGGTTCGTATTAGCAGATCCACATCGGGCAAATCATGCGTGTAAAGATGAGTATTTATAATCGATTCATCAATTTTTTCAGAAGAAATTATATTATTTTTAACGTTGTCCGCTATCTTTCTTATCGCTTGCACCAATTCTGATCTAGAACCATAACTCAACGCTAAGGTAAGCGTCATTCCGTCATTAGAACTGGTTTTATTTAAAACCTTTTGAAGCTCCTTAAATGCTTTAGGAGGCAACATTTCAATAGCTCCAATCGTATTTAATCGAATATTGTGCTTCATAAAACTATCGAGCTCTTTATTGAGAGACTTCACTAACAACTTCATCAACAAGGCCACCTCGTGTTTTGGACGATTCCAGTTCTCTGTTGAAAAGGTATACAGGGTCAAATAGTTGATTCCTAATTCCACTGCAGCTTCTACAGTGCGTTTCACTGCTTTTACTCCCTGTGAATGCCCATAAGTTCTCTTCTCTCCTCGTTCTTTAGCCCAACGACCATTACCATCCATGATAATGGCAATATGGGAAGGCGTTCTATTGATATCGATAGCAGTTGACATATTAATTATAACATTGAGTACAGGGTTTCTTACCAAAAGTATAAGTCAGTGTCATTCCTGAGAATACATACCAATCTTTTGATGCCGTATTTCCAAAAGCATAGGATTCATAACCTGGACCTATCGGATGAGAACCATCTAGATTGTCATTAAAGCTATAGCGAATTCCACTTTCAAGTGCAGCGACAAAATATTTTGCAACTTTGTATTTAACTCCAACAATCAACGGAAGCGCAAAGTTATACTTAACACCTAAGGGATAAAAACCTACTAAATCACCTTCATAAAAAGAGCTTTTGTACTGATAATAACTCAATCCTGTAAATAGATAGGGCGTCCATGAAGCATTAAAACGATGCAATTCAAATGATTTAAAATTCACTTCCAAACCAGCGGTAAGATCTCTAAGTCTTGTCTCATTGCGATAGCCCCTTTTTGCTCTTGCAGGAATATTAGAAGCAGCATCATCCATGATTAGTTGTGTATGCGTCGTAGAAATCCTCCAAGTGTACCTCAAACTTTTATTCCATTTAAAGAGGACTCCATAGGCTTCAGAGTTGGGATTGATATACCAACTTGGACCTAGATCAGAGATCGTATTAGAGCCACCCACAAAAACACCTGCCTCAAAAACTTGCGCAGGAGCTAGAGTGCTAAAAAACACGATGATGAAAAACCACTTTAATTTCATTGGATAAAGGAGGCAAATTTAAAAAATTTGTTGGGATATCACTATGATATCCTCACTCATTCTATAACTCGATTATTAAATTCTTAGTATGTTAGTTGCGTTTATCTTCACCCCAAAGCAATTTTTTCCTCAGTGTTGAAATAAAACTCTCCGAATTAAACTTGACCATATTCACTTTAAATGCAGCTTTTTTGATGATTAATTCGGTTCCGGTTTCAACAACAGCCAACCTAGAATCCAAAGAGAGCACATGCTGCGGCTCTCTTCCCGATACCTTTATTTTCACAACTGTATCCTCAGAAATCACCAAAGGACGTGCATTGAGATTGTGAGGCGCAATAGGAGTTAGCACCATGGATCGCGTAAGCGGAGCAATCACTGGCCCTCCGCAACTCAACGAATACCCTGTGGAACCCGTAGGTGTTGCTACAATTAAACCGTCAGCCCAATAAGAGGTAAGATACTCTCCATCCAAATAAGTTTCAACAGTAATCATCGAAGTAGTGTCTTTTCGAATCACTGTGATTTCATTAAGAGCAAAATTTAAATTAAAACCTAATTCTGATGCGTTTTCTAGACTGATCAATGAACGCTCTTCAATAGTGTAAGCTCCACTTATAAATTCAGTGATAACTCTTTGAACCTCTTCTTTATTAAAAGTGGATAGGTAACCTAATCTTCCCGTATTAATACCAACAATAGGAATTCCTAGATCCTTAACAATGGTCACAGCTCTTAACATGGTTCCATCACCTCCAAAACTAACAAAGAGGTCGAAAGAAGAATCAAGACCTCCATCAGCTCTAAATACGTCTGCATCAATTGGACATTCGTGATCTCTTAAATGTTTCAAAAAAACAGATTCAAAAGCGACTTGAGCATCGATGCTTTTTAGCGCTTTTAAAAATTCTAAAACTGAATGAGAATCACTCTCCTCTATCTTATGTCCAAATAAAGCTACTTTCATCAGAGGTTTAAATAGGCGTTAAAGTAGGCTGCGTGATCTTTGAGCGTTTCTTTAAGGTGATCCGAAACATCGGAATACAATACTTGATATGCTGCTCTCGATAGTGCATCAATGACCATATCTCTGTTTTGAAAGGCTATTTTAACAGTGAGCTCAATTCGATTTTCATCTTGATCCGTAACTAGCATACCGAGTAATTTTCCTTGGTTACGCTCTATCAATTCAACGATTGGACCAAAATTAGCATCGTGCTGATCCAAACTTAATACAATAATAGATCCTGCTTGATTAATCAATGACAAACTTAAAATACCCTTACTTAGATCATCGTATCGGTAAGCACCACAGTAGTTTTGATGTTGATCGACAACTGCCAAAACTTCGGTGTTTAAATTGGAAAACAACTCAAAGGCATGAAACCAGTGCATATCGTTTAAAATACAATCTGGTTTCAATAAATAAGCATAACTGTTGAGCTTTTTTTTAGGTTCCAATCCCATCAATAGATCCGTCGACATCACCCCTAGAAACAAACCATTTTCAACAAAGATAGCGTTGGATAATTCCTCCTGATTGAGGTATTCCAATACATCGCCTACGCTGTCTTGCAGTGTAAATATTCGCAGGTCGTTATCGAGTGTACTTATCATAAGAGATATTTGTATGCAAATTACTAATTAATTAATGGAAAAAGGAAGTGGGTTTTGTATTTTTGCATCACAATACTTTTATTATGACAAAACTCAGTGTAAATATCAATAAAATTGCGACACTTCGTAACGCTCGGGGCGGGAATACACCTGATTTACTCAAAAGTGCTTCTGATATTGAATCGTTCGGAGCTCAAGGAATTACCATTCACCCAAGACCAGATGAACGCCATATACGATACCAGGACGCAAGAGATCTAAAATCAATTGTGACTACTGAGTACAATATTGAAGGGAATCCTGTTGATCAGTTCACAGATTTAGTTTTAGAAGTACTTCCTACTCAAGTAACACTAGTTCCTGATGCTGTAGATGCCATAACTTCAAATGCCGGTTGGGATGCTATTAAACATCAAGAATACCTCAGAGGAGTAATAGAAACATTCAAATCAAAAGGTATTCGCACCTCTATCTTCATGGATCCTGTAGAAGATCAAATAAGAGCAGCCGCAGCAACTGGAACAGATCGAATTGAACTCTATACTGAAGCCTATGCTCAAGAATATTCCATCGATCGAGAAGCGGCAATTGCCCCTTACATCAAGGCTGCAGAATTGGCTCATGAGCTAGGACTTGGAATCAATGCTGGTCATGATTTAAGTCTTGAAAATATAGAATATTTCAGCAAAAATATCCCTTATTTAGACGAGGTATCTATCGGACATGCTCTGATTTGCGAATCCCTCTACCAAGGATTAGAACAGGTGATTCAGAGCTATTTAAAAGCGATGCGTTAATGGATTTGTATTCACTAATACTCGGTGAAGAGAACACCAAAGACCTCATTATTCTTCACGGATACTTGGGAATGTCTGACAATTGGAAAACCCTTGGAAGTGCTTTCTCAAATGCTGGCTTTAGAGTACACCTAGTCGATCAACGAAATCACGGAAGAAGTTTTCACTCTGATGAATTCTCCTACGAATTAATGGTTGAGGATCTCATTCGGTACATGGATTCACATCAACTAAAACAAGTAAGTATCCTTGGCCATTCAATGGGAGGAAAAACTGCCATGTTTGCCACAACCACCTATCCAGAACGATTTGACAAACTCATCGTGGCCGATATTGCTCCAAAAGAGTACGCGCCACACCACCAAGTGATTATCGCTGCCCTTTTGGAACTCTCGAGTCAAGAAATCACTTCCAGAGCTTTTGCTGACCAGGAGTTAAGTAAACACATCAAAGACTTTGGCATTCGTCAATTCTTACTTAAGAACCTCTACAGAAAAGAAGATAAGTCCTTAGGATTTAGACCTAATATCAAAGTATTAGGTCAACATATGAAAAGTATTGGAAAAGCTTTAGAAATCGATCAAAAGTTTGAAAAACCAACGCTTTTTATCAAAGGTGAACAATCAGATTACATTTTAGATGAAGATCAATTTATTCTCGATTATCACTTTCCACAAAATCAACTTCAAAGCATTCCCAAGGCAGGTCATTGGCTACATGCCGAAGACCCAAAACGATTTTATGAGATCGTTGTCGCGTTTCTCAAATAAAAATAATCGCTTATTTTTCATTTAATTTTACTATTTTAGTTGGATGAGCTTTATTGCTTTACTAAACTAAACGTGTTTATTCATGAAAAAACTTACCTATTTACTGCCTTTGGTCGGACTTTTATTGGTCAATTGTTCCAAAGAAGAACCATTCATCAACCCCGACAACAACAATAATAACGAAACTGTAACCTACTCTAGTGGTTCAGCTGATTTTAGCAATTATGTCGCATTAGGAAATTCCCTTACTGCAGGATATTCCGATGGAGCCTTATTTATGGAAGGTCAAACCAATTCATTTTCTAAATTACTTGCGAATCAATTTGAATTAGCTGGTGGTGGAGATTTTGACATTCCTTTTATGGCTGACAATTTAGGTGGTGCCACACTTGGAGGAACTCAAATTCTATCCAATAGAATGATTCTTTCTTTTGCTAGTGGTTCTCCAAATCCAACAGTTATTTCTGGAACACCTAGTACTGAAATAGGAGTACACTTAGACGGTTCATATAACAATATGGGAGTACCAGGAGCTAAATCCTATCACTTATTAGCTCCAGGTTATGGAAATATTCAGGGGGTTGCTTTAGGCCTAGCAAATCCTTACTTTGCTCGTTTTGCATCGAGTCCAACTACTACCGTATTTGCTGATGCTCTAGCGCAGGCTCCAAGCTTTTACTCCATGTGGATTGGAAATAACGATGTTTTAGGATATGCCACTGCTGGTGGAGATGCTGC
>CAKZOO010000066.1 GCA_937136455.1 uncultured Flavobacteriaceae bacterium | reverse complement strand
GCCGATAGAGGGACTCGAACCCACGACCTGCTGATTACAAATCAGCTGCTCTAGCCAGCTGAGCTACATCGGCTTTTACCACTTTCTCTCTAAAGAAAAAGTCCGCTTTTTCAAACGGACTGCAAATGTATAGAATTATTTAATTATTCAAAATATTTTTGAAAAAATTTTACGCTTTTTTTCAAAGAAATTTTAAGCGTGTTTTCTCGATCGTTTCTCCTTTAATTTTAACAAGCTGCGTTCCACCGCTTTACAGCCAGTATCAATGGCTTCCTCAAAACTCTTACACTGTTTACTTACTACGATACTTTCTTTAGGAACATGTACTTTTATCTCTGCAATTTTGTTTTCTTTAGATGAAGTATTCTCCAATTTTAAAAAAACATCTACATCAATAACTCTGTCAAAAAAGTGTTCCACTTTACTTAATCGTTCTTTTGTAAATTCGATTAATGATTGCTCTGCATTAAAATTGACATCTTGAATGTTAATTTTCATAGTAATTAGGTTTTAAGATTTATAATATAAACTCTATTTCTTAGAACGGGGATGAGCAGCAGAATGCACTTTTTTTAGAGTCGCGATAGAATTATGCGTATAAACTTGCGTTGAAGATAAACTCGCATGACCTAAGAGCTCCTTTACAGCATTTAAATCTGCTCCCTGATTTAACAAATGAGTTGCGAACGTATGTCTTAGAATATGAGGAGACTTCTTTTCCTTACTCGTGACTATACTAAAATAATGATTTATGACGCGATAAACAAGAGAATCGTATATTTTATAACCTGATTTTAACAGAAACAAATAGTCCTTATCTCTAATCGAATCAAGATTGTTTCTCATTATTAGATATTCCTGAATCAAAGAACTGACTTTGGGAATCAATGGAATAATTCGCTCTTTATTTCGCTTACCTAAGACTTTAATCGTATCAGGAGTAAATTGAACATTTTTAATTTTCAAGTTGATCAGCTCATCTCTTCTAATTCCAGTAGCGTATAGCAATTCGATTATTAATTTATCCCTGACACCTTCAAAGCTATCTTCAAAGGGTATTTCACTCAGAAGTTTCTGCATTTCATCAGAAGAAAAAGGCATCGCTATTTTTTGAGCAATTTTTAAAGCTTTGTGTTTTGAAAAAGGAGAACTTTGAATGGTTCCAGTTTGAATTAAAAATTTATAGTAGGCTTTAAGAGATGCCATCTTTCTATTGATGGAACGATTGGTGATTCCAGAATCAACTAGAAACACAATCCAAGATCTGATAATTGCATAAGCAACAGCATCAACACTCCCTAGATCGTATTCTAAATCACAAAAGCGTGAAAAATCATCTAAATCTTTCTTATAAGCAGCTACCGTATGCTTAGAATAATTCTTTTCAGAAGTGAGGTAGTCTATAAATTTAGATCGATTCATGATTTAAAGATAGAACTACTAGGATTAAAACAAAAAAAAGTCCCGCTAAAAAACGGGACTTTGATATGATGGCCTATCTGAGATTAAATCTCTTCTTGGTCTCTTAAATTTTGAATATAAGCTGCTTTTTGAAGCTGAGCTCTCTTAGCCACAGATGGCTTTGTGAATTGCTGACGGCTTCTCAATTGACGCATAGTTCCAGTTCTATCGAACTTTCGCTTAAAACGCTTTAGAGCTCTATCTATATTTTCTCCTTCTTTAATCGGTATAATTAACATAAGCTTTAACCTCCTCTCTGTTAGAATTTTGGATTGCAAATATACAGCTAAAAATAAGTATCTAACAAACTTATTTTAAAATATTTCTGGCGATGACTAATTTTTGTATTTCAGAGGTCCCTTCTCCTATGGTACACAGCTTAGAATCTCTGTAAAATTTTTCCACAGGAAAATCTTTAATATAACCGTATCCTCCAAATATTTGAACTGCTTCATTAGCAGTTTTAACAGCTGCTTCTGAGGCGTAAAGCTTACACATAGCACCTTCTAAGGTGATACGCTCCCCTCTATTTTTCTTTGCTGCTGCTTGATGAGTCAGTAAAGTAGCCGCCTCTATTTCAGTAGCCATCTCGGCTAATTTAAAGGAGATCCCCTGAAATGAACTGATTGGTTTACCAAATTGCTCGCGCTCTTTAGAGTATTTTAAGGCAGCTTCAAATGCTCCCTTAGCAATTCCCAAAGAAAGTGCTGCTATGGATATTCTTCCACCGTCCAAAACAGCAAGAGATTGTTTAAACCCGTCTCCTACTTCTCCTAATCTATTTTCATCTGAAATAACACACTGATCAAAAACCATCTCAGCGGTTTCAGATGCACGCATTCCTAATTTATTTTCTTTTTTTCCAGCCGAAAACCCAAGAGTACCGCGCTCAACGACAAATGCAGTCGCATTAGAGGAAGCTCCCTTTTCTCCAGTTCTAGCAATAACCACCGCAATATCACCACTTTTACCGTGTGTAATAAAGTTTTTTGTTCCATTTAAGATCCATTGATCTCCATCTCTAACTGCAGTGGTACTCATTGCTCCTGCATCAGATCCCGTATTGTGCTCTGTTAAACCCCAAGCACCAATAAATTCACCTTTCGCTAATTTTGGAAGCCATCTGCTTTTTTGAGACTCATTTCCAAAAGTTAGGATGTGATTGGTACAAAGAGAATTATGAGCCGCAATAGACAAACCTATGGAAGGATCTATTTTTGAAATCTCTTCAACGATGGCAATATACTCATGATACCCCATTTCAGATCCACCGTATTCATGTGGCACCAGAATTCCAAGAAAGCCATGCTCACCAGCTAACTTCATAAGTTCAACTGGAAATTCTTGAGTTTCGTCCCACTCTTTTACAAAAGGCTCAATATATTGTTTTGCGAAGCTTTTAGCTGAATCAGCAATTAACTGCTGAGTCTCACTGTAGTCGTATCCGGTTTGAATCATCTGCGTAGTATTCATCTTTAATTTCATTACAAATATAATTAAATCAACTCAGTATTGGATTGATTGAACAATTCAATTCAAAGCAAATATACTACAAATATACCTATTTTGTTTAATCTTTCTTCGTTTTTATTAAACAAAATGTTATTCGTAAATTTTATAAAAGGACTTAACCCTAGCTACAACAAGACTATCAAGACCGTAGACATTGTATAAATCATCCATTGATTTGAACCCATTTATCGATTTTCGGTAAGCGACTATTCTTTTTGAAAGCACATCTCCAATTCCATAAATCTCTTTTAAACTCTCATCTGTTGCCGTATTGATGTTTTTAAGTTTCAACTGAAATAAATTGTCGATCGAATCATCTTTCTTTTTAGAAAACTTTAGATAGGGTTTTAAAAATACCATAAGAGTATCATCAACTCCGCTGATATTTTGAAAATCTTCCAAACTATATAGATAGTTGTTGGATGCCCTGTAGGTTTCGAGTCTATGAAGTTCCTCTGAACTCAATCCTAATACATAGGCCCTGTATTCCGTCATGTAATTCGCATTAAAAGGCTGTAAAAGAAGTTTGCTTTTCTTCTCTTGAATTCTAACTTTAATCGTACTATCCATTTTGAAATCAATTATGGATACTAGCTCAGTCTTTTTTAATTCAGCACTCTTCCAGTACAATAACTGTATGACCACAATCACTAAAAGCAATAAAAAAACCCCTTTCCTTTGAATCTTCTCTGAAGCGGAAAGGGGTTTTAAAAAGTTCAAAACAGTTTATTTTTTTACAACTGCTTTAATTGCATTTGTATAGTTTGACAATTCTTCTCTAACTCTTGGAAATAAGAAGAGGAGACCAATCATATTTGGAAATACCAATGCTAAAATCATTGCATCTGAGAATTTAATAACCGCATCCAATGTTGCTGCAGCTCCAATGACTACAAATAACAAGAACAATACTTTGTAAGTGGTATCAGCTGCTTTTCCTCTACCAAAAAGGAATTTCCAACCTTGAAGACCGTAATAAGACCAAGAAATCATTGTTGAAAAAGCAAAAAGCACAATAGCAACAGTTAAAACATATCTAAATCCTGGAATCACAGAATCATATGCCATAGATGTTAAATCTACTCCTCCTATTGACTCCCCAGTACTATTCAAAATTACTGAACTGTTTTGTAGATTACCATAATCAAATGCTCCTGCATCTAAATTGAAAAATATAATAACCAAAGCAGTCATCGTACAAATTACCACCGTATCAATAAACGGTTCTAATAGTGCTACCACACCCTCACTGGCTGGATATTTAGTTTTAACAGCAGAGTGAGCAATCGCTGCAGAACCTGCTCCTGCTTCATTCGAGAATGCAGCTCTTTGAAAGCCTACGATGATAACACCAACGAGTCCACCAAGACCTGCCATAGGTGTAAATGCTCCTTCGACTATAAGTGAAACAGCAGCTCCCAAATATTCGATATTTGCAAAAATAATTACAAGTGAAGCCAATACGTAGATTCCTGCCATAAATGGAACAATCTTTTCGGTAACACTAGCAATTTTCTTAATTCCACCGATAATTACAATACCCACTAAGACTGCTAATACAATTCCAATCAACACTCCAGTTGATCCACCAGTTAGATTGAGCATCGTTGAAATTTGAACAGCTGCTTGATTCGACTGAAAAGCATTTCCTCCACCAAATGAAGCACCTACCACGAGGATTGCAAAAACAATTGATAATACTTTTCCAATTCCAGTAAATCCTCTTTCTTTCAGTCCTCTAGATAAATAGTACATTGGCCCTCCGTAAACAACTCCGTTTTCATCCACATCTCTGTATTTCACTCCTAAGGTACACTCTACAAATTTTGAAGACATCCCCAAGATTCCTACTACAATCATCCAGAAGGTAGCACCTGGACCTCCCATTGCTATAGCAACAGCAACACCAGCAATATTCCCTAGACCAACAGTTCCTGAAACCGCAGTAGCAAGCGCTTGGAAATGTGATACTTCACCTTCTTTTCCCTCATCTTCTATTGTTCCTTTAATATCGCCATCTACAATGTTTACAGCGGCATTTTCTGCCTCGTGATGATCTACCTCATCGTATTTACCACGAACTGTTTGTATTGCCAATCCCATTTTGGTAATCGAAGGAAATTTAAAATAGATCGTAAAAAAAGTTGCTCCTCCAATTAAGAGAATTAACACTATAGGTATTTCAACAAATCCAAGATTGACTTTGGTTAAAACTAAACCTTCCCACCACTCAGCAAAAGGCATAAAGGCATCGTTTACACGTTCGTCCAAACCTTTTTCTTGAGCAAAAATCGCAAGAGGAGTTAGTAAACTAAATAATAAGAGGATTTTACTTTTCATAATTGAATATTTGATTGTTTTAAGTCTGTTTTTTTTTAATAAAGCCCAATATATAAAAAAAAGACCGATTCGAAAGCGATCAGTCTATGAAGTTATCAATTGGTATCAACCCTACACTTTTGGTTTAATGTTAAATTTCTTATTGAGAGATTCAATTTGCTCAGCTCTCCCTAGAACAATTATTTTTCCTTTGTATTCCAACTTGAGATCTGCGTCAGGATTAATCATATATTCCCCATTTGGAGTTACATAACCTATCACAGAACAGCCAAACTTTCTCCTTAAATCTAATTCTCTTAAGGTTTTTAGATCGTCTATAGATTCAATGTAAGACAAATCCAATTCCTCTAAGTTCATATGTTCCCCTTGAGTTGCCAATTTGTCCATGAAGGTGATCAAATCAGGAGTAACCACAAGGGAAGCCATCTGATCTCCACCAATACGGCTTGGCATGATTACTTTTGAAGCTCCAGCCAATTCAAGTTTTGAACAGGTCGTATATTGTTCAGCTCTTGCTATGATAAATAAATCAGGATTTAATTGACGAGCGCTGAGCACTAAAAATAAATTGGAGGCGTCATCAGGTAATGCCGCTATTAAATATTTAGCATGTTTAATTCCCGCTTCCAACAAAACTTTGTCATCACCAGCATCACCCTTAAGCACAATTACGTTGTTTACATCTATAGAGTTATACTTGTCGATCTTTTCTTGATTGTTTTCGATGACTACGAATTCTTTTTTGTAAGTAATGAGTCGTTCAGCAGCTTGTGATCCATTTCTTCCTAGCCCACAAACAATCACATGACCATTCATCTTTTCAATCTTTTTTTTCATGGCTCTTAATTTTAATGCTTCAATTGAATTTCTACTCAATAAATACTCTACTACAGTTCTAGCGAAAAATGCAATAATTACAATACTAGTAATAATTAAAAAGATTGTAAATATTTTGGTTTGATCATCAAGAGGATTGACTTCTCTAAATCCAACAGTAGATATCGTAATCACAGTCATATAGAGAGAATCCACCCAACTAAAATCAGCTATCAAACGATACCCTATCACCCCTACTATTAAAATAATAAGTAGTAAAACAATAGAAATATTAAATCTAGATTTAAAAAAATTCATTTTTAGAGATCAAAAACCGAAGTTCGTTTGGTGTATAGCAAGTCTTTAATTTTTAATACAAAACCCATAAAAAGGTAAAAAGCAAAACCAAATCCAAGCGTAGCGAAAGACAGGTACACAAATGACAATCTTACAGATCGAGCTCTTATTCCCAAACGGTCAGCTATCCTCCTACTCACGTGAAAACCGTGTTTTTGAAGAAAATAGATGAATTCGTAGAAATAAGATCTCATTTTAATTATAATTATTTTAATTCTTCTCGATCTCCTTCCCATTCCAACATTCCTCCAATAAGGTTGAAAGCATTTTCAAATCCTTTTGAATTCATGATAGCACAGGCTTGTCCTGAACGCTGACCCGATCTACAGTAGACGTAGTAATTTTTCGACTTATCTAATTGATCTAGTTTATTGATAAATTCTTGACCTTCATAAATATCCATATGGATCATTCCAGGAATATATCCTGTTTCTTCTAGTTCTGATGCGGTCCTCACATCAATTACAACGGCATTTTTGTCTTGAGCTAATTGTGAAGCCCAAGCTTCTTGTGATAAATTTGACATAGTGTTAGTTCTAGATTCTCAAAATTACACTCTTTTTAATTAAGTGAAAAGCAGTTGTAGTATAAAATATTTTTTATATATTTGTACCTACAAATGTTTTATATACATGAATGTTGAAGAAAAAATTAAATCAACTGTAAATCTAGCTCCTAAACAAAGGACAATTATCCATCTATCTTTGATCTGTAATTCAATTAACGATCAACTCAACAAAGCATTAAAAGCTTACGATGTCTCTATTGAACAATTCAATGTACTACGAATTTTAAGAGGTCAAAAAGGAGTTGCAATAGCGATGAAAGATATCAATGAACGAATGGTGAGCAAAATGAGCAATACCACTCGTCTTGTAGATAAACTTGTCAACAAGCGTTTTGTTACAAGAAATATCTGTCCAGAAAATCGAAGAAAGATGGAAATACTCATCACAGACCTCGGAGCATCTCAACTTCAACAAATGGATATGGTAGTCGAACAGACGCATTCTAAAATACTCGATGAACTATCGGATGTAGACATCCAAACACTTAATACACTTTTAAATAAATTTAATTAAACATGAAAAAAACAATTTTATCTATTGCTTTAACTGCATTATTTACTTTAGGAGCATTGGCTCAAGAATCAAAATCAGTAAAAACTTCTACCGTTGAGTGGAAAGGTTACAAAGTAACTGGTTCTCATTACGGAACTATTAATCTTTCAGAAGGAAATTTGATTTTTAGTGGAGACACTCTTACAGGTGGATCTTTTGTGGTTGACATGACAAGTTTAACCTCAACTGATCTCGAAGGAGAGTGGAAAGAAAAATTAGATGGACACTTAAAGTCGGATGACTTTTTTGGTGTTGAATCACACCCTACTGCTTCATTAGTGTTTACCAACGTTAAAGCGAGCAGCAAAAACTCTTATGACGTTACTGCTGATTTAACAATCAAAGGAATCACTAATCCAATTAACTTCACTTTAGCTGTTTATGGAAATAAAGCTAATGCTACTCTAAAAATTGACAGAGCACAGTACGATATTAAGTACGGATCTGGAAGTTTCTTTGACAATTTAGGAGATAAAGCGATTTACGACGAGTTTGATTTAGTTGTTGATTTAGAATTCTAATTTTTATTGGTGTTTTAAATTAGGATTGTTATCTTTGAAACGTGAATAAAAATTATACTAATACAAAATGGTGGTGGAACTCTCAATCTTAAGGTTGTGAGCTAGTCCCTATTGAGTATCAAAATACTGTAAAGGCTTGTCATCACGACAGGCCTTTCTTAATTAAAATAACAATCTTTTATGACTTATAATTTACAGTCACATCACAAGAAAATAATCGCTGACACCATTACGCCTGTAAGTGTCTATTTAAAGGTAAGAGACCATTATCCCAATAGTATTTTATTGGAGAGTAGTGATTATCACGCCAATGACAACAGCTTTTCCTATGTGTGTTTTAATCCGATTGCTTCAGTATTGGTAGAGAACAACCAGTATATCGAAAACCTCCCAGATGGATCAAAAATGCAAATCGAACTCGATCACACAAGTGATGTTCCTGGATTGATTTCTGAGTTTTCTATGAAATTTTCAACAAACAATGAAGATTTTAAATTCATCAATCAAGGACTCTTTGGTTATATGAATTACGATGCGGTTCGTTATTTTGAAGATATAGAGATCTCAAAAACGGAAGATGCGACTCAGATCCCAGACCTTTACTACGCCGTATACCAAAATATCATTGCGATCAATCATTTTAACAATGAGGCCTATTTGTTTGCTCATTGTTTTGAATCAGAAAATAACATTGCAGAAATTGAGCTTCTGCTAAAGAGCAAAAATTATCCGACTTATGATTTTTCAAAAGAAGGAGATGCCATTACCAATATTTCAGATGAGGATTTTAAAAGATTAGTTGAAACTGCTAAACAACACTGTCAACGAGGAGATGTTTTCCAATTAGTACTCTCTCGAAGATTTGAACAAAGCTTTAGCGGTGATGAGTTTAATGTTTACAGAGCACTCAGAACAGTAAACCCCTCTCCTTACTTATTCTACTTTGATTACGGAAACTTCAAACTCTTTGGTTCCTCTCCTGAAGCTCAGCTGATCGTAAAAGATAAAAAGGCTGAAATTCATCCTATTGCTGGAACATTTAAACGCACAGGAAACGATGAACAAGATGCTGAATTAGCTAAAAAGTTGGCAGCAGATCAAAAAGAAAATGCAGAGCATGTGATGCTTGTCGATTTAGCTAGAAATGACTTGAGCAGACATGGTAAATCAGTAGAAGTAGAAACTTACAGAGAAGTACAGTACTTTTCTCACGTCATTCACCTAGTGTCTAAGGTTACTGCTCAAATTAAAGAGTCAGTATCAACAATGGAAGTTGTCGCTGACACCTTTCCAGCTGGAACCCTAAGTGGTGCACCAAAGCATATGGCAATGGAACTCATCGAAAAGTATGAACCAACTCCTAGAGGCTATTACGGAGGTGCCATAGGATTTATGGATTTTAGTGGAAATTTCAACCACGCCATCATGATTCGAACCTTCCTAAGTAAGAATCATCGATTGTATTTCCAAGCTGGAGCTGGAATCGTAGCTGCTTCCTCAGCAGAAAGTGAAAACCAAGAAACCTATAATAAATTAGGAGCCCTTCACAAGGCCTTAGAAATAGCACAGGCAATATAATGAAAGAGTTATTACTCATAGATAATTACGACAGCTTCACCTATAATCTCGTTCATTACTTCGAGGAATTAGGCGTTGAAGTCGATGTAGTTAGAAACGACAAGATCAATCTAGATGATATCGAAGCATATAATATGATCGTACTGTCTCCAGGTCCTGGTATTCCAGATGAAGCAGGATTACTTAAAGAAATCATCAAGCGTTTTGGTCCTACCAAAAAAATGTTCGGTGTTTGTCTAGGTCAACAGGCCATAGGAGAAGTTTACGGCGCAGAATTAAAGAATTTAGACCAGGTCTATCACGGAGTTGCCACAAAGGTGTCGATAGACAATAGCGACCCTCTTTTTAAAGGACTAGAAGATCCTATTCAAGTTGGTAGATACCACTCATGGGTCATTGATGAAAACTCAGACACTTCTGCCTTTGACATTATATCAACTGATGAGAATGGTCAAATTATGGCGATAAGACACAAAAAATACAATATTTGTTCTGTTCAGTTTCATCCTGAATCAGTGCTAACTCCTCAGGGCAAAATACTTTTAGATAATTGGTTAAAAAATTAAGATGAAAGAGGTATTAAATAGATTGATTCAGCATCAAACACTTTCCAAATCAGAAGCAAAAGAAATTCTGATTCATATCGCTAATGGCTCTTACAACACGAGTCAAATTGCATCTTTTTTAACGGTCTATATGATGCGTTCTGTAGCTGTTGAAGAGCTCGAAGGATTTAGAGATGCACTACTAGAACTATGTCTTAACGTGGATTTATCTATGTATAACCCCATTGATTTATGTGGAACTGGAGGAGACGGAAAAGACACCTTTAATATTTCAACACTTGCCTCTTTTGTAACAGCTGGTGCTGGAGTGAAAGTAGCCAAACACGGAAATTACGGGGTATCATCTAGCTGTGGATCTTCCAATGTTTTAGAGCATTTAGGCATAAAATTCAGCAATGATAAGGACTATTTAGAAAGAGCGATCGACCAAGCAGGAATCTGTGTTTTACACGCTCCCCTATTTCATCCAGCCATGAAAAATGTGGCACCCATAAGAAGAGAATTAGGTGTCAAAACCTTTTTCAATATGTTAGGCCCAATGGTTAATCCTGCCTTTCCTCCCAATCAAATGGTCGGTGTATTTAACTTAGAATTGGCTCGATTGTACAGCTACCTCTACCAAAAAACAGATAAAAACTTTAGTATCGTTCACGCTCTCGATGGTTATGATGAAATTTCACTCACTTCAGATGCAAAAATTATCAGCAGAGGAGATGAAAGAATGATCAGTGCAAGCGACTTTGATTTAAAACCTTTACAAATGAGTCAAATCGCAGGAGGAAATACGATCGAAAATGCTGCTAAAATATTTTTAAGTGTTCTTGAAAATCAATCCTCTGAAGCTCAAAAACAAGTAGTATGTGCCAATGCTGCATTAGCCATAAAGACCGTTAAAAACATCGACATAAAAGAAGCCTACCAACAGGCGAGAGAAAGTATTGAAAGCGGTAACGCCCTTGCTGTATTCAAAAAATTACAAGAGTTAAACTAATGGATATTTTAGAGCAAATTGTAATCGATAAAAAAAAGGAAGTAGCTTTAAAAAAGCAACTGGTTCCTCAACATCATTTAGAGACGATGGCTCTTTTTGAACGCGATTGTATTTCGGTAAGCGATCGAATCAACGCTGGTTCAGGTATCATCGCAGAACACAAGAGAAGATCTCCTTCAAAATCAGTCATCAACAACAACCACAAAGTTTGGGAAGTTGCTAAAGGATATCAGGATGCTGGAGTCAGTGCCATGTCTGTACTTACAGATCTTCACTATTTTGGAGGGGGATTAGAAGACCTACAAATGGCTAGAGCCACTGTCGATTTACCTTTGCTTCGCAAAGACTTTACTGTTGATCCCTATCAAATTATCGAAGCTAAAGCTTACGGTGCAGATTTTATACTGCTCATAGCAGCAGTTCTCACTAGAGAAGAAATTACCTCTTTTTCTAAATTAGCACATACACTAGGGCTCGAAGTACTCTTAGAAGTACACAATTTAGAAGAGCTTCAAAAATCCATCATGCCTTCATTGAATCTTATTGGTGTTAATAACAGAAACCTTAAAACTTTCGAAGTTTCAACACAGATCTCCAAGGATCTGTCCACTCAAATACCGGATGATTTTATCAAAGTATCTGAAAGTGGTATCAGTGATGTAGTGACGATTAAAGAATTGAAAACTTACGGTTATCAAGGATTTTTAATAGGTGAAAACTTTATGAAAACAAATGAGCCAGGAGTGGCTGCATCTGAATTTGTAAACCAGTTATAAGATGAAGCGACTAAAAGACATACAGCTCAAAGTTTGTGGGATGAGAAATTCTCAGAACATAAAGGAACTCTATGAGCTGAGACCCAACTATATGGGACTTATCTTTTGGGAACCTTCCAAGCGTTATGTAGATCCAAACACATTGATAGAAGTGGATCCAAGCGTTCAACTTATTGGAGTGTTTGTAAACGAAAGAATTGAACTTATATTGGAAAAGGCCATCAATTACCATCTCAGTGGAGTACAACTTCACGGCAATGAATCAGTTGAATTTTGCACAAAGCTCAAAGACTTGTTTTTAGAAAAAAAATTAACTATAAAAATCATCAAGGCTTTTTCAGTTGGAGATTTATTTGATTTTAAACCACTCCAAGCATACGAGAATAGTTGCGATTATTTTCTATTCGACACTAAAGGGGAACTTCCAGGGGGAACTGGTAAGACTTTTTCATGGGAGCTTCTTTCTAACTACGATTTAGATACCCCCTACTTTTTAAGCGGAGGAATTAGCGAATCTCATCTAGAGGATTTGAAACTATTTTTTAATAATAAGGCCTCTGAAAAATGTGTTGCAATTGATATCAACTCAAAATTTGAGATCAGCCCAGCATTAAAAGACATTAAACAATTAAAACGATTTAAAACTAGATTATATCAATCATAGTTAAAACTATAGAAGAATGAGTTATCAAGTAAACGAAAAAGGATATTACGGAGATTTTGGTGGTGCCTACATCCCTGAAATGCTCTATCCCAATGTTGAGGAATTGAGAAAAGTTTATGTAGAAATTACCAGTGAAGATTCTTTTAAGAAAGAATTCGATCAACTTCTCAAGGACTACGTAGGAAGACCGACCCCTTTGTATTATGCAAAACGTCTCTCTGAAAAATACAACACCAAGATTTATCTCAAAAGAGAAGATCTCTGCCATACAGGAGCTCATAAGGTCAACAATACCATTGGTCAAATTCTCTTAGCTAAAAGATTGGGAAAACATAGAATCATCGCTGAGACAGGAGCTGGACAACACGGAGTAGCTACAGCTACCGTATGTGCACTTATGGGGATGCAATGTATTGTTTATATGGGGGAAATTGACATTAAAAGACAGGCACCCAATGTAGCTCGTATGAAGATGTTAGGAGCTGAAGTAAGAGCGGCAAAATCAGGTTCCAAAACCCTCAAAGATGCAACCAATGAAGCCATTCGAGATTGGATCAACAATCCAATAGACACTCATTATATCATTGGATCAGTGGTAGGACCTCATCCATATCCAGATATGGTGGCTCGTTTTCAATCGGTGATCTCTGCTGAAATTAAGACACAACTCTTAGAAAAGGAAGGTCGAGATTACCCTGATCACGTTATAGCCTGTGTTGGAGGAGGATCCAATGCTGCAGGTGCTTACTACCATTATTTAGATCGACCAGAAGTCAATATTATCGCTGTAGAAGCAGCAGGCAAGGGAATTTACTCTGGAGAAAGTGCTGCTACCTCAGTACTAGGTAAAGAAGGAATTATTCACGGTTCAAAAACGCTGCTAATGCAATCAAAAGATGGACAAATTACTGAGCCCTACTCTATTTCAGCAGGACTCGATTACCCTGGAGTTGGACCAATGCACGCTAATTTATACCGTTCTAAAAGAGCTGAGTTCATATCGGCCACAGATGACCAGGCTATGCAAGCAGGATTAGAGCTCTGTAAATTGGAAGGAATTATACCTGCCATTGAAACTTCTCATGCTTTAGCAGCTTTAGATCACAGAACCTTTTCTAAAGATGAAGTAGTCGTTATTAATTTATCAGGAAGAGGAGACAAAGATTTAGGTAACTATATCGAATATTTTAACTTTTAAAAGCAAACCAATGAACCGAATAAAACACTTATTTGATTCTAAAAAGAATATACTTTCTATCTATTTTACAGCAGGTTATCCCAAAAAAGCAGATACGAGTACAATTATCAAAACCTTAGAAGAGCAAGGCGTTGATCTTTTAGAAATAGGCCTACCCTTTTCAGATCCTCTAGCTGATGGACCTGTAATTCAAGAAAGCTCCACAAAGGCATTGCATAACGGAATGAGTTCAGAAGTACTCTTCGAGCAATTAAAAGACATCAGAAATGAGGTTTCCATTCCTCTTATTATCATGGGATATTTTAATCCAGTGATGCAATATGGAGTTGAGGCATTCTGTAAAAAATGTATGGAGATTGGTATTGATGGTTTGATTTTACCAGATCTCCCTTTGGAAGAATACCAAGAGCATTATCAAGCTATTTTTGAGAAATATCATTTATCCAATATTTTCTTGATTACCCCACAAACATCTGATGAGCGAATCCGTGCCATTGACAATGCTTCCAATGCCTTTATCTATTTAGTAAGCACCGCATCTGTTACAGGAAGTCAATCAGGCTTTGGAGCTGATCAAGAAGCGTATTTTAAGCGTATTTCTGAAATGAATCTTAAAAACCCACTGATTGTTGGTTTTGGAATAAAGGACAACGAGACTTTTAATCAAGCCACCAAATACACTTCTGGAGCAATTATAGGAACTGCCTTTATAAATTCCATTACAGAGAATGGAATTGATGGAATTCCAAATTTCATCAAAGGAATCCGTTCTTAATTCTGACTAAAGAGGGCGTAAAACAAGCGTATTCCGTAATCGATTTGACCTATTCTCAAATTCTCATTAGGAGCATGCTGATTGTTGTCCGCATTGACAGTTGGCAGAATAAAGGCTGGTAATTTCATCTGATTGACAAAAGGAGCAATTGGAACGGTTCCTCCCATTGTTCTAATTTGAACTACCTGCTCATCGAAGGTTTGCTTCATAAGATTCACCAAATGGTTTCCAAAAGGATGATTGATATCGGTGCGAAAGGCATCCATGACTCCTCCTTCTTCAACTTTTATGAGATTGGAATAGGATTTGCGTTCCTGATCTGTTGGATCCTTGTCGACAATGTGGTATCCTTGCTTTTGTATATGTTGTCTAACTAGTTTTTTTAATCGATCCCCGTCACTTTCAACTACCAATCTCAAATCTAATTCTGCAGTTGCAGATGCTGGAACAATTGTTCGAGCGTTAGCTCCAACCCAGGCAGAGGCCATCCCTCTAATGTTCAAAGAAGGATATTGAAGTGACTCTTGATAGTAAGCCCCTACTTTCTCTGAATTTTGAACCACCAATCGATCTAAGAGATCGGTTTCCTTATCAGGAACCGCTTTCAATACAGTTGCAGTAGCATCATCTATCGCTATACCGTCGTAATAACCGTCAACAAGAACTTTACCAGAGGTATCCTTAAAAGACGCTAATAAATGAGCTAGTGCGTAGGATGGATTGGGAGCATAGTTTCCAAAATGTCCAGAATGCTGAGCCAATTTAGGCCCATAAGTTGTCAAAGTCATAGTGGTAATACCTCTACATCCATAGACTATAGTTGGATTTAAGGAGGCATGCATAGGTCCATCACCTATAATGAGATAATCGGCTTCAAAAAGTTCACTATAGGTACTCAGTGCTGCTGTAAGGGGAGCTGAAGACTTCTCTTCTTCACTGTCGAGAAGCACTTTAATATTGTAAGCTAGCTCTATTTCTTGCTGTTGGAGCAGATCAATAGCGTTTAGAAGCATGACAATGGGACCCTTATCGTCTGAAGTGGATCTACCAAAAAGCCTCCAATCGTAATTCAAATTTTCATTTAAGGCTTCTAAATCTCGTTCTTTCCATCCTTGTTCTTTCGGTACTTTAAGAACCATTTTGAAAGGATCTGCCTGATCCCATTTGCTTTTGTCAACTGCCTGTCCATCAAAATGCATATAGATCAGCAATGTCTCTTTGTCTTCCTTCATGGGAAGTGCAGCAAAAAATAAATTCTCTCCAGATGTTGGAAGTACTGTTGTGTTAAATCCTCTTTTAACAAATTTATCGGTGAGCCAATAGATGTTGCGATTGATATCAGCATGGTTATTCGCATCATTGGGGATCGCTACAAAATCAGCTAGCTCTGCAATAGATTCTCTAATTTGTTTTTTGAAAATGTCTCTGTCAATTGGTCGCTTAGATTGCGCTAAACTATTCATGCCAATTAATAGGGCTATAAACGAAAAAAGTACTTTCATCTCTTTGTGTATTTAAAAGATGAAAGTACAAATTTTTAATGTGGAAATAAAACCTATTCTAAGGTCAATACTAAATCATCAGGATTTACTAAATCACCTCCTTTGAGTTGAATCGATTTAACCACCCCTTCTGCATTTGAAGTAACGGTAGTTTCCATCTTCATCGCTTCGATGATAAACAAAGGTTGATTTTTCTTAACCGCTTCACCTCTTTTTACGAGTACTGAAGACAACAATCCTTGTAATGGAGCTCCAATCTGTTTTTCATCACTTGCATCTGCTTTGATATTTTCACTCTTATCAACTTTGACAGATTTATCTTTTACTTGAATGGTTCTCAATTGTCCATTGAGTTTGAAGTAAATAGTCACATTACCTTGAACATCAGGTTCGGACTTCAACATCAATTTAATAAGGATGTAAACGCCTTCATCTAATTTGACCATAATTTCTTCTCCGATATCCATTCCATAGAAGAAGTTTTTCGTAGGCAAATTGAGTACATTTCCGTATTTGAGATGTAGTTGATAAGCATTTTCAAAAACCTTTGGATAAAGCTTGTACGATAAGAAGTCTGTCATTTCTAATGACCTACCCATTCCCGTAGCGAATTTGCGTTTGAACTTCTTAAACTCTACCTTAAAATCAATTGGCTCAAGATGAGCATTAGGTCGTTCAGTATACGGCTTTAAATCCTTCAAGACTTTAGCTTGTACATCTTTAGGAAATCCTCCAACTGGTTGACCTAAATCTCCTTTAAAGAAACTGATCACCGAATCAGGAAAGTCCATCGTTTCACCGCGTTTTAAAACATCCTCTGGGGTGTAGTTGTTCGAGATTAAGAACTGAGCCATATCTCCAACCACCTTTGAACTTGGTGTCACTTTTACAATATCTCCAAAGAGTTGGTTCACTTTACCGTACATCTTGGTCACTTCTGGAAACTTATCTTCCAATCCAAGAGCGATTGCTTGTCCTTTAAGGTTGGAATATTGACCTCCAGGTATTTCATGCTTGTATACTTCTCCTGTTCCAGCTTTCAAACCAGATTCAAATCCGTAATAGTACTGACGTACCGTTTCCCAATAGTCGGAATAACGTGCAAGAGAATCTGAATCGATTGGGTTTTCTCTCTCATTAAATTTTAAAAGCTCTACCATGGAGTTAAAGTTAGGCTGTGAAGTCAATCCTGACAATCCACCTTGAGCCACATCGATAACATCTACTCCTGCTTCAATAGCTTTGATATACATCGCTGCTTGAGTAGATGAAGTATCATGAGTGTGTAAGTGAATTGGAATGGATACTTCCGATTTTAATGCAGAGATTAATTCATAAGCGGCATAAGGTTTTAATAAGCCAGCCATATCTTTCACTCCTAAGATGTGCGCTCCAGCATTTTCAACATCTTTAGCGAGTTGAATATAGTAGTCTAGAGTGTATTTTGTCTTACTTGGGTCTAAAATATCACCTGTGTAACAAATGGTACCTTCTGCAATTCCCTGCGTTCTATTGCGAACGTGTTCAATCGCAGGAGCAATGGATTCCATCCAGTTAAGAGAATCAAATATTCTAAAGACATCGATACCTGTTTCCCAAGATTGTTCAACAAACTTTTCAATAAGGTTATCTGGATAAGCTTTATAGCCTACTCCGTTTGAGCCTCGCAGTAACATTTGTAAAAGTACATTTGGCATCGCTTTTCTTAGAAGTGCTAATCGTTCCCATGGATTCTCTTGTAAGAATCGGAGACAAACATCAAAGGTAGCTCCTCCCCATACCTCCATTGAAAATATCTCAGGATGTGTTTTTGCGTAACTTTCAGCAACAGCCATCATATCAATCGTTCTCATTCGAGTTGCTAATAGTGATTGATGTGCATCACGCATGGTGGTATCCGTAAAATGAATTTTCTTTTCATTTTTCAACCACTGGGCAAATTTTTCAGGACCGAGTTCGGTCAATAAATCTTTTGTTCCCTTTGGAAAATCTCCCTTAGGAATAGAAGGAATTACAGGCTTTGAAAAAACCTTATTTGGTTCTATTTTCTTTACATCTGGATTTCCATTGACAATAGTTTCACCTAAATAAGCCAATAATTTATTAGCTCTGTTCTTAGTCTCTCTAATATTAAAGAGTTCAGGAGTTTCTTTGATGAAGTTAACTGTAGTCTTTCCAGAAATAAAAGTCTCATGGGCTAAAATATTGTCCAAAAAGGCCATATTAGTCTCTACTCCTCGAATTCTAAATTCGGAAAGCGCTCTACGCATCTTGCGACAAGATCCGTCTAAGGTTCTACTAATTGCAGATACCTTTACCAGCATGGAATCAAAGAAAGGAGAAATAGACACTCCTTGATAGATACTTCCTGCATCCAGACGAATACCCAAACCAGAAGCTGATCGATAAGTCGTCACAACTCCGTAATCTGGTTTGAAATCGTTAGCTGGATTTTCAGTGGTTACTCTACACTGAAGAGCATATCCTGTTACGGTTACTGATTCTTGAGATGGTATTTTAATTTGCTCATCTGATAACTTATAACCTCCAGCGATAAACAATTGCGTTTTAACCAAGTCGATATTCGTAATCATCTCAGTTACGGTGTGCTCTACTTGAATTCTAGGATTCACTTCAATAAAGTAAATCGATCCATCGTCATCCACTAAAAATTCAACTGTTCCGATGTTGTTATAATCAACTGCCTTACAGATATCAATGGCATATTGATAAAGGCTATCTTTGGTTTCTTGAGGTAAGCCCAGTGATGGAGCGTACTCGATTACCTTTTGATATCTTCTTTGAACAGAGCAATCGCGTTCGTAAAGATGAACCATATTGCCGTGAGTATCGGCTACGATTTGAATTTCAATATGCTTTGGATTTTCAACAAACTTTTCTAAAAAGACCGTATCATCTCCAAAAGCGTTGAGTGATTCCCTTCTCGATTCTGGATAAGCTTTAATAAGTTCTTCCTCTGTACGAATCACACGCATTCCTCTACCTCCACCTCCAGAAGCAGCTTTTAACATCAAAGGATACCCAATATTTTGTGCTTCTTCTAAAGCTATTTCAAGAGAATCTAAATCCTTTTGTGAAGATCTAATGATAGGAATATTGTGTTTTTCAGCAACTTCCTTGGCCATAATTTTATCACCAAGAGCTTTGAGAACAGAAACTTTTGGACCTACAAAAATGATTCCATTATCAGCACATTTTTGAGCAAATGCAGCGTTTTCAGATAAAAATCCATATCCTGGATGAATTGCTTGAACACCAGATTTTAAAGCAACTCGGATGATTTCATCCATATCCAAATAAGGCTTTAAAGGCTCTGTATCAGATCCTATTTGATAAGCTTCATCTGCTTTGTATCTGTGAAGGGAATAGCGATCTTCATACGTAAAAACACCGACGGTCTTCACTCCTATTTCAACACATGCTCTAAAAATTCTAATGGCTATTTCACCTCTGTTGGCAACTAATACTTTATTGATCTTCACCTTCTAAATAGATTTTAAATTAACGAATTATCGTATTTTTCTCTTATTTGCAAATTTAAGGCATAACAAGAGAATTAACTAGAGGGATGGATATTAAAATTATTTGTTTAAATCACATATTGTTATATTTCAAACATTCAGTATATTTTTAAAACAAATGCAAAGTTTAAGTAATTTTTAAAACAATCAGCTATCGAACAAATACAGGCTCGAATTCACTTTTGGTATGTTCTACACTATAGTGATATCCCTCTGCATCGAATCCTAATAAATCTGCCGCTGTGTTAATATTATTTTCTGCCATATAACGCAGCATCATGCCTCTAGCTTTCTTCGCAAAGAAGCTAATGACTTTTAATTGGTCATTTTTCCAATCTTTAAAAACTGGACTGTATACCTTTGCAGTTAATTTTTTTAAATCTATTGCCTTAGAATATTCGTTAGAAGCTAGATTTACAAGTATATCTTCATTTGAAAATTGAGTTTCTAAAAAAGCTGTCAAGTTCTTTTTCCAATAGTCATATAAATTTTTAGAACTTCCTATTCTCAAACTCGTACCCATTTCTAATCGATATGCCTGCATCAAATCCAAAGGTCTTAACATACCGTATTGCCCTGACAATATATAAGTGGTTTTTTGCAAGTAATCCAATTGATTTTTATTCAGGTTAAAAGCATCCAGACCCTGGTATACATCACCACTAAAAGTGAAAATTGCAGGTCTTGCATTTTGGGGTGTAAACGGCTTTTCAAAAGCTTGATTTCGCTCCCAGTTGAGCTCAGCAAGATTGTTAGAAATCCCCATGAGCTTTGATATTTGTTTTGGAGTTTTCTTTTTTAATACTTCGTTTATATTACTCGCCTTGTCTAGAAATAAAGGCATCGAATAGTCTTCTGTTGGAAGACTCGTATCAAAATCGAGTGACTTAGCTGGAGAAATAATGACTTTCATAACAATAATTTAAATCAAAAATAGAAACAAAAGAATGCCTATCAAATCAATTACCACTGAATCTTTCTATGGCGTCATAGAATCGTTCTATACAGAGCTGGAATTAGCAGCATAGGACCTCCACTTGTCAATACAAGCTTTCATATCTTCTGGAATTTCAGAGTCAAAACTCATAAATTCTCCTGTTTTTGGATGAACAAAACCGAGTGTTTTGGCATGTAAAGCCTGTCTTGGTAGTATCTTAAAAGCATTGTCTACAAACTGTTTGTATTTTGTAAAGGTGGTTCCTTTCAAAATCTGATCTCCACCATAACGCTCATCGTTAAACAACGGATGTCCTATGTGTTTAAAATGTGCTCTAATCTGATGGGTTCTACCCGTTTCTAATTGGCAAGACACCAAAGTAACATAACTCAATCGCTCTAAAACTTTATAATGAGTGATGGCTTCCTTACCATAGGCACCATCTACAAAAACATCCATTAACAATCTGTTTTTTAAATGTCTTCCGATATGACCTTCAATGGTACCACTTTCTTCCTCCACCAATCCCCATACCAAAGCGATGTATTCTCTTTTCGAAGTTTTATCCGCAAATTGTTTCGAAAGATGAGCCATAGCGTATTCTGTTTTGGCAACGACTAATAAACCTGAGGTGTCTTTGTCAATTCGATGAACCAGGCCGGGGCGTTCATCTGAATTTAAAGGCAAGCCTTCGATATGGTGTAACAATCCATTTATAAGTGTCCCAGAGTAATTACCGTGACCAGGATGCACTACCATTCCAGCAGGTTTATTGACCACCATGAGCTCCTGGTCTTCATAGACGATTTCAAGAGGAATAGCTTCTGCTACTAAAAGGGATTCATGTGGTGGATGTGAAAGCATCACACGTACTTGATCATTTGCTTTGACCTTGTAATTTGATTTTACTGGCTGATCATTTACCCAGATACAACCATCCTTGGCCGCTTGTTGAATTTTATTACGCGTTGCGTGTTCAATAAAATTCATCAAAAATTTATCTACTCTAAGAGGTTCTTGTCCTTTCGAGGCTGTAAAATTATAGTGTTCGTGTAAATCGTCTAAATCAGGTCCTTGTTGCTCCATTATAACTCCTCTTCTAATTCATCTAAATCTTCAACCTTGATTCTAGTTCCATCACCACAAATCAATTCAATTTTTGACATTCTAGGAAGCTGTGCTCCAACAGCTATGGAGTCTCCCTTAAATTTAATACCATAAACCATATCTTTTCCAAGAGCTGGAATATAGGTTATGGTATCGATCTGAAGTCCTACCGCATTGAGTTTTGAAATGGCATTTCGTTTGGTGATTTGAATAATATCAGGTATGGAAACCGATGCATATCCAGATGGATTGATACTTACGTAAATTTTTCTTTTGGCTTTTACTTCTTTTAGTGCCTTTGGCGACTGATCCAATATGGCATATTTTGGATAGTTGGGATCGTATTTCGAAGAATCCATCACTTTCATACTGAGCTTTTGATCAGCGATTAAATCCGAGGCTTCATCAAGTTCCATACCTATCAGATTTGGTACAGTAATACTCTTGTCATGCCTGGTAATCATTCGCAAAATTTGCATCAACAGCAACACTGCTACCACACTAATCACTAGAGCTCCAAATAACTGTTTAAAAAACACTTTGCTCTTAAGAAAATCTTTAAATGTTCCCATGGGGCAAATATAACAATAAGTTCATTGTAATGAACTCAAATCATCGAGAACTAGTAGAATTACAAAAGCTTGCTTATCTTTGATATACTAGTTTAAGAAGACTTATGAAAAATATCGCTGTGATTATGGGAGGATTTACCTCCGAGTACGGTATATCGATGATTAGTGGTTCAGTTGTTATGGAACATTTAGACCCTAAAAAATACCATCCTTATAAAATTATCATCACCAAGGATTCTTGGTATCACGAGGATGAAAACAAGGAAAAATACGAGGTAAATAAATCTGATTTCTCAATAGAACTCAAGGGCACAAAAATTACATTTGATTGTGTCTTTAATGCAATTCACGGATCACCTGGTGAAGATGGGTTGATGCAAGCTTATTTTAAACTCATCGGTTTGCCTCAAACAGCTTGTGATTTTTACCAATCAGCACTGACATATAACAAAAGAGATTTGTTGAGTGTCTTAAAGCCTTATGGTATTCAATCTGCAGCATCCTATTACCTCAATAAAGGGGACCATATCGACACCAAAGCAATTGTAGAAAAGGTAGGGCTTCCTTGTTTTGTAAAAGCAAACAAATCAGGTTCTAGCTTTGGAATTTCAAAAGTTTATAAAGAAGATGAGCTTCCAAAAGCGATCGAATCTTCATTTAAAGAGGACGATGAAATTATCATTGAATCCCATTTGGACGGAATTGAAGTCTCGATCGGAGTCATAACCTACCAAGGAGAAACCAAAGTATTGCCAGCAACAGAAATAACCACTGAAAATGATTTTTTTGACTATGCTGCTAAATACGAGGGTAAATCACATGAGATTACCCCTGCACGCATCAGTGATGCCCAACTAAAAAATCTAAGAGCTACAGCCAAGAAAATTTACGATGTATTAAAACTGAAAGGTTTTAGTAGGTCTGAATTTATATTTCAAGGAGATGAGCCTTACTTACTGGAAGTCAACACTACTCCAGGAATGACATCTGAGAGCTTATTACCCATGCAAGCTAGAGAAGAAGGCATTTCTCTTAGTCAACTTTTTAGCTCTGCAATTGAAAATGAATTACACTAATCGTATATTTACACTATGAGTTCGAATACTGCAGTCTTTCCGGGATCTTTTGATCCACTCACTCTTGGTCATGTAGACATTATACAGAGAGCACTTCCATTATTTGAAAAACTAATTATCGCCATTGGTGTCAACTCTGAAAAAAAATCGATGTATTCCTTAGATGATCGAATTACTGCGATTGAAAGGACTTTTGAGGGTGAAACTAAGATTGAAGTAACCTCCTACAGTGGATTAACAGTAGATTTTTGCAAATCTGTTAATGCTAGTTATTTGGTTAGAGGTCTTAGAAATCCTGCTGACTTTGAATTTGAAAAAGCAATTGCTAATACCAATAGAGCATTGAGCGATATCGATACGGTGTTCTTATTGACTACATCAGGAAAATCGTTCATAAGTTCTTCTATTGTTAGAGAAATTGCTAAATACAATGGTGATATCTCCAAGTTAGTTCCTGAAGCTGTCTTGAAATTAAAGGCACAATAAAAATCCTATTGTTTTATTCCTCAAAGAGTAATCTAATGTTTGTATAAGAGTTCTCTAGTGCTTTTTTAATTTTATTAGGACCTTTCCACTTCACTTTTTCAATTCCCTCTTCGACCTGTCCAACTAAGGGTCCCTCGTAGTCTGTTCTCATAGCAAACCAATGCACTTCTTTAAGTCGGTATTTGTCATCGCGTTTAAAAATGTGATAGGTTGTTTGTAAGGAGTTTTCCAAGATTAAATCTTTAACACCAGTCTCCTCTTCCACCTCTCTTAACGCACAAGCCTCGATAGATTCACCTGGATCTAACTTACCTTTAGGCAAATCCCACTTTTCATTTCTAAAAATAAATAAGACTTTCCCCTTTTTATTTGTAACCACGCCCCCTGCAGCCATTTCTTTTTTGATAATCTTAGAAAATTTGTTGAGCAATTCCTCGTGATTTGGGTGATATATAAACGCTTTGTCTAATTTGTTTTTACGAAGTTTTTTAACAGCCTCTAATATCGATTCCTTATTTAAAGGAAAATATGAGTTCGATCCTATTTCAGATAGTTTATTTGTAAGAATCAATGGAGATTCATTGACAAAAACTTTATACATTTGCACTATGATTTTAAGTAAAGAAACCGCAGCAAAAACAGCCGAGCTCTTAGTGCAAATTAATGCAATTAAATTGAAACCTGAAAATCCATTTACTTGGGCTTCTGGCTGGAAATCTCCTATCTATTGTGACAATAGAATAGTACTTTCACATCCATCTGTTAGAAATCAGCTCTCTAAATCGATGGCACAGCAAATCAAAGAACTTTATCCACAGGTTGAAGTCATCGCTGGTGTCGCTACTGGAGCCATCGGTATTGGTATGCTCGTTGCTCAATATTTGGATTTACCTTTTGTCTATGTTCGACCTGAAGCAAAATCGCATGGAAGAAAAAATCAAATAGAAGGCCAACTCGACGACAATAAAAAAGTTGTCATCGTTGAAGATTTGATCTCGACTGGAAAAAGTTCACTTAAAGCGGCTGAAGCTCTTAGGGACTCTAATGCACAGCTACTAGGAATGATTGCCATCTTCACCTATGGATTTAGTGCTGCTGATGAGAACTTTAAAGAACAAAATCTCTCGCTACACACCTTGAGTGATTACGATCATCTCATCGAGCAAGCAATCACATCAAAATACATCGATTCTGATCATTTACAAACCCTTAAACAATGGAGGCTAAGTCCTAGTACTTGGAATCAATAAATGAATTTAGAAAGCCCTAAAGTATCACTTAATAAATCAGGTCAAGAAGTTTTTGAATATATCTCTAATCTAGAGAACTTTGAAAAACTCATGCCTGAGAATACCGATAAGTTCGAACTACTCAATGAAAATCGATTTTTGTTTGCACTTAAGGGAATGCCAGAAATTGTGCTCGAAAAAAAAGAGCAAACTCCCTATTCAGAACTTGTATTGGGTGCAGCTTCAGATAAACTGCCTTTTAAACTAAAAGCGGTGATCGATGAAATCTCAGATTCCAACACCGAAGTTCAATTGCATTTTGAAGGTGAATTTAACGCCATGATGGCCATGATGGTAAAAGCTCCATTAAGCAAATTCTTAAATAGTTTAATCGAGCAATTACAGTCTAATTTGAGCTGAGAAGTTGAACTTCTTTAAGATTAAAGTTTACGACTCCTTTATTTTCAACATCAATTAGAAGTTGACCCTTTTGATTGATTCCTTTGATGATTCCATTAGCAACTCCTATGGAATCACCTTTAAAAAGAGACACCTTGTCTTTGCGGTATAATCTGGATTCGTAAGCTGATTTCACAAAATCATATCCCTTATCCAATTGATGGTACCACTTGGTAAATTTTTCTAGTATTAAATGCATTATAAAGGATCGATCCGTAGGTTTTCCTAGTATCTTAATCAGGGAACTGGCTAGAGGCAGTTCTTTGAAATTTGTTTGATTGACATTGATACCAATACCGATAATTGCAGATGAAATCTCTTTTCCACTCATAGTTGTTTCAATAAGGACTCCTGCTATTTTCTTAGTTCCCGAGTAGATATCATTAGGCCATTTGACTGCGATTTGAGGAACCTTCAATTCTTCAAAGGCTTCGATAAGAGAAAGGGAAACAATCATACTGATAATAAATTGACGTTCGATTGACACTCCCTTGAACTCTTTGTAGAGACTACAGGCTATATTTTTGTCCTTTTCAGAGATCCAATTGGATCCCATTTGTCCTCTACCCTGAGTTTGATGATCAGTAACTACTAAGGTAAAATCCTTTAAAACTCCTTCTTGTAGATACGATTTGACGAGCGTATTGGTCGATGGAGTTTCTGAGATATAGATTTCTTTCGCTTTCAATGCTCAAATAGCTTTAATCTTATGTTAAATTGGGTAGCTAAGTACGTGAAAAAATAATAACTTTGTAAAAATTAAAATTTTTTAATGCAAAAAGGAAAAATCAAGATTGATGATTTAATAACAACAATCATCTCAGGTATTGAAGAAGTTAAAGGATTGGAGATTAATCTCCTAGATTTAAGAGGGATTGAAAATACTGTTTGTGACTATTTTATTATCTGCAATGGTACCTCTAACACTCATGTAAACGCCATTGTTAACTCTATACAAAAAATCGTAAGCAAAACCCTTAAAGATAAGCCCTGGCACGTTGAAGGTTCTGAAAACGGAGAATGGGTACTCTTAGATTACGTCAATGTAGTCGTACACGTTTTTCAAAAAGCAACCAGAGAGTACTACGATATCGAAAGCCTATGGGGGGACGCAAAAGTCACACACATAAGTCAGGCTTAATCTTTAAAAAACATCTATGAGCACTAATAAAAAACCTATTAATAAAAAACCAAAATTTAATATTTGGTGGATCTATACTATTGTTGTAGTTGGTCTATTGGGATTACAAATATTTGGAAACGATGCATTTTCTAACGTTCAAAAGACTTCAACATACGAGTTACAACGTTTTTTGAAAGATGGAGATGTCTCTAAAGTTGTTATTGTAAGCAATATTAAACAAGCAAAAGTCTACTTAAATGAAGAGGCTTTTGAAAAAGAAATTCACTCCAAAGGAAGAGATGGTTCTGTATTTGTACCATCTAACCTCACTCCTGCATATGAATTGAATTTTGGTGATTTACAAAACTTTGAAAACGCTATCAATGAAGTCATTCAAGAAAACAATTTAGAAACTGAGGTAACTTTTGAGGTGGAATCCAATGTATTTGGAGACCTAATTCTTACCATATTGCCTTTTGCCTTATTGATTGTCGTGTGGATCTTTATCATGAGACGTATGGCTGGCGGCGGTGGCGGCGGTGGCGGTCAAATCTTCAATATTGGTAAATCAAAGGCAAAACTCTTTGACGAAAAGACGGATACCAGAACATCGTTTAAAGATGTTGCCGGTTTAGAAGGTGCCAAAGAAGAGGTGGAAGAAATCGTAGAATTCCTTAAAAATCCTAAAAAATACACTTCTCTCGGTGGTAAAATCCCAAAAGGAGCATTATTAGTAGGCCCTCCTGGAACTGGTAAAACACTCTTAGCAAAGGCTGTAGCAGGTGAAGCTAAGGTGCCTTTCTTTTCATTATCTGGTTCTGATTTTGTTGAAATGTTTGTAGGAGTTGGTGCTTCTAGAGTACGTGATTTGTTCAAACAAGCTAAAGACAAATCTCCAGCCATCATCTTTATCGATGAGATTGATGCCATTGGTAGAGCAAGAGGAAAAAACAATATCACCGGATCGAACGATGAGCGTGAAAACACGCTCAACCAATTACTGACTGAAATGGATGGTTTTGGAACTAATACGAATGTGATTGTATTAGCTGCAACCAACCGTGCAGATGTTTTGGATACTGCCCTGATGAGAGCTGGTCGTTTTGACCGTCAAATCTATGTGGATCTACCTGATTTAAACGAACGCAAAGAGATCTTTGAAGTTCATTTAAAGCCAATCAAGATTGACGACAGTATCGAAACTGACTTTTTAGCAAGACAAACTCCTGGATTCTCTGGTGCTGATATTGCAAACATTTGTAACGAAGCAGCCTTGATTGCTGCTCGAAAAAACAAAAAGAAAGTTGGAAGACAAGACTTCTTAGACGCCGTAGATCGTATCATCGGTGGACTTGAAAAGAAGAATAAAATCATAACTCCTGCGGAAAAAGAGGCGATTGCCTTTCACGAAGCAGGACATGCTATGGTAAGTTGGTTCTTAGAACACGCTGCACCACTTGTAAAAGTAACGATCGTTCCCAGAGGACGCTCCCTAGGTGCGGCATGGTACTTGCCTGAAGAACGACAAATTGTAAGAACCGAGCAAATGCTCGATGAAATGTGTGCTACTCTTGGAGGTCGTGCAGCTGAAAAAGTGATTTTTGACAAGATCTCAACAGGAGCTTTAAGCGACTTAGAAAAAGTCACTAAACAAGCAAGAGCGATGGTCTCAGTTTACGGACTAAACGACAAGCTTGGAAACATAACCTATTACGATTCATCAGGTCAAGACGCCTATGGCTTCACTAAACCTTACAGTGAAGAAACAGCTCAGTTAATTGATCAAGAAATCTCTAAACTAATCGAGTCTCAATATCAAAGAGCGATCGAACTTATCGAAGCGAAAAAGGACAAATTAAGCCTTCTAGCGAAACGATTATTGGAAAAAGAAGTTATATTTAAGGACGATTTAGAAGAAATTTTTGGTAAAAGGCCTTTTGAAGCACCTAAAACTGTAGAGGAAATTAAAGCTGAAAATAAAACTGAAGCGACTGAAACTGAAATCACTGAAACAACTAGCGAGGAGGTAGATCAAGAGAACAGTCCTCAAACTGAAGGATAGACTTTGAGTATATTTAAAAAAATATTTGGCCTAAAAAACAAAGGTGAGTCTGATGAACATCAGGAGCAGCGTGGTGCTTTTATGCCTGAAGTCAAAGTCCCCGTAGACGAAAAATTCACCATTAATTTCACTAAAAATGGCGGAAAATTTCTGTACTGTATCTCTCATGAAGAAGTGAGTCAATCTCTTACAGACATCATCGATGAAAACAGTTGGCAAAATACTCCCTTCTACATATTCTCAAAGACTTTAAGTCCTTTTTGTAAAGCTCAAAACATCAGTTTTACTCACAATTGTAAAGAGTCAGATGTGCTTTTTACTTCTTGTGAATACCTCATTGCTCAAAATGGTTCTATACTCATTTCTGAAAATCAAATAGGTGAAATGAAATTAGATCAGTTGCCTAAACACATAATTGTTTACGCTACAACTAGTCAATTATTAGATTCCATCACCGATGGCCTAAAACAGATTAAAAGAATCTACAAGGAGCGTATCCCTGGCAATATCACGACCCTCAAAAATTTTAAAACAGAAGAGGAAACTAAAGAAGACTTTCTCTCCTATGGTAGTAGCGTTAAAAACCTCTATCTAATTTTATTAGAAGATTTGTAAAATGAGAGTTTTACTCAGAAGAGCCATTACAGGGGTTGTGTATGTAGGCCTCTTACTTGCGGTAGTGTTTTTAAACACTGATGCTTTTGATTTTCTATTCATGGGATTTGGATTTGCATGTTTATACGAGCTCAATCGCATGAACAAGATCAAAGATTATCCAATTTACCTTGCTTATCTTTTACTTTGGTGGCTGTATGTCTATTTTTTAAACAGTCTCATTGCGGTCAACATTCTTTTAGCAATTACTTTAGCGGTCAACTTGTTTTTACTGTATCGTTTATTGACCAACAAGAGTTTTGTATTTGATAAAGTGCTGCGATTTATCATATCGCTATTTTATATTGGAGGTGGTTTTATCTTCCTTAGAAAAGCTCCATATCAAACTGAAGGGTTTGTAGAATTTATCATTGCTGGATTTTTCATCATTGTTTGGGTTAACGATTCATTTGCTTTTATAGTTGGAAAATACTTGGGAAAAAGACCACTATTCAAATCGGTTTCTCCTAAAAAAACTATTGAAGGTGCCATTGGAGGTGGCTTATTTGCACTACTAGCTGCTTATGGAGTTTCTCAGGTTTCTAATTATTCTGATTTTGATTCCTATCTCAGTTTTACACAGTGGTTTGGAGTTGGAATCATAGTAGTCGTTTTTGGCAACTTAGGTGATCTTATCGAAAGTAAATTTAAAAGAACAGCACATGTTAAAGACAGTGGAGCGATACTTCCTGGCCATGGAGGGATGCTAGATCGATTAGATTCGCTTATTTTTGCAGCACCATTTGTATATTTATTTATTAGTCTTTGTAATTATGTTTCATAAAGAGGGGTTTAAGATTATTATTGTCAGTTTTTTAATTTGTGCTGCAATTGCTGTAGCTGCTGATTATTTTTTAGCTGATTATTTTTATATAGCAAAGTTTTTACAGCTTGTTGTACTCGTATTATTTTCTCTTATCCTCTACTTTTTCAGAAATCCAAAACGAGAGGTTCAATTTAATTTAAATCACATCCTAGCACCTGTAGACGGTAAGGTAGTGGTTATTGAAGAAGTTGAAGAACCAGAGTACTTTCAAGGAAAGAGAAAACAGATCTCGATCTTTATGTCTCCATTAAACGTTCACGTAACTCGTTACGCTTGTAGTGGAGTTGTGGAATACTCTAAATACCACCCAGGTAAATACCTAGTTGCATGGCATCCAAAATCAAGTACTGAGAATGAGCGTACAACTATAGTAATCAAAACTCCAAAGTTTGGAGCAGTATTATATAGACAAATTGCGGGCGCTGTCGCGAGACGCATTGTCAACTACGCTAAAGTGGGTGATAAAGCAATTCAGGGAGCTGATGCTGGATTTATAAAGTTCGGATCAAGAATTGATATCTTTTTACCATTGGACGCCCTTGTTGCTGTTCAATTAGGCCAAAAAGTAGTAGGTGCAAAATCAATTATCGCCACCACGAACGACAAAGAAGAGGATTTAGACTAAAACGCTCTTAGACTTTGGAAATTCAATGGAAATCACGTAGATAGTCCCTATAAGTGTCATTACTAAATACCCCACTAATACAGCATAAAAGGGAGCAAATAAATTGTTGAGTCCTTCCCAATGCTCTAAATTTCCCAGAAGCCAAAAACCAAATCCTGTTCGTATTAATTCAATGACGAATCCACTGAATTTGAGATCTAGTAAATCACTATAACCGTAGATACTAATACCGATATACAAACTAAAGAGTAGTATCTCAGAAGTACTCAAGTTTTCAAAACCTGCTATCATCAATAAAAAAAGCCCCAAGACAGATAGCATCTGAAAAACAGCATAGATCTGAAAATTCACAGAGGCACGGGTATCGTATCGCTCAAATCCATATACATCTTCAATAAGACTTAATGGATACTTTTTAGCCACATCAGCAGGTCTCCATCCTGTAGGCATCAACCAAATTCGTAGCTTATCCCAGAACGATTTCGCTCTGTATGCATCTTTAGCAAGCTGCCATAAGTGTAAAAAATTGATACGTATCGGATTCCAAGTTCGAACAGGTTTTAATACTCCATATTGAGGAACCTCATCTTCTAGTTCCTCTTGAAAGGTACCAAAGATGCGATCCCATAGAGAGAAAATCTGTCCTAAATTCTTATCGATATATGGAGCGTTGATGGCATGGTGTACACGATGCTGTGAAGGGGTTATGATGAGGTATTCTAAAAAGCCCAACTTCCCTATATGAACCGTATGATACCAAAACTGCATAAAGAGATGTATGGGTGCTATAAAAGCAATGATTTCATGTGGCACCCCTACTAGTGCAGCTGGCAATAACAATAAGGGGTAATAACGCAGTAAGTCTGATATAGGCTGTCTGAGTGCACAGGCTAAATTGTAGTTTTCACTTGAGTGATGTATGATATGATCGTTCCAAAAAAGATTGATACTATGACTAATTCGATGACTCCAATAACCTGCAAAATCTATAAAAACAAATGCTATTACCCAAACCCACCACTGATCATCCAGTTGAAAAAGTGCTAATTTTTCAAGTAAATAGGGATACGAGAGTATAATTAAGCCAAGCCCGAGTAGATTCTTAATAGAATTGGTAATACCAGAACTCAATGAAGTAATGGTATCAACAACACTATATGTTTGACGTTTCTTTAGAATTCCATACCCAATCTCAACAAACATGAGAAGGATAAAAAAAGGAATGGCAATTAAAAGTGCCTGAGCATAAGAAGCCATAAGAATTTCATTTGCTTAAATATATGAAATTCTGTGATTTAGTTTCTTATTTTTTAAGATTAGACATACTTAGCTTTAGGGTTTCAATCTTTGCAAGAGCATCAGCTTCCTTCTGGCGTTCTATAGCTATAACCTGCTCTGGTGCATTCGACACAAAGCGTTCATTAGAAAGTTTCTTACGTACAGAATTTAAAAATCCTTCTGTATACGATAGCTCCTTTTCAATTTTCTCTAATTCAGCCTCAATATCGATAGCATCACCAATAGGAATAAAGAATTCTGTTGACTTCACCCTAAAACTTAAGGCTGCGTCAATTGGAGATTCTGTTCTTTGAAGAGAACTCAAATTCCCCATTTTCTCTAGTACGGCATTCCACCTTGCATCGTATCCAGCTTCCCCTTCGATCACAAATAACTCAAGAGCGTCTTTGTTAGGAATATTTTTTTCTTTTCTAATAGTTCTAATTCCAGAGATGATCTCTGTAGCATTTTCAAATGAATCAATTAGATCTTGATCAAATGAACCAGCCTTAGGCCAGGATGAAACAATCAATGCTTGATCATTAGTACGCTCATTGATGTATTGCCATACCTCCTCTGTCAAGAATGGCATAAATGGATGTAAGATCTTTAAGTTATCTTCTAACAGCCTAACAATAGCTTCATATGTCTTTTGATCAATTGGCTTTTGATATTCTGGTTTAACCAGCTCTAATAACCAAGAAGAATAATCATCCCATATGAGTTTGTAAGTTGCCATTAAAGCATCTGATATTCTGTATTTAGAAAAATGATCTTCTATCTGCTCTAAAGTTTGATTAAACTTTGATTGGTACCACTCAATCGCTAAGGCTGCAGCCTTAGGTTGTGGAAGCTCTTCATTCACATCCCACGATTGAACTAATCTAAATCCATTCCAAATCTTGTTGGCAAAATTCTTTCCTTGGTTACACAGACTCTCATCAAACATCAAATCATTACCCGCTGCAGAACTCAGCAGCAATCCAACTCTTACACCATCTGCTCCGTAATCCTCGATGAGTTTTAAAGCATCTGGTGAATTTCCGAGAGACTTCGACATTTTTCTTCGCTGGGAATCACGAACAAGACCCGTTAAATACACATTTGAAAAAGGTTTTGTTCCTTTAAATTCATATCCAGCAATGATCATGCGAATTACCCAAAAGAACAGAATATCTGGACCTGTTACCAAATCATTGGTTGGATAGTAATAGTTGATTTCTTCATTATCGGGATCGAGGATTCCATTGAATACACTCATCGGCCAAAGCCAAGAAGAAAACCAGGTATCGAGAACATCTTCGTCTTGTCTGAGATCTGAAGCCTTTAAGTCATTGTTTGAGGATTTTGCTTTAGCGAGCTCTAAGGCCTTTTCAGCAGTTTGAGCAACCACAAAATCATCTTGTCCATCTCCGTAATAGTATGCCGGTATCTGTTGACCCCACCAGAGTTGTCTAGAGATATTCCAATCGCGAATATTCTCTACCCAGTTGCGATAGGTATTGTTAAATTTGGAAGGGAAGAGTTTTACTTCTTCATCTTTTAACACAGCATCTATAGCTGGTTTTACTAAGTCTTCCATCTTTAAAAACCACTGATCAGAAAGCCTAGGCTCAATAACTGCCTTGGTGCGTTCAGAGGTTCCCACCTTGTGCATATGAGACTCTTTCTTAATTAAAACTCCCAATTCTTCGAGCCTTTGAGCTACGGCCTTTCGTGCCTCAAAACGATCCATCCCTTCAAACTCTAAACCAAAACTATTTAGAGTCGCGTTAGCATTAAAGATATCGATGGTTTCTAATTGGTGTTTTTGTCCTATTCCGTAATCGTTGATATCGTGAGCAGGTGTAATTTTCAAACAACCAGTTCCAAATTCCATATCGACATATTCATCTTCAATGATTGGAATTTCTCGGTTTGCAATAGGAACGATTACTTTCTTTCCTTTGAGTTTTGAATAGCGTTCATCATCTGGGTGAATACAGATTGCCGTATCTCCCAATATAGTCTCAGGTCTTGTAGTAGCTATGGTGATCGTCTCATCAGAATCTACTATTTGATAAGAAACATAATACAAATTACCTTGCTTTTCTTCATAAATCACCTCTTCATCTGAAAGCGTTGTAAGTGCCTGTGGGTCCCAGTTGACCATTCGATATCCTCTGTATATTTGTCCCTTGTTAAACAAGTCAACAAAGACTTCAATCACCGAATCAGACATATGTTGATCCATTGTAAAAGCGGTGCGATCCCAATCACAAGAACATCCCAACTTTTTGAGTTGTTCAAGAATTACGCCTCCGTACTCTTCCTTCCACTCCCAAGCGTGTTTTAAAAATTCATCACGAGTGAGGTCGGACTTTTCAATTCCTTGTTCTTTTAATCGAGCTACAACCTTTGCCTCAGTCGCAATAGATGCGTGATCCGTACCAGGTACCCAACACGCATTGAGTCCTTTTAAACGCGCACGTCTAATTAGCACATCTTGAATCGTGTTATTAAGCATATGCCCCATATGGAGGACTCCCGTAACATTTGGTGGTGGAATTACAATAGTATAAGGTGTTCGTTCATCTGGTGTGGAGTGAAAATAATTGTTTTTCATCCAGTAATCGTACCACTTCTGTTCAGATTCTTGAGGGTTGTATTTCGATGGAATATTCATAGCTAATTTATATAGCTGCAAAAATAGAAAAATGAACTACAATTTCCCTCCAAAATGATGTTTAACAATAAGATCACGGCAATATTTATTTAAATTCATCACATTTTTTTTAAATCTTGAAGATTTTTAACGCTATTTTCTAATTATAAAAATCGCTCAGCTTATTGAATTTGTTAACTTTGCCGTTGATTATTAATACCTTTGGTTATGAAAAAACTCATTTTACTTATAGGATTTGCCCTTGTGGCTTTTACTGCTAATGCCCAACAAGCCAAAATTGAATTTCAAAAGGATACTATTGACTATGGAATTATCAAAAAAGGCGCTGACGGTGCACGTGCATTCACCTTTACCAACACTGGTGATGCCCCATTAGTGATTACTGGAGTAAGATCGAGTTGTGGATGTACTGTACCTGAAAAGCCAAAAGACCCTATTCTACCTGGAAAAGAAGGAGTGATCAAAGTGAAGTATGACACCAACAGAGTAGGACCGTTTTTTAAGACTACATGGGTGAGTTCAAATGCGGGAGAAACAAAAAAAATAATTATCAAAGGAAGGGTTGAGTAAAATCAACCATTAACATATTTATGCCTAAAATATCTACAAAAGGGTCACATATGCCCGAATCTCCGATTCGAAAATTAGTACCCTATGCTGATCGTGCGAAAGAAAATGGGATAGAAGTAATTCACCTCAATATTGGTCAACCTGATATTCCAACTCCTAAAGTAGCACTAGATGCTGTAAAGAACAATACTATTGATGTATTATCCTACAGCAAGACTGAAGGATCTGTAAGCCTACGTCAAAAATTTGCTGATTATTACAAAAAACATCAAGTTGATTTAGAACCAAGTGATATCATTATTACCACTGGAGGATCTGAAGCACTAACGTTTACGATTGGATCTATAGCTGATCCAGGAGACGAACTTTTGGTTCCTGAACCTTTTTACGCCAATTACTACGGTTATACGACCTTGAACTTGGTGAATTTGGTACCGATCACTACCTCGATTGATGACAACTTTAAAATGCCAAGCATCAAGTATTTGGAGCGCTTTTTACGTCCCAAAACTAAGGCTATTTTAATTTGCAATCCTGGCAATCCAACAGGTTATTTGTATACGAGAGAGGAATTAGAAGAACTCGTAGGCTTTGCAAACGAACACGATCTCTTTTTAGTCGTTGATGAAGTGTATCGCGAATTTGTTTACAACGGCCACAAACATCACTCGATTCTAAGTATTGAAGGAAGTGAAAAATGTGCGATTTTGATTGATTCTGTTTCCAAACGATACTCTATGTGTGGAGCTCGTGTTGGGTGTATCGTCTCTAAAAACAAAGAGGTGATTCACACAGCGATGAAGTTTGCTCAATGCAGACTCTCCCCCCCTTCTTATGCTCAACTAGCAACAGAATCTGTTTTAGATATTGAAGATTCCTACTACGAAGAAATTCAACAGGAATATGAAAAAAGAAGAAATATCCTCATCGAGGAATTAGAGAGGATACCAGATATTAAGGTGGGTATTCCCAACGGAGCGTTTTACTGTGTTGTAGAGCTTCCAATCTATGATGCTGATCATTTTGCACAGTGGATGTTAGAACATTTTAACCTCAACAATAAAACGGTAATGGTTGCCCCTGCTGCTGGTTTCTATTCAACTCATGGACTGGGTCGAAATCAAATTCGCATCGCCTATGTCCTCGAAGAAAACAAGCTTAGAGAAGCAATGCGTATCTTAGCTAAAGGATTAGAAACCTATAGAACCTTGTGAACCTAAAAGAGAACATATCGTTAAAAGAATTCAATAGTTTTGGAATTGATGTAAAGGCTTCCAATTACCTTTATGTTCAAACGATAGACACTCTTAAAGAAGCACTTGCACAAGACCGCTCTAAAAACCCCTTTATTTTAAGCGGTGGATCCAACCTTCTATTGATGAATGATTTGGATCGAATGGTGATTCATATGGGGCTCAAAGGCATTGAAGTTATCAGTGAGACCACTGATGAAGTTTTAGTAAAAGCCATGGCTGGCGAAGTATGGCATGAGTTTGTACTTTGGTGTATTGAAAACCACTACGGAGGGCTAGAAAATCTCTCGCTCATTCCTGGCTATGTGGGATCTGCACCTATTCAAAATATTGGAGCCTATGGAGTAGAGCAAGGAGCTAGTTTTTACTCCTGCGAAGTTCTCGATAAGACTACCAATGAATTAGTAACACTATCAAATAGCGACTGTGAATTTGGCTATAGAGATTCTATATTTAAATCAAAATACCAGAATCGTTACATCATCACTTCGGTGATTTATAAGCTTCAAAAGAACAATCACAAACTCCATATTGATTATGGAGCTATTCAATCAGTTCTAAAAGAAAAGGGCATTAAAAACCCTAGTATTAAAGATGTGTCTGAAGCCGTTATTCAAATCAGATCTGAAAAACTCCCCAATCCAAAAGAGCTGGGAAATTCAGGAAGTTTTTTTAAGAATCCCATTATCGATCAACTACAGTTAGAATCACTACAAAAGACCTATCCAAAAATTCCTCATTACGTTCAAGAAAACAATCAGGTAAAACTTGCTGCAGGATGGCTTATTGAAAAGGCTGGTTTTAAAGGTCAAATAAAAGGCAATGTTGGTTCCCATCACAAGCAAGCACTTGTACTAGTAAATCATGGAAATGCTACTGGAAAAGAAGTCTACGAATTTGCAATGGAAATCATCAATAAGGTCCAAGAACAGTTTGGAATTACTCTTGAACCTGAGGTTAGGATTATCAAATAACCCTTTCATTTTACCTCTCCTTTTCACTACACTCATTCCAATCTTTTTTTGTAATTTTGTACAAATTTTTCAACTATGAAATTAGCCTTATTGACAATTGGCATTTTAGCTTTAGCATTTGCAGGAATTGCAATCAAAATATGGGGAAAAAAGGACGGTAAGTTTGCAGGAACCTGTGCGAGTCAGTCTCCTTTTTTAAACAAAGAAGGAGTTACCTGTGGTTACTGTGGAAAAGTTCCAGATCATCAATGTGAACGAAAGGCTGAGGCTTAAGTGAGCGAAGATCAACTTCAACATACCATCGAAGCTGCTAAAAAAGGTGATCAACTTGCTTTTAGCACACTTTTAGATATCTACTGGAAGGATGTGTTTAATTTTCAGAATCAGTTTAAGAATGAAAATGACGCTGAAGATATTTGCATTGAAACCTTTTCTAAAGCCTTCGATAATATTGATAAGTTTGATTCTAATTACAATTTTAAGACTTGGCTCATTACGATTTCTAAGAACATTAGAATTGATCTTCTTAGAAAACACAAGAATGTACCGACGAACAATTCTATTGAAGAGGACTTTGTAGCACAGAATGTAGTGGATGAAGCCCCAAGTGCAGAAGATGATTTAATCAAAGAACAGCAATTGGACAACTTACTCAAACACATCAATCAATTAAAACCTCATTACAGAGAAATTATCAATTTGAGGTATTTTCAACAAATGAGATATGCTGCTATTGCTGATCAACTCAATCAACCTTTAAATTCTATAAAGGTAAAACTCTTAAGAGCAAAGAAATTACTTGCTCAGAGCATACAATCTGAAAACGATACCGATTAAAAAGCAATTATGTCTGATACGATTACACTAAAAGAAGAGCCTAAAAAAGTTGGTAAACCTAAATGGTTACGCGTTAAGCTTCCAACTGGAAAGAAATACACTCAACTAAGAGGACTAGTCGATAAATACGATTTGCATACCATATGTACCTCCGGTTCTTGCCCGAATATGGGTGAATGCTGGGGTGAAGGCACCGCCACCTTTATGATTCTTGGAAATATTTGTACGCGTTCTTGTGGTTTTTGCGGGGTAAAGACTGGAAGACCCGATCAAGTTGATTGGGAAGAGCCCGAAAAGGTAGCTCAGTCGATTAAGATCATGAACATCAAGCACGCAGTAATTACTTCTGTAGATCGCGATGATTTAAAGGATGGAGGTTCGATTATTTGGGCTGAAACTGTTCAAGCAATTAGAAGACTCAACCCCAACACGACACTAGAAACTCTCATTCCAGATTTTCAAGGCAACCACAAACAACTAGATCGCATTGTTTCAGTTGCTCCAGAGGTTGTATCACACAATATGGAAACCGTTCGAAGATTGACGCGCTCTGTTCGTATTCAAGCACAGTATGATCGTTCTCTTGAAGTTCTCCGTTATTTAAAAGATCAGGGGATTAATCGAACCAAATCTGGTATCATGTTAGGACTTGGTGAAACTGAAGAGGAAGTAATTGAAACTATGAAAGATCTCAAAGATGCCAAGGTAGATATTGTGACCATCGGTCAGTATTTACAACCATCAAAAAAACATTTACCTGTAGTTGATTTTATAACCCCTGAGCAGTTTAAAAAATACGAGGAAATAGGATTAAAAATGGGCTTTAGACATGTAGAAAGTTCTGCCTTAGTACGATCTTCCTACAAGGCTCAAAAACACATGACCTAAGAATTCAATAGTTGATCAAGGGAATTAAAAAACAAATCTTCTTGTTCTAACTGATGTTGAATTCCTATATAATATAAGGAGTCACACATTCCTTTTAGTTTGACAAAATCTTTTTGAGTCGTCAATATGACATCTGAATTTTCAGTAAAACATTCTACATCCTTACTGGTGTATTGATGGTGATCTTTATATTTATAATGAGACAGCTCAATTCCTTTTTGTGTTAAATAATCCAAGAGTGGTTTAGGGTTAGCAATCCCCGTAACCAAATTCACTTTTGAATTTTTCAACTCCTCAACAGATAGCGTATTCACTTCTCCAATACATTGTTCCGCATACTCTAAATGTGCAAAATGAATCGGTTTAGTTGTTGTAAATTGTGATTTAAATTCACTTTTATCCGTTAAACACACCTGCTTAGGTGCCTTTGTAACCACAAGCATATCTGCTCTATTAACACTGATTCTATGATCTCTTAGAGTTCCTAATGGAAGGTAATAATCCTTAAAATACGGTTTTGAATAGGTCGTTAATAAAATATTGACCTTCGCTTTAAGACTTCGATGTTGAAAAGCATCATCTAAGAGCACTAAGTCTGGCTTTATTTGAGATTCTATATACTGCATCCCCTTTACTCTAGCTTCTGAAACCACCAGTTCAATTTCTGGGTGCATACTAAGAAGCTGTTTGGGCTCATCTCCTATTTCTGAAGCTGTCGAATTACTATGAGCGTGAATCAGCCCCTTTGTTTTTCTTCCATAACCTCTGGAGAGTACTACAACCTTCTTATTCTGATAATGATTGATCAATAAATCAATCATAGGTGTTTTTCCTGTTCCTCCTAGAGAAATATTACCCACACAGATTGTTGGGGTTTTAAAACTGTGACTTTTAAACACTCCCCAATCATAAAACTTATTGCGAAAAAACACTACATAAGCATATTTAAGCGACAGCGGAAATAATAATACAGTTCTTAGATTCATATGACGAAATTATAATAATTATATTTGTTATACCTAAAAAAAGTAAGCATGATTGTAAAAGAAGTATGTCAGATCTTAGAAGAATTAGCTCCCTTAGCTTATGCAGAGGATTTTGACAATGTTGGACTTTTAGTTGGGAATTACCAAGAGGAGGTCAGTGGGATCCTAGTTACTTTAGATACCTTAGAATCTGTTGTCGATGAAGCTATTGAAAAGAACTGCAACCTCATCGTAAGCTTTCACCCCATTATTTTCGGTGGTATCAAACAACTTACACCCTCTAACTACGTCACTAAAACTGTTATTAAAGCAATTAAGCACGATATTGCCATCTACAGTATGCACACAGCTTTAGATAATGTTAAGGAAGGAGTTAATGCTGCCATAGCTCAAAAACTTAAACTTAAAGAAGTAAGGGTGTTGATTCCTAAAACAGGTTTGATCAAAAAATTGAGCACTTATATTCCAAAAGAAAGTGTTGAAAGAGTAAAGTCAGCTCTATACGAAGCTGGTGCAGGGACCATTGGAAATTATGAAAACTGCAGCTTTAGCTCATTGGGTCTAGGAGAGTTTACACCTCTTGAAGGTTCTAATCCTACCCTTGGAAATCACAATCAATCTGAAAAGGTCGAAGAAGTTCAACTACAATTAGTGTTTACTGCTGATAAAGAAGCTTCAGTGATCCAAGCCTTAAACGAATCCCACCCTTATGAAACTGTTGCTTATGACATTGTAACTCTTGACAATTCACACGGGGAAGTTGGCATGGGGCGCATCGGAGTCTTAGAAGAACCGATAAATGAACATCAGTTCTTATCAAAACTCAAAGGAAAATTCGGCATTGAAGTGATTAAACACTCTGCCTATACCGATAAAATGATTTCTAAAGTAGCCGTATTAGGAGGATCAGGAGCATTTGCAATTGAGGCCGCAAAAAGAGCTGGAGCAGATGCCTTTGTGACTGCAGACCTTAAATATCACGACTATTTTAAAGCTGAAGGAAGTATTCTTTTGGCAGATATTGGACATTTTGAGAGTGAACAGTTTACAAAAAACCTTTTAGTTGAGTATCTTACAAAAAAAATTCCTAATTTTGCACCCTCTCTATCAGAGACCCTAACTAATCCAGTTAAGTATTACTAAATATGGCAAAAAATAAAGATGTTACAGTTGAAGAAAAGTTAAGATCACTGTACGATTTGCAACTTATCGATTCGAGAATTGACGAAATCAGAAATGTTCGCGGAGAACTTCCTTTAGAAGTTGAAGATCTTGAAGACGAAGTAGCAGGATTAAAAACTAGATTGGATAAATTAAATTCTGATTTAGAAACTCTTAAAGTTGAGATTTCTAACAAGAAGAATTTAATTGATGATTCAAAAGCTGCTATTAAGAAATATGCTGAGCAGCAAAAGAACGTACGAAACAACAGAGAGTACAATTCGCTGTCTAAAGAGATTGAATTCCAAGAATTAGAAATCGAATTAGCCGAAAAGAACATCAAAGAGTTTAAGGCTCAAATCGAGCACAAAAAAGAAGCTATTGAACAAGCTAAGGAACGTCTTTCTAACAGAGAGGAGCACTTAGGTCACAAAAAAAGTGAACTCAATAGTATTTTAGCTGAAACTGAAAAAGAAGAAGCTGAACTTCTTAAGAAATCTGAAGAATTTCAAGCTAAAATCGAAGAACGTTTAATCAATGCTTACCAAAGAATTAGAACCAAAACTAGAAATGGTTTAGCAGTAGTAGCAATCGAAAGAGGTGCTTCTGGAGGTTCATTCTTCACCATTCCGCCACAGGTTCAAGTAGAAATCGCTTCTAGGAAGAAAATCATCACTGATGAGCATTCAGGAAGAATTCTTGTTGACCCACTATTAGCTGAAGAAGAGCAAGAAAAAATGCACAAATTATTCGATAAGATTTAATCGAATAACAGGAATACAAAAAAGCCTCTTAATTGATTTTAAGAGGCTTTTTTTAGTTGATATCTTATTGAGCTTAAATCTATTCTTTTACTCCATCTACAATTCCATATTCAATAGACTCCTGAGCATTCATCCAATAGTCTCTATCAAAATCTTTTAGAACTTTATCTGTATTTTGGTTACAGTTAGTTGCTAAAATTTCTGCGCTAAGCGTTCTTGTTTTGATAATTTCTCTGGCTTGAATTTCAATATTCGATGCCTGCCCTCTAGCTCCTCCGCTTGGTTGATGAATCATCACCTGTGCATGAGGCTCTATAAATCTTCTTCCCTTCTTCCCTGCAGACAACAAGATGGAAGCCATAGAAGCTGCTAAACCAGAACATACCGTTGATACAGGACTCTTAAGTGATTTTAGAGTGTCGTAAATCGCAAAACCTGAGGTTACATATCCTCCTGGAGAATTAATGATTAATTGAATTTCATCATGAGAGATTAAATCCAAATACAATAGTCGATCGATGACGTGTTTTGCAGAATCATCATCTACCTGCCCCCAGAGAAATACCTTGCGCTCTTCGAGTAATTTCTCATCTATTTTTTCTTGAATTTTTCCTTTTGCTTTACTCATTGGTACATATTTTATCTATTTCAAATATACTATTATAAAATCTTTTAGCTAATAATAAAAATCACTAATTAATCCTTAAAGTTTATATTTGCAATTGTTAAAATCGACTATGAATTCACTTATAGCTATTCTAAAGAACAGAACCTATTTTTCAGTAGCATACGTATTTACGACACTGAACATTCTCTACGGAACTTGGGCTATTTACATTCCCTATATCAAAGAACAACTCGACTTAAATAAGGCAGAGCTAGGAATAGCTCTTTTTGCCTTTGCACTGGGAATTTTTAGCATCATGGGATTTGTGCCTAAAATCATATCCATTTTAGGAAGCGGTAGGGCGACTAAACTTAGTGTTTTAATCTTACCACTGCTCTATATGCTTCCCTTTTTAGTCGATTCACTTACAGGTCTTTTTATAGCACTATTTGCAATGGGAGTTGTTCAAGGAATTCTCGATATTTCGATGAATAATTTAGTGACCATCATCGAAAAAAAAGATCAAATCAATCTCATGTCTGCCATGCATGGCTTCTTTAGTCTGGGAGGAGCTCTTTCAGGTTTGGGAACCTTTGCCATCACAAGCTTAAACAATCCTGTCCTGCATATTTCTATAGCGACGCTTTTGTCAATTGGTATCAACTTTTGGCTTTCAAAAGAATACAATAGTCTTACAGGAGAAGCCGAATCAAAAGAAAAAATTGATTGGTCTTACATTAAAACCATATTGTTATTAGGTTTGATTTCATTCATAATTATGGGTTCTGAGGGTGCGATTGCAGATTGGAGCGGACTTTATCTCAAAGATATTACGATGGCTCCAACAGTACTCTTTGGGGCTGGGTTTTTAGGGTTTTCTATCGCGATGACCATAGGGCGTTTTTTTGGTGATGGCATCAGTCAAAAAATAGGATCGGTACGCGTTTTACTTCTCGGTGCACTCGTAGCCTGTATTGGATATACATTAGTACTTGTAAACGATCTTTACATTAGTATCGGAGGTTTCGGACTCATAGGACTCGGATTCTCTGTAATGGTTCCTGAACTCTTTAGAATCACTGGAAGAACCTCAAAAATAGACGCTGCAAAAGCACTGACCATAGTAGCGGGTTTTGGATATAGCGGATTTTTAATAGGCCCTGTTATTCTCGGTCTTACCGCTGAACAATTTGGATTGGAATACAGCTTTTACGGTTTACTGAGCTCTTGTATCTTTGTACTAATTCTCAGTAGTTATTTACTGATTAAAACCAATAAAACTGTCTAGATGCATTTTTTACCTGAACTCATTGAATCCTATATCGTAGAGCACTCCCAAAAGGAACCAGAACTCTTGAGTGAACTCAGTCGAGAAACACATTTAAAGGTAATTCAACCCAGAATGATCACCGGGCATTTTCAGGGAAGGGTTCTCAGTTTGTTTTCGAAACTCATCAATCCGAAGTACATTCTAGAAATTGGGACTTACACAGGATACTCTGCGCTTTGTTTAGCAGAAGGTCTTCAAAAAGAGGGTGAACTTCACACCATCGATGTCAATCCAGAACTGGAGTCGATTCAAAATAAATACTTTAACAAAAGTTCTTATCGAAATCAAATTCATCAGTATATTGGAGATGCAGTTGAACTAATTCCCAATTTTGATAGGGTGTTTGATTTAGTATTTATCGATGCTGAAAAAAAGCAATACGACGCTTATTTTGAAGCGGTATTGAATAAGTCAAAACCAGGAACAGTGATACTTTCAGATAATGTACTCTGGACTGGAAAAGTAGTAGAACCCTTAAGTCCTAAAGATAAAACGACAAAAGCTTTGTTGGATTTTAATAAGAAATTGGCAATTGATCCAAGAGTTGAAACGGTTTTATTACCCATTAGAGATGGGTTAACCATGAGTAGAGTCCTCTAGAATTTTCTTCTAATAGATCCTGTTAAATCGTCTAAACCATCTTTAACTTCGTCTATTTCCTTTTTGATGTCTTTGGTTACTGAGGCATCAACACCGTGTTTATCAGCACTTTTATAGATTTCTCTTTTGATATCTTCAGAAGCATCTTTGAGTTGTCTCATCCCTTTTCCAAGACCTCTTGCAATGTCAGGAATTTTATCAGCACCAAATACCATGACCACAATGAACATGATAAAGAAGATTTCTGCACCAGAAATAAATAGAATACTGTTTAACATCATAAGGCAAATATAAAAAGAAAGCGATGCATATGCACCGCTTTCATTAAAAAATATAATCTAGAAATTATCCTTTCATCTTTTCTTTGAATTCGTCGAATTCAGACTTGATTTCTTCTTTTGGCCAACTGTTGTTGGTCGTATCGATATCAGCAGTTTCAGCTTTTGGATCCACTACAATTCCAACGATTTCTTTATCAGATGAAACCACGCGTTTTACTTCCTGATCGTTCTTTCTCCAAATTTCAGCAGGATAGGTTACATCTTCTGTAGTACCATCTGCATAGGTATAAGAAACAATAAGAGGCATTGGAATTCCTCCTGGTTTTTCAAAAGTAATCTCATAGAAAAACTTAGGCTCTTTAACTGCAGCTCTTTCCTCAGCAGTCATGTTGTCCATCATATACTCTTTAAGCGTTTGAGAAGTTTCTGATGGAGCTTTACCTTTAAGAGCCTCATTGTAATCTTCTGAACCTTCTTCAGCTAGATACACTAAAGGTGGCAAATCTGCCTCGGTAAGATTGCGCTCTGCCATGTATTCTTTCATAGCCTTTGTAGGTTCATTACTCACATAGTATTTCTTAACACCTTTCACTCCTATATCAACATAATCAGTTGTATAGAACCATCCTCTCCAGAAGTAATCTAAATCCACTGCAGAAGCATCTTCCATTGTTCTAAAGAAATCCTCAGGTGAAGGATGCTTAAACATCCAACGTTGTGCATAGGTTTTAAAGGCCTTGTCAAAAAGCTCTCTACCCATTACTGTTTCTCTAAGGATGTTTAATGCTGTTGCTGGCTTAGCATAGGCATTTGGACCTAGTTGATAAACATTTTCTGGATTTGCCATAATTGGAGCAATAAAACTTTGATCTCCTTTCATATAAGGAACAATTTTAGCTGGGTCTCCTCTTCTCGATGGATATTTTTCATTTGGAGCGATGATCTCTGGATAAGTTTCACCAAAATCTTGCTCTGCTAAATACTGCATAAAGGTATCCAAGCCTTCATCCATCCATCCCCACTGACGCTCGTCTGAGTTAACAATCATCGGGAAAAAGTTGTGTCCTACCTCGTGAATAATAACACTCATCATACCGTACTTGGTACGATCCGAATAGGTACCATCTTCATTAGGACGTCCGTAGTTCCAGCATATCATTGGATACTCCATACCTTGATTCTTCGCGTGAACTGAAATCGCCTTAGGATAAGGATAGTCAAAAGTGTATTTAGAATAGGATTTTAAAGTTGAAGCTACAACCTTAGTAGACCAATCTTCCCAAAGTGGGTTTCCTTCTTTTGGGTACATGGAAACAGCCATCACATCTCTATTTCCAATTTTTACAGCCATCATATCCCAGATGAATTTTCGTGAAGATGCAAACGCAAAATCTCTTACATTTTGAGCCTTAAATTCCCAAGTCTTTGTTTTTGAAGGCGGATTGTCTGAAGTGTGAGCCGCTTCTTTTGCCTCAACTTCGGCTTGAGTCACAATCATAACAGGTTCAGAATAAGATTTGCTAGCCTGTTCATAGCGACTCATCATTTCTCTTGAAAATACTTGTTTTCTGTTCTGAAGTTCACCAGTTCCATCAACAATATGGTCTTCTGGCACGGTGATACTTACCTCGTAGTCTCCAAAGGTTAATGCGAATTCACCTGATCCCCAAAATTGATGGTTTTGCCACCCCTCTACATCACTGTAAACGGCCATTCTTGGAAAGAATTGAGCGATTACATAGGCTCTGTTACCGTCTTTTGCAAAGTACTCATAACCAGAACGCGCTCTATTAACAGTGTGATCAGGAATATTATACCACCACTTGATATTAAAACTAACCGATTCTCCAGAAGCCAACGGTTTGTAGAGATCAATACGCATCATGGTTTGATTGATGGTGTGACGCATAGGAGCTCCACGCTCATCTGTAACTGAAAGAATATTAAATCCTCCGTCAAAAGGTTCCGTTAGGTAAGATGAAGCAAAAGCAGAAGCTTGTTGTGCCAATGGAACACCACTACCGTCTCTAAGAGGTGATTTAGAATCCTTAGCTCTAACGTTTTGATCGAGTTGTAACCATAAAAACTCTAAAGCATCAGGAGAATTATTGATATAGGTAATCGTTTCCTCTCCATCAATTCTCGCATTCTTGTCATCGAGAACAATATTCATTTTGTAATTAGCCTGTTGTTGGTAATAATCAGGACCTGGAGCACCAGAAGCAGATCTATAAGTGTTTGGCGAAGCAAACTCTTGATACAACTGTCTGAATTTACTTTGATTCTCATGTCCTCCCTCTCTTTTCGGAGCTTCTTCTTGGGCAGTAACTACCATAGAAACACCGATAAAAAGAAGTGAAAATAGTTTGTTAAGTCGTTTCATTAGTTCGGGTTTATAATTTTGGATGAAAATAGTTAATTAATTCGTTTTAAAAGAAGGTTTTGTTAAAAATTTAACAGGCCTGATGACCTTTCACGAATGAGCATCAAACTCTTCTTTTTCCCTTTTAATTGTAGGTGAACGATGTTTTGTTGCTCTTCAAATAAATCCATCAAGACTTCATTCTGCACTTCAATGGATTTTATGTTCTCAAGTTCTTTAAAATCAGCTTCCATAAAGAACACTAATTGATCGTTATCGACCTTATGTCCTAGGATATTGTATTCTAAAACAGTTCCATTTACTCTTAACAGTAATTTTGCTTTGAGATACTTCTCCACATAGTATTGTGCCATTTGATCTTCAAACTCTGTCGTAAGCTTGGAATCGATTTCATATCGCGATAAGAGTACCGCATCTAAATCATCGATAAAAATTCTGCTGACGATTCGCAGTTTTTGATCGGATTCAGAATAAGTGATTTCAGAAACACTGAGGTAAAACTTGTGCAGAGCACTAAATGACATCAATAGTACTGCTGTTGAGATCAATACCCATTTAAAAATCTTTAAGTGTTTCATATCAGTTTAAATTGTTGAGTTCTCTATACATTTTACTCTTCTTATTCATTAGCTCCCAAAGTTTAAATTTATCTTGTAATCGCGCATAACGATTGAACTCAGGATCAGTTTCACAATAGTACATAAAATCCTGAATTTTCTCTTTTTTAATCTTCAAATAGTTGACAAATAACGAGTCTGGGTAAAAATGCCTCACTTTAAGTGTTCGTTGATTTCTCATATCAACTTCCACAATCTTTTTGAGTTTTTTAGTACGTCCGCTAATTCCATTTAAAATAGGATTTAGGGGCAATATTCCTCCACCTGTAGTAGCCTCGTGTAAAATACGCTGTGATTTTCTCATCGGACTAGCATCGGCGTTGGGTAAACCCAGGGTAAACTCACTGACCTGATCTTCTGCACGCATATCTTCCATATCCACAAACAAATCACCTGATAAGTTATAAGGCATCACTACTACTTCATTTAATGCGACTACTTCTGCTTCTAAATCTACTGCTAATGAAAACTTATTGTAATTCTCAGAGTTGATGATCAGCTGTTTCGTTTGATAACCAACCCCTCTAATAATCAGTGTATCATTGAGTTTTGAACTGATACTAAAATACCCATTTGCATTACTGATTGTTGCTAATTGACTAGTTGTATTAATAATGTGAATTCCGCTAACTTCACCTGACAATGAACTGAGCACTCCATTTAGTTTCTTGAAGTCTGATTCTTGAGCACTGAGTTGAATACAGTGCAACAATAAAAGAAGCGTCCAAAGTTTTTTATTCATTGTTTTGATTTAAGTAGGCTTGTGATTGCTCTACTAAAAACTGAAGAAGTTCAAATTCATTTTTCTTTAACATCAGTGACTTTTCGGGAGTTTGAGCATCGCAAAAACTCAAAAAATCATCAATCATATCCACAGACAAATACAAATTATCGACAAAGAACTGATCGTCGTATACCGCTCTTAAAACCTCAGAAAGCTTGAAGTTCGGTCGATTCTTGTCAGCGTTTTCCTTAAAAATTGCCTTAAAAATATTCACAAAATTAATTCCGTTCTTCATCCCCCTTAAATACATGGGTTGAGCAATGTTTTCCACCTCCGTTCCTCGGTCAATTTCATAAACGAATTGTTTGAATTCTTCATTTTTGAGTTCCAAAAACTTCGCTCTGTTTTCAGGAGAAATAACCACTTCATCGAGAACGTTCACCTTCTCATTAACCTCAACAACGATACGATTGTTATCGATGATTTCTTGAGTAATTACAAGGTGTTTTAATTCGTAATTAACCGCCATAAACACTAGCTCATCACCTACTGCTACATCAATTCTAAATCTTCCATTTTCATCGGTAATCGTAAAGTCCTCTGTGGTTGTATTAATGACCTGTTCATCCACCACATTACTAGATCGATACAGCACCTGACCCATAATAGGTTTTCGATCCACCTCTTGAGCAAAAAGAATCGATGAAAACAAGAAAAGACTTAAAAAGAGTGCTTTAAATTTCATGGGGGTCTTAATTAGTTCTTTAAATTTACGAATTACAATTGATAAAATAAACTCAAAACAGCAGAATTTGCTAGCAATAAAACACTAAACTTTTGTTAATTTGTCTCTATGAAAAACCTTCTTTTAGCTTCCACTAGTACTTTATACGGTGAAAAACATTTAGAATACCTCCTTGATGACCTCAAAGACTTCTTTAAAGATGTTCAAGAGTTGTGTTTCATACCTTTTGCTAGACCTGGAGCAATTAGCTGGGATCACTACACTAGACATGTAACTCAGTCATTTGCTAAAATTGGCATCGCTGTCAAAGGGATTCACGAATATCAAGACCCAAAGAAGGCCCTGTTAACTGCTCAAGGAATCTTTACTGGAGGGGGTAATACCTTTGTACTAGTTAAAGAACTTTACGATCAAGATTTAATGAAACCCCTAAGACAAGCGATGGAATCGGGCATTCCGTATTTAGGTTGTAGTGCTGGTAGCAATATTGCTGGAATGACCATGAACACCACCAATGATATGCCCATTGTGATGCCTCAATCCTTTGAAACGACTGCTGCAGTTCCTTTTAATATCAATGCTCATTATATGGACCCCATCGAAGGATTAAAGCACAATGGCGAGAGTAGAATTGAACGAATTGCAGAATTTCAACACTTTCACAAGATCCCTGTAGTGGGAATCCCTGAGGGAGATTATATTCGAGTAATCGGCGATCAATTTACCCTAGTAGGACCTCATAAGGCAAAACTATTTATACCTGATCAAAAACCCATTGACACTGATAAACTCCCCTTCTAAAATGAAAATACGACAAATTACAGCCGAAGAAACTTATCCAGTTCGCCATGCCGAACTCAGACGCGGTATGCCAATTGAATCCTGTAAAATGGATGGCGATTCTAGAGTTGGAAGCATTCACTTAGGTGGCTTTGTCGATGACAAGCTCGTAGCAGTTTCCAGTTATTTCTTTGCTCCCTATGTACCCTACCCAGGACACAAATCCCTACAACTAAGAGGAATGGCCGTACTAAGTGACTATCAAAAAAAGGGCTATGGAGCGCTACTGCTTTCTTTTGCAGAACAGTGGCTCATGCAAAGAGGGGTTCGTCTTATATGGATGAACGCCAGAACAACAGCAGTACCTTTCTATGAAAAATTAGGATATGAAAAACAAGGTTCAGCGTTTGAAATTACACCACATGGTCCACATTATATTATGCATAAAATTCTGATGTAAAATTCTCATTTGAGAATCAAAACCATCTTCGTTTATTAATTTGTTAAAAAACATCACAACCTATGGGTTTCTAACGAATTGGTGGTATTTTTGTACTTTAAACAATTCACCATTATGAATAACAAAGCAATCTTAATGATCTTAGATGGATGGGGGAAGTCTCCTGATCCAAAAATTTCTGCAATAGCACAAGCTAACACACCATTTATCGATGATCTATACTCTAAATATGCCAATGCCAATCTTAGAACAGATGGAATGCATGTAGGTTTACCTGAAGGCCAAATGGGGAACTCGGAAGTGGGACATATGAATTTAGGTGCAGGTAGGATTGTTTATCAAGACCTTGTTAAGATTAATCTCGCTGTAGAAAATAAAACCTTAAAGGATGAAGCGGTTTTACAAAAAGCGTTTGCTTACGCTAAAGAAAATAACAAACCTGTTCATTTTTTAGGACTGCTTTCTGACGGTGGAGTTCACTCTCATATCAAACACTTAAAAGGATTAATCGATGCTGCTTATGAAAGTGGTATTGGTCAGTCGTATATTCACGCATTTACCGATGGACGTGATGTCGATCCTAAATCTGGACTTGGATTTGCAGAAGAAATCATCGAACACTGTCAAGGTAAAAATGCTGCTCTAGCTAGTCTAGTAGGTCGTTATTACGCTATGGACAGAGATAAGCGTTGGGAACGTGTTAAAATCGCATATGACACTGTAGTCAATGCTATTGGAACTCAAACCGATGATGTAATTGGAGCGATCAAACAAAGCTATGCTGAAGAGGTTACTGATGAGTTCTTAAAACCAATCATCAATACCAAGGGAATTGATTCAGAGAACGCTAAAATCAAGGATGGCGATGTCGTTGTTTTCTTTAACTTTAGAACCGATCGTGGTCGAGAATTGACTCAGGTACTTTCTCAGGAAGATTTCCACGAACAAAATATGCACAAGCTAGACTTGTACTATGTAACGATGACCATGTATGATGAGTCTTTTCAAGGAATCGAAGTCGTTTACAACAAAGAAAATATCAAAAGAACTTTAGGAGAAGTGATTGCTGATGCTGGTAAAAAGCAAATTAGAATTGCTGAAACAGAAAAGTACCCACACGTAACCTTTTTCTTTAACGGAGGAAGAGAAGAACCATACCAGGGCGAACAACGTATCCTCTGCCCTTCTCCAAAGGTAGCCACCTATGACCTTCAACCAGAAATGAGTGCCTTTGACATCAGAGATGCGATTATTCCTGAATTAGAAAAAGAAGAGGCTGATTTTGTGTGCTTAAACTTTGCCAATCCTGATATGGTTGGTCATACTGGTATCATGTCTGCAGCCATCAAAGCTTGTGAAACTGTTGATCAGTGTGCAAAAGCCGTTATTGAAACTGCTTCAGCTCATGGATATAGCACCCTTGTGATTGCTGATCACGGAAACTGTGATACTATGGTGAATCCTGACGGATCACCAAATACAGCACATACGACGAATCCTGTGCCATTTATCTTAGTTGATCCCGATAGAAAACCAGTAAAAGATGGTGTTTTAGGTGATATAGCCCCAACGATTCTTGAAATCTTAGGAGTTGAACAACCTGCAGAGATGACTCAAAAATCGCTAATCGGTTAATTCATGATCCATTTAAAAACTCCAGAAGAAATAGAATTAATGCGTGAAAGTGCATTAATTGTTTCTAAAACCTTAGGAATGTTGGCTTCTGAAGTAAAACCAGGAGTGACGACTTTAGAACTCGATGCACTGGCGGAAAGCTTCATAAGAGATCATGGTGCTGAACCTGGATTCTTAGGTTTATACGACTTTCCAAATACCCTGTGTATGAGTCCTAACGAACAAGTTGTTCATGGGATTCCAAATAACACTCCACTAGTAGAAGGTGATATCATCTCTATTGATTGTGGTGCACTTAAAAATGGTTTTTATGGGGATCATGCCTATACTTTTGAAGTAGGTGAAGTGAGTCCAGAGGTCAAACAACTTCTCGAAGTCACAAAAAAATCACTTTATATAGGAATCGAACAGTTCAAACTAGGTAATCGCGTTGGTGATGTTGGTTATGCCATCCAAGAATACACAGAATCTTTCGGTTATGGAGTGGTTCGCGAACTCGTTGGACACGGACTAGGAAAAACCATGCACGAAGATCCTGAAATGCCAAACTACGGTAAACGCGGGAGAGGGAAGAAATTTCAAGAGGGACAAGTAGTCGCTATTGAACCAATGATCAATATGGGTACTCAACGCATCATTCAACTCAACGATGGTTGGTCTATTCTAACTGCAGATAAAAAACCATCGGCACACTTTGAACACGATGTGGCAATCGTCGATGGAAAACCTCAATTATTATCGACTTTCGATTATATTTACGAGGCTTTAGGGATTACTTCAAATGAAGAAGACCCCTTTAGAAAAAAGTAATTGATTTGATCAAATCCTTATTTAAACTGCTCTTAAATCGTATTCCAAGACCGCTACTAATTAAGCTGAGTTATGGAATAAGACCTTTATTAGCACTCTATTACAAGGGAAGCAACTATACCGATCCTATTGATGGAAAGAGCTTTAGAAGCTTTCTCCCTTATGGATATCAAACACAACGCAATAATGTACTAGCACCTTCTACTCTTTCATTGGAGCGTCATCGATTACTGTGGCTCTTTCTCCAAAATGAAACAGACTTTTTTACAAAAGAATTAAAGCTTCTTCACTTTGCTCCAGAGCAAGCATTTTTTAAACGATTTAAAAAGCTAAAGAATATCGATTATACGACAACTGACCTAAACTCACCTCTGGCGGACGTTAAAGCAGATATCTGCAATCTTCCATTTGATGAGAACACTTATGATGTTATCCTATGTAATCACGTATTAGAACACATCCCTGATCACCAAAAAGCCATGAAAGAACTCTTTCGTGTTCTTAAACCCGGTGGATGGGCTATTGTTCAAATTCCTCAAGATCGCAATAGGGAACACACCTTTGAGGATGATTCCATCACCGATCCCAAAGAGCGAACCAATATTTTTGGTCAATACGACCATCTGAGAGTTTACGGTTTAGATTACCCAATTTTTCTAGAAAAAGCTGGATTTGAAGTAGAGATGGTTGACTTCACCAAACAATTCTCCGAGGAAGAGCTCAATCGTTACAGACTTGCTAAAGGAGAACTTATTCCTTTGATAAGAAAGCCGATTTAAAGCCTTCAGAAGCCCAAATTGCTGTTTGATCAGTCTCATCTAAATAGACTACAAAGGCATCAAGTGAAGCATCGCTTTCAATAAGTTTTTTTGTCTTTTCAAGACCCATAGCCATAAAAGCAGTTGCATATCCATCAGCTGTGGCGCAATCATTAGCCAAAACACTTACCGCCAATACTTTTGAATTCTGAGTATAGCCTGTTAGCGCATTAATAGTGTGTACGTACTTCTCTCCTGTAATAGGATCTACACGAAACTTTCTATAATTACCCGAAGAAGCCAAGGCTCTGTCTTTGAGTTGAAGTAAGCGAATTGGATTCAAGCGATCTTCTGCAAGTGGATCATCAATTCCAACAACCCAATTTTTATTTGATGCCGTATTGATTCCCTTAGTAACAATCTCACCTCCTACTTCAATGAGGTAATTCTCAAGACCTCTTTGATCCAATGCCACCCCTAGTCGATCAATGGCATAACCCTTTGCGATGGCGTTAAAATCAAAATAGATAGAAGGATGTTCTTTTACAATTCGAAGATCATCAGTCATCTTAACCTTTGAATAACCCACGTAATTCATCAAACTATCGATGATGTGATCATTCATATCGATTTGCTTTCCAGGACCAAATCCCCATGCATTGACGAAGATTCCAACAGTAGGATCAAAATAACCTGAAGTTTTTTGATAGATTTCATCGGACAAGTTAAAGACATCTCTAAACATATGATCAACTACAATAGTAGTATCTCCCTGATTGATTTTAGATATATCAGAAGTCGGAATATAAGTCGAAAGCGATTGATTAACCACCTGAATCACTGAATCAATTTCAAAATGTAAATCCACTGATTTGGTATCCGTAACGATAATCGAATAGGTCGTTCCAAAAGCCTCTCCTCTAAATTGAGATTTATTGATGTGAACATCTGAACCACATGAAACAACTAAAAAACTTAAAGCAAGTATGTTAAGGAATCTTTTCATTTAATTTCTTTTAAACCGGGATAAGTAATCGTATAGGGTTGGTTGAGATAAATTGGCAAACTCGGATCTTCAGTATTGTGAAGCCCTACTGCTGCATAATAAGTATGCCCTTCAAACTTTTTAGCGTGATCTCTCATTTTCTCAGCTCGATCATTGTTAATGATATGCGGATTTCTAGGATAGCAGATGGCTTCCACTAAAATGAAATGCAATAGCTTATCCTTTAAACAAACAAATTGAGGGTGTTTCTTGAGTTTAGAATTCACGGCCATAAACTCATAACCCTGAGCTTCTAACTCTTTGCCCACATAATTCATCGCCAAATTATGCAATTCCTGTTCTGTCAGTATTTTCATAAAGCAAAGCTAAAAAAAAGCCAGTAGAAAACTACTGGCTCTTGTTTTATCCTCCGAAATCGTCGAAGCGTATGTTCTCATCAGCTAGACCAAAGTCTTCACCCATTTTTTGAACTGCTTTGTTCATAAGTGGTGGTCCACAGAAATACAATTCAATATCTTCTGGTGTCTCGTGTTTTGATAAGTATTGATCGATTACCACATTGTGAATGAACCCTACGAATCCATCCCCTGGGCTATCGATATCTTCCTTTACTTTCCAATTATCTTCTTCCATTGGCTCTGAAAGTGCTAAATAGAATTTAAAGTTAGGGAACTCATTTTCTAATTGTCTAAAGTGATCGATATAGAACAATTCTCTCTTAGAACGTCCCCCGTACCAATAGGTTACTTTTCTATTCGTTTTTAAGGTTTTGAAAAGGTGGTATAAGTGTGAACGCATTGGCGCCATACCAGCTCCTCCACCAACGTAAAGCATTTCTGCTTCTGACTCGTTGATAAAGAATTCACCATAAGGTCCAGAAATCGTTACAGGATCTCCAGCTTTACGAGAGAAGATATAGGAGGATGCAACTCCAGGATTCACATCCATCCATCCGTTTTTATTGCGATCCCACGGTGGAGTAGCAATACGAACGTTGAGCATAATCTCTCTTCCTTCTGCAGGATATGAAGCCATTGAATAAGCTCGTTCTACTGTTTCAGGATTTTTCATCACTAAAGGCCATAAGTTAAACTTATCCCATTCAGCTTTAAATTTATCTGGAGTTTCGTGCTCTTCTGGATGCGCTGTAATATCGATATCAGAGTATTTGATTTCACACTGAGGAATCTCAATTTGAATATATCCACCAGCCTTGTAGTTCATATCTTCAGGGATTTCTACTACGAATTCCTTGATAAATGATGCTACATTGTAGTTACGAACTACTTTACCTTGCCACTTCTTAATTCCAAATACTTCTTCAGGAATAGAGATATCCATATCCTGTTTTACCTTTACTTGACATGCTAAACGAGCTCCCTCAACGAGTTCTCTTTTAGAAAAGTGAGGTGTTTCAGTTGGAAGCGCTTCCCCTCCACCAGAGTGAACGTGACATTCACACTGAATACAGGTTCCTCCTCCTCCACAAGCTGAAGGCAAGAAAATCTTTTGACCACCTAGAGTTGACAAAAGTGATCCTCCTGAAGCAACCTCTACCTTTTTTTCACCATTGATGGTGATGGTTACAGGGCCTGAAGGAGATAATTTTTCTTTAGTAAACAACAATAAAGAAACCAATACTAGTAGCAATACCAAAAAGGCAACTACTGTAATAACTATGGTAGTAAGTGTACTTGTCGCTAAAATCATGCTTATTTATTTAAATCATTGTAAGAGATAGCATCTGATTCTTTCTCTTCTTTTAAATCTTCTTTTTTATCCTCTACTACAGTAGCTGTTTCTTCAACAGCTGCTTCTGGAATTGGATTGTCACCGGTTAACATTCCACCAAAACTCATAAATCCAATGGCCATTAATCCTGTGATGATAAAAGTAATTCCAAGACCTCTTAAAGCTGGAGGTACATTTGAATAACGAATTTTTTCACGAATAGCAGCAATTGCTAAAATCGCTAAAAACCATCCTATACCTGAACTAATTCCGTAATTAAAAGCTAAAGCTAAAGAAGGAATTTCTCTTGATTGCATAAATAGAGATCCACCTAAAATAGCACAGTTTACAGCTATTAGCGGTAAGAAAATCCCTAAAGAGTTATAGAGTGCTGGAGCAAATTTCTCAACAATAATCTCTACTAATTGTACCATAGTAGCGATGGTTGCTATAAATAGGATGAATGATAAAAAGCCTAGGTTGTAATCAGCGTACTCTGGCCCTAACCATGCAAGGGCTCCATCTCTTAATAAATACTGATCTAAAAGCCAGTTCATCGGTACGGTTACTGCCATCACAAAGATTACAGCGGCACCTAATCCCACAGCAGTTGACACCTTTTTAGATACAGCCAAATATGAACACATCCCTAAGAATGTGGCAAAGACCATATTGTCAATAAAAATAGACTTGAATAATAGTTCTAAATGTTCCATAATTTATTTCTTAGTGAGATTCCTGAAGTTTAGTGTTTCTAGAACGTTGAACCCAAATAATAAGTCCAACTACAATAAGAGCCATTGGAGATAATAACATAAATCCGTTGTTCTCATATCCTAAAGCGTATACTCCTGTTTTAGCGATTGGATCTCCTAATACTTGGAACCCTAAAAGTGTTCCAGATCCTAAGAGTTCTCTAAAGAATCCAATGATCACCAATATGATAGCATATCCTCCGGCATTTCCAATTCCGTCTAAAAAGGCTTTCCAAGGTCCGTTACCTAGAGCAAAAGCTTCAAAACGTCCCATGATAATACAGTTGGTAATAATAAGTCCAACGAATACTGAAAGTGTTTTACTTAGCTCATAAGCAAAAGCTTTTAGAACTTGATCCACAATAATTACAAGCGCCGCTACAACAACCAATTGAACAATAATTCTAATTTTTGACGGTATGATGTTTCTCATAAGTGAGATCACCACATTACCCATTCCCAAAACAAAGAGTACTGACAATCCCATTACGATAGATGCCTTTAATTCTGCTGTGATGGCAAGCGCTGAACAGATCCCCAACACCTGAATTGTAATTGGGTTATTGTCAAATAACGGATCCTTTATTAAGGCTGCATCTTTTTTAGATAGTAATCCCATAATCTTATTTTACTAAAATGCTGTTTAAATAATTCTCGTATAACTTAAAGCTGTCTGAAAGCATTGCCGACAATCCATTACCAGTAATAGTTGCTCCAGCAAGTGCATCAACTTCGTTATCTAATTTGTCATTGTTTAAAGGATCGTTGTTTCCTTTTAATACTTTAACTCCGACAATTTGATCGTTTTTTAAGATAGATTCCCCAGTAAAGTCATCCATAAAGAAACGCTGTTTAATATTGGCTCCAAGACCAGGAGTTTCCCCCTTATGATCAAAGTATGCTCCCTGAATCACCAATTTGTCATCTAAGGCAACATATCCCCAAATAGCATCCCAAAGTCCTTTTCCTAGCATTGGAATAACGTAGAAGGTCTTACCATCCTTTTCTCCAATAAAAACAGGTAAACGACGCTCTCCTCCATTTTTAGCACGCTCTCCTTCTTTCTTTAAGTCGATAAGGAATGCTTCGTTGTCTTCAGAAATTTGATCTCCTTCGATTACTAATTGTTTTTTGATATACTGATTAAAAACTTGAGCTACTTCAGAAGTTGATATAAACTCAACGCTTCCCTCATCGTTATTGTTAACACCCATCGCATAGAGGATGTTTTGTTGTTTTTCTAATCGTATGTTTTCGCTGATGGTTCCACTTAAAGAAGAAGACACAAAAGCTAATAAGGCTCCTACTACCGCAACCATGATAATTGCGAAAATAAAAGTATATGAATTTTTATCTGTATTAATTGCCATTGTTAAACAGTTTCAAGGTTAGCAATTGATTTTTTGGTACGTTTTAAACGTCTCTTTACATTTCCACTAACCACATAGTGATCAATAGTAGGTGCAAAAACGTTCAAAAGAAGAATCGCTAAGAATACTCCTTCTGGATAAGCAGGGTTAAATACGCGAATCATCACCGAAATAAATCCGATCAAGAATCCGTAATACCATTTACCTTTTTCAGTTTGAGCAGCAGTTACTGGATCAGTTGCCATATAGACAATACCAAATGCCAATCCTCCAACTAACAAATGTTGCCAGTAAGGCAGGCTCATTAAGTGATAGAATTTTGAGCTAGAGTGAATCCAACCTGCATCTACAACGCCGTTAAAGATTAATCCCATTACAAGTGCTCCGATTACAGCACTTAGCATGATTCTCCAAGATCCAATCTTAGTAAAGATTAAAAACAAACCTCCTAATAAAATTAAGAAGGTTGAAGTTTCACCAACTGATCCTGGGATAAATCCAAAGAACATATCTGATACTGAATAGGAATATTCTGCTCCCTGTGCAAGAGATCCTAAAATAGTTTCACCAGAAATAGCATCTGCAGTCCCAGCGCGTTCAACTGCCTCATGAACCCATACTTTATCACCACTCATCCATGTAGGATATGAGAAGAACAAGAATGCTCTAATGGTAAGTGCTGGGTTTAGGATATTCATCCCTGTACCACCAAATACTTCTTTTCCAATCACCACTCCAAAAATTACAGCGATCGCTAACATCCACAATGGTGTATCGACTGGAATAATTAAAGGAACTAACATTCCAGTAACCAAATAACCCTCTTCTACCTCGTGACCTTTAAGAACCGCAAATAAAAATTCAACTCCCAATCCAACTCCATAGGATACAACAACCAGTGGAAGAATAGTCACGATTCCTACTAAGAAATTATCTAAGGTTAAAAAGTGTTCAAGAACACTAAAGTCTGATGGAAAACCATTAATTGCTGAATAGTGTTGGTAACCAGCATTAAAGAAACTAAAGATCAATACAGGAATCAAGGATGTGATTACGGTATTCATCGTTCTTTTTAAATCATCTGCAACACGAACATGAGCCCCTGAATGAGTTGTTTCATTTGGGCTGTACAAGAAGGTGTGAAAAGCATTGAATGCTGGAGCAAACTTCTTGTTACTGTATTTTTCCTTTAAAAGGTGTAGCTTATTTTTTAAACTCATTTTATCCGATTTCTTTATGTAATAAATCCAATCCTTCTCTTATAATTTTTTGGTGTGGCTGTTTAGAAACACACACAAATTCAGTAAGTGCAAAATCTTCAGGAGCAACTTCGTATAAACCTAATTGTTCCATTTCATCGAGATCTTTAATCATACACGACTTCAGTAATTGCATTGGATAAATATCCAATGGAAATACTTGCTCGTATTGACCTGTTAAAACAAAGGCTCTGTGTTCACCATTAGTATTGGTGTTCAAATCGAATGATTTGTTTTTTGTGAGCCAAGAAAATGTCAATGCTCTAGTTATTGACACCTTATTTGTAATCGGTTTAGCCCATCCAAAAAGATCGTAATCATTTCCTTCTGGTATCACCGTAACTGAGTTATTATAAAATCGCAAATATCTAAAAGGAGCAACTCCTGTTCCTGTAAGAACATTTCCATTGATCACTCTGACATTTTCATCAGTGAGACCTCCTACTGCATCTAAAACCGTTTTGATTTCTGCACCTAATTTAACGCGAACATAAGATGGTTTTGCAACACCAGAACCTGCAACAGCAATTGTTCTTGAACCGTCAAAGGTTCCTTCCACTAAAAGCTTACCGATGATTTCTAAATCAGCAGCATTTAAAGTCCAAACGCGTTCTCCTTTGTTAATTGGATCAACCTTGTTGATAAGCGTTCCAACGAGTCCAGCAGGATGTGGTCCTGATACAGTGTGAAACTGTACTCCTTCTAAACCAGCGAGAACTGAAGAACGATCTTTAACAGATACATGAACAGATCCAGTAGTCAACTTTCCAAGTGCTGTAACTGCAGCCTGTAAGTATTTTTCTTGTCCCTTTAAGGTGAAATCTAAATCGGAAGCTAATGGCGCTGTGTCGAATCCTGAAATAAAAATACCCTTTGGAGTATCAGCTGGATTTGCGATAATATCATAAGGACGTTGTTTGATAAACGGCCAACAACCACCAGCTAACAATGCTTTCTTAATTTGATCAGCACTGTCATTTTCAAGATTCACAACTTGAAGTTTTTCAGACGCATTAGTTCCATCAGCTTTAATAGTAATGGTTAATACTCTTCTTCTAGCTCCTCTTTTGATTTCATCAATCACTCCACTTACTGGAGAAACAAAAAGCATGTCTTGATTGTCTTTGTTGTAAAACAACGCTTGTCCTGCTTTAACTTGTTCACCTTGCTTGAGAAGTAATTTTGGAATAATTCCGTGGAAGTCATCTAGATTAATCTGATAGGAATCACTGTCTTTGAGAACACTAGTCTCTTTTTGAGCGGCTCCTACAAGATTAATGTCTAATCCTTTTTTGATTCGAATGTCTGTAGACATATTATGTAGACCTTTAGTTAATTTCTTTAAAAAATTGATGCAAATTTATGACTAAATTGAGAGTATTCATAATAATTAACAATTAAATTTTTGGCAATATTTTGAAATACAAATCTTTCAAAAAATACTATCTTTAGCTCATGTTAAAAAAGCGAACTTTTATTGTGCTTCTTATGTTTTTAGCTATATATCAGGCACTTATAGCTCAAGAATTATTAGAAAAAGAACCTCCACAATACCTGCGTACCATTATTTTTAAAGCAGCCTCTGACGATCAATTTCCAATTGTCCGATTAGGAGAACCTTTTTTTTTGAGTTTCGACGATCTCAAAGCGGATGAAAGTGATTACTATTACCGAATTATTCACTGTAATTACGATTGGACACCATCAAAACTTTTAAAAAGTGAATATTTGAATGGAAACGACAATCAACGCATTAGAGATTACAATAATTCCTACAATACATTAGTTCAATATTCCAATTACCAACTAACCATTCCCAATGCAGATTTAAACTTAAAAGTTAGCGGGAATTACATAATTGAAATAGTTGACTCCTATGACGAACTAATGTTTTCAAGAAGATTTATCGTATTTGAAAATCTTTCAAAAGTTTCAGCACAAGTAAAACGCAATAGAGATTTTGAAAGTATGAATACCAGACAAAATTTAGAATTTTCAATTTTCACTGAAAATTTAAACACCGCTAACCCCAAAAAAGAGATTAAAATTGCCCTGATGCAAAATTACGATTGGAACACTTCCATCAGAGATCTCTTTCCTCAATATAACAAAGGTAATGAGTTGGTTTTTCGCTATTCCAACCAGGCGAGCTTTGAAGCAGGAAATGAATACCTCAATTTTGACACTAAAGACATAAGAGCTGCACAAGGAACAATTGCTAAAATTGAACTCGCAGAAATTTACGAGCATTGGCTTTACGGAAATCGATCAAGAGCACAATTGTCTTACACTTATTTTCCAGACATCAATGGAGATTTTAGAATAAACACCACTCAAGGAACCAATCCAAATATTGAGGCTGATTACACTTGGGTTCACTTTAGCTTAGAACCACCTATCAACAACGACATAGATCAGATCTATCTCAGTGGAAAATTCAACAACTATAGTTGGAATGAAGAAACAAAAATGACCTTTGACAAAGACATCAATCGATATCAGGCGAGTCTTTTATTAAAGCAAGGGTTCTACAATTACAAATACATAGCAGTTGATAAAAAAAATCAAAGATTGGACAATATTATAAGTGGGAATTTTCACGTGACAGAAAATCAATATCACATCTTAGTATATTATCGTAAATTTGGTTCGATATACGATCGATTAGTCGGTATTGGAATCGCAAATTCACAGCAAATAGAAAACTAGTGAATCACCATGGTTTTCTTGCTCACTTTTGTATATTTGACCATTAATAATCCTCTTTAATACACTAAACTATGAATGCATTTTTCAATGTACCAACTCCAGTAAATGAGGCTGTAAAATCCTATGCTCCTGGAAGTTTGGAGCGTGAAGAAGTCCTCCGCGAATACAAAAGTATGTTTAACAGCACGGTTGATATTCCAATGTATATAGGATCTGAGGAAGTTCGAACTGGGAACACTAAACCCTTATCGCCTCCTCACGATCACAAGCACCAGGTAGGAACCTATCATTTAGCTGAAAAAAAACACGTTCAAGAAGCTATTGAAAACGCACTTGAAAATAGAAGCAAATGGGCTAATACTCCATGGGAACAAAGAGCAGCCGTTTTTTTAAAAGCTGCTGATTTAATTTCTAAAAAGTACCGCTACAAAATCAATGCGGCGACGATGATCGCTCAATCAAAAACAATTCATCAAGCAGAGATTGACGCTGCTTGTGAGTTTATAGATTTCTTGAGATTCAATGTTAGCTTTATGCAACAAATTTACAGCGATCAACCAATTTCATCTGACGGAATTTGGAATCGTGTAGAATACAGACCACTAGAAGGCTTTGTATACGCTATCACTCCTTTTAACTTTACTGCAATTGCTGGAAACCTTCCTGCTTCTGCAGCATTAATGGGTAATGTCGTGGTTTGGAAACCTTCAGATTCACAAATTTATTCTGCTAAAGTAATTGTGGATATTTTCAAAGAGGCTGGACTTCCCGATGGAGTGATCAATGTGATTTACGGAGACCCTATAATGGTAACAGAAACGATTTTATCTCATGCTGATTTTGCGGGTATTCACTTTACCGGGTCTACTCAAGTCTTTAAATCCTTATGGACTCAAATTGGAAACAATATACAGACTTACAAAACCTACCCTAGAATTGTAGGTGAAACTGGTGGTAAAGATTTTATTATTTCTCATCCATCTGCAGATTCCAAACAAGTAGCTACAGCAATTGTAAGAGGGGCATTTGAGCTTCAGGGACAAAAGTGTAGTGCTGCTTCGAGAGTGTACATACCAGCATCTAAAGCAGATGAAATACTAGAGCATTTAAAAAATGATATGGCTTCAATTAATAAGCCAGGATCACCAGAAGACATGAGTAATTTTGTCACTGCTGTGATACACGAAGGTGCTTTTGACAAATTAGCTTCTTATATAGATGCAGCCAAAAATGATAATGATGTTGAAATTATTGCTGGTGGAGGTTACGACAAATCAAAAGGATACTTCATCGAACCGACTGCCATCCTTACAAAGGATCCAAAATATACGACTATGGAAACAGAACTTTTTGGACCTGTAGTAACAATTTATGTCTATAAGGATGAAGATTGGTCAGATACCTTAAAACTCGTTGACAACACCTCTATTTACGCACTGACAGGAGCTGTTCTAGCGAAAGACCGCTATGCGATTACTGAGGCAACAGTTGCATTACAAAATTCAGCAGGTAACTTCTACATCAATGACAAACCTACCGGTGCTGTAGTGGGGCAACAACCATTTGGAGGTGCAAGAGCTTCAGGAACGAACGACAAAGCTGGTTCTGCTCAAAACCTACTTCGATGGGTGTCACCTCGATTGATCAAAGAGACTTTTGACACACCAACTGATTACAGATATCCATTCCTTGGAAACTAATCAGTTTGTATTGTAAAACAGAAAAGGGAGTCAATGACTCCCTTTTTTTTCACGTTCAGTTGTATTAAATCTTCTATTGCTTTTTTGGCAAATACACTAATTTTTTAGTTTCAAAGAATTCTTCATTATAAAAATCTTTTAGGTCGTAGATTTCGATAGTCGTATAATCTTTGAGTTCTTCCTCCAAATCACCTCCTTTGAGATAGAGAACTCCATTTCTTATTTCGTGATTGGATTTTTTTGATATTCTTCCTTTAATCCAACGCATAAAGGTTGGCATTGCTGCTACCGCTCTAGAGACCACAAAGTCAAACTGCTCTTTTTCTTCTTCAACTCGTTGGTGTTTGGCTACCACATTGGTCAGTCCTAAACCTTCAACAACTTCCTCAACTACTTTGATTTTTTTACCGATGGAATCTACCAAAGTAAAACTGACCTCTGGAAACATAATAGCTAAAGGAATCCCAGGAAAACCTCCACCAGTACCTACATCCAATATTTTTGAACCCGGTTTAAATTGGATAAATTTTGCAATTGCCAAAGAGTGCAATACATGTCTTAAATACAATTCATCAATATCCTTTCTGGACACTACATTAATTTTGAGATTCCAATCTTTATAAAGTTCCTCGAGTTTAGAAAACTGTTCAATCTGAGCTGGACTTAGATCTGGAAAATAGTTGGTAATAAGATGGACATCCATAGTTTAAACTTTGTGCAAAAGTATCTAAAGTAGTTGTATTTTCCATTTTTTTTAAAATTTTAACTATCGAAGTCTTACGCTTCCCTTATCTTTGCAAGAAATTTCTACTCTACATATGTCACAACAATCCGTACGATTTTCCAGAAAAGATCCTCAACAGTTCTTTAGAACGCTTAACAAAAGGGTCAACGAATACTTTCAATCCAACAATTTAAAAAAAACAGGGACCTTAGCACTTCACTTTAAAACAGTGATTATGTTTGGGATTTTCTTAGCTCCCTATTTTGTAATACTCAGCATGGATCTTCCTAACTGGTTAAATTTACTTCTCACGGTAGTAATCGGAATTGGAATGGCTGGTGTTGGTATGAATGTGATGCACGATGGAAATCACGGAGCCTATTCATCTAAGAAATGGGTCAACAACCTTATGGGAGGTAGTATCTACATCTTAGCGGGAAATGTTTACAACTGGCAAGTACAACACAATGTACTTCACCATACCTACACCAATATTCACAATCACGACGAAGATTTAGAAGCAGGGAGAATCCTTAGATTCACCGAGCATGACAAGTGGAGAAAACACCACAAATTTCAACACCTTTACTCGGTGTTCTTATACGGATTACTCACATTCAACTGGGCTATCTCAACAGACTTTATGCAGATGTATCGTTATACCAAGAAGAAATTAGCTTATGGTTCATTTCCAAAGCCAGCGATTAATTGGTCGGTACTTTTAATTACAAAACTGATCTATTTTGGAATTTGGATTGTGATCCCTATGCTTGTTTTAGATATCGCTTGGTACAAAGTTCTTATTGGTTTCTTTACCATGCACTATGTTGCTGGACTTATTTTATCGGTAGTATTTCAATTAGCTCATGTAGTTGATCAAGCAGAAACACCTCTTCCTGATACTGAAGGAAAAATGGAAAACACTTGGGCCATTCACCAATTGCATACTACCGTGAATTTTGCTAGAAAAAATCGTTTGATGAACTGGTATACCGGAGGATTAAATCACCAAGTTGAACATCACATCTTCCCGAATATCAGTCATATACATTACACAAAAATTTCAAAAATTGTTAAAGAAACAGCAAAAGAGTTCAATTTGCCATACAATGAGTATGAAACTACAAGAAAAGCTATAATTTCGCACTTTAGACACTTAAAGTCTTTAGGACAAAAACCAGAATTACAATTTTAGAACCAATCTTATGAGTACAGATTTTTTATCGGAAAGAATCAACAACATGGCTACTTCTGCTACCTTGGCGATGGCAGCAAAAGCTAGAGAATTAAAAGCAGAGGGAAGAGACATAATTGGACTCAGTCTCGGTGAACCAGACTTCAATATTCCTGATTTTATTAAGGAAGCTGCAAAAGAAGCAATTGACCAGAACTACAGTTCTTATTCTCCTGTAGACGGGTATGCTGACCTTAAACAAGCAATTGCAAACAAGTTCAAAAGAGACAACAACCTAGACTACGGATTAGATCAAATTGTAGTTTCAACTGGAGCAAAACAATCCCTTGCAAATGTTGCAATGGCAATGATCAACGAAGGTGATGAAGTTGTACTTCCCGCTCCTTATTGGGTCTCTTATAGCGATATCGTTAAATTAGCAGGTGGTGTTCCTGTTGAAGTTCCAACTTCAATTGACACTGACTTTAAAATGACTGCTCAACAGTTAGAGGATGCGATCACACCTAAGACTAAAATGCTTTGGTTCTCATCACCTTGTAACCCTTCAGGATCTGTATATTCAAAAGAAGAGTTAGAATCTCTTGCAGCTGTTTTAAGAAACCACCCAGGAATTTTTGTGGTATCTGATGAAATTTACGAACACATCAACTTTACAGGAGGTCATGTAAGTATCGCTGCAATAGAAGGCATGTACGACAGAACGATCACCGTAAACGGTGTATCGAAAGCATTTGCAATGACAGGATGGCGTATCGGATTTATCGGTGCTCCAGCATGGATTGCTAAAGCTACTAATAAATTTCAAGGTCAAGTAACCTCAGGAGCAAACTCGATTGCTCAAAGAGCTACAATTGCTGCTCTAGAAGCTCCAAAAGAGAAAATTCAATACATGATTGATGAATTCCACAAAAGAAGAGATCTTATATTGGGATTACTTGGTGAAATCGAAGGATTTAACCTCAATGTACCAGAAGGTGCTTTTTATGTATTCCCTGATATTTCATCATTCTTTGGAAAAACCATAGACGGTATGCAAATTAACAATGCATCAGATTTCTCCTTATTCTTGTTGGATAAAGCGAATGTTGCAACGGTAACTGGTGAAGCATTTGGAAATCCAAACTGTATTCGTATTTCATATGCTGCATCAGAAGCAGAATTAAAAGAAGCGATTGCTAGAATTAAAAAAGCATTGAGCTAGAACTCAACTTCAAATAAACTATAAAAGGCAGCTATTAGCTGCCTTTTTTAATAACTACAAAGTTTATTGTCTTATATTTTCTTCCAGAAATAAGGTGTGAAGATAATCATCACCGTAAAGAGTTCGAGTCTTCCCAATAACATTAAAAAGGAACACCACCATTTAGCAAGCATCGGCAACGATTCAAAATTAGAAAGTGGGTTGACAATTCCAAAACCAGGACCTACGTTCCCTAAGGATGTAGCAGAGGCCCCTAAGGCTGATACAAAATCCAATCCCAATGCTCCCAACACACCTGCTCCAACAATAAAGAGTAACATATACAACACAAAAAATGCAATGATATTGTAAACGATATGCTCCTTTACAGATTTGTTATTGTAACGAACCGGAATCACGGCATTTGGATGTAGGGTTCTTTTAAATTCTAAAAGACCGTTTTTAATAATGAGCAAATGGCGTACTACTTTAATTCCTCCTGCGGTAGAACCAGCAGATCCTCCTAAGAACATTAGTGCAAAGAACATTATTGTTATAAATGGAGTCCAAGCTGTAAAATCAGCCGTTACAAAACCCGTAGTAGTTACCACAGCTAAAACTTGAAATAAACTATGTCTAAATGCGTGTTCTTCAAATCCAAATACCATTGGGAAATAATCATTGACTTCTTGATTGGTTTGAAATATAATAATGAAAAAAGCCAGTAGTGTAAACCCTAAGATAAACATCCCGTACCATCTAAATTCTTCATCTCTTAGAACCTTAGCAACTTTTCCTTTGAATGCAAAATAGCTTAGTACAAAGTTGGAACCAGCCAAAAACATAAAGAGGATAACTATGTATTCAATTAATGGATTTGAATTCCAATAAGCTAAGGATGCATTCTTGGTGGAGAATCCACCTGTTGAAAGAGTAGACATCGAATGATTAATCGCATCGAATAACGACATCCCAGATAAATTTAAAAGTATGGTTTCAGCCACAGTATAGCCAACGTAAATCAACCAAAGTCTTTTAGCGGTATCAGTGATTCTTGGGTGTAATTTATCTGCTGAAGGACCAGGAGATTCTGCTGAGAACAACTGCATCCCCCCGATTCCTAGTAGTGGAAGAATCGCAATCGCTAAAACGATAATTCCCATACCCCCTATCCAATGTGTCAATGACCTCCACAATAAGATTCCTTTCGGCATGATTTCAATATCATTCATTATTGAAGCTCCTGTGGTGGTATAGCCCGACATGGTTTCAAAAAAAGCATTGGTAAGTGAAGGTATTGCTCCTGAAGTTAAGTAGGGAAGCATTCCTGAGAAGGTCATCACTACCCATCCCATAGTTACCACCATATAACCTTCCTTTGCTTGAAGGTTGTTAGAATAATTCCTCGTAAAGAACATCGCAACCAAACCAATTAACATGGTCACAATAGCTGAAAAAGAAATCTCAAGGGTTACACCATCTTTGTAATAGGCAGAGGCCAGTGCTGCAATGAGCATAAAAAATCCATTAAAAAGCATTAAAACGCCTAAGAGATGGATGACTATTTTACGATTAAATCGCATTATAAAAAGAGTTTTTCGGTCTTTCTAATTGCAGAAGGCAAACAACATACAATTACTTTATCACCAGCGAGTATTTTAAAATCTGAACCAGGAATAATTCCTTCATCTGCACGTATGACCCCTCCAATAATTGAAAACTTTGGAAGGTTGATATCTCTTAGGTACTCGTTAGAAACTGCAGAATTTGAAGTCACTGCAAATTCTAAAATCTCAGCATCTAAGTTATTGAGCCTCGTGAGCGCAACAACCTCACCTTTTCGAACATATCTAAAAATTTCATTAGCTGCAATCAACTTTTTATTGATCAGTGTATCGATTCCAATGGATTGAGACAATTGAAAATAATCCATATTCTCAACAAGAGCTATTGTTTTCTTAACATTCTTGCTCTTTGCAACCAAACAGGACATGATATTGGTTTCTGAATTACCCGTCACCGCAATAAAGGCATCCATAGCCTCTAGACTTTCTTCTTTTAAGAGTTCCACATTGGATCCATCTCCCTTCACTAAAAGTGCATTGGGGAATCGATCTGCTAAATCGTCAGCTTTCTTTTCGTTCTTTTCAATGATTTTTACATTGAATTTCATCGAACAAAGATCTGTTGCTGTCTTCTGCCCAACCTTAGAACCTCCAAGAATCATAACATTTTTAATCTCTTCGGCGACCGTACCAGTCATTTTATAAAGTTCTTCAACACCTTCTTTAGAAGTCACAAAATATACTTGATCTTCTATTTTGTACTGAGTATCACTCTTTGGAATAATTGAATATTGGGTTCCTTTTCGTTTAATAGCCACTGGATTATAGTGTACTTCAGGAAAGATAGAAGCTGCTTCTTCTACTGTTTTTCCAATAAATGGAGCATCTTCATTTAAACACAACCCTACTAGATTGAGCTTTCCATCTTCAAATTCAAAGGTATCGTTAAAAGCCGATTGAGCTAAAAGTAACTTGATCTCATTGGCCGCTAACTTTTCAGGTGAAATCAACTCATCTACTCCCATTTTTTTAAAATCTATTTCAACATCAGAGTCGATAAATTCTGGATTGGAGATACGAGCGATTGTCTTTTCACATCCCAATTGTTTAGCTATAAAACAAGTGGTTAGGTTCGTAGTTTCTGAGGCAGTAACTGCAATGGTCAGATCTGTTTGATCTACTTGCGCGTCTTTTAGAAGACTGATCGAAGTAGAATCTCCCTTCATTGTTTTGATGTCCAAATGTTTATCAGCGTATTGCAGGCGATCTTCATCAACATCGATCAACGTGATATTTTGGGATTCAACTGAGAGAAATTTTGCTAAATGATAGCCTACTTCACCGGCTCCAGCGATTAATATTTTCATAAGAATACTTCTAACGAATTCATTTTCAAAATTTAAATATAACCTTTGACAAAAGAATTCAACTACAAATTTACATAATTTTGACAGTATTTATAACAACCAATTGCATTAAACATTTTGAATACAATACTAAAGATTCAAAGTACATCACCTATCTTTGTCAAAAAATTTTTAGATGAGTAATCCTGTTACCCCTTATAAAGATTCCAAGGAGAGTAAAAAACAACAAGTAACGAGTATGTTTGATACCATCGCTGGAAATTACGATCATTTAAATCGTGTCATTTCTTTTGGTATTGATGTTTCTTGGAGAAAGAAAGTGGTGAAAATTATTTCAAAATCATCCCCAGAGAATGCTTTAGATATTGCAACAGGAACTGGTGATTTAGCAATTTCGTTAGTAGAAACAGGTGCTTCTAAAATCACAGGGCTCGACATCTCAAAGGGAATGCTCGAAATTGGTCGAAACAAAGTAGCTGATTTAGGATTGGATCAGACCATCGATATGGTCGTTGGAGACAGTGAAAATCTCCCCTTTGAAAATGATGTATTTGATGCGATTACCGTTGCATTTGGAGTTCGCAATTTTGAAAACTTAGAATTAGGACTTAGTGAAATCCTTCGTGTTTTAAAACCAGGGGGGCAGTTCGTGGTTTTGGAAACGTCGGTACCAGAAAAATTTCCATTTAAACAAGGTTATTACTTCTATACTAAAACAATTCTTCCTCTGATTGGAAAATTATTCTCAAAGGACAAAGTAGCTTACAAATACCTGTCTGATTCAGCCGCAAAATTTCCACATGGAAAAGCCTTCAACAATATTTTAGAAAAAACAGGGTTTATAGCTGTAGAGAACAAACCTCAAACATTTGGAGTGGCAAGTATTTATATCGCCTCCAAAAAATAATGAAGAGCAACAATTTAACATATCTCCTTTTACTGCTCATAAGCACAAGTGTTTATGGACAATTCAATGTTAACCCCGTTGAAAATATCCCAACTGATGATTACAAAAAATTTAACTGGGGATATTATTTAGGTGGAAATGCCTACGATTTTAAATTCAACTACAGTGAAGCCTATCCCACTGCCACAGATGGCGGTTTTGAAAGTATCCAAGTAGAGACCAGCAAAGGTTTTTTAGTTGGTTTGGTAGGCGAACTAAGACTCAACGATTATTTTGATCTTCGCTTTGAACCTGGACTATACAGTACTAAAAGAGACTTGTACTTCCCTATTGATCCAGCCGCTGGAGATCCACTTCGATCGGTAAAATCGACCTTCTTAAACTTTCCATTTTTAATCAAATACGGTGCTAAAAGAATTGGAAACTGGAGACCTTTTGTTATTGGAGGTCCTTCAATTTCATACAATATGAGTAGCAACCAAAATTCACCTGATTCTATCGAAAGTGGTGTGTTTAAATTAAAAAGCCTTACTTATAACTATGAAATAGGTGTTGGAGTTGAATTCTACCTTCCCTATTTTAAATTTACACCCTCTATTAGAGGAGTATTTGGTCTTGTCGATGAAATGATTCACGATGATCAATCAGTTCCAAAGACTAAAGAAATTAGAAATTATTCAGATCAAATTAGCGCTGCCCTTACAAGAGGGGTCTTTTTTGTGTTGACTTTTGAATAATTAGCCCATTAGCTGCATCAATAGATAATAAAAGATTGATGGGCACAACAGACATCCTAATCCTGTATAAAAAGTTGCAGTAAAAGCGCCATAAGGAACTAATTCCTTATCTGTGGCCGCCAATCCTGCGGTGACACCACTGGTGGTTCCAATCAGACCACCAAATACCATTGCGGCATGAGGAGTTGTCAATTTGATTTGCTTCGCAACCAGTGGAGTTAAAATAGTTGTAACTATGGTCTTAACTACCCCAGCAGTTATTCCAAGTGCGATCACATCAGAACTCGCACCAATTGCAGTTCCAGTGATCGGTCCCACTATATAAGTACAGGCACCTGCTCCAATGGCTGTCAGATCCTTCACATCGGTATAGCCCATTGTATAAGCAATGATGACTCCGAGTACAAATGAAAAAGTAACTCCTATAAACAAGGAGAGGATACCTGCTAATCCTGCTTGTTTAATTTTTTCAATTTCAGCTCCCATTGCAGTTGCAACTACGGTAAAGTCGCGAAACATCGATCCACCTAAAACAGCTAAACCTGTAAATATTTCAATATTAGCCAATCCTTTGTCCGCTCCAAAAAGAGCTAAAAACAAGGCTCCAATGATCGCGATGGCCGCTGCTGGTATTCTACCCTTAAATATATGTTTGGAAAGCAGTTGTGAAGCCCCTAATATAAGTCCCACTAATAGAAATGCAAATAAGAGCCCATTTTTAGAGATCAATTCTTTAAATAATTCCATCAGATTCTTCTTTTGTGGTTTTTATTTTTGAAAGCAGAGGCACTAACATAAAACCAACAAGGGTTACAGCTACTCCTGCTATTAAAGCAGTCCATCCTCCAGAGATGGCAGCATGCACATTTCTAGTAGCTGCCATGGCGACAATTACAGGAATATACATACTGCTCCAAAACAATACTCCTGATTTTGTTTGAACTTCATACCAACTAAATCGCTTTAAAAACCCATTGGCAAACATCAGAAGTAACATTGCGAATCCAACACCTCCGACATCTCCTGAAATACCGATCAATGCAGCTAGTAATCCTCCTAAATACTTTCCGATTAAAAAACAAAAAACCAATATGGCTACACCGTATATTTTCATGACTCAGCGAGGATTTTTTGGAGTTCCTTTTTGGTAACCTTACCCATCACATTTCTAGGTAAATCCTCTTGAACAATGTATTTTCTAGGTAATTTATAAGCTGCTATTTTATCTTTCATCCAGTCTTTTATTGAATCGATCGATACTGTTTGATCTGCTAAAATCAAACTCACACCTATTAGCTCACCCCATTCTTCATCAGGAATCCCCACTACTCCACAATCCTTTATTGCAGGGTGCTTTCTAAGTACTTCTTCAATTTCAAGAGCTGATATTTTATAACCTCCTGACTTGATAATGTCTACCGAGTTACGACCTAATATTCGATAAGCACCATCCTCAAAAACAGCGATATCTCCTGTTTTAAACCAACCATCCACAAAGGTCTCTTCAGTAGCCTCTGGCCTATTGTAATATTCAACAAACACATTAGCTCCTTTAATCTGAATTTCTCCCTGACCTCCATCAGTAATTTCCTGATCGTTTTCATCAGCCAAACGAACGGTCACTCCGCTTAATGCTTGTCCAATATAGCCAGGCTTTCGTTCTCCTTTATAAGGATTTGAGATCGCCATTCCCATCTCAGTCATTCCATAGCGTTCTAATAGTGTATGACCACTGATGGCTTTCCACTGCTCTAATGTTTTAACAGGTAAAGCAGCTGATCCAGAAACCATTAATCGAAATTCTTTTAATGCTGAAGAAATTTCAGATTGTTCTTCATTACCCAATGATTGATAGTAATGAATCAATTTGTAATAAATCGTAGGCACCGCCATAAAGAGATTACAGCTTCCTTTTTTAAAACGATCAAATATGGCCTTTTCACTAAACTTGGGTAAAAATTCATTACAAGCACCACTGTAGAGAGCACAGCTCATGACATTGATAATTCCATGAACGTGATGTAGCGGTAATACATTTAAGATGTAATCATCCTGTGACCACTCCCATGAAGTGACCAAACTTTTAATTTGACAATTGATATTGAGATGTGAAGTCACCACTCCTTTTGGTTTACCGGTAGTTCCGCTAGTGTAGAGAATCATCGCTTTGCGATTCATCGCTACATCTGGAAGTGAAACCTTTTTGGATTTGATTGAATCGATCGAAATTAATTCAACAGAAGTATCATCTTCTAAAGGTTCAATCAATGTATGAAAATCATTGTGATAAACTACCTTAGAAATTTCAGCATCTTGTACCGTGTACAATATTGAATCATAAGGATGTTTAACACATAGTGGAACCGCAATTCCTCCTGCTCGCCAAATACCCCATTGAAGAATCGTGTATTCCAAAGAGGGATCTACAATAAATCCTATTCGGGCTTCATTCAAATCCTTTTTACCATCCAGTAAATGAGAAGCTACGATTGCAGATTGCTCTAGCAATTCTGCATAAGTGAGTTCTCCTTTAGGGTCTACTAATGCTCTTCGATCTAAAAAATCTTTAGCGCGTTCAATAAGTTCAATCATTTATTAGTTTGTTGTTTGGTAAAACTTTATTTAAAATTGATTGAGTAATATATACACAATAAAATAGATTTCAAAACATATATTTTAAAAGGAGTTATCCTCTTCTAATCTCATTGAGCAAGATCCCCGTAGCCATAGCGACATTAAGACTCTCAGTAGAAGATTCTCTATAGGAAGGAATACAAATGCGTTGGCTTATCAACTTTTGAACTGCTTCACTAATTCCATTGGCCTCATTTCCCATGACAAGTAATCCTTTTTGAGGCAATTTGGCCTTGTAAATTGAATCGCCATCCATAAATGCTCCATAGATTGGAAGCTCTGATTGCGTTAGAAATTCCTTGAGATCTACATAGTGAATTTGAACTCTTGAGATGGAACCCATCGTTGCTTGTAGTGTTTTTGGATTGAAACAATCAACCGTTTGTTTGGAACAAATGAGTTGTCGAATCCCAAACCAATCACACAATCGAATAATAGTCCCTAAGTTTCCAGGATCTCTGATGTCATCTAAAACAAGAGACCAATCATCAAAAACAGGGGTTGTAGGTTTTGGAAAATGAAATACCCCTAAGATTCCAGGAGGTGTTGTCAAACTACTCATTTGAGCGAGTTCTTTTGCACTAACTAGCTCAGCTTTAGAATACGAATCGATAAGATCATTTTCTGCAGTATGGTATACACCATAGCATTTAAAGTCAGAATCTAATAGTTCCTCTACAGATTTTTTACCTTCAACGACAAACAATTGATGTTCATTTCTATATTTTTTTTGCTGTAGACTCTTGATAAGCTTTATAATACTTTTTACAACCATCCAAATAGTGTAATTTTGAATTCATGAATAGGACGACTACGACATCATTCTTTCTTACAAAACTAAGCTTTATCTTGCTAGTTTTGAGCTTTTTCTCGTGTAATCCACTCAAAAACCTAGCTCAGGACGAGTATTTATTACTTGAAAACCAACTTTATCTCGACGGTAAAAAAAGTAAGACTGATAGTGTTTTATCTCTTGTGAGTCCAAAACCCAATACTCGAATATTCACCTATCCATTAAAATTATTTCTCTATCAAATCGCTCCTCAAGATTCCAAAGGAATAAAAAAATCTTGGTTAGCAAAGGTTGGTGAACCTGAAGTTGTCGTTAACCAAAAAGATATTGAGCAGTCAAAAATGAAGCTCAAATCATTCTTTGAAGCCCAAGGGTATTTTAAAGTCAAAATCGAAGATAGCATCCTAAAACACAAAAAAAAGAACAAGGCAAAAGTTCGCTATATGGTTAGTTTGGGGCATCCTTTTAAAATAGACAGTACTGCTACAGATTTTGCATCCAAACTAATCGATTCGATCTACAACAATGATTCTTCTAAGAGCTTTATTCAAAAAGGTGAAACTTTTAAACTCAACAATTTCAAAGAAGAACAAAATAGAATTACGCAATGGTTTAAAAATAATGGTGTTTACAATTTTCAACCAACAGCAATTCGTTATTCCATCACAAGAGACACCTTAGCTGAATTTGATCCCTCATTGGAGGTTTTGATGAAAATAGAAAACCCCAAAGGGGTTGGAGTCGATGGGACTCCTATTAAAGCCTTTCAAAAACATCGGATCGATCAGATCAAAGTTTATATAGATGTCCTTCCTGAAATCGATCAAAAGATGGACTCATTGGATTATTTCAACTATAAACTATTTTATTCAGCTCCCTTGAAATACAAACCTAAAGTAATTACTGATGCGATCTATTTCACAAAAGATAGTTTGTATCGTGAGCTGGATCGCCAACGAACCTATCGTCAAATATCCAATTTAAGCACCTTTAAATATCCAAGTATTAGTTTTTATGAACAAGCTGACACCAGAGATCTTGAAACTTCTATTTTTTTAAATTCAAAAGACAAATACACCTCTGAATCGAGTTTGGATGTCACCCACTCTAACATTCAAAAATTAGGTTTGGCATTCAGCAGTTCACTTATCGCTAGAAACGTATTTAAAGGAGCCGAATTACTCAGCGTATCTGCTAGAGGATCGATAGGGCTTTTAGGTGATGCTGCAGTATCGTCCAAGGATTACGTTTCAGAATTTGGATTGGATTTCAATTTAAACATTCCCTCTCTTTGGTTTCCAATCATCAATATCAAGTCGTGGATCCCAACTTATATGCTTCCTAAAACAAGATTGAGCTTAGGTAGGAGTATTCAGTCGAATATCGGTCTAGACAAACAAACTTTTAACACTACTTATGGATTCAATTGGTCTAAAGAAGATGCCGTAAAACACAGTCTTTCTCTCATCGATGTTCAATACATTCAAAACCTCAATCCCAGTCGCTTCTTTGCTGTATATCAAAACACTTTTGACCGATTAAACAATACTGCGATCAATTACAACACCTACAATCGATACAATTCCTTTTTTGAATCGGGAACAGAAGGCATTCAACTAAGTATTCCAGAGGGAACAGAAGGATTTATCAATGAATTTTTGAGCAGTGAAGATCCACAATCACAAGACTACAAAGAGATTAATTCGATTGCTGAACGACAAAAAAGATTGACTGAAAACAACCTAATTGCCGCTTCTTATTACACCATAACAAAAAATAATTCAAAAGGAATTACCGATCCAAGCTTCTATCAGTTGAGGCTTAAGTTTGAGTCTGCTGGAAACCTTTTAGCAATGCTTTCTAGAAACTTAAACGTCAATCAAAACGATTCAGGTACTTATGTGATCGCTGGGGTGCCCTTTTCTCAGTATTTCAAAACAGAGGTGGATTACATAAAGCACTGGAGAACTGGTGACGATCGAATGATTGCCTTTAGAAGCTTTGCAGGGATTGCTATCCCCTATGGAAATTCTACTTCTGTTCCCTTTACTCGATCCTATTTTGCAGGTGGTTCCAATGATATACGAGCTTGGAATGCCTATGAATTAGGACCTGGAGCCACTAAAAATCAAAATGACTTCAACGAGGCCAATTTTAAGTTAGCTTTCAATTTAGAATATCGTTTCCCACTTGCTGGAAACATCAAAGCTGCACTCTTCGCGGATGCCGGAAATATCTGGAATGTATACGATCAAATCAACGAGCCTGAAAGTACCTTTGACGGATTTAAATCCCTTAAAGACATCGCATTAGGTACCGGGTTTGGTATCCGATATGACTTCGACTACTTCGTGTTTAGAGTTGATTTAGGGTTTAAGACCCACGATCCCTCCCTCAGTTTAGGAAATCGCTGGTTTAGAAGCTTTAATTTTGCGAATTCCGTAATAAACATAGGGATAAATTATCCTTTTTAGTCTAGATTTATTTGTATTTTTGCCGCACTATTAATAACCAAAACCATTATCATGGCGCATAATATTAAACCTGGTGTTGCGACCGGTGATCAAGTACAAGAAATTTTTAATTACGCTAAAGAAAAAGGATTTGCTTTACCAGCAGTCAATGTAACAGGATCAAATTCCATTAACGGTGTTTTAGAAGCTGCTGCAGAACTCAACGCTCCAGTTATTATTCAATTCTCAAATGGAGGTGCTCAGTTCAATGCTGGAAAAGGACTTTCAAATGAAAACCAAAACGCTGCTATACAAGGAGCAATTGCTGGTGCAAAACACGTACACCAATTAGCTAAAGCCTATGGTGTTCCTGTAATTTTACACACAGACCATTGTGCTAAAAAATTATTGCCATGGATTGATGGTTTATTAGAAGCTTCTGAAGCACATTTTGCTGAAACTGGAGCTCCATTATTCTCTTCTCATATGATTGATTTATCGGAAGAGCCATTAGAAGAAAACATCGCTATCTGTAAAGAATACTTAGCGAGAATGAGTAAAATGGGTATGACCCTTGAAATTGAACTCGGAATAACAGGTGGTGAAGAAGACGGAGTGGACAATTCTGATGTTGATGCTTCTAAACTATACACACAACCTGAAGAAGTAGCCTACGCCTATGAAGAGCTTTCTAAAGTAAGCCCTCGTTTTACGATTGCTGCTGCATTTGGTAACGTTCACGGAGTATACAAACCTGGAAACGTTAAATTAACTCCTAAAATCTTAAAAAACTCTCAAGAGTACATTACAGAGAAATACGGTGTTGAAGAAAATCACATCGATTTTGTGTTCCACGGTGGATCTGGATCTACTTTAGAAGAAATAAGAGAGTCTATCGGATACGGAGTAATCAAAATGAACATCGATACCGATTTACAATACGGTTTCTTAACGGGTGTTAGAGACTTTATCCAAGACAAAAAAGATTACTTACAATCTCAAATTGGAAATCCAGAAGGAGACGATCAACCAAACAAAAAATACTACGATCCAAGAGTTTGGTTAAGAGAAGGTGAAAAGACTTTTGTAGCTCGTTTAAAGCAAGCTTTTGAAGATTTAAATAATGTAAATACATTATAAATACTATCTTTATCTTTTAAAAGATATAGTTATATGGCTGCATGGTTTAAAAGAACTGAAAAAGGAATTCAAACAACTACCGAGCAAAAAAAGGATACTCCTAAAGGCTTATGGTACCGATCTCCAACAGGTAAAATAGTTGAATCTGACGCACTTGCAAAAAACTTTTATGTAAGTCCAGAGGATGATTACCACGTTAGAATTGGCTCTAAAGAGTATTTTGAAATTCTTTTCGATGACAATAAATACAAGGAATTAGATGCAAATATCACATCTAAGGATCCCTTAAAATTCGTAGATACCAAAAAATACGACGAACGTCTAAAGGCTGCTCAGAAAAAAACAGGTCTGAAAGACGCTGTTAGAACAGCGGTAGGAAAGTCTCAAGGAAAAGACTTAGTGGTTTGTTGTATGGATTTTGGTTTTATCGGTGGATCTATGGGATCTGTAGTTGGTGAAAAGATTTCCAGAGGAATAGACTATGCTATCAAAAACAAATTACCATTTGTAATGATATCAAAATCTGGTGGTGCTCGTATGATGGAAGCTGCAATTTCGTTAATGCAACTTGCAAAAACTTCTGCGAAACTCGCTCAATTAGCGGAAGCACAACTCCCTTATATTTCTTTGTGTACCGATCCAACAACTGGTGGTACTACAGCCTCTTACGCTATGCTCGGAGACATCAATATCTCTGAACCAGGAGCGTTAATTGGATTTGCTGGACCTCGAGTGGTTAAAGAAGCTACTGGACAAGATCTTCCAGAAGGATTTCAAACTTCTGAGTTCTTATTAGAACACGGTTTCTTGGATTTTATTTCACATCGATCAAAGCTAAAAAAGAACATCAACCTTTATATTGATTTAATTCAGAATAATCCGCTGCGTAACTAAAATTTTATTTTATATTTGCAGCCTGATTGAAAATCAATCACATACATAAGAATCATTTAAACAATATTGGAATGTATTTATCAAAAGAAAAGAAAGCCGAAATTTTTAAACAATACGGCGGAAGCGAATCAAACACAGGTAACACTGAAGGGCAAATCGCTCTTTTTACTTACAGAATTAACCACTTAACAGGACACTTAAAAAACAATCGTAAAGATTTTAATACAGAGCGTTCGTTAGTAAAATTAGTAGGTAAACGTAGAAGTTTACTCGATTACTTAAAAGCCAATGATATCGTTAGATATCGTGAGTTAATTAAAGAATTGAATATTCGTAAATAAGTTAAAAGGGAAGCAATGCTTCCCTTTTTTTGCTTTTCTTTTAAAGCTGACACTTTAGTTTTTCATTGGTCGAACACACACAACACAACAAGATCAGTAATCCTACTGATGACCATTGTTTAACACAGTCTTACTTATAAGACTTAAATCTATTTTATGATACCAAAAGTATTTAAAGAGGTCATTGACCTCGGTGACGGTAGAGAGATTTCTATCGAAACTGGAAAATTAGCCAAACAAGCACACGGTTCTGTCGTGGTTCGTTCTGGTAACTGTATGCTACTTTGTACTGTAGTTTCTAATTACGATCAAGCTGACGTGGATTTCTTACCACTTACAGTAGATTACAGAGAAAAATTTGCTGCTGCAGGAAGATATCCTGGTGGATTCTTCAAAAGAGAAGCACGTCCTTCTGATGGAGAAGTATTAACCATGCGTTTAGTGGATCGTGTATTACGTCCATTATTCCCTAAAGATTACCACGCTGAAACTCAGGTGATGATTCAATTAATGTCTCACGACGAAAATGTAATGCCTGATGCTATGGCTGGATTAGCTGCTTCTGCTGCTATTCAACTTTCAGATATTCCATTTGAAACTCCAATCTCTGAAGTAAGAGTTGGACGTATTAACGGCGAATTCATCATCAACCCGACAATTGCTCAATTAGGAGAATCTGATATCGATATGGTAATCGGTGCATCTGCTGATTCTGTTATGATGGTTGAAGGTGAAATGAAAGAGATCAGCGAAGAAGAAATGGCAGAGGCCATTCAATTTGCTCATGAAGCCATCAAAGTTCAATGTGCTGCACAGGTAGCTTTAGCTCAAGCATTCGGCAAAAAAGAAACTAGAACATACACTCCAGCTGAAGAAGATGAAGCTTTAGAAGCTAGAGTAAGAGAACTTGCATATGATAAAGTATATGCCATCGCCAAGGCTGGTTCTGCAAAACACGAACGTTCTGCTGCTTTTTCAGCTATCAAAGACGAAGTTAAAGCTTCTTTCTCTGAAGAGGAATTAGAAGAAAAAGGTGGTTTAATTTCTAAATACTACCACAAAGCTGAAAAGAATGCTATTCGTGATTTAACACTTAAAGAAGGGCTTCGTTTAGATGGTCGTAAGACTACTGAAATCAGACCAATCTGGTGTGAGGTTGATTACTTACCTTCAACACACGGTTCTTCAATCTTTACTCGTGGGGAAACTCAAGCATTAGCTACAGTAACCCTTGGTACTTCGAGAGAAGCAAACCAAATCGATATGCCTTCATTCGAAGGAGAAGAAACATTCTACCTACACTATAACTTCCCTCCATTCTCAACCGGAGAAGCAAGACCAATTAGAGGTACTTCAAGAAGAGAGGTTGGACATGGTAACCTTGCTCAAAGAGCCCTAAAGGGAATGATTCCTGATAACTGTCCCTACACTGTACGTGTAGTTTCTGAAATCTTAGAATCAAATGGTTCTTCTTCAATGGCTACTGTTTGTGCTGGTACAATGGCACTTATGGATGCAGGGGTACAAATGAAAAAGCCAGTATCTGGTATTGCAATGGGATTGATTTCTGATGCTGATTCAGGTGCTTATGCCGTTCTTTCTGACATCTTAGGTGATGAAGATCACTTAGGTGATATGGACTTTAAAGTTACGGGTACAGCTGATGGAATTACTGCTTGTCAAATGGACATCAAAGTAAAAGGTCTTTCTTATGAAATCTTAGTGAATGCTTTAAAACAAGCAAGAGATGGTCGTTTACACATCCTTTCTAAGATCACTGAAACCATCGATACTCCAAATGCTGATGTAAAAGCACATGCTCCTAAAATGATTACAGAACGTATTGCTAACGAATACATTGGAGCATTAATCGGACCAGGTGGAAAAGTGATTCAAGAGCTTCAAAAAGCAACAGGATGTACCATTGTAATCAATGAAGATCCTGTAACTGAAGAAGGAATCGTTGAAATCCTTGGTACAAGTCAAGAAGGAATTGATGCAGTACTTGCAAAAATCGCTTCGATTAGCTTTAAACCAGAAGTTGGATCTGTATACGAAGTGAAAGTGATCAAGATCTTAGATTTTGGTGCTGTAGTTGAGTATGTAGAAGCTCCAGGAAACGAAGTATTACTTCACGTATCAGAACTCGCTTGGGAACGCACTGAAAGTGTAACTGACGTTGTTAATATGGGTGATGTATTTGATGTAAAATACTTTGGAGTTGATCCTAGAACTAAAAAAGACAAAGTTTCTAGAAAAGCATTGTTGCCAAAACCTGAAGGTTATCAACCTCCTAAACCGAGAGATAACGACAGAAGAGACAATAATAAAAGAGACAATAGAAGAGATAACAGAAGAGATAAAAACTAATCTCAACTGTTCTGAAAACAAAAAGCTCAATCTTAGGATTGGGCTTTTTTATTTAAATAATCGTTTATCAAACTGAAAACCTTTTACTTCAACTATTGAAATTTTTTTAAAGTCTTTGTGATGAGGATTAATTAACAAATTATGGTCACCAGGTACTACAGCAGACGGTACTTTAAGGATACAAAATTTATTAGCATCTATAAATTCATCACCTATTCGCTGAGTCCAAATACTAGGAGGATGTGTATTCCAATCCTTAGGCACACTTTTCATATCCATGGTTTTTATCGAAACTTCTTCTGGAATATCAATTACTAACATTACATAATCGTTTGGCAATAAAGCTAAAGATAGATGGACAGCTACTTCTGACATAGCTAATGCTCTACTTTCTGAAGTATAAATAAGTTCCGTTCCTTTTGAATTCCAACGATTAGCGAATTTCGCAGCACCTCTTCCGTTTAAATCAGTTGAATATTTTTCCCTTGTCAACCTATAAACTCTCATTAGGCAAAAATTCCTTGGTCAATACGATTCAATTCTGACATCACTAATTCCTTACCATATGAATCTTTTAAAAGCTCAAAAGGTTTTAAACTACCCAAAGCTATTGAAGGGGTTTGAAGCCATAGGTAAAATTTTTCTACAGAATCAAAAACCTCAGTGCCAAATTTTGTGACCTCGGCAATTTCGATAATTTTTTCAGTGTGTATAGGCTTAAATAAAAAGTTAGAATCTTTTTGGTGTCTTTGTAACGTTTTTTTCGATAAGTTCAAATATTCAGACCAATCATCTTCTGAAAAGGGAGTCACCTTTCTAATTTTATTGAATAAATCAAAAGGAAATCCTCGTCTTATCGATTTACTGATGAGTATTTTATTATCGAAGAAATTAGAATAAGATATCTTTTCAAATTTTGTAGAATCTTTTGATAATTTATCAAATCTACTCACATAAACTTTAATCGATTTATCTAAATCTTCTAGGTCCTTCACAGAAATAATATGTTGATCTGAAATCATAACTGGACATTTGTCCATAAATATAAGAAAATTGTCCATTACATCAAACTATAATACCTTAAAGATAACTCTGTTGATTAAAAATGAATAGGAATACCGATTAACGACTATGGACCCTCTTGAAATTTATAAGTTCTAATTTTATAGAAAATACAATTATGGAATTCAATTTTTCTCTTCTGATTTGGCAACTCTTTGCATTAATTCTAATAGCACTCCCATTTTACTGCATCTATAAAATATTAAATAGCAATAGTGATTTTAAGACAAAACTCTTATGGATTGCATTAGTACTATTACTCCCATTTATTGGATCATTTGTTTACCTAGTAAATGGCAGAAAAATAAAATAACTTTATTTATCCTCTCTTTTTACAGTAATCGGAACACCTTCTACTCCAGCGTAAAACACAATAATTTCCAATTGTTAATCAGATATATTTTCTCCGTAATGCCAGGTATTGATTAGTTCAACAATAGGCTCTCCCTTTGAAATGATCAAAGTATCATTTGTTTGAGTACTGATAACTCTTAATTTTCCTTTGGTTACAATTCCAGCATTCATTGCAGGATGTTTGTGCTCTGGTAATTTATAATGCGGTGGGATGGTATATTTTAAAATCTGAACTTGAGGTTGTCCTTCTAAGTAGGGCTCTAGTAGAACATCATTCCAAGAATGATTTGATTTAACAATAGTTTCAACGGTTATTTCAGCATTATTATTCTCAACACATGAGCTTAATATTACGCTTAAAGATACAATAGTTAGAATCTTGTGAATATTCATAGAAAATTTGATTTGTGTTATAAATTCAATTAAGTTGATCTCTCGCTGGAGCTTTTTTTTATTGCTCTTATGATTAAATAGAGTAAAGGAATTCCAATCATTACCAGGTAAATCATAAAATCATTAACGTCATCTTTTAAATAAAAAAAAGGGTTACTCTTATTCGTTTCGTATGTTTTCTTCTCAGCATTGATTTGAAAACTATTGTAGTTGACTTGGTTGTCATATAGATTAAACATGATCGTATTTTGAACTCTAGCCAAATTACTACCACTATACACTAGCATATACTTGTTTTGATGTGATTCACCATTTTGAGGAAGCTCTTCAAAGAAATCAAAATTCAATTGTCTTCTATCTGAATTTTCAAGAATTAAATTTTCTATTAGGTATTTTTCAAATGTTTTTACAAAATCTGCTTTTGATGTTGAGTGTTTTAAATCTGGATTGTATTCGATAAGTGCATTTCTCATGGTCCATGGGAACTCCACATAAACTTCTACTGAATTACTCTTAATAACGAATTCAAAAAAAGCTTCATTAACCTCATGAGCATTGACAAACTCAATGCACAATACAAATAATAGATATAGTATTTTACGCCTCAATTATCTTCCAATTTTAAAGTCATCAGATGGAGTTCCTTTAAAATATCTGGGAATCGATGGAAATTCATCTGTTAGGACATAATAATAAGTTCCATCTGGATACTCAGGTGTAATACCTGTTCTTCCATTCGCTTCATCTAAGCTCCCTAAGTCATTGATATACTCGTAATCATTTGAATAAATACCATTGTACACATCGCATGGTGCAGTAATTCCATCACCTGGTCTATTTCCTGTTTTTAACTGATAACTTGATGTCATGGCAATTACTTGTGAAGTATTATCAGTTGCAACAGCAAAAGCGTATTTATAATAGATTGGAAAACCATCTGCTGCATATCCCACAAGAGTCATTTTATCGGTAGGAAGATTTAAATTTTCCAAATACAGCAATGGCGATCCGTGGTAGTGATACTTTCCTTGAGGTTGTACATGTGCGTTATTACAATCCAAACCTAGATTTACATTAAGGGCTTCTAAATTCCATTCCCAATTGACATTTGAACTAAAAATACCTTCATGAGGAAAAGGCTCAGCTGGAGTAGGATCTAATTCTACCCCGTTAAATATAATTCCAAATGAATATTGAGGTCCAGCATTTGGAACAACTCCTTGAGTCGACAATAAAGGGGTTAATTCTGATGCTATTGATGGATTAGAACTGATTTGGTATGTTTCTGATTGCTCAGTAATCACATTAGGATTTAAGGCTCCAGCAACTTTTCCAAACAACCCTACTTTGTGATTGGGAATACTATTTGCTGTTATAGTTCTCACAGATCCTGAAATCGTTTCGTGATATGATGAATCAAATGGCAGGGTTTCATTACACACACCTCTTGTATCGTCTAAAACTTGATCTGTAGTACAGCTTTGCTCCTCAACTGGTTCTTCACTCTTATTGCAGCTAAGAGAAAGTATCATAAACACGATTGGATAAAACATTTGATTATTTTTTAATCTATTCATTTTATATCTCTTTATTCTACTAATTCATATTCAGGTTGAACCACAGTAGTACAATCAAATTCTTCTTGTTTGCATTTGGTAAATAGCACTATAATTAATATAAAAGCTAGAATTTGAAAACTATACGTAAACTTTTTTTTCATCTTATTTTGTAATCATATTAATCTGAATTTTTTTTGTTTGATTCCCAATGGTAACCGTGTAAAAAGTGCTTTCCAAATCAGTAAACTCAGCGACACCATCAGTAATACTTTTTGAATATCTACTATTACCATCACTGATGAGTTCAACACTAGCCCCTTCTTGATTGGAAACAACTTTGATCGCACCGCCAGTATAACATACAGCATCTTTCTTGTAAAATGCATTTTGATATACATTGACACTATAAGTGTTAAGTGTTGATTCATCTTCTGATAAAACACTATAGGTGATTTCTGAAGTAAAATCATCGCTCTTTTCAGAGGAGAAGAGTTCTTCTCCATTCTTATATAGTTTAGCTCCTTCACTTATGGTAAATTCAGGTCTCAAATTTGAAAGGTCAAAGCTTTGATCCAAATTAACTTCAACACTATCACCACTTATTTTCACTTTATTGGAATCAGATCCCCCAAACTGAAAGGACAATAGTTCGGCCTCACTCTTTAAAGCAGGCTCAGCAATACTAAAAGACTGAAATAAATCACCATTATTAGTACCTGATTTGAATTGAACGGTCTTATTAATTTGTGTAATAGTACTTTTGGAACTATCGTATACTTTGAAAGAAATTACCTCATCTTGAGAATTTGAAAACACAGTTAAATAAGCATAGTAATCATCCTTGCTTTCCACAAAAGTCAAATGAGCGACTCCTCTACAATTATTTCCAACAAAAGCTCCTACTACATCATTAGTGTCATCGAGTTGAATCCCATCTACATTGAGTTTTGCTATAAACGTCATTGTAAATTGATATGCACTCTCATCGACATTCCAAGGTGGATTCTGAGCATACAGTTGTACCACTGAAATCTGTAACAACACAATAAGTAATACTAGTTTTTTCATAAGAATTAGTATCTAAATCTATTTACTGTTTAACTATTTTACTTACAAGAGTTGTATCTCCAATAATGATTCTAAGAACATAAACTCCCGTTTGAACATTAACCTGGCGTTTAACTAAGTTTTCACCTACTACTAATTCAACAGTTTCTCTAAATACCATTTGATTATTTAGATTGGTAATGATGAGCTCTGCTGAAGTACTTTCATCAGATTTAATCGCTAATTCAAAATGATCCGTAAATGGATTTGGATAGAATGTCACCTTATCTTTTAACAACTCAATAATATAAGGTTCTTTTAGACTTCCCAAAATACTGTTGTTTGAAAAACTTACTGCATGAGCTGTTGAGGTCAATTCCTTAGATTCTGAACCTATAAACGCAATCAGTTCCTCGGTTTGATCACCGTGAAGCGTCACAAAAGCAAGTGATTCACCATTTACCTCTCTTGTATTTGCAATTCCTCTCAATTTCATATTTTGATCGTAGAAAGCAATTTGATTATAACCCAAAGGAAGCTTCACAACAGCACTCATAGTACTTGGATAAGAATTAAATTCTCTTATAAGGTCATCGTGTGTTAAATCACTTTCAATTCCTTTAGATGAATTGTTGTACTTAGCCATCGTTTGATCTAAATAGATAGGATAACTAAATTGCTGCGCTTTAGCTGATTTAAGCATATAACCAACACCTTCATCGAGATAATCTAGCGATCCTTTCCAACCTATTTCAGCACTGTAGATCGCAAATTCATTCTGAGATTTAATCAAATCTCCTTCACTTGCGTCAAAATTTGCAAGAGCATCTTTTATCGGTTGATTACTTAATCCTACAAAGGGCAACCAATTCCAATTTTCAGTCACTTCAAAATACCAATCACTTAAATCAACTGGAACTCCCTTCACAACAAAGTTCTGAGCTTTTGCCACTTTTATCTTATACATACGATTGACATTAACACCTCCATAAGCCGATAGAGAACCCGACCAGCCACTATTATCAGGATTATAATCATCCTTTTGATAAGCATCAAATAATGCAGGAGCATTCGATTGAATAATATCAGAAGTACTGAGATCTAATTCTTTAGTAAGTGCATTTAAATCGTCAAAATCTGGATCCTGAACATTAAACGACACCCAATTCCATCCTTTGTTAAGTGGAATTTCTTGAGTTTCCACATCGGTATTTTTAATGATTGCAGGATTTAGATAGGTTCCGATTATTTCATTCTCTACAAAATCAACAAACAATTCGTCATTTAGAAGTGCTTCGCGAAGTTTTCCAACCTCAGCGTCCCAAATATAAAAACTGAGTCTTTCACTTTCATCAGCATTACTGTAAACAGTAATATAAACAAAGTATTCATTCAGATCTTCATCAAATAAAACAGAACCAACACCCCTAACTTCTTCACCTACTTTTACGATAACTTTATCATAGATATCATTGGTAAAGATTTCATCAATTTTCACTTTTCCGATAATATTCATCGATTTAGTAAAGGCAGATGGATCAAATGAGAAGTCTGGTTCTACTGCCAAGACTCTGAATTCTAAGTGTATTTGTTCATTAAATCCGTAATCGGTAGTCAATGACAAAACTTCATTGTAGTCTCCAGTAGCTAGTTTCTCATCCGCCACTGCAGATATCGTCAAGGTACTATTCGGATCAAGTGTTCCAGATTTAGAGGAAAGCGTTAGCCAACTTGGAGCATCAATACTAAACGATTCATAAGCCCCCCCTTGATTGACTAAAGTAATCTCAAATCCTGTTCCTTTTTCTGTTCTATGAACAATATGAACTATATCACTATGACCTTCAACAAACCATTTTACAGGGTTTTTACTAATATAAGTACTCCAAGTAACTGGAGAAGCTTGTTTGTTATCAGATAGATCATTAAGTCCTGATACGGTGATAGTTGCTATTTTACCTTCAACGCTAGCCCAATCTGTTATATCAGGGTTTAATAATAGTTCAGATCCGCTGATGATTGCATTGACGTTTAGTGATTCTGTAGGTCGATAGGGTTTGACTCCTGGAGTGACTTCTGAAGGCAAGAGTTCTCCATAAACATTCGCATATGAACTAAGCTTGGATCCTGAGCTTGAACTAACAGGATAGTAATACTTAGGACCACTTGGACCTGAAGAGGTTGTAGGAGCTAACACATTGAAGGGACTATAGAACAACAAACCTGTTGTTTCTAAATCAACTTCAAAATATTGATCTTCGAGAATTTGATCTGCAGTTCGCGATGAATTCCAAATTCGAAGCTCATCAATCATTCCTTTGTAGTAACGATCGATTTCTATGGAAGTATCATTATTGATATGCCCTCTAGCACCCACAAACAAATGTCCTGATTCAAAACCTCCAATTGCTGTACTCGCATAAGAACTGAGTTCATCTCCGTCTATATACATACGAATCGTTCCATTTCTAGACAAACTCATCGCTATATGATGCCAACTATCATCGTTGAGTAATCTGTTTCCAAAGGAATAAGCATCACCCTCTGAATGCAATACTAATATTCCATTTTCAAGGTCCAAATTCCAGGTATTTGAAGGACTATCATAGGCATCATTAACCCCATTTCCATCGACATCAATTCCATTATCGATTTCTCCATCACCATTCACGTCAGCATCTGCAGCATCCTTTATTCCATCATTGTCTTGGTCAGCTCCATTATCTATGACACCATCTCCATTTACATCAACATCAACTTTATCAAATATTCCGTCATCGTCGTAATCATGAGTTCCATTTGAAATTAAAGTAGCATTTGTATGTTGATTTGATTTCATCCAGAAAGATAAAGTAGCATCCATTTCATTAGTGATAATTACCTTAGACATTTGATCAAAATCCAAATAGTTTTCACCATTAAACTCATAAGAAAACCCCTTTGGCTTGATATCCCAATTGGCATTTTCAATGATTAAATGTTTGTAACGAGCAATATCGTACGCAAGGTCTCCATGCCCTTCATTCATAGGCCAGTAACCAATGAGATTCTTTTCATGTCCCGTTAGGACATTATTCATCTCTAAGGAAGTATCATCTTTAGATAGTGTCTTTTTCCATATTCTTAAATCGTGAATATTACCAGAAAATGAACTACCTCCAATCACTATTGGATTACTGTTAGCAAATAATACCTTACCAACTGTATCAAAAAATTTTAAATCTCCATTTTCAAAAATACTCATCACTTGTTGTGTATCATTATAGGTAAGCGCATAGTGATTAAAGCTATTATCTTTCATGATTTCCCTTTCAATAGATACAGCTCCAACACTAAAATTCAACTTATCATTGATCAAAGTAACTTTAATACCATCTTGTTGACTTATTAATGTTGACGATCCTTCTCCACTAGTGTTCTTTAACCAAAACTCGATACTAAAATCACCATTTGAAAGTGAAGGTCTTTGAATCGTTGCAGAATTTGATTGTCCATTAAAAGCAAGTGAAACTTCATGATTAACAGCTAGTTGATTTTTCTGAACTAAAAATTCAAACTTAGATACCGTACCGTTCTTTTTAACAGGTTCATTAAATCGAAGTGATAAATCATCCCCAAGACCTAAAATTCCATTTTTAGGAGTAGGTGTTCCAAATAAGACTGGCGATGTTAAATCGATAGATCCCTCAATGGTCTCAGAAACAAATCCAGTTCCGTTATAACAATCGGTTCGTGCTCTGAGTTCGTAGTCACCATCAGCAAGTCCTAGACCGGCAATATCCCAAGCGTAATTTAATTGAGCTCCATCTATTAAAGCTACATTGGTATCACCTCCACTAATGGCATCATTATAGGCCTCCTCATCTTTGTAATAGGTTTTTAATCCTATCCAATTTGGTGTTCCCTTATAACGATATTCTAAACTTATTTTATTTAAACTTTCAAATTCTGTATTGTATTCACTAAGGGTAATCATCACAGGATTTGTTTCATCTCCAGTAAAAGTGGTATTTCTGTTCATCAACCAATTTTCATCTGGAGCGGTAATAGTAACTGGCGAACAAGCTGGGACAAAATGAGCTGAAAGAAAAACTTCACCTCTTAATCCAGTTCCTAAATTAACTAAAAATGAATTTCTCTCAACTCCACCACAAGCAGATTCTAGATAGATTCGAATATCCTCATAATCAAACTGATCTTCCACAACTTTAGCAAGAGTAACTGTATATTCAATTGTTTCTCCTGAAGGAATAATTAATTCAACTCCATCAGAGTCAATATTAATATCGGCATTGTGAGGATTTGTGGTTTGATCGACTTTTAATCTAAATAGCGCTTCATTTTCAATGGTACTGACGTTTCTGAGTTTTAAAACATATTCTGCATTACGACCATCAGGAATATTACTCACTGAAGCTACCTCTACCGTTAATTCTGGAATTTCTAAAGCTATTGTACCTACTGAAAGATCCATACTTTCTGTGAGAGGATTTAATTCCTTTATATCAGTATCTGGATTAGTTACATTTTCATGATCAGGGTTGTAAAAATGAGATTTTTCAGATCCTTCGTAGGGACAAGAGGTCTCTCCGGCTTTAGTAATAAAAATTGGTCCATTTCCGTCAAAAGAATTAATTACATCAACTGAATGAATGTTAAACTCATCATAATCAGCAAATGAATAGCTTACATTTAACGTATTTGTTTGACTGTTTACATCTCCTTCTTCATGATCCCAACTTCGAGTATATAGAGTCTTAATTTCAAATCCTTTTTCATTCCATTTAAGACCTAATTTTCCGCCTATTTCTTCATCAATTTGAGTAGTGGTTATATGCGTTTTAGTTTTTACACCTTCAATCTCATAACTTTGAGTAAACTCACCTGTCCCTGTATCAAACGAGATGTTTTTGAAGAACGTTTCATTGAGCATACTCCTAAGACCATCTTTAGTATCCGATGACTCTTTTAAATCATTGATTAAACTTTCTATAGAAGTTTTTAATCCCTCTCGATCATTATATGCCTGGTATTTAGTTAATTCATTTTGAAGGATCGTCTGCCTCCAAAGGTTAATATTTGATTTATAGTATGTAGTATCTTTAACATTACCCTCATTTTGGGTAAGTTCACCACTTCTTAATTTCTCTAAAATTTCTTCCTGTTTGGGGATTATTTCTTCTAAAATAGTATGTTGACTATAAACAAATATTGTTTTGTCTTCAGATTCGACAAATGAAAATCCTTTTTCTACTGTTGGATAAAATTCTAGCTCATTGCCATCTTCATCGGTTACTTTAATTGAATCCGATGATTTGGTTTCTGAAACAGAATCACTCAATACTAAATTATCAAAAGTTCCGTAATAAATATTTGCAGCTGTACCAATATACAAATCAGCATCACTACCCACCCACTGTGGCTCATCACTAGTAGAAATACTTTGATTAAATGTATACGTTTTTTCTATATCAGTTCCACGTGAAGAAGATACCTGTACCGATATATTATTTAATCTATCACTTATATATTCTGTTGAATTTAATGGGCCAAGTGTTCCTCCTCCTACTTCCCATTTATTTCCTAAATTTAATTCTGCTTCTGTTGTGTTTCCATCAGAATGTGAATAACTTCCAGTTGTTACAAAAGAGAAACTCGACCCTTTTTCAATGGTTGCTGAACTACTAGACCCAGGAGGATCACGTAATATAAAATCTACTTGATCAGGGCCTGCAGTCATAAATGTATTAGAACCGTCTTCAATTCCCCCTAATACGATCCCTTCAGATTCATAATTAGCAATAGGATAATCAATCTCATTCACTCTCATCTTTAAATCTATAGTTCTCTTATAATTTTGTTCTGCATCTGTATTTGGTAAGCCTCCTTGAAAAATATATAACGTAATGCCATCTTCTGAAACATCATAGGTGATAGTTCCACTTTGTTCTCTAGCTAAATTATTAGTTACGATAAGCTCTCTATCTTTAACTGCAACCTCATCTACTGATGGTTCTGTTAGGCTTTCATCATAATTATAATACGATTCAAAAGTTTTTATTTTGATTGCGTAAAAATTGAGTTGCATATATAACAAAGGTCTTTGTAAACTATCTATTTGATAGGTTTTTCCATCCTTTTCATAAGATGTTAAGCACGTTTGATTTAAAACGGTTGACTCAGGAGCTGTTAAATGAGTAAACGAGAGTATTTCTTGATAGGGTTGATCCCCTGTAATCGTTTGATTATTGATTGAATACGAAGGATATGTAAGGGATTTTATCTCCGAATAATTAACTACTTTATCCGATTCCAAAAGCAATTTATCATCAGGGTTTTTACCACTTACAAAGTTTAAGTTATTCTTTGATAGCGTATATTTTAATGGAAGAATACTTACCCTATATTCTCCTGTAACACTATTGGTTGTAAATGAAGTTTCATATTCAGGAGTGATACTGGTAGCACCAACCGGCATATAACCTAAAGTTAACTTTGCTTTACCAATATTATTTTTTGAGGTATAAACAACATCTATTGCTCCTTCACTTGAATATATTTTTTCACCATCAAAACCAAAACCTATTGGTTTGTCGGCTTCTACATTACCTCCAACTACTCTTCCAACAACTATTACTTTAGTGTTATCAATAAAAGTTATTGGAACATCACGATCTTCATAAAAATCAACATAGGTGTTTGTTACAAAGGTTTCTCCATTGATATCCTCACTAGTCTTTGCAGGAAAGCGGCCTTCAAATTCAAAATCATGAGAAGTTTTTCGTATTGTTATGGCGTGTTTACCAATAGGAACCTCAATGGTGAATTGACCGTTGACATCTGTCTGTATGGGTACATTATTTTCATCAATTACCTGTAAATCATCTATATAAACATATGCATTAGGAACAGGAATCTTAGCATAGCGCAATAGTTTAGTAATGTTTCCATTTTCATCTTTCTCAGCCCAATATTCTCCTTTTTGATAAGTTAAGTTTCCAACGGTGTAGGCATTGTAAACTTCACCTTCTTTTATATCTCCAGTAATTGGTTCATCTGATGTCGCTGGAAATACTCCTCTGGAGTCATAGACTACATTACCTTTAAATATGAAGGATGATTTATCTGTAAAATCGACATTGTTGACCACCGATGAATTGGCTCCTATATAAGCGAGTTCTTGTGAAGGATTAAATGCGTGTTTTCCAAGGGTTGGAATAATGGTAAACGACTGTCCATTCCCACTATAAGGAATTGCAGATATTTCATAATTTCCGTGTTCATCCGTTATTCCTAATACTGCCAATTGGCTGCTAGTTGGAATATCTTGAGCCCTTGTAGCCCAAGTTGAAGTAACTGGAGAATTACTTAACCTTGCATCATTTCCGTGATAGCTATATCCTGAATGTGCTAGGTCGTAAGCGTAATCTCCTTTTCCTTCATTAGCTCTAATATAAGTGTGAAAATACGTTTCATTTCCTTTGAGATAGCGTTTAAAATCTCTTTTAATAAGATTTGAATCAAGAGCTGAAGACCACACTCTTAGTTCGTCAAAATAGGCATTTATTCCACCACCAACACTAAAATAATTCCAAGTTTGGTTGTATCCTTTAGTTGAAGTGTTTAAATCAATAGTTTTAGCATTTGATGAATAAACGACGGACTTTCCTATAGTTTCGTTATTTTTTGCTAAAATTCCATTCATCACTGAAGCGTAATCTTCAGTGATTATTCTACCATTAATGTAAAATTCTGGAGTCTTTTGATCTCTTAATACAGCAGAAAAATGAGTAAAAGAACTATTCATATTGGTAATAGGAATCAAAACATCTTCCCCTTTATTGTCAATATCACCACTGGGTATATAATCCGTTAGGGTCATTGAATAGTTGCCTATAGAAACAGTCAATTTGTTTAAACTATTTTCAGTTGTCATTTTAACTTTTAAATCAAGTGTTTCAGCGTGATCACTGTATAGTTTATACAGAGTAAGTTCCGAATCATACAAATCAGTTTCTGGCTTTAACCAAGTTTGAAGCGTGATTGAATCCTTTAAATTTTCATGAAATTTAGCAACAAGCAAATAACTATTAAAAGGTATTTTTAAAGAACTTCCAAAACTTAATTGATCTCCTGTTGGATTTGCAGAAACTATAACATCTTTAACTGGAGTACCACCTGAATAGGCAATGGATCCAGTGATAATTCCAGTAGGATTTCGGTAACCAATTCCAGTGATATAAGAAGAGTACTTTACTTCTAAATCGTCTTCTTCTACTCCACTTGCAAAAAGTTTATAGCGATATAATTTTCCACCTTCTACATTGGTATCTACAAAGGTTCCTGCATCAGCAGCAATAGTTTTTAAAGGAGATCCCCAATAAGGTTTATCACTATTGACATCTTCGGTTCGATATACCGATATGCTCGTAATATTATCTTGATTTGCTTTTATTTTCCAATTGAGTTCAATTCGATCACTGTAATACCCTTTTGATACCGTAAAAGAATCTTCAGAAAAGGTACTGTAACGATAGCGAATCCCCCAAGGAAATCCTAAATCCTTAATATAATTCTGTTCATCAGGACTATTGGAAAAAGGAGCATCAATGACTCCCATATAGGGCATTCCCACTTGTACACTGACAGAGTTTATCGTTACCGATTTACTTTGACCGTTAACACTTGTTGTTATATTATGTGCTAAACCTGATTTGTTTGTAGAACTAGCACCAATAGCGGATTTTACTCCTGAGGTTTCCTCTTGAGCATATGCAAAACAAGACGCAACGAGTAATAAAACAAGAATTCTATACCTATTCATAATATTTGAGTTTATTGAACCTTAGTTCGAAAAAGAAAGGTTAGAATTATATTTTGATGATGTAGTTTACACCGTAATTAATGGGGCGAGTCTCACTTTCTCCATCTAATTTTGTTTCGCTATTAATTCTATGACGATGAATCCCATTTCTGTCAGTTGTAAATGGTTTTGAGCGAGAATCCCCTTCATCCATAGCATGTCCGGATTTATCACCTTTATTTGTTCTTCCATATGTATAAGTTAAGTTGTGTGTATGATCTCCATCATCTTCTGTATACGTATCAATCAAATGATTATGCGATTTATTTGAATCCAATTGAATTTCTTTTAAACCTGGACCAACATAATCACTATTTAACGACCCTGTACCCCTTAAAAACAAACCCTTTAAGTTAGGTGTCTGAGTCGATCCTAGAAGTGCTTTGAGATTGGCGTGATAGTCGTCATCTTCAAATTCATCTCCATCACAAAGCAACCAACCATTAGGAGCTTTAGTTCCAATAAAGGGCATGATAGAACCTGTAGGAACTCCATTTTGCGCATGAATAGCATAAGGAACTGCTTGTAATTTTTCATTTGAAAAAACCACACTTCCTTGTGATACTTTTAAATAGGCTGAATTGTTACTAATTAAATTATACTGCTGTTGAGAAATATCCAACACATAAGAAAACACTCCAAAATTATCCGTTGTTACATTATCTGTTTTTGTCAATATATCTACAGCACTATTTGCTGTATTTAGATAATAAACATAAAATATAAGTTCTAATTGATCAAAATTAGCTAGTGCTGAATTGTTTTCATCACGAGCGATTCCTTGAATAGACATTCCAGAAGAAGTCACATTTGTTTGTGCAAAAGTTGAAAGGTTGAACAATAAACCAAATAAAACACAGAATAGAAATTGTCGAATATTTTTCATTGTAAATTAATTTTTCAAGCAAAAAACAATATTTTATTAAAGCACTCCTAATCCTTTTTCTTCATTGTAGATTTTCAACACATTTTTCGTATTTTTCACACATGGCTCTAATAGTTTTATCACTCTTAGTGGGTTTCTTATGTGTCTTTTCGGTGCTTTTGCTTTTAATTTCAAACACAGCATTAACCCTAAAGACAAACCCTTATTTTATATTGCTTTTGATTGTTGTCGGATTCCAACGTTTTGCCAATGCCCTTTATTCTTTACATATTACTTCTGAAAATTTTAGCATATTAAATAAGGTTCCAGTTATAGTCTTTTATTTTGTTCCTGTTTACTATCTATTTTTTAGCAGACAAACTGACAAAACCTATTCTTTGAAAAATGAACTATTCCATTTTTTAATCCCCTCAATACTTCTGTTTATTAATTTATGGTTAGTGAATTTTAAACTTTTTGGATTGATCTATTTAATTTTTTCAACTGCCTACTTTGCAATTTTTACATTAAAACTTAAAAACTTTCTCCTAAAAAAGAAATCCTCCATTTTTGATGAAGCAGAAGGACGTAAAATTAAATCCTGGTTGATTCTAATGTATATAACAGCTTCTATTACATTGTTTTACACCTTTTCACTTGTGTTAGTAGATTTGGATTATGAGATATCATTAAATCAATTTTACATCTACACTTCACTTTTGTGGTTTTTTACTTTACTATATATGTATGCAAACCCTGTCATCATTTTTGGAGAAAGGTATTTTGTAAAAAATATTCAAGAGAACAGCTATAAGGAGTTTGAGATTTGGAAAACAACTCCTATTAAATCTATTCAAGCTAAAGATCAAAAACTTCACAGTAGTATTTCATCCAAAATAGGGACTACTATATTAAATATTAAAAATTTACAAAAAAACGTTTCGATTATTTCAACTAATACTCTTACGACTAAAGTTATCGCACAAGAACTTCAAATACCAAAATCTCATGTCGATTTAATCTTTAAATACTATTGTCTCTATTCTGTTAAAGAGCACAGCAATTTGATTAAAATTGAATATGCTTTAGAATTGATTAGGAATGGCTATTTGTCTAAATACACTATTGAATCTCTTGGAGAAAAGTGCATGTTTAATTCTCGTTTTACATTTTATCAAAACTTCAAAAAATACGTTGGTGTTTCTGTCAATGAGTTTTATGCAAACGATGGAGTAAATAAATCAATTACTGCCTAGAATTATTAATGTTTTCTAGGTACAATTTAAATTTTTCATTTCTTAAAACATTTTTTTCATACTAAAATGTAACTTTTTTAGTTTTCTTACGTATAATATAATGTACGCCTTTACAGAGGGCATTGTAATTAAACCCCATTTATGAGACAACTCAAGATTACCAAACAGGTTACCAACAGAGAAACCGCTTCATTAGACAAATACTTACAGGAAATTGGAAAGGTGGACTTAATCACCGCTGAAGAAGAAGTAGAATTGGCTCAACGCATCAAAGCAGGAGACCAAGTTGCTTTAGAGAAGCTTACCAAAGCGAACCTACGTTTTGTGGTATCGGTAGCTAAACAATATCAAAATCAAGGATTAACACTTCCTGATTTGATCAACGAAGGAAATCTTGGACTCATCAAAGCTGCTCAGCGTTTTGATGAGACTCGTGGATTTAAATTCATCTCTTATGCGGTATGGTGGATTCGCCAATCGATCTTACAAGCATTGGCTGAACAATCGCGTATTGTTCGTTTACCTCTTAACAAAATTGGATCGATCAATAAGATTAATAAGGCTTATGCTTTCTTAGAGCAAGCTCATGAAAGACCACCTTCAGCTCAAGAAATTGCGAAGGAATTGGATATGACCGTTGAGGATGTAAAACAATCACTGAAAAATTCAGGTCGTCACGTCTCTATGGACGCACCTCTTATCGATGGTGAAGATTCTAACCTATACGATGTATTGCGCTCTGGTGAATCTCCTAATCCTGATAAAGAACTCTTACACGATTCGCTAAGAACTGAGATTGAGCGATCATTAGAAACATTAACTCCTAGAGAAGCTGATGTGATACGTCTTTACTTTGGTCTTGCAGGTCAACACTCCATGACTCTTGAAGAAATTGGAGAAACTTTTGATCTAACTCGTGAACGTGTTCGTCAGATCAAAGAAAAAGCAATCCGTAGATTAAAGCACACTTCTCGTTCTAAAATCTTAAAGACCTACTTAGGATAAGCGATCTAATCAATGCTAAACATTGTTCTAGTCCATCCTGAAATTCCCAATAACACTGGGAATATAGGCAGGTTGTGTCTTGGGGGAAATGCGCGTTTACACCTAGTAAAACCCTTTGGTTTTGAAATCGATGACAGTCGATTAAAACGAGCTGGTTTAGACTATTGGCCCCACATTGATCTTCATATCTATGAATCCTTTGATGATTTTATGGAAGTGAATCAACCAACATCAATGGCACTTATGTCTTCTCACGGTTCAAAAACCTATACTGAGATTCCTTTTAAAGAGGATACCTACCTCATCTTTGGAAAAGAATCCAGTGGTCTTGACAAGGAACTTTTAGAATCTTATAAAGAACACACTTATGGTATTCCTTTACTAAGTGACCGAATTCGATCCTTAAATCTTGCGAATGCTGTTGCTATAACCTTATACGAAGCCAACCGACAATTGAGGAACTTCTAGATTAGTTTCATACCTTTGCCAAAACAATTCAGACTCATGAGTAAAATTTTAGCCCCATCTTTATTAGCAGCAGATTTTGCAAACTTAGAACGCGATATCAAAATGGTTAACGAAAGTGATGCCGATTGGTTTCACATCGATGTCATGGACGGTGTATTCGTTCCAAATATTTCTTTTGGAATGCCTGTGATTGCTGCTATTAACAAACACGCAAAAAAGACACTCGACGTTCATTTAATGATCGTTGATCCAGACCGTTATATCGAAACATTTGCCGATTTAGGAGCTGATATTTTAACCGTACACTATGAGGCTTGCCCTCATCTACATCGCAGTTTACAAGCGATCAAAGCTGCTGGAATGAAAGCAGGTGTTTCACTTAACCCACATACCAACATCAACCTACTCGAGGATGTGATTTGCGATATAGACCTAGTTTTAATCATGAGTGTTAACCCTGGTTTTGGAGGTCAAAAATTCATTGAAAACACTTACGATAAAGTAAGAGCTTTAAAAGCACTGATCGACAAAAAAGGTGCTAACACCCTAATTGAAATTGACGGTGGAGTGAATTCTAACAATGCAGCTGATCTTATTGAAGCAGGTGCAGATGCTCTAGTTGCAGGAAGCTTTGTATTTAAAAGTGAAGATCCTAAGAAAACGATTTCTGAATTAAAAATTATCATGGGATAATGCGATCAACCGATCTATTTATCATAGGAGCTGGACCCATTGGAATTTCTTGTGCAATTGAAGCTAAACACAAAGGACTCGACTACATACTAGTTGACAAAGGATGTTTGGTCAATTCACTATACAATTATCCACTCGGGATGCAGTTTTTTTCTTCTTCAGATCGTTTGGAATTAGACCAAATTCCTTTTTGCAGTATCGAACCTAAACCTAAGAGAAACGAAGCTTTAGAATATTACAGAAGAGTCGTTGAATCAAGAGGAATCACCCCTCAGCTTTTTGAAAAGGTAGTACATCTTGAAAAACAAGAGGACAATTTTATCATTCAAACATCTAAAGATCATTACAAGGCTAAAAATGTAGTGATTGCTACTGGATTCTTTGACGTTCCAAATTTGATGAATGTTCCTGGTGAAGAACTAGAAAAAGTGACTCATTACTTTAAAGAAGCTCACCTCTATTCCAACCAAAAAGTTGCTGTTGTCGGTGCTAGTAATTCAGCTATTGATGCTGCACTTGCTTGCTACAGAAAAGGTGCTGATGTTACACTAATCATCAGAGGCCCAGAAGTAGGACCACGTGTAAAATACTGGGTGCGACCTGATATTATTAATAGAATTGAAGAAGGAAGCATCAAGGCTTACTTTAATGCAGAAGTATCAGAAATCACAACCGATCAAATCAGTTTTACCTCCAATGGAAAATCCCTATCGATCAACAATGATTTTGTTATTGCTATGACTGGGTATCTTCCTGATTTTGACTTTTTAAAAATGGCTCAAATCAAATTAGAAGGTCCTACTTTAAAACCTTCTTACGACCCTACAACAATGGAAACGAATATCCCTGGTTTGTTTTTAGCTGGAGTCATCTGTGGAGGAATGGAAACTCACAAATGGTTTATCGAAAATTCAAGAGATCACGCTGAAAAAATTGTCAGTCGTATTTTAAGTTAATTTGCTTAAATTGAATCCCATATCAAACAAACTAATTTATGGGAAGTATTCAAACCTTTTTAAGACGACTAGGGCCTGGGATTTTATTTGCTTCAATGGCAATAGGAACCTCTCATTTAGTACTATCTACTAAGGCAGGTGCCGCTTATGGCTGGATCATGGTCATTCCTATTTTACTTGCTAATTTATTTAAATACCCCTTCTTTGAATTTGGAATACGCTTTACCAACATCACTAAAAAGTCACTTTTAGAAGGATATTTAGATAAAGGAAAAGGATATCTCTGGGTATATACACTAGCAACGATAATGAGTGCCCTTACCATTTTAGCAGCACTTTATACGGTGACAGCAGGACTTCTTATTCGACTCTTCCCTTTACTCGGAGATCATATGTTAGAGGTTACCTTTGGATTATTTGCCTTTGTGACTTTGGTACTTATTATAGGTCGCTATTACTTTTTAGAACAAAGTTTAAAACTCATAGTTTTACTCTTGTTTATATCACTCTTTGTTACCACTATCATGGTGATTTACAAAGGGCCAGCTCCTATGGTAGCTAATTTTGAAACTCCTTCCTTTTTAAATGAAGCGGGTATCTTGTTTTTAATATCGCTGATGGGCTGGATGCCTACAGCAGTAGAAGCATCAAGCTGGGTTAGTCTTTGGAGTATTGAAAAGCTAAAACTCAACAAAGAAGAAACACTTAAAGAGGCACTATCAGAATTTAAATTTGGGTATATTTTAACGGCTGTTCTTTCTCTTTTCTTTTTGGTTATTGGATGGCTTACCCTTTTTGGAACCGGAAATGAAATGAGTGGAAGCTCTGTGGTCTTTGCCGATCAACTTATCACTTTATTCACTCAACATATAGGAGACTGGGCTTATTTCTTTATTGCACTGGCTGCCTTTGCTACCATGTTTAGCTCCTGTATGACAGCGCATGATGCCTTAGCAAGAATTAGTGTAGACACAGTCAAATTCTTGTTTTTAAATCGCAAAACACCTAAAAAATCCTTACTAAATGTATTTTTTGTGGTACATATGATTGTAAGTTTTTCAGTAGTCTATTTCTTTGGTGCTAATATGGGAGTATTAATTGCTATAGCCACTTTTGTATCCTTTATGATGGCTCCGGGAATAGGACTCTTAAATCACTCCTTGGTCATAGACAAAAAAATACCCGCAGAACTTAGACCGAGCAAAGGATTGCAATGGTTGAGTTATGCAGGTATTGTATTTTTGTCGCTTTTTGCGCTCTATTATTTCTATGTATTGCTATTCTAAAGTAGCAGAACTAGCTATAGTATCACTATTGATTTTTTTAACCAATCCCTGTAGTACTTTACCGGGTCCTACTTCGATAAATTCACTAGCTCCATCAGTAATCATCGCTTGAACGGACTGCGTCCATTTAACAGGAGCAGTAAGCTGAGCAATCAAATTCTCTTTAATTTGATTTGGATCAGATACTGCAGCTGCTACTGTATTTTGATATACGGGACAAATAGGGGTTTGAAACTCTGTCTCTGCTATGGCTTTTGCTAAATCTTCTCTTGCTGGTTCCATAAGAGGTGAATGGAACGCACCACCTACAGGTAATAATAGTGCTCTTTTTGCTCCAGCTTCTTTTAAAGATTCACAGGCTTGTGTAACAGGATCGATGGCTCCAGAGATCACCAATTGACCTGGGCAGTTGTAATTTGCTGCCACCACTACTCCAGGAGTCGCTTCACATACGTCCTCGACAACTTTGTCTTCTAATCCTAATACAGCAGCCATGGTTCCCTTGGTTGCTTCACAAGCAGCTTGCATTGCTAAAGCTCTTTGGTAAACTAATTTAAGAGCATCTTCAAAACCTAATGTTTTATTGGCTACTAAAGCAGAAAACTCACCTAAAGAGTGACCAGCAACCATATCTGGCTTAAAACGTTCTCCTAAAATAGCACTAAGTACTACTGAGTGAAGAAAAATAGCAGGTTGCGTTACTTTAGTTTGTTGAAGATCTTCTTTCGTTCCTTCAAACATCACATCGGTAATGGAAAATCCTAAAATTTCATTAGCCTTGTCGAACATCGCCTTTGCGATATCGTAGTTTTCGTAAAGATCTTTGGCCATTCCTGGAAATTGAGCTCCCTGGCCTGGAAATACATATGCTTTCATGTAGTTATCTTGGTTTTATTTATTGTTGATACCAGCTTGAATACTTGATATAATTATCTGCGATACGCTGAATTTCTCCTTTGGAGAGATTCTCGTCGATATCTTTTATTTTTTTAGCAGGAACTCCTGCAAAAACAGAGCCTGATGGAACATGAGTGCCTTTAGTGAGAACTGCTCCTGCAGCAATGATTGAATTTTCTTCTACCACACAGTCATCCATCACGATACTACCCATTCCGATGAGCACATTATCTTTGATCGTACATCCGTGCACCAAAGCATTGTGACCAATAGATACGTTGTTGCCGATAATAGTAGGATACTTTTGATAAGTACAGTGAATCACAGCTCCATCTTGGACGTTGACCTTATTTCCCATTCGTATGAAATTGACATCAGCTCTTATGACAGCGTTGTACCATACCGAGCATTGGTCACCCATTTCAAGATCTCCAATAAGGACTGCGTTTTCTGCAAAGAAACATTCGCTTCCCCACTGAGGTGTTTTTTCTAAAAGTGATTTGACAATCATAATCTTCGATTCTGATACAAAGATAATCGATTCTTTGATTTTGGGGATTCTTTAAGAGTCTATTCAGTGAATTGTTTGTAATTTTGCACAAAATTAGATCATGAAAAAACACTATATCACTATCGTTCCAACCAAACACCCAAGCATTGTAAAGTTTGAGTCTACAGGGTTTATATCTCCTAATAAGAATTACGAATTCAACAATATCGATGAGGCCGCTAATTCTCCTTTGGCAAAACAATTATTCTTTTTACCATTCGTAAAGGCAGTATACCTCTCTTCGACTTTTATCGGAATTCAAAAGTTCGATATGGTGGAATGGGAAGATGTACAAGAAGAGGTGAAAGAACAACTGGAGGACTATTTGAATTCTGGTGAAGTTATTGTGGTTGAAGAATCAGCTGCAAAACAAGCCATAACCGTTTATATAGAAAACACACCTAACCCTGCAACGATGAAGTTCGTAGCTAACAAACCCATTGTACCCTCTGTTTTTGAATACAAAAATATCGATGAAGCCAAAGAGGCACCTCTAGCTAAAGAACTCTTTATGCTTCCTTATGTCAAAGAAATTTTCATGGATGTCAATTATGTTTCCATTACCAAATTTGACATTGCCAACTGGGAAGATGTTACAACAGAGCTTAGAGAGCTCATCAGAGCGTTTATCGCTAGTGGTAAGCAAGCTGTTGAAGAAGCTGCTCAATTAAAAGCGGTTGATCAAATGGATGATATTAGCAGACAAATCTTTGACATTATCGACAAAGAGGTAAAACCTGCAGTAGCAAGTGATGGTGGAAATATTGTCTTTAGCAACTACGATACCGACACTAAGGTTGTAAGTGTCATTCTTCAAGGTGCTTGTAGTGGATGTCCTTCTTCTACAATAACCCTCAAAAATGGAATTGAAGGAATGCTAAAAAACATCCTCGGTGATCAAATCTCTGAAGTGGTTGCCATTAACGGATAATTTTCATTTAATACACCTATTGTATTTTTAAGTATTTTTATACTTTAAACAAGTAGTTTATGGAACAGATTCAATCGTATTTAGAACCCAGCAAATTAAAGCAGTTTTTAGAACAAGCCTATTTACTTGCCTTAGAAATTGGCCCTAATCTTATTAAAGCTGCTCTGATATTTTTTGTCGGAATGTATGTCGTACGTTTTATCAATAGAATCGTTAAGCGATTTTTCGATCGAAAAGATTACGATGAAACTCTTGAAACTTTTTTAGCTAGTTTTATTAATATTTCACTCAAAGGAGTACTTTTTGTATTAGTGATTACACAACTCGGAGTTCAATCGTCTTCATTAGTTGCAGTAGTTGGTGCCGCTGGTTTAGCAGTTGGATTGGCACTACAAGGATCGCTTTCAAATTTTGCTGGAGGAGTCCTAATCTTAGTATTCAAACCTTTTAAAGTTGGTGATTATATAGAAGCACAAGGTGTCAGTGGTACCGTAAAAGAAATTACCATTTTTACAACCAAGATTAACACCTTCGGGAATCAATCAGCAATCATTCCAAACGGTGATCTTTCCAATCACACCATCGTTAATTACAACGCTGAAGATCTGCGTAGAGATAAAATTGAAGTTGGGATTGGATACAGTTCCAATATCAAAAAAGCTAAAGAAATACTTCTCGAGCTCTGCGAGAAAGACGAACGTATCTTAAACGATCCTGAACCAGTTGTGTTTGTTGCAAACTTAGGTGACAGTTCTGTTGATTTATCCTTGCGTTTTTGGGCCAAAAACGAAGACTTTTGGGGAGCACACTTTGATATGTTAGAAAACCTTAAAGGCAGATTTGACGAGGAAGGTATCGAGATTCCATTTCCTCAACGTGTGGTTCACGCTATCGATTAGGCTGTTTTTTCTTTTTGGTAGTCACTACAAAGTCCTTGAGATAAAAAGGTTCAAAATAAGCTACATCTTCAAATTCAGATCTTTGGAACTTATTCCAGGAAATGGCTCCCATTTCCTTTGCTGAAGGAACTGCTTGAGTGTAATATACTGCATTTGACATAGGAGTTATACGCTGACACTTTTCAGCACCTGGACCTATAAAATGTATCATATCAAAGTCATTAAATCGATCAAAGCTATCGACTTCTAGTACTTTAGCTTCGACAGGACTCTTGACATTGTAATCAGCGTCATATGCACTCATATAGACTTCATCTCTTCGCGCGTCTAAAAGCGAAACAATGAGCTCTTTTTCTGTAGCTTTCACTTGTTTAGCCAATGCTTGAAGCGTTGACACACTGATGAGTGGCACATCCAAAGCAAAACAAAGTCCCTTAGCTGCAGATACTCCTATTCTAAGACCCGTGTAAGAACCAGGGCCTTTACTCACAGCAATTGCACTTAAATCCTCTTTGTGAATTCCTGCCTTTTCAATGACCTCTTCAATGAAGAGATGCAATTGTTCCGCATGAGAATAATCCTTGGAATTGAGCTCTTTTAAAACGATTAATTGCCCCTTATCAGCAATAGATACGGAGCAATTAGTCGTAGAAGTTTCTATATTTAATATCATTAAAATCGACTTTTAATCCATCGACAAAGGTAATCCAAAATAGTACTCTAATACTTTTAGTTTAAAGATATAATTGTACTTGGATCTGATGTATTCAGCTTGTGCATTATCCACTCTCGATTGAGCCTGAGAAAAATCAAAGGCATTCATAAGTCCTACATCGAATCGTTCTTTTGAGTACACAAAAGCAGTTTGTCTTGCCTTCAAAGCTTTTTCTGCAGCGACAAAGGATTTGTAGTTTCCTTCAACATCAGCATAGGCTTGATTGACATTGGATTCAAGGTCTAACTTTTGTTGATTGAGTTGTAGTTTAGACTTAAGTACATTGATCTCCGATCTTTTAACAGAGTTTCGAACACTAAATCGATTAAAGATTGGAATACTCATTCTAGCTCCATAAGAGATACCATCATTTGAATACAATTGCTCTCTTAAAGAAATTAAATCTCCTGTTAAAGGATCAAAGTTTTGATCTGAATAACGGGTGTTGTAATTGACAAAAGCACCAATACTTGGTGAACGAGAGCCTTTAGCGATATCCAAGTCCTTCTCAGCAATATCAACACTGATTTCAGCCAATTTGATATCTGATCTAAAAGCTACAGCTTTGTTGTAAATCTCTTTAGGACTGTGATTTAAAATATCACTTCCAGTGATTTCAACAATGGTATCGGCTACATCAAAATTTTCATAGTCGGTAATTTGCAATAATTGAGCTAAACCTATTTTTGAAATTAACACATTATTTGCAGCATTAACCAATTGTTGTTCTTGAGAGGCCACCTGAGCTTCGATCTCTAACACATCACCCAACGGAACCACTCCAGAGGTATTAAGTGCTTTAGAGCGCTCTAAATCCTGCATAGAGATCTTTAATTGAGCTTGAACAACATTAAAAGCTTCTTTGGATGATAGTATCTGTAAATATGCATTGGCAACAGCTAATCTAATATCATCTTTGAGGTTATCCAATCGATACTGAGAAGCCATTTGACTCATTTGAGCTCTTCTAAGTCTATTTTGATTCCTTAATCCATCAAAAACAGTTACAGAAGCTGATAGATCTCCACCTGCAGAAAATATAGTTTTACTCACTAAAGTATTGGTCGTAGGATCTAAAGCTAAACCTGTATTTCCAGAAGAACTCATCGATGCATTTAAACTAGGTAAGAAATTACCAATCGCATCAAGTTTTTCAAGAGAAGTATTTTCAAAATCCAATTCAAACTGTGCTAAACTCAAGTTGTTTTCCTCTGCATATACGATACACTCTTCAAGGGTCCACTTCTTTTGTGCGAAAGTGATAGTTGCAGTTAATAAGCATATGATGCTAAGTATTTTAACTCTATTTGTCATTTTTTTGAGTTTAGACTATTAATTATCTTGATCTTCTTCTTCCTCTTCCTCATCACCTATTTTTAAAGGCTCTGTCTTATTCCAGACTTTGATTTTATCATCTTCTGTAACTCCAGAAATGATTTCAACTTTTAATCCATCAGAAATTCCAATTTCAACGTCTCTACGTTCAAATTTTTGATCTTCAGTCTCTACCTCCACATAAGGTTTATCAGTCTTCTTGTCAAATTGCAATACCGCTTCTGGGATTACTAAAATACCTTCTTTACGCTCTAATACCAAAGATGCATTTGCAGAATAACCAGCTCTGATAAAATTGTCACCGTCTATTTCTACATCTCCTTCAATTTTAAACTTGACAGCACCTTGTTCTTCAACTCCTTTTGGAGCGATAAAACGCAATGTTGCTTTTAAGTTTACATCTTCTAAAGCACCTAAACTGATATCGAGAGGCATTCCCTCTTTGAGTTTTCCAACTTCACCTTCATCGACTTTTCCTTCAAAAATCATATGGTTCATATCCGCAATTGTTGCAATAGTAGTACCTGCATTAAAGGTATTGGATAAAATTACCTGATCACCTTCTTTAACAGGTATTTCAAGAATGGTACCAGCAATAGTTGCTCTGATATTAGTGTTAGCTGTTGAAGAACCTCCAGTAGAACCTAATTTGATGATTTCATAATTTGATTTCGCATCCTCTAAAGTTAGAACTGCTTGATCATAACTGAGCTTTTGAGAAAGGTATTCCTGAGTTGAAATTACTTTTTTCTCGTATAGTTTTTTGTTGCGATCAAATTCAATTTCTGAGTTAGCTAAGTTTACCTCACTAGATTTTACACGCATCAAAGCTTGATTCAAAGTCTGTTCGTTTGGAACTACTTTAACTCTTGCAATAAGATCTCCAGCTTTAACTTGAACTCCTTCTTCTAAGAAAATTTCATCGATAATTCCAGAGATTTGTGGCTTGATTTCTACTTCATCCTCAGGAATAACTTTTCCAGTAGCTACTGTTTTTCTCTCGACATCAGAAATAAAAGCCTGTGTGGTTTCATAAACAATAGCTGATTTAGAATTGGATTTAATAAAAAAGGCAGCTGCCCATAAGATGGCAATTGATCCAATCGTTATCCCTGCGTATTTTAATACTTTTTTCATTTTGTTTATAGTTTATAAAGGTATGTTGTTCTTATTTATTATTTATTCTTCTCTTAAGGCGTCAATAGGCTTGATACTTACTGCTCTTTGAGCTGGTATCATTCCAATTAAGGTTCCCAATAATATCATGATAGCCATAGCTCCTAATACATAGGGTATGGGAACTGTAGGATTGGCATATGGAAAATCTCCTCCTTCAGTCATAGCTCCTACAGCATTGAGTACCATTGCTCCAAGTACAATTCCAAAGATTCCCGCTACAACTGTTAAGAATATTGATTCCAAGATTATCAAGGTCTTCACCTCTCCTGGAGTCGCTCCTAAGGCTCTGCGAACACCAATTTCTTTAGTGCGCTCTTTAACTGATATTAATAAGATGTTTCCAATTCCGATGACTCCAGCCAAAATGGTTGCAATTCCAACAATGAGCGATAAAAAGGTCATCCCTTCTGCAAATCCCATAAAACGATTAAAAATTTCTCCAAGATTAAAACCTCCAAAAGCACGTTCATCATCAGGAGACACACGGTGTCTTCGTTTCAACGTAGCTTTAACATCTTTTTCTACTTGCACTACATCAGCATCATCATAAGCTGCTACGATAAAATACCCTACTTTTTCACCAGTATTATAGAGTTTTTTAAAAGTGCTAAATGGAATATAGATATCACTATCGTTATTAAAGTTTATTGAATTGTTGTATTTATTGACACCTATCACCTGAAAATACACATCGTCAATTTTAACATAGGCTCCAATCGGATCTTCATCTTCTTCAAATAATTCAGCTTTTGATCGCTCTCCAAGCACACATACTTTTCTGCTTTGCTCAATATCCTCATGATTGATGAATCGACCACCATCATAGATTTCCATTGCCATAATATTAGCAAAATCAGGATAGTCTGCATAAATGGTATACTGACCGTTCTTTGGACCATGGACAACTCTAGAGGAAGAAGTACCAAAATTACCTTGAGCATTTCTAGGAGCGATGTCTTTAATTTCTGGAATAGCCTTTTTTAATGCTTCCACATCTGCTAAATCTAAACTAAGACGTCTACCGGTTTTATATCCTTCATAGGGAATAGAAGTCGATTGAGCCCAAACAATCATCGAGTTGATCGATAGTGATTGAAAGGTAATTTTAAAACCATTGTCCAAACCTTTAGCAGCTCCGGACATCGCTATGTACACAAAAATACCCCAAAGGACTCCAATAATGGTGATGATGGTCCTTGTTCTATTTTTTTGAATAGAGCCAAAGATCTCCTGCCAAGTATTACTGTCAAATATTAATTTTAAATTATTCATCTCTTAAGGCTACGATAGGTTTAATATTAGCAGCTCTTTTGGCTGGAACATATCCGGCAATTCCACCAAATATAATTAACACAATAGTTGCTGAAATTGACACTCCTAAATCTACATAAGGGTTTTTGATAAAGTATTCTTCGAGTGCTTCTCCAGTAAAATTAAGCACCGCTATTCCGATAATCAATCCCACAAATCCAGAAATTGTGGTGATGAAAACCGACTCGAATAGGATGGTACTGATAACCTGTTTTGGAGTAGCCCCAAGTGCTTTGCGAATTCCCAATTCCTTGGTGCGCTCTTTTACCACAAAAACCATAATATTACTTATACCGATAATTCCTGCAATAAGCGTTCCTATACTGATAAAAGCAATAATGATTTGAAGCATGGTTGCAAACTGCTGGTTTTGCTTGTATTGATCAGCGACATTTCGAACAAACATACCATTGGTATCTCGAGGGTGAATGTTCTTTTTCTCTTTTAAAAAATCTACTAAACTCTTTTGAAAAGCCATTGCTCCAGCATATCCAATTTCAGGCTTAAAAGCTACAACCATCATATCGACGCGATCGTTATTGCGTTCGATGAGTTGTCTTGTCGTATAGGGCATATAAATGGAACGCTCTTCATTGTCACCGCCCTCATCTTGGAAAACACCTACTACTTTAAAAGCAGATCCAGCAATATCAACATAAGCTCCAAGAGGATCCGCACCTTTAAACAAATCCTTTTCTACAAGACGTCCAATAACAACCACCTTTGCTCGCTCTTGGATGTCAGATTCGTTGATATAACGTCCTTTCATGATGATGGTACGCTCTGCAAACATATGAGAAGGCGCTACTGCGCGAGTCGAATAGTTATTGGATTCGTTCTTGTACTTAACATTACCTCCTCTTGATATTCTAGGTGTTACATAATCTAAAAATTCAGAGAAATTTTCTTCAATATCCGCTAAATCGTCATTTCTAAATTCGATAAATCGATCTGATTTATAACCCTTATAGGGTTTTGAAGTTTTACCTGGATATAGAAATATAATATTGGTAGAATCATCAGAAAAGAATTCATCAAACTGATTCTTAAGACCATTTCCAAAACCAAAAAGGATGATAAAAATGAGAATCCCTAAAGCAACAGTAAAACCCGAGAGAAAGGTTCGCAATTTATTCTTGCGAATCGTTTCAAATATTTCACTCCAAGTATCTCTACTGAACATAACTTTCTGCTCTTACTTGATTGACTTTTTTGTCTTCTACTATTACACCATCTTTAAGCACAACCACTCGCTTACACATTTCAGCAATATCCGGTTCATGAGTTACAACAAGGATGGTATTTCCTTGGTCGTTAATTTTTTGAATAAGGTCCATAACTTCATAAGAAGTTTTAGAATCTAATGCTCCAGTCGGCTCATCGGCTAAAAGTACTTTAGGCTCAGCAGCCATGGCTCTTGCTATAGCAACACGTTGCTTTTGACCTCCTGAAAGCTCTGATGGTAAGTGTGTCGCCCACTCTTTTAAACCAACCTGCTCTAAATACTTTAAGGCTTTTTCAGCTCGCTGTTTCCTACTGACACCTTGATAGTAAAGCGGTAATGCAACGTTCTCTAGTGCAGATTTATAATTGATCAAATTAAAGGATTGAAATATAAATCCTAAAAATTTATTTCGGTATTGAGCTGCTTTGGTTTCATTGAGGTTGACAATTGGAACACCATCAAGCTGATATGAACCTTCGTCGGCTACATCGAGCATCCCCAATATATTAAGAAGTGTTGATTTACCAGAACCGGAAGATCCCATAATGGCCACCAGTTCTCCTGCTTCAACATTAAAATTTATCCCCTTGAGTACATGGAGACTGTTTTTCCCCATTTTATAAGACTTATGAAGGTCTTTGATATGAATCATAATTCAATAATTAGTCGGTCTATGATATATAGACGAATGTAATGCAATAAAGTTACACCAATCTTTCTTAAAATTTTGTTAAAAGGAGTTATTTTGAAATTCTGGACTCCTTCATCTTCTTATAGACAAAGAAAAATACACCACCTACCAAGATATAAGGAATAGCCATTAAATAAACGATTCCATCGTTAATTCCCTTAGCGATTCCTTGATCATCTCCAGATTGCAATACAGCTCTACACATAGCACATTGTGCAGAAGCTGAGAATTCAACTAATAGAAAGACCAATAAGAGAAATAACTTTTTCATTATAATGGATAGTATGGAGCGATCATCAAATATACAACAACACCAGTGATTGCTACATAAAGCCAAATTGGAAAGGTAATTTTTGCAATTTTTCGATGACGAGCAAATTCACCTAAATAACCTCTGAGATAGGTTGTTAGCACTAGTGGAATTACAGCTACGGAAAGTATGATGTGTGAAACTAAAATAAACAAGTAAAGGATGCGAAAGTCACCTTCGTATTTCACAGAATCAGAGGTCATATGATGCAACACATACATCACTAAAAACAACAACGACAATATCATCGCAAACGTCATTAATTTTTGATGCAAATCACGATTACCTTTAATTACAGACCTCACCGCAAGAATTAACACCAATGCTGTCACTGCATTGATAGTCGCATAAATTGGTGGTAAAAAGATTGGCAATTCCACATCAAGTTTAACTCTAAACAAAAGTGCCACAACAAGTGGAATAACAATTGAAGTGACTGTTATGATAAGTTTTGCCTTATTTTGATCAATCGATTTATTCATTTAATAATTTTTTTATATCTTCAATTAGTATGGTAATCTGTTCCGTTTCTCCAAATTCATTGGCACCATCAGCTAGATCAATTGCTCCTCTATAATAAACGATTGGATTTCCAAATGGATCCCTTCTTGATCGAATATATCCCTGTTTGTCAATTAATGCGAATAATCCAGAATGTTCAAAACCACCAGGAACATTTTCCATTTGCTGCGCATAAATATTAAATCCAGCATTCGCTAATTCGTATACCTGTTCTTCAGTTCCATTTAAGAGATGCCAATCCATATCAACAATACCATAGCGTTCTGCATAAGATTTTAAAACCTCAGGCGTATCGTGCTTAGGATCGATCGTAAAGGATGCAATTCCGAAATGATCATTGTCTAAGAATTCATTTTGAACCTCAACGAGATTTTTACTCATAATCGGGCAAATAGTAGGACATGAAGCAAAGAAAAACTCCACTACATAAACTTTACCCAAAAGATCTTGTTCGCTTATAAGCAGTGAATCTTGATTGTAAAAAGCAAAACTAGGAATTCGTTTCTTCTGCTCATCAATATGGATATAAGCTAATGGAACCCGTTTTTGCAAATCTTCTTTCTCTACACGTGTACCTGAATTTATTCTACTGATTATTTCAGGTATAAAAATGAAAGCAAATAAAACAACAACTGCAATGAGTCCTATGTATTTTAATAAGTTTTTATTCATTATCGATCTGCGTTATTGCGTTTGAGAGCTAAGCGATATTCTGCTAGTAATATTTTAACATCATCGATCATAATGTTGGTAAGTGTAGCTACAGAAGTAGCATCATAGGAAGGATAGGGATGCTTTTCATCATCCTTTTCTCTCCCTCTTTGTTTTAAATCCTTATCGATGATAAATACGTGATTGGTTGCAGTATTGGAATCAAGTCGCTCTACTGTTGTTAAAGAACTGTATATTTCTTGAATTTGAGATGCTTCTAAATAAACAAACTTCCACTTAGTTGTATCCCCAAGTGTTTCCAATTCAGCGAGAATTTCTTGAACCTCCTTACGGGCAGATTCAGTGACGAGGACAACGAATTGAAAATCCTTAAACTCGTAAAATCGCTTGTAAATTTTTTGATTGAGATTGAAAGCATTGGCCTTTTTGTATTCTAGATCTGATCCTAAGAAGCTGAGAATACTGATGTGATCTTTTAAGACTACTTCTTGTTCATTTGAAGGTAGTTCTTTTAATTGCTCATTCAGCGTTGGTAAAACACCAAAATTATTGATTCCAGAAGCAAAAAACAAATAAGCAACTAAAGGGAATACAAAGAGAATTATAAGGATACTCGTCTTTTTCATCAAGCAAAGATAAAAAAGAAGGCGATTAAAAAATCGCCTTCAATAAGTATTAACTTTTTTTTATTAAAAATCCCATTTGATAAAACCATCTTGATACACATCATAGATGTAATTACCTTCGATAAGGATTAATGCTGTTAAATAGAGAATCAAGAAAACAGAAGTCCAAACTACAGCTTTCTTAAGACTCCCCTTCTCATCTCTCATATGCATAAAGTCCCAAGTAATATAATAGGCCTTTACAAGAGTAAGGATGATAAAGATCCAGTTTAACAACTTCATGTGCAAGAAGTTGGTATGTACTAAAAAGTCAGGTTTAAAAATCCCTAGGATTACTTCGATTGTAGTAACAATCGATAAGAAGATCAAAACTCCCCATATCTTTTGAACATTGTTCTTGAACTTAACAGTTCCTCTAAATATCGCTAAATTGTGTTCTTGTGCCATCTTAAATCGCTTTATCTTTTAATTAAACTAAGTAGAAGAATGTGAATACAAATACCCATACTAAATCTACAAAGTGCCAGTACAGTCCAACTTTTTCAACCATTTCATAATGACCTCTCTTTTCGTAAGTACCTAAAAGCACGTTGAAGAAGATAATTAAATTGATCATTACCCCAGAAAATACGTGGAATCCGTGAAATCCAGTGATAAAGAAAAAGAAGTCTGCAAACAAGCGGTGCCCGTACTCATTGTGAATCAGGTTCGCTCCTTCTACAACTTCAACAGCTTGGCTTAGAATCTCAAGAGATTCAGAGCGGTCTAAAACTGTTTTTTTACCCTCTGCATTGATCGTTTCTGTTCTTACTAAAATATTCTCATGTGATTGAACACCTTCCACTACCTCTTCTAAACTATAAGTAGTTCCTGCTGATTCACTTTCAAACCAAATTCCGTTTTTCGCCTCGTGTTGAACTCTTTCCGTTTCTATGTGAGCAGCAAAATCCCCCAAAGCTACTTGATGTCCAGTCTCAGCATCTACAAATTGCAGAATACGTCCACCTCTAGTTTCGACAGCACCGTAAGAACCCTTGATAAAGGTTCCCCATTCCCATGCTTGAGATCCAACGAAGATTCCCCCTCCAATAATAGTGAGGAACATATACATTGCAACTTTTGATTGTTTCATATGATGACCAGCATCAACAGCTAATACCATAGTCACAGAAGACATAATCAAAATAAACGTCATAAATGCTACATAGTACATCGGATAGTTACCGTGAAAGAAAGGTACGTGAGTAAATACTTCATCGGCAATCGGCCAAATATCTAAGAATTTATACCTAGAAAAACCGTAAGAAACTAGGAATCCAGAGAAGGTTAATGCATCTGATAAGATGAAAAACCACATCATCATTTTTCCATAACTAGCTCCCATAGGTTGGTTTCCACCTCCCCAAACTTTTCCAGTAGTTGCATTTGTCACTGTAGTGTCCATATTGTAGAGTTAAATTTTTATTAAAATTTTCACAAAAATACATTTTTTTCGATAGGATTAGTGCGATGCTAGCGAAAAAAAGGAATTTTTTTTGTTTCTAAATAATGCGTGTTTTCGAGTATTAAAATCTCTTTTTTTTAATTAAAAAAATGAAAAAATAACACTAAATAAATCCAAAGTAGGTCTAAAAAATGCCAAAACGTAGCTCCTAATTCCAAACCTAATAAATTCTGCGAATCGTATTTTCCTTTGATTTGATTGTAAATTACAACACTCAAAGATATAAAACCTGCGATTAAATGCACAATATGCATTACCGCAATGATGTAGATAAATGAAACTGTAACATTTGAAGTAGGACCCGTAAAGTAATAACCCAAATCAATAAAGGTGTAAAATCCACTTATTTGAAGACTTACAAATAACACTCCAAGTAAGAAAGTAGCTACTAAATATAGAGTCCCTTGTTGTGCTCTATCTTCTTTTACAGCCTTCTTAGCCATAATATAACTTAAACTACTCACTAATAAAACTAGAGCACTGTAATAGAATTCTGTAGGCAATGAGAGATCACTCAACCAATCTTCTCTAGAGGAACTTACAATATAGGCTGAAGTCCATCCTGCAAATCCCATGATTAAACTCACTATACCGAACCAAAGCATCATTTTTTTGGATCTGGCAATCTTTTCTCTTTCTGTAAACTCTTCCATAATTAATAATTAATACCCACTCTTATAAAGTGATCGACAACATATATAATTTGTAATGCAGTAATATAGCTAACACTAATAAGCATCAATGTTCTAGCTGTTTTTGTCTCTTTATCCATATAGAGTTTTAATGCAAAAAACAGCATAAATAATCCACAGCTAAACAAAATAATCGCTGCGGGTATTGACAAGATCAACGCTCCAGTAATTCCAAATACAGGAACTATAGATATAATCATCATCCACAGCGTATACAAAATGATTTGAAGCGCTGTAGAATGATCTTTTTTTCCAGTTGGCAACAACTTAAAGCCTCCTCTATTGTAATCTTCATCGAGCATCCATGCCAAAGCCCAAAAATGTGGAAACTGCCAAAAGAACTGAATCATAAATAAGGTACCAGGTTCGATTCCAAAATCATTGGTCGCAGCAACCCACCCCAACATAAAAGGAATGGCACCAGGAATGGCACCCACAAAAACAGAAAGAGGTGTTTTAGTTTTTAAAGGAGTATAAGCTAGGGTATACAGAATAACTGAGAGAGTTCCAAAGAAAGCTGTTTTAGGATTCAAGAAATACAGTAGAAATATCCCTGACAAAGTTAAAAAGACAGCTATAAAAAGACCATTTTTGATACTCATTCTTCCACTTGGAATAGGTCTATTCTTGGTTCGATGCATCTTAGCATCTAAATTTCTTTCAATAATTTGATTATAAGCATTTGAGGCACCCACAAGGGCATATCCTCCAGTTACAAGCAAGGTTAATTCTACAAAATCAATTTTAGTCGCAGCAATCAAATAAGCTGCAATTGATGAAAAAACGACGCTTACGGCCAATCGAAACTTTGTGATTGCCTTGAACTCTTCAAAAAATGATATGGATTGATTCCCCAATGTTTAGTTTTTAAAACTGTGCAAATATACTACCCAAACAACCACTGTGCAATAAAAAAAGCCCAATCATTGATTGGGCCTTCATATAAAGTGTTTTGATTTATTGCAATTTAAATGTAATTGGAATACTGAAAGGTACTTTTACAGGACGACCTCTTTGTTTTCCAGGTATCATATTAGGAAGCCTTTCGATAATTCTCAATGCTTCAGCCTCTAAACTCTTGTCTGGTCCACGATATCTAATATTCCCAATACTACCGTCTTTCATAATGGTAAACTGAACAAATACACGTCCTTGGATTCCCATTTCTTGAGCCATTTCTGGATAACGGAAGTTTTTGCGAATGTGCTTTTGCATCATTTCATTAAAACACGCTCTAATAGCTGCAGCTCCATTTCCTTTTTCTGATTCACAACCAGGGAAAATTGGAACATCTTCAATCACAGCAAAAGGTACAGATACGTCTTCTTCAAAATCTTCTACTTCAAGGTCTTCGATTTCAACAACTTCATCTTCAGATGATTCTGAAGACTCAATAACGGTTTCTTGAACTTCTTCCTCATCTTCAACCACTTCAATCACTTCAGGAGCTGCCGGTGGTGGTGGTGGTGGTGGAGTTTTAATTTGTTCTGTCATTGGCACCTCTTCATCAAGGGTGTCGTCAACATTCATTTCGAAATCGTATGTTTCTGTCTTGTCGTATTTTTTCCACTCTAAAGCTCTCCAAGAGATGAGAGTTACAATTGCTAGTCCTATAGCAAAGTACAAACTGCTGTTTCTTCTAATGTCAGCTTTAGGATTTTTCTTTAGTTCCATAGATATTTGTTTAGTGTTGGCTAATTTAAAACATTATTTATAAAAAAAACAATTAATTTCTTCAATTTGGTCTGGAAAAATAATTCCATTTACTGTAGTAACTAATTATTGCTAAAAGAATGCCTAAAAAATTGGCAATTACATCTTCTAATTCTCCAGATCTACCAGACACATAAGTGTGTTGTAGGTATTCTATTGATACACCGATTAAAAGGTGAAATACAATTGCTGAAAAGATCTTAATGTTTTTAGTTAGCTTTTTCAGTGATGTCTTTTCTACAAGAAGTAAAAACAAAAACGATGCCACAAAATAAAATCCCAGATGAACAATCTTGTCAAAATAGGGAATTTCAATTGAGGGACCGCTTAAATTGGGTAATAAACTTAAGTAGATCAACAGAAAGAGCCACAGAAAATAACTACCGCTATAAAGTAGAGATTTAAGCACCAATAAGCTCTTTGTATTCTTCTGCACTTAATAGTTCCTCAATCTGTCCTGCGTCAGCAATATTCATTTTGATCATCCAACCTTCTCCATAGGGATCTGAATTGACAAGTTCAGGAGTGTCCTCAAGGGCTTCATTAAATTCAGTTACTTCACCGCTAAGAGGAGCAAACAAATCAGAAACTGTTTTAACAGCTTCGACAGTACCAAATACTGCTTCTTTATCTACGGTTTCGTCTAAGGTATCAACCTCGACATAAACGATATCTCCTAATTCTCCTTGAGCAAAATCTGTAATTCCGATAATCGCAGTATCTCCTTCAATTTTAACCCACTCATGGTCTTTTGTGTACTTTAGTTCGCTAGGTATATTCATAGTTGTTTGAAATAATTTTAATAAACAAATTTAAAAGAATTAATCAAGTCGAAAGTATTTTCACAAAAAAAATTCTATCAATTTCCAAAATTGTACTTAAGTCTAAATCCTGTGTCAATTGTCTGCTGAGGAAATGCTGTTGAAACAGCATATCGAGAAGAATTGAAATCGTAAAAGAAGACGGCATTTAAGTTCTTATTGACAGCGTAATCAGCAGATAATTTTGTCGAAAGCAAGAATTGACCTGCATTGATTTGCGTATTGTCTAATTCGAGATTTCGTATCACAGTTAAATTATCTCGTAGGCTAAAATCAGCCTTGATGTTTAAATCCCCCTTGAGTTGTGTTCGAGAGCCTCCAAAGTTGGTATTAAATCGAACATCTTTTATACGATATCCTATTCCTGCTGTAATCTCTTTTCCATTCATTTCAGTGAGGAGGTTGTTGTCAAAGCTCATAGACAAGGCACGGTCCATTTTGACCTCTAATAGGATTCTCATCGCATTTTTTGTTTCAAAATCTACGCGAATTAAAGGATTAAATTGATCCGTTAATACCAAGTTTCCATAGAGCTTATCAGGTCTAAAATCTCCAGTACGAGGATCAATCAACGTATTGGTTTTTTCCAAATTAGTTCGATACGAATTAACACTCATCGCAGCTCTATATCCATGAGAAATGGAGAAGCGATTAAATCGCTCTTCAAACCATTTGAGATTCATGAATCCTGTGTATTTCAAATTCCAATTAGGAAGTGGAATCCCTTTAAAGGGATCTAATTCAATTGACATCGCATCTTTACCTGTGTAAGCAGCGATAAAAGCAGGTAATAAAACATCTTGAGCTGTTTTCCCGTAACGTTCTGGGAATCCATCTTGATCCATTAAAGCTGCATCTTCAGGGGATAATCCTGATGCTAAACGATTGGCAATAGTAATTCGATTGTTTTTAAATTGATCAAAAGATTCAGAAGTTAACTCATCACTTTGAGTAAAGAAGGTTGAAATCATCATGATGGAACGATTGTAATTTCCCACCTCATTTCCCAACATATTTATATAGTTATAATCCCCATTTCCTAAATCCTCAACTCTAAAGTTTTCCTTGTAATTAGAGGAATGTTGCATATCCATACTTAGATCAATCGTCAAATCTTTAATAGGTTGTGCATTGGCATCGATCTTAAATTTTTTATTAGTATTGGATATATAGGCCTCATTAAAGTTCTCAAAGGTTGTCAAATAGCCTTGTTTAGCGAGTTGAAAACGAACGTCGGATTGTGAACCAAAAACAAAGCCAAGGCTAGGTTCTCTAGTTCCAAAAGATCCAATTTGTCTTGTGAATCCAGGCAAAAACTTACCGTTGTTTTCACTGTAACTCACATTAACTCTTTTGATGGAAGTTATTAAGGACTTCCAAAGAGGAGTTTTGTTTTGTCTTGCTCCCTCATTGGCATTTGAGCGACCTGGTAAGAAATTTACTGCGCTAGTTTGCTTCTCCAAACCTAGATAACGATAGAATTTATTAAAGGTCATCGAAGCATTTAAATTGTGAGTATTCGAGTTTTGAACATTGTTGAGTTCTCCTCCAGCTACTTCTCGAACCGATTCATCTCCTCGCTTCCATTCAAAATTTGAAGTATAGGTATATTGAGCATCTATAAAATTTAAGAATGGAAATTTATCGAATGGCAATTTGTAGTTCAGTTGAAACTGTTGATTGAAACGATCTGCTTTTCCGTAGTTAAAGAAATCATCCCAAATTGTCAAATCTTGATTGATTCCCGAATTTTTATCCTCATCTAAATTGAAATAATTTCTGATGACATTTTTAGAATTCGCATTTAAATTAAGTCGAATGGATTTAGTAAGCTCATGCTGGATAGCATACTGCCAATTGAACAAATAATTACGCTGCTGTAAGAGCGGCATATCTAAAGCATCAACTCCTGGTGTTTGAACATCTCTAAATTGTTGTTCGTTAAATGAACGATCAAAGGTAGCATTAAACGCAACAGAGGATGGAAGAAGATTAAAGTTAACTTCCTTTAACCATTTCCAATAATCACTCTTCAAGATAGAGTCATTCTTAGCAAAAGGCTCTAAAGCTAATGGTTTAAATTGATACCCATAAATCACTCCAGCCTTGATATTTTCGTCGTTGAGATGTTCCACCTCAAAATCCCTGTGTTGTGTTTGATTGTAGGAATAGTTTAACGTAAGATTTTCTGGGTCAAAAAAGTGATTTTTAACCTCTTCCTTTTCTGGATTCTTTTCCTTTCTAAGTCCAATGATATTAATACTATTTCTCTTGGTATAGGATTCTGCCTGTTCTAAGATTTGATCCGCTTCCCCTTGATTATTTGCCGCTGAAATTCGATCACTTAATTCTAGATCTTCATAAAGAGGATCAAATTTAGGAGTTACCATCTCTTCTGCAATTGAATAATTAAGCGGTAATTTTAACCCCCATTTAGAGGGGAGCATGGTCCCTAAGTTTAGATTGGTCACTACGTCGTATGATTGTAAATCTTCTCTTGAACGCTCATTGGGCATTTGATCAATTCCTCCAAAACCAGCAGTTGATTTTGAACCATTGACTGAGACTGACATCACATCGGCCATATTTAGGTCCATGGAAGCAATTGCAGCCCATCCTCCTTCTCTATTCATACCCGAGAGTCTGAGTTCGTTAAACCACAACTCTCCACGGGCTGTTTCATTGGAGGTGTTTTTTACACCGACCATAATACCTCTGATATTTGCCAACGAAGGATTCCCTCGAATTCCTACACGAGTAGATCCTTCAGGTCTTGGATCAAACTCCTGAACCTCTACAAGTACATCACCTATAAGATCGTAATAAGTTAGCTCGCTTAAGTTTTGATTTTGAATTCCCTTGGATTTAAGCTGTGCTAATATATCAGTTGAAATTTCAATTTGGTTTTCTGAAGGCCATATCTCTTGAGCAGTTGAAGCCCCGAACTCCGTAAATTTCAAAGGAACCTCCACCTGATAAAAGTTTTCAGAATAATCCGTACCTATTCTCAAAAATCCAACTAAGGGTTTATCTGCTGAGTTATAATCAGAATTTGCAATCTTTTCAGCGTGAATAAACATCTTAAGTCGCTTGTATTGTCGAACATCGTACTGAGTATTTTTAAAAACACCTCTGGAATCTTTTGGCTCTAAATTTTTAACCACTAAAGAGAGTGATTGCTCATTTTGACGTATGATGGTATTGTTGTTGTTGAGTTGTTCTCTCACTACTCCTGGAGGTAACACATAGGGTATTGGTGTTCTAGTATTGTTTTCTTCAATATTGACAGTACTAACATCTATTTGAGTATTGTCATCGGAAGGATCAGCATCGGTATCTGGAGTCAAAGATCTTGTGTAGTTTCTCCAATCTCCTCTCACTAAATCCAAAGTAGCAAAACGCAATACTACAGGTTTTGAAAATCCTGTAAGGTACATTCTCAAGAAACTGATCGATCTAAAATCCGATATTCCACCAAGTGCATCTGTAAAAGCTGAAAGCGGAATTTTATACTGAATCCATCTGGTGTTGACTTGATTACCATTGGGTAATTTTGGACTGAGTTGTTCTTTGATATCTGTTACAAACGGATCATTGATATTGGTTCCAGGCTTGATATCAATCTTGTATTCGAAATAACTATCGACGGTATTCATGGTTAAATCCCTATCGATATCCTCAACATCAGGTAGCGTTGTCGATCCTCTATTGGTGTTACTAACTGCTACTGGTGCATTACCATCTGGATTGTTAAAGTCTTTATAGCGTTCTAGGATGGAACCAGATCTATTGAGGTAATACTCATAGTTATCCAAGGCTGGATCAGATGTAGGATTATTGGTATAAATAGCAGCCTCTTCACTATCACTTAAACCATCAAAACCAACATCCTGTATGGCTCGATTCGCATCATCAGCATCAAAGGCGTACAACAGTGATTGACTTGCCGGTACCTTACCCCAGGAGGTATTTGAAGTAATCGCTGTTCCTGAAGTATCTGGCAATCCGTTTTCATATTGTTTTTTACCGTCTTTTAAAATGTCCTCTGATATATTACCTAAATTAAAAACGAGCGTTCCTGGATCAGATGCAATTCCATCTACATAGGGATCCAGTAGCCAGAATTGAATAAATTCAACATTGGCGTTTTCAAAGTTAGTCGTACTCATCGGTCTCATGATACCAGCCCAACGATCGTCTTCATTTAAATTATTAAATGAACCATTGTTGTTATAAGGACCTTTTTCCTGTGGATAGTAATTTAAATCGAGTGTCGATTGAACAGTCGTCTGCCCTTGAGCGATATCGACTTGTGGAAAAACCTCATCGATATAGATTCTTCTAGTTGGATTGGTCGATAAATCATTATTGGTAATCCCATCGGGTCTTTGGAACGAATAAAAAATTGGATCGATAGAATACCAAGCCATTTTAGCTCTTCCATAGCCGTTTTTAAGATTATCCTCATCAGTCGGCGAATTTCCAAAGAGCATATCAGAACCATCTCCAAATTCAAGAGGGGTACTAGCCAATGACCAACCCAAAGAACCTCTGATATCAATCAGTGTTTGAGCTCCTTCAAAATCATCGATATAGGTCGTCGACTCTCCTTCAAAATCTGCGAATTTTGGAGTTCCTGGTTTTAAAGCAGCCATCTCTGCTCTAAGTGATAGATTAGAAGGGGCCTCGGTCTCCACATTTGGAAGTTTATTAGCTAACCTTGTTAAAAATGGTACTTCTGATGAATAAATTAGATTAAAACCGTAGATAGAATTGTTAACAGGTTCGATTCCATAACTTGCCTTCTGAGTTAAAGGGCGTTCATTGAGATTCAAATAAGTTCCACCGATGATGAATTTATCACTAAACTCATGAGTAATATTAATTCCAGAAAATCGTTTGTTCTGTTGACCAAAAACAGCATTATCCTCAACTGATATCTTAATTGGTGCATTCGAAGCTTCTAGTGAGGGATCTAAGAGTTGAACGGTTCCCAATTGATAGTTGACAGTATAATCGACACCCTCTACTAATATTCTTCTACCAACTGTTACTCTTACTGAACCTCTTGGTACGTTAAAAGCACCTATTGGAATTCCATTCGAGCTAGCTGATTTATACTGTCCTTTTAATAAGAATTTGTTCTTTTCTGCCTTTTCAAATGCAGAGGCCTTGGTTTGCGAATAGAGTTCTCTATAAACGTATTGTTTTTGGTTAGCCGTATAACCCTGATCGTTTTCAACATCATAAGTCCCTCCTCCGAGTAACTCAAATAGGTATTCTCCAAATGGTTCAACTTTGGTGAAGATGATGGATCCAGTTCTAAGATTAATAGTTCTATCTGGGATAAAATCAAAGAATCCATCCCCTTCCTCCTGAACGTCGTTGTAACCATTAAGACGATCAAAATTAAAGACGTTTAAAAGTGTTCGCTCTTCTAAAGGTTTTGGACTTGTTGGCCATCCCTGCCCAAAACTAGAATCAATAGGTGTAATGTAATTTCTAGGACTAGGATTCGCATAAATGATATTGAACTTAAAATCTTCTTCTGAGAGTGAATAAGCACCGGTTGGATAAATATTCTTCATCATCAAATCCCAAATAGGATCTTTCACTGAGGTGATATTACTCTTTAATAGTTTCAAAATTAAAGCATTGTTTTGCAATGCGGTTTGCTGATTAGCATTGGTAACAGAGGTAGACTCTACTCCTCCATTGGCAAATTCACCTACTTGGTACACTTTTCCGTTATAGGTATACTGAAAGGCAACAGCGAGAATTTCGTCAGCACTCAATCGCTGAGTCAGAGAAATATATCCCAATTGGGTATCGATAAAATAATCCCTTCCCTCTTCTAATTTGTGAGCATTTTCAATCACCGCATAATCAAAACCTGGGTTGATCTTATATCCAGGAGTATTGAATGCCTGAGGTACTGTAGCAATATCTCTTATTTGATCCAAAAGTGCTCCACCGATTCCTATTTGCTCTGGATCGTAATCATTGGCATTGTTAGAGGGTAAATAAGGGGCAGTAGGTGTATTAAAGAATCCCGATGGTGTATTGGGATGTCTTCCAATTACACTATTATTAGGATTGGATTCCCCTAAATCTTGTAGGGCAACTATATTCCTAACATTGTTGGTTCTTTGAACGCGATTGGTCATCCAAACTTCAATTCGAGTAATCTGCACCTGTGAATTGACATAGGGGTAATTTTCTAAAGCCTCATCGTATTGATCTCTAAAAAAATGAGATAAGAAAAAGTGTCTATCCTCCTCATAATCCAATGCTGTTAAATTAAAATCATTAATGGTTCCTCCTCCTTGAGCGACTACTGAGTTGTTTTGAGAACGCTGTTCCGACAATACTGTTGTTACACGAGTTCTTCCAAACTTCATTTCTGTTTTTAATCCAAAAAGACTTTGAGCTCCTTGAATTAGAGAACTCGTCAGTGGCATTGAAATATTTCCCACTTCAATATTCTGCAAGATATTATCTTCGTTGGATTTAAACATATTTCCAACATTGGCAAGTGGATCTTGGGTATTGATGCCAGACATATCGATACCCGTTACATCCTGAACTGTTGGAGGATTGTAGGAGATCTTAATCAGATTCTGAAAATCAAATGTTGCCTGAGTATCGTAATTGGCGTTGATGGAAAGTCGTTCCCCAATTTTACCAACCATTCCCAAACGTATTTGCTGATCAAAATCAAAAGAAAGATTAGATCTATTTCGAGGTGACAAGGAAGGATTATCGTTCTTTTGCCAAAGCACTCCCATATCAACAGCGATAGAACCCTGTGGAATCAAACTGATTTCATCACCACCAAAAATGGTCTCCAACACATCGCTATTCAACCTAAAATTAGGTAGAATGTTCTTTAAGGCAGCTTGATTTTTATTCGATTGATTTTCATAGAGCTGTTGCTTTTCTCTAAAATAGGATTGTGTCGATTCCTTACGAACCAATTTCCAATATTCCTCTGGACTTAAAATAAGTGGATAGCCCAGCTCGTACCCAGCGATGGGTTGAGTAAATTCGTAATAATTTTGCTCAGCGTTATAGATGTATTTTGAGATAATACTACTAGGAAGTTTCATTTTGATCGAACGAAGGACTGCTGCTGTACTATCTTGTACTGCCTCTTGCTCCTGAGCCAATAAATTACTATTTACCGCAAAGAAGACAAGTATAAAACACAGGGGTTTTATATATTTCAAATCAATTCGTTTCAATCTCTAATGTTAAAGTTTTTTTAGGGCTATTTTAATGACAGCTTCAACTCCTAATTCTCGCTCTTCACTAAGTATCGCATCGACAACCTTTTCAGCTTGTTTTCTAGAAAAGCCCAATACTTCTAATGCAGATAACGCTTCTTCTTTAACTGTATTGTCTTGTTGTGGAAAAACTTCATCAAATTCGTAAATTTTTAAAATCTTATCCTTGAGTTCAATGATAAGACGCTGAGCGGTTTTTGCACCTATTCCCTTGACAGATTGAATCTTAGACACATTGTCCGTTGCAATTGCTCCTCTTAATTCTTCAGAGGTTAAAGATGATAATATCGTTCTAGCAGTATTGGCTCCAATTCCAGAAACAGTGATTAATAGCCTAAATACTTCTCGTTCAATTTTTTGAGCAAAACCGTATAGCGTATGGGAGTCTTCTTTTACTTGTAAATGTGTAAAGAGTTCAATAGTTTCTTCTGAACCAATCAACGAATACGTATTCAATGAAATATTCAACTCATAACCTACTCCGGAGCAATCGATAATGACCGAAGTTGGATTTTTCTCTACTAATCTTCCGCGAATATGAGTAATCATAATTGATTATTGTTTTAATCGTTCTTGTGCGTCCAAAACTGTAATTGCAGTCATATTGACAATTTCAGATACACTTGATCCCAATTGCAATACGTGAACAGGATTGTTTATTCCCATTAAGAACGGTCCAATGGAATCGGACTTATTGACTTCTTTAAGCAATTTATAAGTAATATTCGCCGATTCCAAATTAGGGAATATTAAAGTATTAACGCGTTTTCCCGATAATTTTGAAAACGGAAATATTTTTTGATGTAACTCTTTATTGAGTGCAAAATCTAATTGAAGTTCACCATCTACAATCATGTCTGGGTAATGCTCGTGCAAATGACGAACTGCTTTTTTAACTTTATCAGCATTTGGATGCAAGGAAGACCCAAAATTAGAATACGACAGCATTGCCATAATCGGCTCAAAATCAAAGGCTTCAACCATTGATTTTGTCATAAGTGCAATATCGGCCAAACACTCTGTACTTGGATCAATATTCATTGTAGTATCAGCCAAAAATATGGGACCTCTATCGGTAATCATGATATTGGCAGAGGCTACACGATTGTATCCCTCACTAACCCCAATGATTTCAAGATAGGGCTTTACGATGGATGCAAAAGCTCTAGAATATCCAGAGAGCATTCCATCCGCATCACCTGTTTTGACCATCATAGCTCCAAAATAAGTGCGTTCACGCATTCTGCTTTTAGCTAGGTATTCTGTAATACCAGTTCGCTTTCTACCCTTCCAATAACGCATTCCATAGTCTTTGCGTTTTTCTTCAGCAGCATCTGCTTTTGGATCGATAATTTCAATATCAGCATCAAAGTCTAATTCTTTCATCAATTCCACAATAATATGCTTTCTTCCCAAGAGAATTGGAATTGCAATCCCTTCCTCATAGACGATTTGTGCAGCTTTTACAATATCGAGTTGCTCACCTTCTGCAAAAACAATTCGCTTAGGATCTGATTTTGCTCTATTGTGTATTTGTCTTACGAGTTTATTTTCAGAACCAGATCGCATAAAAAGATCTTGGGCATAGCGATCCCAATCTTCAATCTTCGTTTTAGCTACGCCAGAATCCATAGCAGCCTTAGCTACTGCAGGTGGTATTCGCTCTATTAAACGAGGATCAAACGGTTTAGGTATAATGTAATCTGGTCCAAAGGTCAATCGCTTTTCTTTATAAGTAATATTGACTTCCTCTGGAACAGACTCCTTTGCTAACTCCGCTATGGCCTTTACTGCAGCCATCTTCATTTCTTCGTTAATCTTAGTGGCACGAACATCTAAAGCTCCTCTAAATATATATGGGAATCCCAAAACGTTATTCACCTGATTAGGATGGTCTGATCGACCTGTAGCCATTATAATGTCTTTTCGTGTAGCAATTGCTAAATTATAATCAATTTCAGGAGTAGGATTAGCAAGTGCAAATACGATGGGGGTTTCTGCCATAGATAATAACATCTGTGCATCTACGACATCTGCGATTGAAAGACCTACAAACACATCAGCACCTACCATGGCCTCTTGGAGTGAATTAAGATCTCTAGTGGTAGCAAATTCAGATTTTTCAAGAGAGAGTTGTTCTCTATCTTTTCGAATCACTCCTTTGGAATCACACATGACAATATTTTCAGCTTTTGCTCCAAATGCCTTGTAAAGTTTAGTACAAGAAACAGCAGCTGCTCCTGCTCCATTAATTACAATTCGTACCTCTTCAATTTTTTTATCAGCTAATTCGAGAGCATTCAGCAATGCAGCAGCTGATATAATTGCAGTACCATGCTGATCATCATGCATCACTGGAATATCCAGTTCCTCTTTTAATCGGCGTTCAATTTCAAATGCTTCAGGAGCTTTAATATCCTCTAAATTGATACCACCAAAACTAGGTGCAATCGTTTTGACAGTTTCTACAAATCGATCGACATCTTTGGTATCTAATTCAATATCAATACTGTCCAAATCAGCAAATATCTTAAACAGTAAACTCTTTCCTTCCATCACTGGTTTAGAAGCCTCTGGTCCAATATCCCCTAAACCTAGAACAGCCGTACCATTAGAAATGACAGCCACTAAATTACCTTTGTTGGTGTAGCGATAAACCTGATCCACATCTTTCTCAATCTCTAGACACGGTTCTGCAACTCCAGGAGAATAAGCCAAAGCTAAATCTCTTTGCGTAGCATAGGGTTTTGTAGGTACAATTTTTATTTTACCAGGTGTTGGCTTTGCGTGATATATCAAAGCCTCTGCTCTTAATCTCGATTTACTACTCATACAGTTGAATTATACTTCAAATTTAAGTTTAATTCACAGAACGGCCCATACTTTATACACAAAGAAGGCAGTTATTTATTCACATACTGTAGATTTCTTGTAATACCTGAAAATTTAGTTCTCTTCAGTGGAGATTTACGCGCTATTTCTGAAAAAACCTCCTCTGTGAGCTCCTGCCATTGAGCTTTAGAATAATTGACATAGGGATTGGGCGCAAATCGTTTTTCACTAGTTGCAACGGAAAATCGATTCCAGGGACACACATCTTGACAGACATCACATCCAAAAATCCAATCGTCAAATGATTTGTTGAGTTCCGAGGGCATTTCACCTTTCAATTCAATCGTTAAATAAGAGATACACGAATTTGAATCAATAATAGAAGGAGCTTTAATCGCATTGGTAGGACAGGCATCTAAACAAGCTGTACAGGAGCCACAGTGATCTGTTGCTAGATAGGTGTCGTATTCGAGCGGCAAATCAATAATTAACTCAGATATAAAATAAAAAGATCCCTGCTTTTTGGTAATTAAATTAGCGTTTTTACCAATCCATCCCAATCCAGAACGTTTGGCCCATGCTCGCTCTAAAACAGGTGCTGAGTCCACAAATGCCCGACCACTTACTTCGCCAATTTCTTCGTTGATAAATTCCAAAAGAGCTGTCAATTTCTCTTTAACCACGTAGTGATAATCTTCTCCATAGGCGTATTTTGAGACTTTATAGGAATTATCTAAGCCATTGGATTCTGGATAATAATTGAAAAGGAGACTAATAACAGATTGAGCACCATCCACCAATAAACGTGGATCTAGACGTTTGTCAAAATGATTTTCCATATAAGACATACCCGCCTGATGGTTTGCATGAAGCCAGGCTTCTAAACGAGGGGCTTCTTCCTCTAAAAACTCAGCTTTTGAAATTCCACAGGAAGTAAAACCAAGCCTTTTAGCTTCAGCTTTAATCAATTCACTGTAGGTTATTTTATTAAGAGTCATTTTAAAACAAGCCTGCTTGTCCTTTGGAAAAACTTCGACCTAAGTGCTTATAAGCTAATTCAGTCGCTTCTCTACCTCTAGGAGTACGAACGATAAAACCTTGTTGTATTAGAAAAGGTTCATAGACTTCCTCTATGGTTTCTGCACTTTCAGAAACTGCAGTAGCAAGGGTAGTAATTCCAACTGGACCTCCTTTGAATTTATCAATTAAGGTTGAAAGAATTTTATTATCCATTTCATCCAAACCGTGCGTATCTACATTTAAAGCTTTAAGTCCGTATTTAGCGATGTTCATATCGATTTCTCCAGTTCCTTTAATCTGAGCAAAATCGCGTACTCTTCGAAGTAATGCATTGGAAATTCTTGGTGTTCCTCTACTCCTACCTGCAATTTCAATTGCTGCTTCTTCATCAATTGGAGTTTTTAAGATGGCTGCTGAACGCATCACAATGCTCGAGAGTAATTCGGTATTGTAATATTCTAATCGAGATTGTATTCCAAAACGGGCTCTCATTGGAGCTGTAAGGAGTCCAGATCGAGTTGTTGCCCCTACTAATGTAAATGGATTGAGATTAATTTGCACTGACCGAGCATTAGGACCACTCTCAATCATAATGTCGATTTTATAATCTTCCATGGCAGCATAGAGATATTCCTCAATCACTGGACTTAATCTGTGAATCTCATCGATAAAAAGAACATCGCGTTCTTCTAAATTCGTCAACAAACCAGCCAAATCACCTGGCTTATCCAACACAGGTCCAGAAGTGACTTTAATACCTACTCCAAGCTCATTAGCAAGAATATGAGCCAAGGTAGTTTTACCCAACCCCGGAGGTCCGTGAAATAGTGTGTGATCTAAGGCATCATTTCTCAAATTAGCAGCCTGCACAAATACCGATAAATTCTCTAGTACCTTTTCTTGACCAGCAAAATCGTCAAAACTAAGTGGTCTTAATGCTCTTTCAATATCGACTTCTTCCTTGGAGAAGTTTTCAGAAGTAGGATCTAAATGCTCATTCATAAAAGTAAAGGTACGTCATTTAGGCTTATTCTTTAGAAGTGTTAAAAGCTTTCTTTAGGATTTGTGCACTACCTAAAAACTCTTTCACTACAAGAGAAGCCGTACCGTAAAAATTGAGAACGGATTGATGATTTGATGACAAAACCACTTCTTTAATTGCGTATAAATCAGATATCGCATCATTTGTTAGATGTAGTGTAGCTGTTTCAGTTTTCAATCCTTTACCGCTAAAATAAGAATCCTGAGACTGTTCTAAATTTAAGTTGACACAACTTCCAAGAGCATTTAAAGTTGACCTATCAAATAAGTTGATATTAGAATTAATGAGGACTCCCGAAAAATCAAATTTAGTTTTGTCTTTAGCGTTGAGATCTAATTGATTTAGAGTTGCCGTTAATTTAATATTAGAATTGTCTGAAAGCCTTATCGACAAATGATCTGTTATTCCATAAACATCGATAGATGATTTTCCTTTTGCATCAATTTCAAGAGGAATATCGGTAGAATTTATATCTAGTTTTAAAGTACCTTCTTTTACTTGAATCGATCTAAGATCAACATAAGAAACCGTAATTTTAAGTTCCTTTTTGGATTTGATTCGATAATACGAGCTGATATGTAAAACAGAATCTTTAACATTAAAATTAAATACTGGAGGGAGGTTGTCATCAGCCACAAACTGAACAGATGCTGTTTCAGCTTTCTTAAAACTTAATTCCAAGTCTTCCTCCACAACTATTGAATGAAAAGCATCTAATGATTTATCGACTACTGCAACAGTTCTATTTCCTTTAATGTCAGGTTTCTTTTGAGCAATAGAAGCTGTTGTTGTCAAAAGAATAAGTAAACGTAAAACGACTTGAAATTGACTCTTATTCATAGGGGTATATTTTTGATTAAATTACAAAAAATACAAACGCATAAAAAAAGCCTTCTGTTAAAGAAGGCTCATTTTATTCAAAGGTTATAAACATCTTAGTGATGTAATTCTTCTTCATCAGCTCCCATAGGTACATTCTGTGGAACAAAATCTTGACCAGGGATAATGTATTCACCAGATTTATCTGTTTTAGAATAATCATATGCCCAACGATGTACTTCAGGAATCGCACCAGGCCAGTTTCCGTGAATATGTTCAACTGGAGTTGTCCATTCAAGAGTATTTGATTTCCATGGGTTTTGTTCTGCTTTCTTACCATAGAAAATACTGTGAACAAAGTTGTAGATGAAAATCAACTGAGCAAAAGCAGCAATAATTGCGAATACAGTGATTAAGATTTGAACGTTAGTCAATTCATCAAACATTGGGAAAGCAGTGTTTTCATAGTAACGTCTTGGAACTCCTGCCATTCCAACAAAGTGCATTGGGAAGAATACTCCGTACGCACAAACTGCAGTAATCCAGAAGTGAACATACCCTAGGTTTTTGTTCATCATCTTACCAAACATCTTAGGAAACCAGTGATAAACACCTGCAAATAATCCGTATAAAGCAGAAATACCCATTACCAAGTGGAAGTGAGCAACCACAAAGTAAGTATCGTGAACGTTAATATCTAAAGTAGAGTCTCCAAGTACAATACCTGTTAAACCACCTGTCACGAAGGTAGAAACCAATCCTATTGAGAATAACATCCCAGGGTTAAACTGCAAGTTTCCTTTCCAAAGAGTTGTGATATAGTTAAAAGCTTTTACCGCAGATGGAATCGCAATAAGTAAAGTAGTAAAGGTAAATACAGACCCTAAGAATGGATTCATACCCGATACAAACATATGGTGACCCCATACGATCGTTGATAAGAATGCAATAGCAATAATGGAAGTAACCATTGCTCTATAACCAAAGATTGGCTTTCTAGAGTTTGTTGACATGACTTCTGAAGTGATCCCTAATGCAGGTAATAATACGATATATACTTCAGGGTGACCTAAGAACCAGAACAAATGCTCGAAAAGCACTGGAGATCCACCTTGATAGTGTAGTACTTCACCTTGAATAAAGATATCCGATAAGTAGAACGAAGTTCCAAATCCTCTATCCATAATCAATAATAAGGCTGCAGATAACAATACTGGGAATGAAACCACACCAATGATAGCTGTTACAAAGAAAGCCCAAATTGTAAGTGGTAAGCGAGTCATTGACATCCCTTTTGTTCTAAGGTTTAGAACAGTTACGATATAGTTCAATGATCCCAAAAGTGAAGAAGCGATAAAAATCGCCATTGATACCAACCATAATGTCATTCCTAAACCAGAACCTGATTGAGCCATAGGAAGTGCAGAAAGTGGTGGATATATAGTCCAACCAGCTGATGCAGCACCTGTTTCTACAAAAAGTGAAAGTAACATGATAGCAGCAGACGTAAAGAACAACCAATACGACAACATATTTAAGAAACCAGAAGCCATATCTCTAGCTCCAATTTGCAATGGAATTAATAAGTTACTAAAGGTACCACTTAACCCAGCTGTAAGTACAAAGAATACCATTATAGTTCCGTGAATGGTCACTAATGAAAGATACATTTCAGCGTCCATTACTCCACCTGGAGCCCATTTACCTAAAAGTGCCTCAAATATTGGAAAGGACTTACCTGGCCATGCTAATTGCATTCTAAAAAGAATAGACATAGCGATTCCAATAGCTCCCATGATTAAACCAGTAATTAAGTACTGTTTAGCAATCATCTTGTGATCTTGGCTAAAGATGTACTTCGTTACAAAGGTCTCCTTGTGGTGATGCCCGTGATCTTCTGAATGTTCGTTTGCGTGTGCAGACATATTTGGAATATATTAATTTGTAAGGTTAATTAATTTCTTAGTTAGCGGCCATTTGTTGACCAAAAGTTGTTTGTGATGCGATCCACTTATTATATGATTCTTCATCTTCAACGATAATTTTCATTTGCATATTGTAATGAGATTTTCCACAAATCTTATTACAAAGCAAAATGTAATCAAATTCCCATGGATCAGAATTTTCTTCACCACGTGCAGCTCTTTCAGCTCTAATTTTATTAGTACGTGCAACTTTGGCCTGTGTCCCCTTTTGAGCACGCATCTCAGCAGTTGTTACTGTAGGAGTAAATGAAAATTCTGTAATCATTCCTGGAACACAGTTCATTTGAGCTCTAAAGTGAGGCATATAAGCTGAGTGTAATACATCTTGAGAACGCATCTTAAAGTTTACTTTTCTACCAACAGGTAAGTGTAATTCCTTAACGATAACGTCATCTGAAGCATAGGTATCAGACTCATCTAAACCAAGAACATTTGCTCTGTCGATATCGATTAAACGAACGTTAGCGTCACCTAAGACATTGTCATCACCTGCGTAACGAGCCGTCCAATTGAACTGTTGTGCATACAACTCTACAACAATAGGATCATCATCGTTATTGACATCCATAATTTCAGACCAAGTATATAGACCCCAAAGAATTAAAACTGCTAATACAATTACTGGGATTCCAGTCCACAATAACTCTAATTTACTATTGTCAGCATAGTAAAGCGCTTTTACACCAGCCTGACCGCGATATTTAAAAGCATAGTAATGCAACAAGGCTTGAACCACTACCATTGCGATTAGAATAATGACAAAAGAAACAAGCATCAACAGATCGTACTCAGTACCGTGTTCAGAGGCTGCTACCGGTAAAAGAACTTTAGAATATTTTACAAAACTAAAAATAGCAAGACCATAGATGAAAATTAAAAATCCAAACATCAAATAGCCATTGACTCTGTTGTCCTTATCATTTGCAATTTGATCCTGTTGTTTGCCTGCTTGAGACAATTCAAAGATCTTGGTCATCTGGTAAATTGCAGCTCCAAGAAAAACTAAAACAGCTATGGTTAAAAATGCAGTCATCGTATATATAATTGTTTACGTTGTTTATTAATAATGAAAATGTTTACTCTCTTCAATTAATGGATTGTTTTCTGGAGTAAGAGGTGCTTTTGTCAATTCTGTGAATACTACAAAAATAAATAGTCCTGCAAAAAACAATAAAGCACTAATCTCAGTAAGTCCAATCGACCATTGATCTCCAACCGTTGCAGGAACAATCATATGGTAAACATCTAAGTAATGTCCAAATAAAATTACTAAACCTGTCATAATCACTAACCAATTGATTCGTTTGAAATCAGAGTTAATTAGTAACAATACTGGAAGTACAAAATTGATGGCAATCATTAAAAAGTAAGAAAGTTTAAAATCTTGGATTCTCGTTATAAAATAAGTCACCTCTTCTGGAATGTTTGAATACCAAATTAACATGAATTGTGAAAACCACAGATAGGTCCAAAAGATAGAAAATGCAAACATAAATTTTGCTAAATCATGAATATGACTATTGTTTACTTGCTGTAAATAACCTTTTGATTTTAAGTAAATAGTAATAATGGCAAGTACCGTTATTGCTGATACAAACATGGTTGCAAACACATACCAACCAAATAAGGTAGAGAACCAATGTGGATCAACACTCATAACCCAATCCCATGACATCATTGATTCAGAGATAAGGAAGAATACTAAAAATCCAGCAGATAGTCTAAAGTTCTTGACAAAGTTACTGTAATCAGAAGCTGTATCTTGTGCAAGAGACCATTTTCTAGAAAGTGTTCTATAAGTAATCCACCCTCCAATAAAGATAGTTGCTCTGATTAACAAACCAGCACCATTTAGGTATCCTGATTTTCCTTGAATTAACTTATCGTGTGCAACTACTTCAGGATCTAACCACACAAATAGGTGGTTCATATGAGCTACTGACATCGCTAAGAGAACGAAAACAATAATTCCTCCTGGAACTAAATAAGCAGTTATTCCTTCCATTACTCTAAAAAGTAATGGTGACCATCCTGCTTGAGCAGCACGGTTGATTCCGTAAAACGCTAACACACCAAGTGCAATAAACAAGAAAAATAAGGCAGCTACATATACAGCAGCCCATGGCTTATTTTGTAATTGGTGAAGTAAATGCGTATCGTGTTCAGTGTTATGCGAAGAAGCTGACTCATTGTGATCTTCAGATTCATGGTGTGCATCTGCTGTTTGTGTATGAGAGGAAGCTGCTGCATGTGAATCACCATGACCAGAATCGTGTTGAGCTGCGATAGCCTTTGCTTCTTCAACAGTCGAAGGAGCTGACATAAATCCTATTGCTATACCAATAACACCTACTGCCATAAGGATGAAGGATGCTATTCTAAGTCTATTTGAAAATGTATACATATTACTTTACTTATCGGTAATTATTTTGTTAAGTCTTTCTTTAGCTTCATCACGTAATTAGAAACTAACCAACGCTCTTTATAGTTTAATTGGTTCTTGTAGGAGCCCATTGAATTGAGACCATAGAAGATTGTGTGGTAAGCAGTTCCAATGGTAATGTTTCTTGCTGCATCGGCATAGGAAGGAACCCCTAAAATCTTTTCGCGCATCACTAAATTCCCTTGGCCATTACCTTTGGTTCCGTGACATACTGCACAATAAATAGTGTAAAGTTCTTTACCAACTTTTAAATTATCTTCAGAATTTAAATCTGAAAAAGGCACTAATTGAACTCGAGCTGCATCCTTACCATCAAGTGTATTAGGATAATCGTATGGCATATGCCCTCTTGCAATAGTGTTTGATGGAGGAGTTAAAGCAGCAGAAGCATTCATGAATTCTACAGGAGAATAGGTGTCATAGCCAACATCTTCATACATATTTGGAAAGAGAACGTAATTTCTACTATTCTTATCATTATTGCAAGAACCCAAAAAGGCTATCATTGCAACGAATACTATGGTTTTAATACTATATTTCATGATCTACTTACTACTTTTCTTCAGATTTAATTTCTACGGCTCCAGTTTCAGATAAAAGCTCGATGAGGTCCGACTCGTGATCACCTGCTAAAATTTCCATTACAAAATGATCATCTGTTGATCGAACATCTGGATTTTCAGCCTTTTTGAAAGGCCACAATTTTGAACGCATATAAAAAGTGATCACCATTAAGTGGGCTGCAAAAAATACTGTTAACTCGAACATAATTGGAACAAATGCAGGCATGTTTTCAAGGTAAGAAAAACTTGGTTTTCCACCGATATCTTGTGGCCAATCTTGAATCATAATGAAGTTCATCATTACGATTGCTACAGAAAGACCTATGAGACCGTAAATAAAAGCTGCAATCGCTATTCGAGTTGGTGCAAGACCCATTGCCTTGTCTAAACCGTGCACTGGAAAAGGAGTATACACCTCTTCAATATGGTATTTTGCCTCTTTAACTTTCTTAACAGCTAACAATAGGATATCGTCGTCGTTATAAAATGCTTGAACTACTTTAGATGCCATAACTATTGATCCTTTTTAGTTGATTGAACTATTTTAGCGGCCGCCTTTGGCATTTCATACAAAGGTTTTCCAGCTTCTCTTAATTTCTTGTATTTCTCTCCAGAAGATTTTAAAATGGTCTTTACCTCAGCTTGAGCGATCACAGGGAACGTTCTAGCATATAACAAGAAGAGCACAAAGAAGAATCCAATGGTTCCTACAAAGATTCCGATATCAACAAATGTTGGAGAGAACATGCTCCATGAAGATGGTAAGTAATCTCTGTGAAGTGAAGTCACAATAATTACAAAACGCTCAAACCACATTCCGATATTTACCACAATAGAGATAAAGAACGAGAACATAATTGAAGTTCTCAATTTTTTAAACCACATAAATTGCGGTGAGAATACATTACAAGTCATCATTGACCAATACGCCCAAGCGTAAGGACCAGTTGCTCTGTTTAAGAAAGCGTACTGTTCGTACTCGACTCCTGAATACCATGCTACGAATAACTCTGTGATGTAGGCACATCCAACAATAGAACCAGTAATCATGATGACAATGTTCATAAGTTCGATGTGTTGAATCGTTATGTAGGCTTCTAAATTAGACACTTTTCTCATGATGATCAAAAGTGTGTTTACCATCGCAAATCCTGAGAAAATCGCACCAGCAACGAAGTATGGTGGAAAGATGGTCGTATGCCATCCTGGAATTACTGAAGTTGCAAAGTCAAAAGATACAATGGTATGCACTGAAAGTACTAATGGCGTTGCTAAACCTGCTAACACTAACGATACTTCTTCAAAACGTTGCCAATCTTTAGCACGTCCAGTCCAACCAAAACTTACTAAAGAGTAAATTTTCTTTTGGAATGGCTTTACAGCACGATCACGAATCATGGCAAAGTCAGGTAACAAACCTGTCCACCAGAACACTAATGATACCGATAAATAAGTTGAAATCGCAAATACATCCCAAAGTAGTGGTGAGTTGAAGTTTACCCATAGTGATCCAAATTGGTTTGGAATTGGAACTACCCAATATGCTAACCATGGACGTCCCATGTGGATGATTGGGAATAATCCAGCTTGAACAACAGAGAAAATAGTCATTGCCTCCGCTGATCTGTTGACAGCCATTCTCCATTTTTGTCTAAAAAGTAAGAGAACTGCTGAAATCAAAGTTCCAGCGTGACCAATACCTACCCACCAAACAAAGTTAGTGATATCCCAAGCCCATCCTACGGTCTTGTTTAATCCCCAAGTACCGATACCAGTTGAGATAGTGTAAATAATACTACCCAATCCCCAAAGAAAGGCAGTAAGTGCAATTGAAAAAACGATCCACCAATGTTTATTGGCCTTTCCTTCAACAGGAGCAGCAATGTCCTCAGTTACATCGTGGTAACCTTTGTCTCCTAAAACAAGTGGTTTACGTATAGGTGCTTCGTAATGCGACGCCATAATATATATCTAGTTACGTTCGTTATTTATGATTATGCTTCTGATGTATTTCTAACTTTCACTTGATACATCACATTTGGTTTTGTTCCCACATGCTCTAACAAGTGATACATACGATCATCTTCTTTAAGTGCTGCAATTTTACTATCAGCATCGTTGATATCTCCAAATACCATTGCTCCATTTCCGCAAGCTGCAGAACAAGCTGTTTGGAATTCTCCATCTTTGATCACTCTACCTTCACGCTTAGCATCTAAGATGGTTTTCTGTGTCATTTGAATACACATAGAACACTTTTCCATAACTCCACGAGAACGTACAGTTACATCAGGATTGATCACCATTTTACCGAGATCATTGTTCATATGGAAATCAAACTCGTCATTGTTGTTATACAAGAACCAGTTAAAACGTCTTACTTTATAAGGACAGTTGTTCGCACAGTAACGTGTTCCAACACAACGGTTGTATGCCATATGGTTTTGACCTTGTCTTGAATGCGATGTCGCAGCTACTGGACAAACAGTCTCACATGGAGCGTGGTTACAGTGCTGACACATCACAGGCTGGAAAGCTACCTGTGGATTTTCAGTTGGATCTTCCATAGATCTAAAACCTCCCAGAGATCCTTCTTCTCCAAATAATCCACTAAAGTTTTCTTTTTTCTCGTTATCTGACTTAAAGCTCTCTTCAGAAGAGTAGTATCTATCAATACGCAACCAGTGCATATCTCTTGATTTTCTAATCTCAGATTTTCCAACTACCGGTACGTTGTTTTCAGCATGACATGCAATCACACATGCTCCACATCCTGTACATGCATTCAAATCAATTGATAAATTGAAGTGATGTCCAATAGAACGATCAAAATCATCCCATAGACTTACAGAAGTAGCTTCTACCTCTTGATGATCTAAGGATACCATTGGAACATTATTCCAATGTGCAGCTTCTTTGGTATTAAAGATTTCCAAAGTAGTTTCCTTGATAATATCACCTCTACCCATAAGGGTGTTTTGAAGCTGAACACAAGCGAACTCATGCATTCCAGACCCTAATGAAACCGCTACTTCCTGTGCGGCAACAAAGTTCTGATATAATGGATAGGCATTAACTCCTACTTGCATTTCAGATTTTAATCCAGCAACTTTACCGTATCCTAAGGCTAAACCTATTGTTCCAGGTGCTTGACCAGGTTGAATCACTACAGGCACTGAGACAGATACACCTCCAACAGTAAGATTGATGTACGATCCATCCAATCCACCATTAGCATCGTTTTCATTGACTACACCTAAAGCCAAAGCATCAGCTTTTGACACCGTCGCATAGTTATCCCAACTCACACGAGTGATAGGATCTGGCATTTCTTGTAACCATGGGTTATTGAACTCTTGTCCATCTCCCATTGCTGTTTTAGTATATAAATGAAGTTCAAAGTCTGAAGCAGTTGCCATAGCGATATGAGCAGCAGCGTTCGAAGCATCAATTGATTTAAAAGTAGCTACTGAAGCTGACTTTGAATAAACTCCATCATGCAGCGCTTCACTAAATGAAGCTCCAGATAAAATTGACTTGTTCCAGTTCGACTTGATGTAATCAAAGTAGGAAACATCAGATTGTCCAATCCATGTAAGGATAGAAGTTTGAATCTGTCTTGTATCAAATAATTCTTTAATCGTTGGTTGCTGCAAAGCATAATGTCCTTTCTTAATTTCTACATCACCCCATGACTCTAAGTAATGAGAAGCTGCAGCAACATATTGAAACGCTTCTACAGTTTCATTTGCAAGTTGCGAGAATGCAACCGTTAGAGAAACATTAGACAAAGCAGCGTTAAATTCTGCAGCATTTGGTAAGCTGTAAGATGGATTCACACCATCAGTAATCAAAGCACTAACCTTACCAGCGTTCATATCCGCAACTAAAGCTGATAGTTCAGCATTAGATGAAGATCTAATATATCTTGGAGAAGAAGCATCAAATGCATCACTCTTAATGAAATTATTAATAGCCAAAACAACTCGTTGTGAATGTTGACAATCCAAACCAGTCACGACAACTGCTTTAGATCCAGCTTTCTTAATTGAATTAGCCATCGCTTCAACAGCAGCTTGTTGTACATCTGACAAACTCACTGAAATTGAAGTTCCTGACAACTTAGCATACAATGCAGCTAAGATTTGTTTTTGAGCTACAGAATTAGCCATTATTCTCTTATCTGCATTAGCACCAGATAAGGTCATATTTGCCTCTACTTGGTAGTGCTTAGACATTTTACCGTGCTTTGGCACTCTACCTTTAGCATATCCAGCATCATATCCTCCACCTTGCCAATCACCTAAGAAATCTGCACCAATTGAAACAATTACGTCTGCTTTCTCAAAATCATAATCAGCAAGAGCACGTTCACCATAAACCTCATTGTAAGCATTTAATGCAGCGTCAGATGATACCGCATCATAAGTGATGTGTTTTACTTGAGGATATTTAGCTTGTAATTCAGCAATCAATTTTGAAGTAGAAGGACTAGCATAGGTCGGCGTTAACAAAACAACTGATTTCGAATCTGATTTAGTCGCCTCTAATTGAGAAATTACTGCTACATCTAAATCATCCCATGAAATGGATTCAGAACCTTTTCGAGGACCTTGAAGACGCGTTGAATCGTAAAGTGATAAAACAGAAGCCTGTACACGAGCATTAGCTACTCCTTTAATGGCAGCTTCTTTGTTATTTTCAACCTTGATCGGCCTTCCTTCTCTTGTTTTAATTAAAATACTAGCAAAATCAAAACCATTTGCAATGGTTGTAGCATAATAATTTGCAATTCCTGGAACAATTTCTTCAGGCTGTACGACATAAGGAATCGATTTCACAACTGGTCCCTCACAAGCAGCTAACGAAGCTGCAGCCGTACTAAAGCCGACAAATTTCAAGAAATCTCGTCTATTGGTTGATGTTTCAGAAAGTGTTTCTTTATCACCCATAAATCGATCTACAGGTAACTTCTCAACAAATTCATTGTGCCTTAGCGTCTCAACAATGGAATCGTTCGGATTTAATTCCGCTTCGTTTTTCCAGTATACTTTGTTTGATGCCATATATATAATGTTCTTCTGTTTCTAATTGATTAATAGTGACATTTACCACATTCGAGTCCACCCATTTGAGCTGCAGTCAGTTCTTCAACTCCATACTTTTCAGATAAAGCCTTATGGATACTCTCATAATATTTATTGTCTTTAACATTGACGTTTGTCTGTCTGTGACAGTTGATACACCATCCCATTGTAAGTGGAGCATGCTGTTGCAAAATCTCCATCGTCTCTACTGGACCGTGACAAGTTTGACATTCTACTCCAGCAACTGTTACGTGTTGTGAGTGATTGAAATAAGCTAAATCAGGAAGCTTGTGTACACGAACCCATTCTACTGGCTGTGATTCTCCTGTATATTGCATTGATTCTTCGTCCCACCCAACAGCAGCGTATAATTTTTTAATTTCACCAGTATAGAATTCGTTCGTATAACCATTCGCTAAATCTTCAGCAGATGGACCTTCTGGATTTCCTTTGTACTCGTAAATTGACTTGTGACAATTCATACAGTTCTCAAGTGATGGAATTCCGGAGTGTTTTGAGGATCTCGCTGATGAGTGACAAAACTTACAATCAATTTTGTTATCACCTGCGTGAATTTTATGAGAAAAATGAATTGGTTGTATTGGAGCATATCCCTGATCAACCCCTACTTGCATAAAGTAACCATACATATGGTACGCAGAAGCTAACAACAACAAAATCACAGTTACTAATATCAAGAATTGATTTTGAGCATATGCCTTCCATAGCGACTTACGTCCTGCAGTTTCAACTTCAATTCCATTTGCAGCTGCAAAACGTTTCAAAGTTCTAGTTACCAAATACAACATCATCAATAACAGACCCAACACTACAGCTAAAGCACCTAACAAGATATCTGTTCCAACACCTGAATCAGATGATCCAGCTCCAGCATCAGCAACGACTGCTGTTTGAACTGGTGCAGGAGGCGGTGCTTGAGTATATGCAATGATATCATTGATATCCTGATCGCTCAATGTAGGAAAAGCAGTCATCGGAGTCTGGTTGTACTCGTTGTAGATCGCCAATGCTCTTTCATCACCAGCCTTAATTAAAGCCTGATTGTTTTTGATCCATTTGCCAAGCCACTCCATATCACCTTCGTACTTATCGTAAACTCCGGCAAGAGCAGGTCCTGTCATCTTTCTGTTTAAAGCGTGACAAGCAGCACAGTTTTGATTAAATAATTGCTTCCCTTTAGCGGCATCACCAAGATCTTGTGCTTGAACAGATGCTGGAGCTAGCATTAATAGAGCCATAAGAGCTCCTAAGAAGAAAGTAATTGGATTGCGGTATAGTACCTGTTTCATATTATATAGTTATTGCTGTATATAATTTATTTGATATCCTTTTTCAAAAATTTTAAAAAAAAGATCGCCACAAAAATAAACAAACAACTTTATTTATGAATTGTTAAAGGATTCTAAATTACTAATTTATAATCAATCTAAATAACAGTTTTTTTGCCAATTGGTACAAGGTTTGTAATAACTTTGAAGAAGAATTTAAAACAATGAAAAAGAAAGGATTACTTCTAATAACACTAGGGCTCTTCAGCTACTTTTCATATTCTCAAATAGATAGTTTAGCACTGGCAACTATGGATGAAAGGCAAAAAATTAGCCTTTTAGTAGATGCATACAAGGACTATCAATTTAAGGTGAGCGATTACAGAATACAAATTTTTTCAGGAGGATTAAACCAAGCTCAAGAAATTGAAAAAGAAGCAAGAGAAACCTATGAAACTTGGCCTGTAAGTCTCGACTTTATATCTCCAAGTTATCGAGTTAGAGTCGGTGCATTTAAGACCCGATTAGAAGCAGAAAAAAACCTCATTGCTCTACGAAAAAAACATCCTGCTGCAGTACTCTTAAAACCAAAAAAAATCCAGTAGTTACTGGATTTTTTTTATTTGAAACGTCGAAAAGAATCTTACTTCAATTTCTTCTTAACTTCTACTTCTTGGAAAGCTTCAACAATATCTAATTCTCTGATATCATTGTAGTTTTTAACCTGCAATCCACAATCATATCCTTTAGCAACCTCTTTAACATCATCTTTAAAGCGTTTTAAAGAAGCTAGTTCACCCGTATAAATAACCACACCATCTCTAATTAAACGAATTTGAGAGTTTCTAAAGATTTTACCTGTTAAGACCATACATCCAGCAATTGTACCAATCTTAGAGATTTTAAAGGTCTCTCTGATTTCAGCAGTACCGGTAATTTCCTCTTTTAATTCAGGAGACAACATACCTTCCATTGCATCTTTAAGATCATTGATCGCATCATAGATAATTGAATACATTCTGATATCAATTTCTTCTTTCTCTGCGATATCACGGGCATTACCCATTGGCCTAACATTAAATCCAATAACCACAGCGTCAGAAGCTGAAGCTAATAGCACATCCGATTCAGTAATAGGACCAACTCCTTTATGAATGATATTTACTTGAATTTCATCAGTAGATAACTTTTGGAAGGAGTCTGTAAGTGCTTCGACCGAACCATCAACATCTCCCTTAAGGATCACATTCAGTTCTTTAAAGTCACCTAACGCGATACGTCTTCCAATTTCGTCAAGTGTAATATGACGTTGTGTTCTAACTGATTGCTCTCTTAGTAATTGAGAACGCTTTGTAGCGATTTGTTTTGCTTCTCGCTCATCTTCAAGAACAGAGAATTTATCCCCAGCTTGAGGAGCACCATCAAGACCTAAGATTGATATTGGAGTTGAAGGACCTGCCTCCTTTACAGAGTGTCCTCGTTCGTCATGCATTGCTTTTACCTTACCACTGCAGGTACCTGCAAGAACATAATCCCCTATTTTCAAGGTTCCTGCTTGAACAATAATTGTAGAAACATATCCTCTACCTTTATCTAAGAAAGCTTCCACTACAGATCCAACTGCCAATTTATCAGGATTTGCTTTAAGCTCTAATAGTTCTGCCTCTAAAAGTACTTTTTCTAATAGCTCACTAACTCCTTGACCTGTTTTAGCAGATATATCGTGAGATTGAACTTTTCCTCCCCAGTCTTCTACCAATAAATTCATTTGAGCTAATCCTTCTTTAATCTTATCCGGATTTGCAGTTGGACGATCTACCTTGTTGATTGCAAAAACGATTGGAACTCCTGCAGCTTGTGCATGAGCAATAGCCTCTTTTGTCTGAGGCATGATATCATCATCCGCTGCAATTACAATAATTGCAATATCAGTGATTTGAGCACCACGTGCACGCATCGCCGTAAATGCCTCGTGACCTGGAGTATCTAAAAATGTAATGCGTTCTCCGCTTTCGAGTTTTACCCCATAAGCACCAATATGCTGTGTGATTCCTCCACTCTCTCCCGCAATCACATTTTCTTTTCGAATGTAATCCAAAAGGGATGTTTTACCATGATCCACATGACCCATCACGGTAACAATCGGAGCTCTTGGCTTTAGAGAAGCTGGATCATCTACTACAACTTCAGAATCTTCCTCAACATCAGCAGTAACAAACTCAACTTTAAATCCAAATTCTTCAGCAACAATAGAAAGCGTTTCAGCATCTAATCGTTGATTCATCGTCACCATCATACCCAAGGACATACAAGCTGAAATAATTTGAGTTGGAGAAACATCCATCATCGTAGCAATCTCATTTGCAGTAACAAATTCTGTTACTTTTAAGATCTTACTTTCTAACTCTTGTTGTTCTTTCTCCTGCTCAAACTGTTGTTTGTGTTGCTCTCTCTTATCTCGACGGTACTTGGCTCCTTTTCCTTTAGACTTACCTTGAAGCTTCTCAAGAGTTTCACGTACTTGTCTTTGTACCTCTTCGTCCGAAGGACCCTCTTTAATAATTGCTGGACGTTTACCGGCAGCACCTCTTTTAGCCTTGGCATTATCTCTAGGAGCATTCGTAGAACTAATTCTCTTGCGTTTGCGTTTTTTGTCATCCTTACTATCATCTGTAGCAGGAACAACCTTTTTCTTTTTAGGCTTGTTGAACTGTGACAGATCGATCTTATCTCCTGTAATCTTAGGACCAGAAAGTTTAGTATACTGAGTCTTGTGATTTCCATCATTTTGTTCCTCTACTACTTTCTCTTCCTTTTTGATTTCAGGCTCTGCAGTTACAACTTCCTCAACAACTACTTCAGGAGAAGTCTTTTCTTCAACAACATCATTAGACTCCAATACTGGAGCAGCTTCTACTCTTTGATGCTCATCAACCTTAGATTCTTCAACCTTTGGTTCTTCGACCTTAGATTCCTCAACCTTAGGCTCTACCTTTTTCTTATCGGCATCCAAATCGATCTTACCAACCATTTTTGGTTTGTGCAATCCACTCTTTGCCTTGATGACTTCGTTTTCTCTTTTCTCTTGAGCTACGCGCTTTTCTTCTTGCTCCTGTTCTAACTTTGCCAATAAAGCTTCTTTCTCTTTGCGCTTCTCTTCACTCACTTCCTTAGAAGCAACTTTTTTGGTCATATCGGTTTGGAACTCATCCAAAAGCACTTGATGAACCTCCTCAGAGATTTTTGTAGTAGGTCGTGCCTCAATTTCTATATCTTTAGATTTGAGGTAGTCCACTGCTCTATCAAGTGAAATATTGAGTTCTCTTAAAACTTTATTGAGCCTTATTGTCGCATTATCTGCCATAAAACGTTCTTGCTTCTAATTTTATTTTTGCTAATATATAGCTTAATCTTCTAATTCTTCTTTTAAGATACGAACAACATCTAAAATTGTCTCTTCTTCTAAATCAGTTCGTTTCTCTAAATCTTTAACATCTTGCTCCAATACAGATCGAGCTGTATCAAGACCGATTGCTTTAAATGCATCGATGATCCACCCTTCAATTTCATCAGAGAATTCAGTTAATTCAACATCTTCTTCCACACCTTCTCTAAATACATCTATTTCATAGCCAGTTAATTGACCAGCCAATCGAATATTGTGCCCACCACGTCCAATTGCCTTGGAAACTTCTTCTGGCTTTAAGTAAACTTCAGCAGTTTTAGCTTCTTCGTCAATTTTAACAGAGGTAACTCTTGCAGGACTCAATGCTCTAGTAATTAAGAGTTGAGTGTTGTTAGTAAAATTGATTACATCGATATTTTCATTTCCAAGTTCACGAACAATTCCGTGAATTCTTGAACCTTTCATACCCACACATGCTCCTACTGGATCGATACGATCATCGTAGGAATCAACAGCAACTTTAGCTTTTTCTCCTGGGATACGAACTACCTTTTTGACAGTGATTAATCCATCAAAAACCTCTGGTATTTCTTGGAAGAACAATTGCTCTAAGAATTTAGGTGAAGTTCTAGACATGATGATTGCAGGTTTGTTTCCACGAAGCTCAACACTTTCAATGACACCTCTAACATTATCTCCTTTTCTAAAGAAATCAGATGGAATTTGACGATCTTTTGGCAAGATGATCTCATTTCCTTCATCGTCTAACAAAATAATCGCTTGATGTCTAATATGGTGCACCTCAGCAGTATACAACTCCCCTTCTAAGTCTTTAAATTGCTTATAGATAGTTGTATTGTCGTGTTCGTGAATCTTAGCTACTAAGTTTTGACGAAGTGCTAAAATAGCACGTCTTCCTAAATCGATTAATTTAACCTCCTCAGATACATCTTCTCCAACCTCAAAATCAGGTTCAATTCTACGAGCATCTGTAAGTGAAATTTCCTCATTTGGATCTTCTACTTCTCCATCTTCAACTACGATTCTGTTTCTCCAAATCTCTAAATCCCCTTTATCTGGGTTGATAATAATATCGAAATTATCATCAGAACCGTACTTTTTCTTCAAAGCTGCTCTAAAAACCTCTTCTAGAATTGCCATTAAGGTAACTCTGTCGATGAATTTATCATCTTTAAATTCTGAAAACGATTCAATTAGCGCAATATTTTCCATCTCGCTCTACAATTAAAATATTAAAATAACTTTTGCTTCTTCCACCTCTGAATAAGCATAAATGCGTTCTTTTTCAACGGTGTGTTTTCCTTTTCCTATTGGCTTAGGCTCTCTCGCCTTCCACTTTATGGTAAATGATTCGTCGTTTATCTCAGTAAGGGTTCCTTCTTCGGTTCCCTGAGCTGTTCTAACCGACAATTTTCTTCCTAAATTCTTTTTGTACTGTCTAGCTAATTTAAGTGGAGCTAATGCTCCCACAGAACTAACCTCTAGAGCAAAATCTGTTTCTTCACGATCTAAATTGTGTTCAACAGCTCTGCTGATATCCATACAATCCTTTAAGGTTACTCCCTTATCACCATCTAAGGTTACCATTATCTTCTTGTCAGGAGTAATTTTTAAATCTATTAAAAATAAATCCTCACGAGATGACAATCCTTCTTCCACTAATTTTTCAACAGTCTCGTTAAAATTCATAACCTAGGGGTAATAAAAGAGGGGACTTCTGTCCCCTCGTCATTTGATCTTCTAAAAATAACGATGCAAATATACCTATATATATACGATTTTCAAAATAAAGGATTAAGAAATTAATTTACTAGTTAAAATACAATGCCGTTTGTCGAATATTCTAACTTAAAAATTGATTAAAGGTTATATTGTAATCAAAACTAAAACCGTGAAAAGATTTTTAAAACACAATAGATATATAGGTTCAATTGAGATAAGCACCAAAGACAATTGTCTTTACGGTAAAATAATCGGAATTAATGATTTAGTGAGCTACGAAGCAAAATCTGTTGCTGAGCTTAAAATTAGTTTTATAGAGTCACTAGAAAATTATTTAGAGACTTGTAAAGAATTGGGGAAGGAACCAGAGAAAGCATAAAAAACCCCCCAACTAAAAGTTGAGGGTTAAGCAGTTGAGCCTAAAGGTCAGAAGTCGAACTTTTTTGAGGGGGATTTATCGAGATTGAATAATATTAAAATTAGAAACAAGGTTTACTTTTAGTCTTATTTTCTAGTCAAACATTAGAGTGATTTTGTTTTTCAATGGTATAAATTGTTGACACTAAACCAAACTAAAACAAAATGAAAAATTCAATTTACACCCTAATTGCCTTTGTACTTTTATTATTTATTTCTTGTGAAAAAACTTTAATAGACAATTCATTAATTGACATTAAAGACGATGGAGAAATACCTTCTAAAATAGTTTTAAACACCCTTAAAATTGATGATTTAGAAGACATCTCAATTAAAATTAATGACAAGTACGGAAAGAGCATTTTATCAAATAAAGATTTTAATGATAATAGAGGTGAACTCATTTTAAACGAACAAATTGTTAAAAAATTAATAGACACTTTAGGAAATACTAGTTATTCTATTGGTTTTAGCTTTTCTAAGGAGCCAAAAGAAATTTATTACAATTTGATTGTTGGCGAAAATAAAGATGGAAATATCAAAAAACCTTATATACTCAAGTTTATATCAGATAAAGAAAACTATGAAAATTTCACGAAACACAGTAATGATTTCACCTATTTTAAAGGAACAATAAACGTTCATAAATTTTCAGATTATTTTAATAATAAAGAATTATCAAACAAAGATTATTGTCAAACATCATTTGACGAATTCGGAGATCCTATAGCTTGTGATATAATTACAATTGACTCTGATTCAACTAGTGGTGGAAGTGAAAGCACCATTAGTGACCCTTCTACAAGTACTAGCAATAGCTCAAATTCAAGTCTGTTCACTACTACATCTATTTCTGTTTTTCATACAACTCCAGATGGAGTAACATATCAATTTTATGAAAAATCAACATGTCATCATGTTGGCGAATGTATTATAACTGTCGTAATAACTCCTTCATTTTCTACAAAAACAGAAAAAAATTCAATGACTGCAATTGGAAATGTCTGTAACGATTGTAATACTTCTCTTTCTGGAATCATCAATACTGAAACTACTTCTAGAATAGATTATATAGTAGAAAATATGGCTAGTTCTCTTTCATTAACTGAAGTTCAAAAAACTTTTTTAAAGGATGAGTCAAACGTTTATTTCACAGAATCACTTTATGACTTATATCTAAATGATAAAAGCAAAGAGGGTTTTAAAGCTTTAAATGTTTTAGTTGATTCTAGTTTTCTTAATACTAGCTATTACGATGTTAATGGTGTTTTTGCAAACATTTTAAGCAAACATACTGCTATAAATTCGGCAAATATTCCAGGTATTGAAATCTGGTTTATGATGAGAACAGCTGAACTGAAATCATTACACCCTGAATGGAGTGAATTGAAGATTTTCTATGAAGCAGTTAAAGACTCTTTACACATTACACTTGATGTGATTGGTTTTGTTCCAGGGGTTGGTGAAATAGCAGATTTAGTAAATGGAGGAGTATACTTTGCTGAAGGAGATTCTTTAAATGGAACACTTTCTCTATCTTCAGCTATACCATTCTCAGGATGGACGGCAACTTCTTCTAAATGGGCTATTCAAGTGACAAAATTAACCAATGGTTCAAAGGCAGCACTAAAAATGACTGTTAGAGAAACTGATGGAATGATTGATTTTGGTGTAAAAAGCAGTGATTTATTTAGAAGTCAATTAGGTTTAGTACCAAAGGACGGCAAAGTCGGTCATCATATTATTCCTTGGAATAAGAACGAACATCCATTAGTGCAGGCAGCAGCAAAATACAAATGGCATCAACATAATGCTTCCTTAAATGGAATAGGTATTCCATCTGGAATACATATTGGCAGTCATAATAATTATGATACTGAAATTTTTAAAAAATTAGAATTTATTATAGATAATAATCCAGGCATATTAAATAATCCTGAGTTAGCTTATAAAAAGTTAATTTTACTTTCGGATGAAATAAAAACAAATATTTTAAATAATATTAATGTTAAAATCAATGATTTATACTAATGATTTACAAGATACAACCAGCATTAATTAACAAAGTAGTAGGATATGAAGCTTCAATAAAAATGGTTGAAGGTTATGATTATAGACCAACAGACTCTGTTTATAATATTTATTCAAGAGGCAAATTAGACTTCATTCCAAATATTGATGCTATACAATTACAAAAAAGGGCAAAGTTTATGGATATTATGACGTCTGTTCCTGTAAGAAGATCTGGATTAATCATAAGTGATAGACTACTTGATCTAATAAATTCATTTAATATTCCAGAAGAATTACAAGTATTTGATGCCTATGCTGAACATAAAGGTGAAAAAAGACATTACAATTACTTTTATGTCTATTATTCACATGAAGATAAAATTATAGATTGGAACAAATCAGAATTTAAACCTGGTTCTGAAGAGTTTAAAAAAGCTTCACATTTATTTAAACGCGACATACATCGATTGCGAAAAAACTATGATAATGGAATTGAAATTGAATCATCATTTCCACATAAACTTGTTATAAATGAAGCTGAAATAAAAACAGATATCTTTAAATTATATTTTTCAAATTGGGGGTATTATGTAACAGAAGAATTGAAAAATGCTATTGAAAACTCAGATTGTCTAGGAGTTGATTTAATCCCAATAGATCAATTGAGATTTGAAGTTGAGTTTCAATAGTCAAAATTTTCTAATATGTGGCATGTATATTAAATCAAAACCCCCGACCTAAAAAGGTTGAGGGTTCTACTTGTTGGCCTACTAGGACTCGAACCTAGAACGACTGGACCAAAACCAGCTGTGTTGCCAATTACACCATAGGCCATTGCGGCTGCAAATTTAATACAAAGTTTTATTTGCACAAATAAAAAATGGCATCATTTTAATTTTTTTTAAAAGGATTTACAAAATAGTGATTTTTGAATCCTTTGAGTTTAACAAACTTTTGAGGTTTTGCTCAAACGATTTTCGTATTTTCGCCTCTGCTTATCAATACAATACTATGTTTTCAAGCCAATTTGAATTGTGGAATCGTCGACTGGGATGGTTCGTATTTGCAATAGCATTAATTACTTACGGAATCACTGTAGAACCCACTGCTAGTTATTGGGATGCAGGAGAATACATTGCAACGTCTGCTAGATTACAAGTAGGACATCCACCGGGAGCACCACTTTTACAAATGATAGGAGCCTTCTTTGCTATGTTTGCTGTTGATACTACTGAAATTGCACGAATGGTCAACTATGTATCAGGAGTATCATCAGCCTTTACCATCCTATTTTTATTTTGGACAATTACCAACTTGGGAAGAAAACTCATCGGAGAACACAAAGAACTGAGCGAACAAAAAGCGATTGCCCTTCTGGGTTCTGCTTTTGTAGGATCTTTAGCATTTACTTTTTCAGACAGTTTTTGGTTTAACGCTGTTGAAACAGAGGTATACGCCTCCGCTAGCTTAGTAATGGCACTTTTATTATGGCTGGGACTCAAATGGACAGATGATTTAGATAAACCTAGAGGAGATCGTTGGTTGATTCTTATTTGGTTTATCATAGGGCTCACTTTTGGAGTTCAATTTATGGGCTTTTTAGCAATTCCCTCAATTGGATTACTCTACTACTTTAAACGCTACAAGACCACAACAGTTAAAAACTTTCTTATAGCCAATATTATTTCAGTTACAGCACTGATGCTCGTTTATAAGTTCTCATTAACCTATGTTCTCAAATTATTTGGTTGGGCTGAAGTGTTTTTTGTAAACGAAATAGGTCTGCCTTTTAATTCTGGAACCATCATCACCGTCATTACCTTTATTGTCGTTTTTTATTACGCCTTAAAGAAAACCAGAGTCTCAAAGAATTACAAAGCCAATACCTTTATACTATCTGCCTTATTTTTAATGCTAGGGTTTTCAACATGGCTGATGCTCCCTATTAGAGCTAACTCAGGCGTCATTATTAATGAGAACGACCCTTCTGATGCTAGGTCCTTACTCGCTTATTACAATCGAGAACAATACCCAAGTGTCGATAGTCCTGTTTATGGCGCTTATTATTCCAATGCCTTTTCTATGGTCAGTGTTCCTAAGGACGACAAACCAAAATACGAGAAGAACGAGCAGACAGGAACTTACGAGATCGTCAATAATTATCAAGGAGCCATGCAAGGTGCCGATCCAAATCACGTAGGTCTATTACCGCGCATGTGGAGTGAGCAAAATGCTGAAAATTACATGAAGTACTTTGCTCCCTTGGATTTTAGAATCAAATCTGAATACGCCTACAGCAAAGATCTCAAAGAAACAGCTGAAAATTTTAGAAGAGGTTATTTATCTAGAGAAATCACAGAAGAACAATACGTTCAATTTTTAAGAGATTTTAGTGATTATATCACGGTACTTCCACCCACCTTATTGGAGAACCTTGAATATATGTTCAGTTATCAATTTGGCTATATGTATTGGAGGTATCTCATGTGGAACTATGTTGGCAAACAAGACGATGTACAGGGTAAATACGATCAACACGGCAATTGGTTATCTGGAATTGATTTCATTGATGAAATGCGTTTAGGACCTCAAGATAATTTACCATCAGAAGTTTTGGATAACAAAGGAAGAAATACTTATTACTTCCTTCCTTTAATCCTTGGACTCCTCGGAATTGCTTTCCAATTCAAAAGAGATAAGAAGCAGTTTTGGACGCTATTAGTATTCTTTCTATTTACAGGAATCGCCATTCAATTTTACACCAACCCTCCTATCTTTCAGCCAAGAGAGCGCGATTACTCACTTGTGGGGTCTTTCTATGTGTTTGCTATATGGATCGGATTAGGAGTTTATGGTTTATTCGATGAATTAAAATCAAAAATAATCGCCAATTGGTTAGCCCCTTCAACGGTCGTTTTATGTATTGCAGCAGTTCCGCTCTTAATGGCTTTTCAAAACTGGGATGATCACGATAGATCCAATCGCTATACAGCTCGATCAACAGCTAAAGCCTATTTAGAGTCTACCTCAAAAGACAACGGTGCTATCTTATTTACTATTGGTGATAACGACACCTTCCCTCTTTGGTATATTCAAGAAATTGAAGGCTATCGCACCGATGTTCGCGTTGTCAATTCAAGCTTGATTGCAACCGATTGGTATGCCGATCAAATGAAGCGTCAAGCCTACTCATCTAAACCGGTTCCGAGTCAATTAACTCATAAGGATTACCGATATGGCTCTCTAGATGCTATCTATTTCCAAGAACTTACCGACAAGCGTTGGGACATCAAAGATTTTATGAACTGGGTAGCTTCTGGTGAACCGAGAACCAAACTAAAGTACCTATTAGAACAACAAGGCGCTGATATCTCTCAATATCCTGAGAACAATCTCGATATTGTTTACTATCCTACAAATAAAATTAGAGTTCCTGTCAATAAAGAGAATGTCTTAAAAAGTGGTATCGTCAAAGCAGAAGATGCAGATCTCATTCTCGATTATATCGATATCGATCTTCCTAAAAGTGCTATTGGAAAGAACAGAATTTTAATGTTAGACATACTTGCAAATAACAATTGGGAACGCCCTATTTATTTTTCAGGAGGAAGTTTTGATCCAGGTGAATATCTGTGGATGAAAGAATACTTACAACTCGATGGATTGGCATTTAAACTGATTCCAATTAAAACAGAAAACAGAAACGCTTACGATTTAGGTCGTATTGACACTGACCTTATGTATGACATCGTCATGAATTGGGAATGGGGAAATAGTGAAGATCCTGATGTGTATTTAGATACACAGACTAGAATTCAAGGATTGACCTTTAGAGGAAACTTAGCTCGACTCGTCGAAACATTAATTCAGGAAAACAAATACGACAAGGCGAAAAACATTATTGATCTTTCTATCGAAAAGATGCCTGTTGAAAAATTTGGGTTTTACTCCTTTGTGGAACCATTCTTATCTGGATATTTTCAAATTGGAGAAACTCAAAAAGGTGAAATCGTATTCAATCAACTCAAAAAGATTTACCAAGAGCGATTGAATTATTACGCTCTAACTGATTACGATTTTCAGTACGCTTATATCGATCAAATCGTATCTGATTTAGAAGGGTATAGAAGAATTGTAGATATTTACCTTATCTCATTGGAGGATGAAGAAAAAACCACCAAAGAGAGAGAGCTGTTCAACAGTTACATCGACAGATTTGGTCATTTTATGAGTGATGAAAAAGAGGAAGTGCCTTTAGGAGAACCAGACACTTTAGACCTAAGTAATTAAACGTATTCGTTAATGATTCCAATAAGTGTATTGGCATCTTGTTCACCTGATTGACGCCAAAGCATTTCTCCTCTTTTATAAATCATAAGAGTAGGCAATCCTTTAACTCGAAGTGCCTCCGATAGTTCTTTGTTTTTATCCGCGTCTATTTTGATGACTTTACCTTTGTCTCCTAGAGCTGCAGCAACATCCTTAAGTACAGGATGCATCGCGATAGAAGGTTCACTCCACTCCGCGTAAAAGTCGATTAAAACTGGTACCTCTAAATCGATTAATTCTCCAAATTTTGACATTTGATTAAAGCTTTTGTATTAACGTATCTTTAAAAATAAAACATTTAGTTTAATTTAAGCCTCTTGAAGTCCTTTTTTAAGCTTAATAACCGTTATTTCTGGCCAAATACCTACTCGACCAGGAAAAGCCAAGTAACCAAATCCTCTATTTACGTTTATTATTTGTTTGTTTTGTTCATATAAACCAGCCCAATATTTATAACGCCATTTTGCTGGGCTCCATTTTATCCAACCTGGTATTTCTATTCCAAACTGCATACCATGTGTATGACCACTTAATGTTAAATGATAGTGTAAAGGATGTGTAACAGCAACTTTTTCCCAGTGTGTTGGGTCATGAGACATTAAAATTTTAAAATCATCTAGATTTACACCTTCAGAAGCTTTATCTAAATCTCCAACTTGCTTAAAACCTGCTCCCCAATTTTCAACACCTATCAAAGCTATTCTTTCTCCGTTTCGTTCTAAAAATCTATTTTCATTTTTCAACAAATCAAAACCCATTTCTTTTTGAATTTCAAAAAGATACTCTAAGTTTTCTTGCTTAGCAGTTTCGTTTGGCCAGTTCATATAATCTCCATAATCATGATTTCCTAAAACTGAAAACACACCATCTTTTGCTGATAATTTTGAAAAAGTGCCTTTCCATTGTTCCATCTCAGAAGCCTCATTATTAACCAAGTCTCCAGTAAATAATATTACATCAGATTGCTGTTTATTAATTAAATCTATTGCGTATTCTATTTTTTCTTTATTATCAAAGCTTCCAGAATGTA
>CAKZOO010000065.1 GCA_937136455.1 uncultured Flavobacteriaceae bacterium | reverse complement strand
AATGAACTTTTTTTTTACTCTTTACTTCGCTACTTGTGTTGCAAAGCGGGTGCAAATATAGAACTGTTTTTTCGTTCCCACCAAACTTTTTTCAAAAAATTTTCATCTTTTTTTTTGATAAGCTCCAAAAACAGTAAAAGTCGTTTAAACCCTCTGTAAAAAAAGGGATATTAAATTTAATACAATTCAATAATTCTCACAACTTTTTATCGGAATTTTTAGAATCATTCCATTTATTGTGCAATTTGGCAAAATCGTAATTTAGAGCAGATTTTTGATATTCTAGTATATCATCCATAAATGCACGTTGTAAAATATCTTCAATAAGGTAATCTTCGTTGATTTGATCGGGGTGAAATTCTTCCTTCATATTCAAATCAAACATTCTTGCGGTCGTAGAATACCAAAAAGCTCTCCATCCAGATCTGAGTTCTTTTACTAAATCATAAGTAGATTTACCAGTTTGCCTGTAAACGAGTTTGATCAGAATCTGTCCTTCCTTACGAGTCAGCTTCTTTAATTCATCAGAAAATTCTCCTTCTATATAATGATGCATTTCTTTTAGATACCTTTTCTGATGGCGTTTCTTTTTAATATCAGCAATACTATCATTTAATTCTGACAACTTCTCCGCAGCTAGTTTTGCATATGGGTACACCTTTATAGTTCTCCTCTTTAATAATAAGTAGCGATAGATCTCACTGGAGTTTTTAAACTTTAAAGGAGCAAATACATAAACTTCATTTAAAGGAATGGAAGATCTAAAGTTCTTCTCCCCTTCAAATTTGACATAATTAACCTCTGTGCTATCCACTTGCCCTACAGCAACCCAACTACACAAAAACAACAGTATAATATGAAAAAAGTTATGATTCATCTTTCCTTGAACAAAAGTAATTATTAAGAGGTAACTATATTATTAAATAAAAGTGAAAGTTTGTATGTTTGTTTAAGACATTAATTGAATCGATATATGAAGAACAAAGAAGTATTAAACGAGAAGTCCTTGGCCTTTTTTGAAAAGTATTTAAACAATGCTGCTCCTACAGGATACGAATGGGAAGGTCAAAAAATATGGATGGAATATCTAAAGCCTTACGTCGATGAGTTTATCACCGACAATTACGGTACTGCCGTTGGAGTAATCAATCCAGATGCTCCTTATAAAGTAGTTATCGAAGGGCATGCTGATGAAATCTCATGGTATGTAAATTACATCACTGATGACGGTCTCATTTACGTTATACGTAACGGAGGAAGTGATCATCAGATTGCCCCTTCTAAATGGGTGGATATCCATACCGACAATGGAATCGTAAAAGGAGTATTTGGATGGCCTGCTATTCACACCAGAAAAGACAAGAGTAAAGAAAACAAACCGGAACTCGATACCATCTTTATCGATATTGGAGCAAAAGACAAAAAAGAAGTAGATGAAATGGGAGTTCATGTAGGTTGTGTAATCACCTATCCTGACACTTTTCAAATTCTAAACAACGACAAAATCGTTTGTCGAGCAATAGACAACAGAGCTGGTGGATTTATGATTGCAGAAGTTGCAAGACTTTTAAAAGAAAACAATGTAAAACTTCCATTTGGATTGTATATCACCAACTCCGTTCAGGAAGAAATAGGTTTAAGAGGTGCTGAAATGATTACCCATACTATTAAGCCTAACGTTGCAATCGTAACTGATGTGTGTCACGACACCACCACTCCAATGATTGAACAAAAAACTGAAGGCTACACTAAGATGGGTGAAGGTCCAGTTATTTCTTATGCTCCTGCAGTTCAAAACAAACTCAGAAAAAAAATCATCGATGCTGCAAATGCGAATAAAATTCCTTTCCAACGTCATGCGTCATCGAGATCGACAGGAACAGACACCGATGCTTTTGCTTACAGCAATGGAGGGGTTCCTTCTGCGTTAATTTCACTTCCACTTCGCTATATGCACACTACCGTTGAAATGGTTCATAAAAGCGATGTTGAAAATGTGATTCGATTGATTTATCAAACGCTTTTAACTATTAAAGAGGGAGAAAGTTTTAACTACTTCGAATAGAAAGTGGCTTCATATGAAATCATAGAAGCATATAATTCTAAAGGAATGGGCCTTAAAAGGCCCATTCTTAAACACATTGCCCACAAAAGAGGTATTCCGCATTCCACTATTCATATCTGGATTCAATCTCAAGAAGGAATTATCCTGCAACAACGATCCAAAAACAAAGACACTTACCCCCTCTTTTGGGATGTATCTGTAGCAGGACATATCGATTTCAACGAAGCTCCCAAAGTAGCAGCTCTACGAGAGGCTAAAGAAGAACTAGGGATTGATCTTAAAATTGACCAATTGATTAAAATAGGAACATTTTACGAAGCACACTACCATCCCAGGAGTCGTATTTTAGATCGTGAATTTAAAACAGTTTTTTACTACAACTACAATGGTTCCATTAAGGATTTAAACCTACAGAAAGAAGAAGTTGAAGCAATTCAAACTGTTGAACTTAATGATTTAATTAAATCCATAAAATCCAACAATCCTTATAAAATGGTCAAACACAAGAGGGAATACTACGAACATGTGATTTCACAGCTCTCTTGAAAATCGTAAAATTTTAACATATAATAGAGTTAGAAAATGGAATAGACGTATCTTTATTCCCTTAAAATGTGACAATTAACTTTAAAAGTTTAAACAATATATATTATGAGAAGTGATGAAGTAAAAAAAGGACACCAAAGAGCCCCACACAGATCGCTATTTAGAGCAACTGGATTGGTAGACGGGGATTTTGAAAAACCTTTCATCGGTGTTGCCAACTCCTTTATAGAAATTATTCCAGGACACTTTTTCTTAAATAGGGTTTCAAAAATCATCAAAGAAGAAATCAAAGCCAATGGATGTGTGCCATTTGAATTTAACACCATTGGTGTTGATGATGGTATCGCCATGGGACACGATGGCATGCTATATTCACTACCTTCAAGAGAGATTATTGCAAATTCTATTGAAACTGTAATGAATGCTCACAAATTGGATGCAATGATCGCAATTCCTAACTGCGATAAGATTGTACCTGGGATGATAATGGGAGCTCTAAGAGTGGATGTTCCAACAGTATTTGTAAGCGGTGGACCTATGAAAAAAGGTCATACAAAAGATGGTGTGCCCATCGATTTAGCAACTGCTTTTGAGGCCGTTGGAAAATTTGAGTCTGGAGAAATGACTGAGGAAGAACTTTACGATATCGAATGTAACGCTTGCCCTAGTGGTGGTAGTTGTTCTGGTATGTTTACTGCAAACTCTATGAACACCCTTATGGAAGCCATGGGTATTGCGCTTCCTGGAAACGGAACTATCGTTGCCCTCACCAAAGAACGCGAAGAGCTCTACCGACAGGCTGCAAGAAGAGTTTGTGAAATTGCAAAAGACAAAGCACAAATAGAGAAATTCAAATTCAGAAATATCTTAAATGAAAATGCCGTAAGAAACGCGTTTGCTGTAGATATGGCTATGGGAGGAAGTTCTAATACGGTTCTTCATATGCTTGCCATAGCTAAAGAAGCCGATGTCAACTTTAATTTAGAAGACATCAATAGCATTTCAAAAAGAGTATCTCATATCGCAAAAATTTCTCCAAGTCTATCTACCGTTCATATGGAAGACATCAATAGAGCTGGTGGGGTTAATGCAGTAATGAAAGAAATGACTAAAAGAGGAAACGACATCCTTATCGACAATCTAACCATTACTGGTGAATCAGTTCTTGAAAAGATAGCTGATGCTGAAATCAAAGACACAAATATCATTCACACTATCGACAATCCGTATTCAGAGGTTGGTGGTTTAGCGATCCTTTATGGAAATTTAGCTGAAGAAGGCGCTGTAATTAAGACAGCTGGTATTACAGGAGACAGAGTATTTACTGGAAAAGCGGTATGTTTTGATGGACAACCACAGGCTATCGAAGGAATTATTGGCGGAAAAGTTAAAGCTGGTGATGTAGTAGTGATTCGTTATGAAGGTCCAAAAGGGGGTCCTGGAATGCAAGAAATGTTAGCTCCTACTTCTCTTATTATGGGAATGGGGTTAGGTGATAAAGTTGCCCTAATCACTGATGGACGTTTTAGTGGTGCTACTCGTGGTGCTAGTATTGGTCACGTAAGTCCAGAAGCTGCTGAGGGTGGAATGATTGGTTTATTAAAAGACGGAGATGAAATTCACATCGATGTAGATCAATACATCTTATCAGTAAATCTCTCAAATGAAGAAATCGCTAAGAGAAAAGCTGAATTTAAACCTATTAAAAAAGAAATCAATTCAAGATGGCTACAACAATACAGAGCTTTAGTTACTAATGCTAGTAATGGAGCTGTATTAAAGACAGATTTATTCTAATAACAACAACTAAACAACCAAAAAAGCGATAATCATAAAGGTTATCGCTTTTTTCATGTCGTTTATCGAAAGTGTTTTTTCTATCATGTACTCCTTTATATTTTTACTATGACATTTTAAATAAAAATGAATAATTAAAAATATGAGGGATGAAAAAAATAATTATGTTAATTACAGCTTGTCTATTATTAAATTCTAGTTGTAACAAAGAAAATACTAACCTTGAAACTGTTGATAACATCATATTAGATTTTGCTCAAAACAACAATTTAGATGTTCAAATCAGTATATTAAACGAAAACTCTTTAAAATTTAACAATCTTAACGAACTTAAAACATTTCTAGTTGAAACTAAATTATTGATTGATGAAACATCTATTATATATTCATCAAAATCGAGTAACTCATATTTAAAAGGTGCGCCATGTCCAAATTTAGATGGAATGAAAGAAGCTAGAATTCAAATTATACCTGATTTACATGGAGTTGGCTTATTAAATGCCCTACAAAACTCAATAAATCCTCAGTTAGATTTATCATTTATATTTGATAATGGGAGTTTAATAGACTGGTCTGGACATTTAAGTAATAATATGATATTCCTTAATTATGAGCCTGAAATGTATCATGTAACTCAAGATAATGATGGAAATACTACAATAGAAACAAGTGGGATAATAACTTTCAATATTTCATATGAAAATTACTACTGGAATTTTAATCAAACTTTAAACGCAACGGTTGTTTTTGACTGCAACATTTAAAACTTTTTAATTATGAATTACATATACGGAATAATTCTAGTCTCATTACTAATTTATTGTCTATATGATCTATATCATTTAGATCTAAGTACTGATAAAAAAATGATTTGGTTAGCTGTTGTTTTAATTTTTCCTTTTTTTGGAGCAATAGCTTACCTGATATTTTCAAAGACTTAATTACTTCAAAAATCCTACGAGCTCTTCTTGACTCACCGTTTGTTGATCTCCACTTTCCATATTCTTCACCACAACAGTCTGGTCATTTAATTCTTGTTCTCCAAGTAGCACCACAAATGGATAGTTTCTGTTATTCGCGTATTTCATTTGCTTCTGCATTTTTGCAGATGATGGATAGAGTTCAGCACTCACACCTTCAGCTCTTAATTGCTGAATGAGTTTGATACAGTTCTGAGCTTCTTGATCGCCAAAGTTGACAAAGAACACTTTTGGAGCACTAGCGATAGTAGCTGGAAATAAATCCAATTCTTCCAAAACTAAATAAATACGATCCAATCCAAATGATATACCTACACCGCCAACATTTTGCAAACCAAAAATACTGGTAAGATCATCGTAACGACCTCCTCCTCCAATTGATCCCATTTGAACTCCCTCAGGAGCACCAACTTCAATGATGGCACCAGTATAATAATTAAGACCTCTTGCAAGTGTAACTTCTATTTGAATAGAAGCTGTCTTTAAAGGTGTGTTTTCAAGACTTTGAAGTATAAATTCTAATTCATTTACTCCCTCTGTTCCTACTTTTGAGTTCTTTAAAAATTCTTTTAAGGACGCTAATTGCTCAAGAGAAGTTCCACTAATTGAGAATAGTGGATCAGCCATTTGAACTGCAGACTGAGAAATACCCTTAGAAAGCATTTCTTCAATGACCTTTTCTTTTCCAATTTTATCAAGTTTGTCTAAAGCAACCGTGAAATCAATTAGAAATTCAGATGCTCCAATAACCTCTGCAATCCCACTTAAAATCTTTCTATTGTTGAGCTTTATAGTGACACCATTCAAGCCTAAATCAGAAAAAACAGCATCGTAGAGTTGTATTAATTCAACTTCTTGAAGCAATGAATTCGAACCAACTACATCAGCATCACACTGAAAAAATTCTCTAAATCTTCCTTTTTGAGGACGATCGGCTCTCCATACTGGTTGTATTTGATAACGCTTAAATGGAAAATCGATCTCGTTTTGGTGTTGCACAACATAACGAGCAAAAGGAACTGTGAGATCATAACGAAGAGCCTTTTCAGAAATACTAGATGTAAGCTTTTGAGAATCTTGTTCCTTTAAAGCTTCTTGATTAGCTTTCTTTAAGTAATCTCCAGAATTTAAGATTTTAAAGATCAATCGATCTCCTTCTTCACCGTACTTACCCATTAAGGTATCGTAATTTTCAAAAGAAGGCGTCTCAATCGGTGCAAAACCAAAAAGTTTAAACTGATTGCGAATCACATCCATGATATAGTTCCTCCTGATCACTTCTGATGGAGTAAAATCTCTCGTTCCTTTAGGTAATGACGGTTTCTGTGCCATAATTATTTTGCTCTTAAGCGTAAATATCGGTTAATTAATCATATTATCAAACCATTGAAACAACTCCCCTTTTGTGATACTTGCTCCTTGTTTGATCAGATTAAACAATTCTGAGTTCTTTTCTTCTTTATAGGCCTTTGCAGCTGTTAGGTAATCGACAAAATCTCCTTGAAAATTTTTCTTAAACCAATCAAATCCAACCTTTGTAGTTAGGTCGATATCTGGATTTAAAACCTTTACTGAAATGAGACGAATTTCCTTTTCCTCTACAGCAAACAAATGCATTTGACGCTCAGAAATATTTTCTAAATACGCTACTTTCGAGAGAACTCCTTCCCATATTAGATCACTAAATACGTCGAGTTCCTGCTCAGCAACTTCTGGTTTCTCTTTTTTTATCTGATCCCACTCCTTAGCTGTAATGGATTGAGTCGCTAAAAAATTGATGAATTCTTGATGGAGTTCTTCAAATTGTTCTTTAGTAAGTCTTTGATACTTCATAATTGGGTATTAAAAAAGGCTATATGAGTCATATAGCCTTTAATATTATAGTTAAGGTGTTACTTACTTAGATTCAGCAACAACATTAAAAGCTATCTCAGCAGTTACTTCTCTGTGTAATCTCACAGTTGCAGTATACTGACCTAAGCGCTTAATCGTTCCACCAGCAATAGCGATGTATTTCTTGTCAATTTCTTGACCTTCTTTAGCGAATGCTTCAGCTAAATCAGCAGTTCCTATAGAACCGAATAATTTATCTCCTTCTCCAGTTTTAGCAGCAATTTTAATCTCAAGACCTTTTAATGCCTCAGCAATTTTGTTAGCTTCATCAATAATTTTAGCCTCTTTGTGAGCGCGCTGTCTAAGGTTCTCAGCTAATACTTTTTTAGCAGATGGAGTCGCCATTAAAGCTAATCCTTGAGGAATAAGGTAGTTTCTACCGTAACCGTTCTTAACAGTAACGATATCATCCTTAAAACCTAAATCTTGTACGTCTTGTTTTAATATAAGTTCCATGATCCTTTTCCTTTTATTTTAATAAATCTCCAACATAAGGCATAAGAGCAATGTGACGTGCTCTTTTTACAGCTGTAGCAACCTTTCTTTGATACTTTAATGAAGTTCCTGTTAAACGTCTTGGTAACAATTTACCTTGCTCGTTTACTAACTTCATTAAGAAATCAGGATCTTTATAGTCTACATATTTAATACCTGATTTTTTAAATCTACAGTATTTCTTTTGAGAGGAAGTTTCAATATTTAACGGAGTTAAATATCTGATTTCACCACCTTTATCTCCTTTGGCTTGTTGTTCAATCTGTGACATCTTCTTAAGCTTTAATGTTTAACTTTTCTCTTCTACGCTCAGCCCAAGCTACAGCGTGTTTGTCTAATTTAACAGTTAAGAAGCGCATCACACGCTCATCTCTGCGGAATTCTTGCTCGTAAGAAGCAATGACTTCACCAGGTACAGTGAATTCAAATAAGTGGTAAAAACCACTCTTCTTGTTCTGAATAGGATAAGCTAATTTCTTAAGTCCCCAGTTTTCTTTGGCAACCATTTTAGCTCCATTCTTAATTAAGAAATCCTCAAATTTCTTAACTGTTTCCTCTATCTGACTTTCAGAAAGAACGGGATTCAAAATGAAAACAGTTTCGTAATGATTCATAATTATAATTTAAATTTTAAGAGTGCAAAAATAGTACTTATTTTCTATTTCACAAAAGAATACACTTAATATCTATCTACTTATAATTCACTATCCTACCTACCCATTTACAACAATAAGGGTAGGTCTTCTATTTACACCTACAAAAAACTGCAGATTATATCACAAATATATCCGTTTGTATCATTGTAAATCATCACAAGTAAAAGGCTTGTTAATTTCAATTTGAATTTTAAAATCAATAGTTATGAAAAAGTTAAACTGTGTGATCGTCAACCAATCGCTAGACAAAAGAAACTCTTTAAAGGAACTCATTGATCAACATCCGGAATTGAATCTTGTCGCATGTTTTAGAAATGCGATTGAGGCCGTAGAGGGGATTAACTGCAGAGAAGTTGATTTGGCCATCATCGCCATTGAAATGCCTATCCGAAATGGATTTCAATTAATCGAATCCCTTGTAGACCAACCTCAAATCATTATTGCTTCTGAAAAATCAGATTACGCCTTAAAAGCTTTTGAATACAATGTGACTGATTACTTATTGGGAGAAATTGAAATCGATCGCTTTAATACTGCGATTGACAAGGCACTTAAAATTCACACCAACAACAATTCAATCGATGAAAATGAACCTTGTATTTTCATTCACTTTAATCAAAGAAAAAAACGAATTAAAATTAGAGACATCAAATGGATCGAAGCCATGGGAGATTATTCAAAAATTATAACTGAACGTCAAGTGTATACAGTGGCTAAAGGACTCAAAAAAGTCATGGAAATGATCAGTTCCTCTCAAATGCTAAGAATACACAAATCATTTGTTGTGAATTTAGACAAAATCCAATCCTATAACACCTCATCTGTAGTTATCGAAAACATCAGTCTTCCCATAAGCAGGGCTAACAAACAGGCATTCATTCAAGCTTTACAAGCTTGCTAAAGATAGTCTACATCAAAATTGATACGGATCGTTCGATAACTGGCTACTGAATAGAATGAAGTTCTGAGTCGAAGTAAATAATTTTTGATTTCAGCTGGTGGAGTTGCTATTGGAATTTTAATAACAATATGCTTGATATAATTGTTTTTTACTCTTGCTACTGCAGGGAATTCGGGTCCTAAAATTGTCACCTTTGTCAAGCCTTTCTTTAAACCGTTTAAGTACCATTGAGCTGCTTCATTAATACGATTGTACTCTTTGTGTTTAAAGGTAATCTTAATGATTTTATTGGCAGGGGGATATTTGTAGATCTCACGCTGATACAACTGCTCTTTATACATTCCGTCATAATCATTGATACTCACTAGTTTTAAGATTTCATGATATGGGTTAAAAGATTGAATGAGCACCTTCCCCCTATCTTTCTTTCTACCAGCTCTTCCCGCTACCTGTGTCAGCATTTGAAAAGCTCTCTCGTGAGCATTGTATTCAGGAAAATTGAGCAAAGTATCTGCATTCATGACTCCTACTAAACCTACATGTTCAAAATCAAGCCCTTTAGCCACCATTTGAGTCCCAACTAGTACGTCAATTTGACGTTCTTCAAAGGCAGTAATAATTTCATCGTATGAATTTTTAGCTCTAGTGGTATCGTAATCCAATCGCTCAATTGCTAAATCAGGTCTGAGTTCCTTGAGGGCATCTACAATTTGTTCTGTTCCCAATCCCTTTGTACTGAGTTCGACACTACCACAAGCCTGACAATTGGATTGATAACTTTCGTGATATCCACAGTAATGACAACGCAATTGTTTGCTGTGTTGATGATACGTAAGGCTTACATCACAGTGTGGACATCCTGGAGTATGACCACAGCGCTCACATTCCATAACAGGAGCATAACCTCTTCTGTTTTGAAAGAGGATCACTTGCTTGTGATCATTGACTGTAGCATCAATCGCTTCTAATAGTGGATAAGAAAAATGATTTTTCACTTCCTTTTTCTTGTAGTGCTTTTTTAAATCAATGAGTTGAATCTCAGGCATGAGTACATCTTCATATCTTTTAGTAAGTTCTACAAGTTCGTATTTACCTTTGTCTACATTATACCTACTCTCAATACTCGGAGTCGCCGAACCCAAAACAACAGCTATTTGATGAAGACTTCCCAAATACACAGCAGCATCTCTAGCGTGATACCTTGGAGCTGGGTCGTATTGCTTATAAGAAGCCTCGTGTTCCTCATCGACAATAATAAGGCCTAAATCCTTAAATGGAAGTAAGAGAGAAGATCTCGCTCCTAAAATGAGCTGTGCCTTACCACTTCCCTCGAGAACCTGATTCCAAACCTCTACACGTTCTTGATTGTTGTATTTTGAATGAAAAACTGCCAGTGATTTTCCGAAATATGACTGCAATCTCTTGATGAGTTGTACCGTAAGTGCTATTTCTGGAACTAAGTACAAAACCTGTTTTCCTTGGTCCAATTGATCCTTGATAAGTTTTGCATAGACTTCGGTCTTTCCAGAAGAGGTCACCCCTTTGAGCAGGCTGATTTTCTTTGCTTCAATGTGATTCTTTAATTGTTCATATGCAAACTGTTGATCATGATTGAGCTCTTTTAAACTATTTAAAGGGATATTAGAACCGAATTGTATTCGGTCTTCTTGTCTTTTTTCTGAATTAACAACCCCTTTTGCAATCAAACTCTTTATAAAACTCGAATATCCCTCATATTTAATTCTGAGCTTTTTAGATGGGATAGGATTATCAACAGTCGCCTTGAGTTGACACAACAACAAAAAAAGTTCTAACTGCTTTTTGGCTCCCTTTAAATCAACCATATGCTGCTCAAATAACAGTTGATTTGAGAGATCGAAATCTAAATAGTAATAGGTTTCAAATTTAGGTTTGTATTTATGTTCGATATACTCCTCAACCATCAATTGATTCTTAGAAACCATAGAGTGAATAAGTGGCATCACCTGTTTGATTCCTAATAAGGCCATCACTTCACTTATTTTAAGAGTCGGTTGTTGCTTTAAGGCTTCAATAATAAGGTATTCACTATCGCTAAGCTGCTCAACTACTACAGCCTCTTTTGGCAAACTAATCAGGGTTTCACTTTCCAAGAGCATAGCTGATGGCATCGCTGCCTTATACACCTCTGACAAACTACACATATAGTATTTAGAAATCCACAACCAGTGTTTTAATTGAGAGAGCTGAACTACTGGATGATCATCTAATAACTCTTCTACTTCCTTTGCCTCGTATTGTTGTGGAGGATCCTTGTGAATCTTAATTGCAAGTGCAGTATAGTATCGATTACGGATGGGAACGATGAGTCTCATCCCTCTTTCTAGTAATGCTGCCTGCTCCTCTGTGAGCTTATAAGTTAGTGGCTTTTCAAGAGGCAATGGAGTGATAACATCTACATAAAAACTCATACTAAGACTGAACTTGATTTGTTTGAGAGTTCTTTTTAAGTGAACTCACACTCACATTGAGTTCAAAACCTAAAAGCAAAATTATGGAGTTTAACCAGATGTAAAGCATCAATATTAAAAGTCCTCCTAGTGCACCGTAAAGTTCATTATACCTTGAAAAATTATCGATGTAAAATCCAAAAAAGTAGGATGTAAGAATGAAGAGAATCGAGGTCATGGCTGCTCCTATGGAGAAAAACTTTACAGATCTAGTCTCCATGGTACCAAAATTGTACAGAATAAATACAATCAAATAAAAGAGTACAAAGTAAAACAGAACCTTAATTCCCGATATTAGGTACAGATCTTCTGAACTTCGAATCACTTGAGATGAATTATTGATCATATCGGTTAAGGTTGTCAAAATATAGTACTCAAAATACAGATACACCACTACACCAATTATTAATAATAATGATAAAACAAGCCCTATCATCAGTGCGTAGAGGTATTGTTTAAAGTAGGATCTATTAAACTCAATATGATATGAAGTTTCAAAACCACTAAAGATGGCACTCACACCATTAGCCATTAAAAAAATGGATAAAAAGAAGGAAGATGACATCAGCCCCCCGTGCTTTTGATTTTTAATCTGCAGAAAGATGTCTCCAAAATACTCTCCTGTTGATGAAGGCAAGAAGGATTCAATAAACACAAGGATTTCTGCGTCTAAATCACCTGTTCCAACTTGTACATAAGGAATGATATAAGGCACCAAAGTCAAAATAAAAATAATCAGTGGAAATAAAGCCAAAAACACGCTAAAAGCAATTGCAGAAGCCCTGGTTCCCAATGCTCCATTAACAATACCCAAAATATACATCTCGATTAAATCATAGACAGACATACCCTTTAAGGCTTTGAGCTTGGGTTTTTTTAGAAGTCTTACCAATAAATTGATGATTGGAATCTTATCTAATTGTTCTTCTACAGCTTTTGACATGGAATTTATTCTCTAGTGCTAATTTAATAAAACAAATAGCAGCTTAGCTATAGTTTTGTAATTTAGTAACGAATTTTAGCTTATGACTATTAAACTTATCGCGATCGGAAAAACTGACAGCAATGAATTGCAATTGCTCATCGACACCTATATCGGAAGACTTAAACATTATATCAAATTTGAAATGTGTATCATTCCAGATATTAAGAATGTTAAAAACCTTTCCGAGGAGCAGCAAAAAACAAAAGAGGGTGAATTAATTCTAAGGGAATTAAAACCAACAGATCAACTCATTATTCTTGACGAAAAAGGAAAAGAATACACCTCGGTACAGTTTTCAGAATTCCTTCAAAAGAAAATGAATAGCGGTTGCAAACAACTGGTACTAGTCATCGGTGGGCCTTACGGTTTTAGTGAAGAGGTCAGAAAAAAAGCCATCTCGAAAATTAGTTTTTCAAAGATGACTTTTTCACATCAAATGATTCGATTATTTGTGGTAGAGCAACTTTACAGAGGTTTTAGCATTCTAAAAAATGAACCTTACCACCACAATTAATCTTATTAATTAATACAATACTCTGAATTTTATCGTATTATCAATCGATTTTAAAGCCTTGATAACATCTTGATTGTATTCTTTATCCACCTCTACAATCACATATCCAACATCAGGATCAGTCGATAAGAATTGTCCAGTAATATTGAGTTCGTATTTAGCCAACACTTTATTGATCTTAGCCATCACTCCAGGTACATTCTTGTGAATGTGTAAGAAACGGTGTTTGTTCTCTTGTTTAGGCAAACGAATATTAGGGAAGTTAACCGCATCAACAGTATTACCAGAGTTGATATAACCCATAATCTTGTTAGGTACAAAATCAGCGATATCTCTTTGTGCTTCCATGGTACTTCCACCGATATGAGGAGTTAGGATGACATTTTCTAAACCTTGTAATTCGGTGTAGTAATCTCCATTAGCTGCAGGTTCTTCTGGGAATACATCCACAGCAGCACCTTTTATGTGCCCACTCTTTAAAGCTTCTACTAAGGCAGGAATATCCACTACAAATCCACGAGCTAGGTTGATAAAGACTGAACCTTCTTTCATTTGAGCAAATCGCTCTGCGTTAAAGAGATTGGTATTAGCCTTGTTGTCATCAACGTGAAGTGAAACAAAGTCAGACACTTTTAAAACTTCTTCAATACTTGAACATTTGGTAGCATTTCCGAGTGCTAACTGCTCATCAACATCGTAGAAGTATACGTGCATCCCTATTGATTCGGCAAGAACAGACAGTTGTTTTCCGATATTTCCATATCCTATAATTCCCAAATTTTTACCTCTAACTTCTTGAGATCCAGCAGCTGTTTTATTCCATTGACCATTGTGAATTTCAGTAGATCTTGGGAAAATTGAACGCGCTAACATTACAATTTCACCTATTGCTAATTCAACAACTGAACGAGTATTGGAATAAGGAGCATTAAAAACTACAACTCCTCTTTCTTTTGCAGCCTGAAGGTTAATTTGAGTCGTTCCGATACAGAAGGCTCCAATCACCATTAATTTATCGGCAGCTTCTAAAACCTTTTCAGTGATCTGAGTTTTAGAACGAATTCCAATTACGTGAACTCCCTTAATTTTTTCAATTAACTCTTCTTCACTTAGACTCGTTTTGATGAGTTCTACAGTAAAACCATCAGATTTTAAGTTGTCGAAAGCATCTGGGTGCACATTTTCTAAGAGTAAAATCTTAATTCTGTGCTTTGGGTAAGAAATTTTTCTAGGCAATTTATTCAAGTATAAAAATTCATCTATGGTAGGAGTCACATGATCCGCATTTTTTACTGCTTTTTCACGAGACACATTTTCAGTATATGCAAAAAATTTATCAGCGATTCCTGCTTCACGCATCACGTAATCACTGTAACCATCACCGATAACTTGAACCTCTCCTTCTAAGTTAAGGTTCCTTAAACAATCGATTTTTCCATTGTGAGCCGAAAGCACATTATCAGCATCAAAACCTGAAATATACCCCTGTTGATCAAATTCAAAAGTATTGGCATAAACCTTTTCTGATGGAATATTATAATGAGCGACGATTGGATCAATGAATTCTTTAAAACCACACGAAATGACATAAATATCTTCAGAATGTTTTTCAAAAAATTCTTTGTTTTCTTTAATTGATTTTGAAATTTTCTTCTCAAGCCTTCTCACCAATTCATCCAAATCATCTTGATTCGCCTTTAGCAAAGCGATTCTTCTCTTCAATGACTCGGTAAATGAAATATCACCATCGATCCCTAGATTCGTAATCTCTTGGATTTGCTTGATAATTTCATCTCGATTTGGATTGTGTTCTAAAGTAATTTCAGCAAGTACGTCTAGTGCTTCTACGCTTGTAAGTGTACTGTCAAAATCAAATACGTATTTTTTACTCACAACTAATTTTAATTAAGTTGCAAATTTACAAATTTAAACAGTGATATCTATGTCATATTGTATTATAACGAATAGTGATTTTGTTAAATTATTTTTTTATTTGCAATTGAGTCCATTTTTTAATCTTTTAACATTTTAATGAACTTATATTAGTTATTTTTCAAGAATAGCTTCAAAATTAAATATCTATTTATGCCTTTAAAATCATCAATACTCGTTTTTGCCACTAACAATCTTCACAAACTTGAAGAAATCAGAAAAATAGCAACCGATTCAATTCAAATTGTTTCCTTAAAGGATTGTGGATTTAACAGTGATATTGAGGAAACTAAAGACAGTCTTGAAGGGAATGCTAAGCTTAAGGCTGAAACAGTTTTTAAGGCTACAGGACATCCTTGTTTTGCGGATGATACAGGTCTTTTTGTCAATGCATTAGAGGGTGCTCCAGGGGTTTATTCCGCTCGATTTGCAGGCGAAAATGCAACGGATCAAGACAATGTTCAACTCCTTCTCAAAAAGCTCCAAGGTAAATCGGATCGCTCTGCCTATTTCAAAACAGTTATCAGTTTAATAACCGATAAAGAACACTATCTCTTTAGTGGTGAAATTCACGGTACAATCACCGATCGACCAATAGGTGAAAACGGATTTGGCTATGATCCTGTGTTTATTCCAGAGAATTTTGATCAAACGTTTGCTCAATTAGATTCGAATATCAAAAATAATATCAGTCATCGAGCCAAGGCTACCGCTGCACTAATAGAATTTTTAAACCAACTTAAATAACTGATAGTGTAGTTTTTAGTAGGATATGCAAAACAAAAGCGTATCTTTGCCGCTTAAAACGCCGCTGGTATAGCATGTGTTGCGCTGAGTTAAAAAGGTTTTCGCTCTATGCAACAGACATATTTGCGAAAAAAAACTCTAAAAATGCAAAAATTCCAAGATTTAGGACTTAATGAGTCCTTGCTCAACGCTATTTCTGATATGGGCTTTAAAGCGCCTTCTGAAGTTCAAGAAAAAGCCATTCCAATTTTACTTTCTAAAGAAACCGATTTAGTAGCCCTTGCCCAAACAGGTACAGGTAAAACAGCTGCTTTTGGCTTTCCATTAATTCAAAAAATTAATGCAGAAAAGAAATTCACACAAGGATTAATCCTTTCTCCAACTCGTGAACTCTGTTTACAGATTACCAATGAAATCAAATTGTATTCCAAATACATCAAGGGTTTAAATACCGTTGCGATCTACGGAGGTGCAAGTATCACTGAACAAGCCAGTCAAATCAAAAGAGGTGCACAAATCATTGTAGCTACTCCTGGTAGAATGAAGGATATGATCGGCAGAAATATGATAGATATTTCTAAAATTGACTACTGTATTTTAGATGAAGCAGATGAGATGCTCAATATGGGATTCTTTGAAGATATCCAAGACATCTTATCCAATACACCCAAAGAAAAAAACACTTGGTTGTTTTCTGCAACCATGCCTAAAGAAGTTGCCATCATTGCAAAAAAATTCATGAATAGTCCAGACGAAATTACCGTTGGTTCTAAAAATGAAGGTGCTTCTACAGTTGCTCATGAATATTACATCGCTAGTGGTAGAGACCGCTACCCAGTACTTAAACGATTGGCTGATGCCAATCCTGAAATATTTTCAGTCGTATTTTGTAGAACAAAACGAGACACACAACGCGTTGCCGAAAAACTAATTGAAGACGGATACAATGCTGGAGCACTACACGGCGATTTAAGTCAAAATCAACGCGACTTAGTAATGGGTGCTTTTAGAAAAAAACAAATCCATATGTTAGTCGCAACAGATGTAGCAGCACGTGGAATTGATGTAGATGATATTACCCATGTAATTAACTATCAGCTTCCAGATGAAATTGAAACCTATACCCACCGTTCTGGTAGAACAGGTAGAGCCGGTAAAGAAGGAGTTTCAATGGTAATTGTAACAAAATCTGAAGAGCGTAAGGTAAGAACCATTGAGAAAATCATCAAAAAGAAATTTACTCTAAAACCTATTCCTACTGGAATTGAAATTTGCGAGAAACAGTTGTTCTACCTAGCTCATAAAATTAAGGACACAGAAATAAACCACCAAGTTGATGAATACTTACCAAAGATTCACGAAGTTTTGGATGGTTTAGATCGAGAGGAACTCATCAAAAAAATTGTATCAGTAGAGTTCACTCGTTTCTTCGATTACTACAATAAGACTCAAGACATATCCTCACCTGAATCTTCTGGAGAAAGCAATGTCAATCCAAACTCTATTCGTTATTTTATCAATGTTGGTAGACGCGATGGATACACTTGGGGTAGCCTTAAAGACTTTATTCGCGAATTAACTCAACTGTCAAAAGATGACGTCTATAAAGTTGATGTTAAAGACACTTTTTCATTCTTTAATACAGATCCAGAACAAATGCCAAAAATTTTAGAAGTCTTTACAGACTTAAAAATTGACGGAAGATTTGTCAATGTAGAGGTTTCTTCTAAACCTGAGGATGGATCTGGCAGAAGAAGTCGTAAAAAAGATCGTGGTGATCGCTCAGACCGAGGAGGTCGTGGTGATCGCAGAGAACGTTCGGATCGTTCGGATCGTTCGGATCGCGGTAAGAAATTTAGCGACAGTAAACCAGGTAGAAGATTTTCTGGTTCTAAAGACAAGAAATTTTCTGGTTCGAAATCAAAACCGAAGTCTAAAGGTTCTAGAAAAGGATTTAGTTAAAAATCTTATAATTTCTATTAAAATCCTTTAAAGTGCAATATCTTTAAATCGATGAAAAAAATAGGATTTGTACTGCTACTACTTTTTAGTCTGATTTCATATGCTCAAACGAGTGATGAGTACTTAAAGGCATCTGTCAAAAATGCACAAGACGAAACCCCTCTAGAGAATGTTCACATCATTAACCTAAGTAAGATTAAAGGAACCATTTCAAAAAAGGATGGTAGCTTTGAAATTCCTGCTTCGGTTAATGATACACTTTATTTTTCATATTTAGGTTTTAAAACTATAAAGGTAAGAGTCACTCAAGATATGTTTCGATTTGAGAACACTTCCTTTGGACTCACCGAACTTGCTTATGCTCTTGAGGAAGTAGTTGTTAAACCGTTTCAGCTCACTGGTTATTTAGAAATAGACGTCAAGAGACTCCCTGTAGAAGAAGCATTTCAATACAGTATTTCTGGTCTTTCAGTTGGCTACGAGGCAGGTAGCAGAAAACCATCTGCTGTATCCAAAGTCTTAGGAGCTATTTTAAATCCAGCTGACCTTTTGAGGAATTTATTTGGTAAAAAACCAAAGCAAATGAAGAGACTTCGAGAAATGAAAGATGATGATGCCATCAGAGATTTACTCGCTTCTAAATTTGATCGTGAAACACTTCAAGCACTTCTTCAAATAGAAAAAATAGACATTCATGACATCCTTAGTAATTGTAATTATTCAAAGTCGTTTATTCAAACGGCAAACGATTTACAAATTCTAGATGCTATTAGTGAATGCTATGAAGAATACAAGGTCTTGAATAGAAAAGACTAATCATTTATTCTTAACTTTACCCTTACTAAACTTAACTAATTTTTCATGAAAAAGATGGCTCTTTTTTCAACAGCATTCGCTTTGATGCTATTGGGATGTCAAAACAATTCAAATACTCAAAACAATACTATGAATACACCTTTTCTTTGGGAAGCTGCTAACATCTACTTCTTATTGACGGATCGATTTAACAATGCAGATACATCAAATGATTTAAATTTCAACAGAACTAAAGAAACTGCCGTATTAAGAGGTTTTGAAGGCGGTGATATCAAAGGGATCACCCAAAAAATTGAGCAGGGTTATTTTACAGATTTGGGAGTTAATGCTATCTGGTTTACGCCTGTTGTGGAACAAATACACGATTCGACAGATGAAGGGACAGGTAACACTTATGCTTATCACGGTTATTGGGCTAAAGATTGGACAGTATTAGATCCTAATTTCGGAACACAAGAAGATTTAAAAGATCTTGTTGCTAAAGCTCATCAAAAGGGAATCAGAGTTATCTTAGACGTAGTTGTTAATCACACAGGACCTGTCACAGAAATAGATTCTGTATGGCCTTCAGATTGGGTTCGAACAGTACCTCCTTGCGATTTTTCATCTTATGATGGGACAACTGCTTGTACCCTTGTAAAAAATCTTCCTGATGTAATTACAGAAAATGAAGATCAAGCAGTTGAATTACCTGAACTACTTGTTGAGAAGTGGAAAAGTGAAGGACGATACGAGCAAGAAATCAACGAATTGGATGATTTCTTTAAGAGAACGAACTACGTAAAAACACCTTCAGCCTATATCATTAAATGGCTGACCGATTATGTAAAAGAATTAGGTGTTGATGGATTTAGAGTGGATACTGTAAAGCACGCCTCGGAATGGGTTTGGTCTGTTTTAGGTGAAGAAGCACAATATTCTTTTGATTTGTGGAAACAAAACAATCCAGATCAGGTATTGGATGACAATTTATTTTATATGGTTGGTGAAGTATACGGATATGGAATCTCTTCAGGTAGAGCGTATTCTTTTGGAGATCAAACTGTCGATTACTACAAACACGGGTTTAATAGCCTGATCAACTTTGAAATTAAATACGATGCTGCTCAAAAAAGTTATGAAGAAATCTTCTCTAAATACGATGGTATTCTAAACGATCAACTCAAAGGAAAAAGTGTATTAAACTACCTTACTTCACACGATGATGGTTCTCCTTTTGACAGAGAGCGCACCAACGGTTATAAAGCTGCTAATGTTCTCTTACTCACTCCTGGAGCCTCACAAATATATTATGGAGATGAATCCAACAGACCTCTTATTGTGGATGGAGCGAATGGAGATGCTAATTTAAGATCGAATATGAACTGGGATGCAATTGAAAATGATGCCTCAGTTCAAGCAAATCTCTTACATTGGCAAAAGTTAGGTCAATTTAGAGCCAATCACCCTGCAGTGGGTGTTGGAAGACATCAGATGATTTCTGAATCCCCTTATAGTTTTAGTAGAATATCAAATAATGACAAAGTTGTTATTGGATTAGATCTCTCAACTGGTGTAAAAACAATTTCTGTTGGATCGGTATTTGAAGAAGGTGAAACCCTTACCGATGATTATTCAGGTAGTACTGCAGTCGTTTCCAATGGAAGCGTAACTATTGACAATCCTTTTAATGTAGTTTTATTACACAATTAAAAAATGGACGCAGCCTTCTTACATCGTTTAGATCAAACTACTGCACGGCTGCAATCCAGACAAGAAATGGCTGTTCTTTTATTAGAGCAGCCATCTTATTTTAAGGATCTGATAGGAATTGCGAATCATCCCCAAAACAAGTTAGCACTTAAATCCATTTGGACAATTGAGCAAGCAATGTTAATGGATCCCTTGTGCATATTAAATTACATTGAGCTTTTTATTGAAACTCTCCCAGAAAAGCAAGATGACTCCTCCCTTCGATCGATTGCTAAAATTGGAAGTATTATTCTAAGCAATCCCATATTAAAGAAAGCATTTAACCAATTGGACCGTAAAATTCAAATGCATATGGTGGATTGTAACTTTATATGGTTTACAGAAGCATACAGGGTTGCAGTAAAAGTTCACGCAATGGAAAATTTGAGTCAACTTTGTCATCTAGAAGATTGGATTAAACCCAATCTAATTGAACTCATCGAACTCAATTACCAGTCTCAAAGTGCTGCTTACCAAGCTAGGGCTAGAATGGTTTTAAAACGTCTAAAAAAGTTGAATTAAGGCCCTAGTATTTATTATCTTTGCAACCTTAATTATTTTATTATGTCTTTAACAACATTAAATGCTATTTCTCCAATAGATGGAAGATACCGATCAAAAGTTGATTCTTTAGGAACTTATTTCTCAGAAGCTGCACTTATCAAGTACAGAGTTCGCGTTGAAATCGAATATTTCATCGCACTTTGTGAGCTTCCTCTAAAGCAATTAAGCGATTTTGACGCTTCACTATTTAGTGAGTTAAGAGCTATTTATGAAAACTTTAGCGATGCTGATGCGATTGCTATTAAAGACATCGAAAAAGTAACCAATCACGATGTTAAGGCAGTAGAGTACTTTATCAAAGAAAAGTTTGATACATTAAACCTTCAAGCCTACAAAGAGTTTATCCATTTTGGATTGACTTCTCAGGACATTAACAATACTTCTATTCCGCTTTCTCTAAAAGAGGCGATTGAAGATGTTTACGTTCCATCGATTGAAGAAGTACTTTCAACTTTAAAAGTTCTTGCCAATGACTGGAAAGCAATTCCATTATTAGCTAGAACCCATGGGCAACCTGCCTCACCTACTCGTTTAGGAAAAGAAATTCAGGTATTTATCACCAGAATTGAAGAACAGTACAAACAGCTTCAATCAATTCCACACGCTGCTAAGTTTGGTGGTGCAACAGGAAATTACAACGCTCATCACGTCGCTTACCCTACAACTAATTGGAAGCAATTTGGAACTGATTTTGTTGAAGGAAGACTAGGATTGAATCACTCTTTTCCAACAACTCAGATCGAACATTACGATCATATGGCTTCTCTTTTTGATTTACTCAAGAGAATCAATACTATTTTTATCGATTTAGACCGCGATATTTGGACTTATGTCTCTATGGACTATTTCAAACAAAAAATTAAAAAAGGTGAAGTTGGATCTTCTGCAATGCCACATAAAGTAAATCCAATCGATTTTGAGAATTCTGAAGGTAACTTGGGAATTGCCAATGCACTCTTTGAGCATCTTTCTGCAAAACTTCCTATTTCAAGGTTGCAAAGAGACCTTACTGACTCAACAGTTCTCAGAAATATCGGAGTTCCTTTAGCACATACCATTCTATCGTTTCAATCAACCCTCAAAGGATTGAATAAATTACTTTTAAACGAAGAGAAGATTGCACAAGATTTAGAAAACAACTGGGCTGTTGTAGCTGAGGCCATCCAGACCATCCTTAGAAGAGAAGGCTATCCAAATCCTTACGAAGCCCTTAAAGGATTAACTAGAACAAACGAGAAGATCAACGCTGAAAGCATTTCAAATTTTATCGATACACTTGAGGTATCTGATGAAATTAAAAAAGAGCTAAAAGCGATATCGCCTAGCTCTTTTACTGGAATATAATATTCCTTTATTTCTGTTATTTTACTTTATTCCTTCTTAGGTTTTAAAGAAGATAACAATCCGAGTAATTCATCTTCATTAACATCGCTATCCTGTAATGCAGTTAAGAAGGGTTTGATGTGCTTTGGATTCATTCGATCACCTAAGACTCTGATTAGAATAAAATTGCTTTTTAAATCAGTTCCGTAGGCTAAGAATTCATCGATTTTAGCTTCTGATCCAAGAATCATAATTCTACCTGAACCCATTTGAGTTTGAGCTCTCATAAGATCTTCGTACTTAGAGTTTTTAAGCACTGTATTAATTTCAGCTTGTTCTTTTTCAAAAACTTGTTGATCTCCGTTTGGGGCGTGGTAAACTAACACACTGAGTTTCTTTAAAGAATTCACAGCTTCTCTTTCCTCAGTACCCAAAGAATCAATAGCTATATTGAGCAAACTTGCTGGGAGTGTTAGGCTTACAAAGTCAGAAGAAGACTGCTTTTCTAGTAAATACTGTTGTACACTCTTGTTGGATTCACAGGAAGACATACCTATTAAGAGTACAAGCAGAATTCCTGTGATTTTAATGAACTGTTTCATCTTAGTGTTGTTTTACTTGATTGAGCTCTTCAGGTAGATTCATTTTTGCAATCAATGAGCTAATCTTATCTAGATCGATATCTCCAACTAATGAGAGCAATACACTTTCGATGTTTCGTTCTTTTCCATTGATATTGATATCTAAATCCATCGCCTTAGTATCAAATCCATTGACAAACATCAAAAGCTCCTTCACCTGCGAATCAGTTCTTCCAGGGCGAACGTAAAATTTAACATTAGCCGTTTCATCTTTGATTCTCATAAGTTCTGTAAGATTTGCTTTCTTTAGATACTGATCTACTTCGTGTTTCATATCTTCTGAAACATTCTTGTCAAAAGTTGTAAAAACTTTTAGACTTTCAATACTCTTAGCCATTGCGACAAAGTCTCTAGCCTCAGGATCGTCTTCTACGACAACCTCAAACTTGCTTAAAAGATTGAACATACTCTTGCTTACGACAACTGAACTTACATTTGGTTCATCCTCGAATCTATCAAAAAGGGACTGTGCGTAAGTCATGCCCGCAAAAAGGAGCATCATACTACTAATTAATAATTTTCTTTTCATCTTCTTTAATTTATCTATTATCTATTTATCTATTTTTTAAAAATCTTGTTTTTAGAATCTTCGTATACCTCTAAATACCCTATTGACTGTTTTGCCTTATCGAACTGATTTGCGATGAGTTCCATCGCTGCCATCGTCTGCTGATAAGCGTATTCAGCCTGTTTTTTCTGTTGGTATTCCCGAGCGAATATTCCAATGGATACAACAACCGTAATCGAAGCAGCAATCTTCATAAACGGGCTCAAACGTCTTTTTGATCGAATGCGATACGGAGTCTGATCTTTTAACTTCGATTCCGCTACAGCATAGGCAAACATAGGTCTGTACATTTCTAAATGTTCTGGGACCTGATCCGAGCTAAAGAACGATTTTAAAATTGCTTCTTCTTTAAGGGAAGTTTCAGCTTCAAAATACTTTTCTAATAATGCTTCTATTTTAACTAATTCCATAAGAATTCATTTTTAAGAGTTGTTCTCTCAGTTGTTTTCTAATTCTAGATAAGGACACACGAATTGCAGTGGGTTTCATATCTAAAATCTTTTCGATTTCATCGTATTCCATTCCTTCAACTTCTCTGAGTTGAAATAAGAGTTGTTGCTGTGTAGGCAATGTTTTTAAAAATGCGTCGACCAAATCGAGTTGATCCTGTTGTTCAATTGTTCGTTGAACATTATCAGATGCGGATTCGTAATTTGAATGAACCAATCTCAAATTGGAAGCTTCCTTTAATTTAAGGCGGTCGAGACAATAATTCTTAGTCATGGTGATCGCATAGGCCTCTACAGATCTTAATCCTTCTAAATCAGAACGTTTTTCCCATAACTTTGACAAAATTTCTTGACTCGCATCTTGAGCTTCATCAGTAGACACTAGAAGACGTTTTGCTATTCTAAACAATTTGTCTTGTAGACTTATAACCTTATTTGAAAACTCTAGCTGATTCATTTATTATTATTCCGATCTATATGTATGACGCTCAATGATTAAAAATGTTACAAATAATTTCAAAATATTAGAAAGGATTGTAACTTGTACTACTAATTAAGTATAAAAAGAATATGCACAAGATAAAATATTTAGCGTTAAGCCTTATCGCTTCTTTAGTCATTCTGAGTAGTTGTGTAAAGGATCAAGACGACGCACCTCAAATAGAATATGATGAAATCACCGATTTTATTTGGAGAGGACTTAACTACTGGTATTATTGGCAAGGAGAAATCGAAGAGTTAAGCGATAGCAAACTCAGCAATTTAGACGATTACCATTTATACCTCAGCACTTTTGATAGTCCAGAGGCCTTGTTTGATCATTTAAAATATAACAGCCAAGACGATTTTTCATGGTATATAGACGATGTTGCTGAACAGCTAAAATCGTTTGCTGGAACGAGTAAATCTTATGGTATTCGATTAGCGAGAAGTTTGTTTAATGTAGAAGCTGGTGGAAATGTTTACATCTATATTGCCTATGTAGTCCCTGGTTCTCCAGCAGAAGAGGCAGGATTAAAAAGAGGAGACTTAATTTACAGAGTTGATGGAACTGTGATGAATCCAGATAATTATCAAGTAATCAACAATCTATTCAATAACGATACTGTTACCATTGGAGTGGGAAGTTTTATAGATGGTACTTTTCAAGCTAGTGGAACTGATGTTGAAATTACTCGAATTGAATTTGCTGCTACTCCAATCCAATACCATACCGTTCTTGAAACTTCAGGAAAGAAAATTGGCTATTTAGTTTACAATTCATTTAAATATCCATTTCACAAAGAACTCAACGATGTTTTTGGTTATTTCAAAGACAATGGAGTGGATGAATTAGTTTTGGATTTGAGATACAATGGTGGAGGTACCGTAATTACTGCAGCCTTTTTGGCGAGTATGATCGATGGTTCGATTACTCCTGAACAGGAAGCCTTTGCTGATTTGAGATACAATGCAAAAAGAAATCCAACTAAAGGCTCAACTTATCCTTTCTTCGATGATGTTTATCTCTATGATTTTAATGGTACTTATCAATCTACAGTTCCAATGAATCGATTGACCTCCATTGAAACGCTTTATGTACTTACTTCTGAAAGCACTGCTTCTGCCTCTGAAATGATTATCAATGGCTTAAGACCTTATATGAATGTCATTACTATAGGCGGAACTACTGTAGGTAAAAATGAAGGATCTATAACTGTTGTAGACTCACCAAATAGTTTTGATGATCCTGACAATAGAAATCCTAATCACACTATCGGAATGCAACCGATCGTTTTTCAAATCTATAATAAATTAGGTCAAAACGACTACGACAATGGATTCGTTCCTACGATAGCACTCGATGAAATGGACTACCCTACAGAAATAAAAGCTTTTGGTGACCCTACAGAACCCTTTCTAGCAGCTGCCTTAGGACTAATCACAGGGACAACTGCTAAGATGGATTTAAGTCCTTCCATGAATGTTTTTCCTGTTGGGAAGCCTATTCAAGAAGAAAAGTTCAGTAAGGAAATGTATTTGATTCCTTCGAAGGGAACTGATTTAAAATAAGCTGTAGTTTAAGTTTAAACGATAATTTCTACCGAGACTATTAAACCCGATTTGTTCTATAAAACTCTTATTGAACAAGTTGTGTACCCCACATTGGATTTGAATTCGTTCGCTAATTTGGTGATTCCAATTTAAATTAATCAAGGTATAGGGATTTAATTCAACATTAGTATAGGTGGTAAAATCAGTATCATAGCGTTTTCCCACAAACTGTGTCTCAAGAAGGAATTGATGCTTACCGAATCGATAGGTTGAATTCAGGTTAAACTTGTGCTTTGGAATTCTGATCATCAATTCTTGATCCCTCCATATATAGGTGTAATTGAATTTGAATTGAAATTCCTTTGTGAGTTGTGATGTTAAATCAAATTCTAGTCCCTCCGCTTTAGTGGTTCCATTCGAGTTATCGTATTGAAAGCTTTCAGAATTCCAAAACACTGCATTGTTTTCATTTCGTTTAAAAACCAAAAGATTATAGTTTGTAGAACCCTGAGTACTTCTAATTCCAAACTCAACGGTAGTGTTTGTTTCTGGAGTTAAGTTTTCATTAGCTCCCCAATCACCGTAGAGTTGAAACAAACTAGGACTTATAAAAGCAGTAGCTACACTTGAATAAAGCACATATTGATGAGCACTTCCAAAACTAAATGAAGGATTTAAATGTCCTACAAAATGATTCCCGTAAGTGCTGTGGTGATTTAATCGAGCTGCGGAACTGATATTCAATCCATTAGTAGATCTATAAAACACACTTACATAAGGATCGAATGTAACAACGGATGACTCATTAATTGAACTCGAAGCATCGATTGCAGATTGGATCCCAAAGAGACTTTGAATCTTATGATTCGTATTCGATTTGTAATAGACATCAAAATTACTGCTATTGGATTTAAAGAAACCTCCATAATCGGATATCGCCTCAGAATCAAATTGATCGTGATTTACTCCTAAAAATAACTTCCCTTTTGTGAGTCGATAATTCGATTGAAAACCAATAGAGGTCTTTTGAGTTAGAAATTGAAAATCCCGATCAGTCCCAGTATATGAATCATCGTAATCAGCACTCATGAATGTACGAGAACTTTTGAGTTTCCAATTCCATCGCTTTTGAGCATTATTTTGAATCTCAATTGAATAGTGACTTCTCTTAAAAGGATCCTCTTCCTTTGTGTTTTCAAGTGCCGAAACACCACCTTCATAAAGATGTGCATAACTCAATCGATAGCGAAGTTCACTAATTGACCCTGTATAATCTACCCCGACCTTATTGTAATTAAATTGCATATTTTGATCTTCTGCAATCTGATTGGATCCAATACCACTGGTTAAGGTGAAACCGTTTTTTTGATTTTCTTTAGTGGTAATGGCAATGACAACGGTTGAAGCAGCACTTCCATAAACAGCACTACTCGCTCCTTTAAGCACCTCAATTTGTTTAATATTTGAGAGATTTAATAATCGTAAGTCATAGGACAAGGATGCTGAATAAGGATCCGCCACTCGAATACCATCAATAAGGATTAATACTTGTTTAGATCGACCTCCTCTAGCGTAAATACTCTGAGTGTTTCCCATAGGGAGTTGTGCTCCTTGAACACTAATCCCCGAAACTGTATTGATCAATTGAGCTAAGGAATAGCCTTGGTAAGCTTGAATATCCTTTTCATTGAGCAAAGTAATGTTTTTACCTATTAAAGCTTCTTTTTGAGGTACTTTTAATCCGTAAAGCACCACCTCATTTAATGCTGATACAGAATCTTTTGATTGTTCTTGTCCATACACGGACAAGCATAATCCTAGAGCAAAAGCGCTCAAGGTTTTAACTAGTTTTTTCATTTTGTGTTGTTTAACACGGGAGCATGAAGGAATGAACCTTAAAACTTTTTACCCGAAAGTTTATAAATCAGTTTTGAAACTGGCAGGTCTCCTGGCTTGCGTCTTTTTAACTCACCTTCCCCTATTAAGAGTGGTATCGTAGTCGTAAAAAGCATCTTTCGACTGAGCTTACAGTTGCGGGAACAGCACTAGATTTGAACTAGTTTCCCTTTTAATTTTCTAGAGCAACTCTAGAAAAACCTAATTTCACGTCAAAAATAGTCTGAATTATTGAGCACACAACAATTAAATAGTATTTTTGAATGGCTATGCATAAGAACTTATACTTCATCCTTTTTTTGATTGGCATCTTGAACTCAACTCATGCTCAAGAACAGAAAATCACCACCAAATACGCAAATCATTTTAGTGTAGACTACAAAACTGATGGAGTCAAAATCTTAAACATAAAGAATCCATGGCCAAACTCAAATGAGTCTTTCCAATACGCCTTAGTACCAAAAAACAAAAAAGAACTTCTTGAACAATACCAAGATTATTCGTGTATTCAAGTTCCTATACAACGTATGGTATTGAGTTCAACCACACATATTCCCTCTGTTGTAGATTTAGATGAAGTAGAATCCATCGTGGGATTTGCAGGTACTGATTTGATCTCGTCAAAAGAGGTTAGAAATGCCGTTGACCATGGACACATAAAAGAATTAGGGCTTAACGAAAAAATCAACATTGAAACGGCAATCGCCTTACATCCAGAGGTAATTATTGGATTTAGCATTAACAGCTCCAATAAATCCTATGAAGAATTGGAAGCCTTTGGGATACCAATCGTATTAAATGCAGACTGGCTTGAACAGACTCCTTTAGCAAAGGCAGAATGGGTTAAATTTTTTGGGTTATTTTACAATAAGGAGGCACAAGCTAATACAATCTTTAATCAAATTGAAGCTGATTATTTAGAGGCTAAAAGACTAGCGGCTAAAGCTAATAAGCAACCCACCTTGATTAGTGGTTCTCTTTACAAAGATGTTTGGTACGCTCCTGGAAAGGATTCTTGGGCTGCTAACTTTTTCAAAGATGCAAATGCAGACTATCTATTCTCAGATATGGGATCTAGTGGCAGTTTATCACTTTCTATTGAAGAGGCTATTGTCAAAGGATCTGCGGCTAGCTTTTGGATTGCACCCGCTCAATTCACCTCTTATCAGGAAATGCTAGATTCAAATACGCATTACGGTGTTTTTGAATCTTTTAAAAACAAGAAAGTATTTACCTATGCTCTCACCAAAGGTGAAACTGGTGGGATGCTCTATTTTGAATTGGCGACACATCGACCCGATTTGGTCTTAAAAGACCTAATTTCTATCTTACACCCACAACTGTTAAAGAACTATCAACCAACTTTTTTTAAACCGCTAGTTCATGAGTAAATCTCAAAAATTTACGATTCTCACACTGCTGACGATGACTGCTCTAGTTCTCAATTTGAGCTTGGGTTCAGTGGAGATTCCCTTTTTGGATAGTTTTAAATCATTGTTGGGAACCCCAATGAAGGATAAGAGTCTAGAATATATTCTGTGGTCTTATAGAATTCCAAAGGCTATTACAGCATTATTTGTAGGTGCTTCATTAGCTTTAAGTGGTTTATTGATGCAAACCCTTTTTAGAAATCCACTTGCTGGACCCTTTGTATTGGGGATCAGTTCAGGAGCCTCTTTGGGAGTTGCGCTACTTATTATGGGAGCATCAGTTTTTGGTATTTCACATGTTTCAACCCTAGTGACGACAGTTGGGGCTAGTATTGGAAGTTTATTGGTTTTGAGTTTGGTAGGCACCATCGCTCTTCGAGTAAAAGATTCTATGAGTCTACTAATTATCGGAATCATGTTTGGAAGTATCACAGCAGCGGTTGTTTCAGTTCTCTCTTTTTTAAGTTCTAAGGAAGAGTTACAACAATTTATCTATTGGTCCTTAGGAAACTTAGGTGCAGTTGATTCAACAGCTTTGAGTATTCTGGTGGGAATATCAATACTTTCATTTATTGTAGGCCTCACCTTAATCAAGCCTTTGAATGCATTGTTATTAGGTGAATCAAATGCCAAAAATCTAGGAGTCTCAGTTAAAAAATCTAGAATCTTAATCATTGTGATCACAGGCTTATTAGCTGGTAGTAGTACTGCAATTGTAGGACCAATCGCCTTTTTAGGATTGGCAATTCCACACCTTTGTCGATTGTGGTTTAATACCGTTGATCATAAAATCCTCTACCCTGCTTCACTGATCAGCGGGGCCTTGTTCATGCTTATTTGTGATACCATATCACAACTACCCTATAGCAGTGCTGTTTTACCCATAAACGCCATCACATCCATCATTGGAGCACCGATTGTCATTTGGTTACTCATTCGCAAAAAGAAAATGCAATTTTAATGAAGTTAGAAAACCTACATATCGGCTATGACAACTCCACTGTGGTTAGCGAATTGAATATCGTATTCAAATTGGGTTGTTTACACACCATTGTTGGAATCAATGGAATTGGAAAATCAACGCTGATCAAAACCCTTTGTGGTGAAATTCAAAGCCTCAAAGGATCTGTTTCGATTGAAGGTGAATTAATAGAGAGCATCAGCTACAAAGAGCTCGCTAAACTAATAAGTGTCGTACATACTTCACGTGAAGAAAACAAATTCTTAAGTGTTTATGAGCTTGTTCAAATGGGACGCTATCCCTACCTGAATTGGATCGGAAAACTCACCGATAAAGACAAACAAATTATCGATGAGGCACTTGCTCTATTTGAAATATCAGAATATAAGGATCAAAAGTGTTTTGAGCTCTCCGATGGGCAGTATCAAAAAGTATTAATCGCAAGAGCCTTTGCCCAAGATACTCCTTATATCATACTCGATGAACCGAGCACTCATTTAGATTTATACCACAAAATAAACCTGTTTAAAATTCTTTCCAACCTAGCTCATAATTACCAGAAATGCATTATTCTATCCACTCATGAAATTGAAAGAGCGATAGAATTAAGTGATCAAATGCTGGTATTACTCAAAGATGAACACCATTTTGATACGCCTCAAAATTTAATCGATAAAGAAGTCTTCCAGCGTATTTTTCCATCAGAAATGGTGGTCTATAATCCAAAGTTAAATACATTCTCAGCGATTTGAAGTATTAGAAGGTCAAAGGTTCCTTTCTTGCATAACGAACCCTTAGTATATATATTGAGTTCTGATCAATCATATAGGATATCCTATAAGTATGCTTTTCATAAGCTCTAATAGTCCCTCTGTTATTTAATTTTAGAGAATCTATTTTATACATCTTGGGATTGAATGCTAAATCAGAAGTAGAATTGTAAATTTCAGTTGTGATTCTTTTGGAAATTTCAATGGATTTCGATTGTTTGTATAAAGATAAAAAGGCTTCGTAAAGTTCTGAAACAGCTTGTTGAGTCCAGATTATTCTTTTCCCCATTTTTTAAGGTTCTCTTCCACCTGTTGATGAGTAAGTGTTTGACCTGATTCAATCTGAGATATTGAATTATCAATTTCAGCATTGTATTGCCTAATACTTATACGCTTATTTGACTCTTTTCTATTGTTTTTCAATATATTCTTAAGAGTCTCGATAAATTTTGGGTCTTCTAATTTATCAATTTCACTGTGTATCCATTTTAATTCCTCCTTCAAATCCATAATAACTTTATTTATTGTAAAGATACCATTTGTATTATCTCCTCAATTTAATATTGATTAACGGTATTATTAAATTCTATGTTATATTCAAATCAATTCAATTCATCCTCTTCATTTTCACTTTCTATTGTTTCATCTAGTAGATTCATGGATTCAGAACTAGGAAGTTGTTCAACTTTTTTTAACTTAGAGATCATCATTCTTGTCCTTGTTCCTACTAAATTATCTAATTCCTTATTTGCTTCATTTATTTTCTTTTGTGCCTTTTCTAATACACCACCAAATTTTCCAAATTCTGTTTTAACTGCTCCGAGAATTTGCCATACTTCACTGCTTCTTTTTTGTATCGCTAAGGTTTTAAAGCCCATCTGCAAACTGTTTAACATTGCCGCTAGAGTGGTTGGTCCTGTGATTATAATCTTGTATTCTCTTTGTAAAAACGACACTAATTCTGGTTGACGTACTACTTCTGCAAACAATCCTTCGATTGGTAAAAACATAATTCCAAAATCTGTAGTATAGGGTGGATCTATATATTTATCTCGAATGTCTTTAGCAAACTTTTTAATACTTTGCATTAAAGCTCGATTTGCAGCATCAACAGCCACTGGATCACCTTCGTCGTAGGCTGATTGTAATCTCACATAGTTTTCTTGAGGAAATTTAGCGTCAATAGGTAGATACACTTGTTTTCCATGATCATCTTTACCTGGTAATTTGATAGCAAACTCGACATGATCATTTGAACCATGTTTCGTTTTAACATTCGCCTCATATTGCTCAGGAGCCATTATTTGTTCTAAGATATTACCAAGTTGTATTTCCCCGAGCACTCCCCTTGTCTTAACATTGCTTAAAACTTTTTTCAAATCACCTACTCCATTCGCTAGATTTTGCATTTCTCCTAAACCTTTTTGAACTGCTTCTAGACGTTCACTTACTATTTTAAAAGATTGTCCTAAACGTTCTTCTAGTGTTTTGTGAAGTTTTTCATCAACAGTCACCCTCATTTTTTCTAATTTCAACTCAGTAGATTTCACTAATTCATCTTGTTTAGTTGCCATAACATCAAATTTTTGTTTCTGTAGATCGTTAAAATCTTTGACGTTTTTACTAAACACATCGCTAAAATCTTTTAATGATTTTTGGAGTTCTTCTCTATTATCTTTTGCATTCTTATTTAAACCCTCATTTATTTGAACAAGTTTATCTTCTAGTTTTTTAGTCAACTTATCCAACCCATCAGAAAGCTCTTCTCTATTTTCCTTTAAAGCGGATGATAATTCAATTCTATTTTCTTTCAACTCTCCTCTTAGCAATTCACCTATATCCTCTTTAATTGAGCTAGAATCTTTTTTGTTTATTTTAAATAAAACAAACACAATTAAAAATAAACTTACAGCCGATATTACAATCTCTAAATACTCCATATTATAATTTATTTTACTAAGTTCTAAAAAAGAGCATTCATAACCGAATAAAAACTTTAAAACATAAAAAAAGGAGCTATTTCAGCACCTTTTCTTATCATATATTCATTTACTATTTGCTCAAATACATTTTTCTTCTGTGATAGAGCTCATAAAATTGATCGTCTTTTAAACTGTCGATAAAGAGGATACTCTCTCCTGTACTCTTCATCTCTGGTCCTAAGTTCTTGTTGACATTAGGGAACTTATTAAATGAGAATACGGGCTGCTTAATCGCGTATCCGTCTAATTGAGGATTGAAATTAAAGTCTTTAACTTTCTTTTCTCCAAGCATTACTTTAGTCGCGTAGTTTACATAAGGCTCCTTATAAGCCTTTGCAATAAATGGAACTGTTCTCGATGCTCTTGGATTCGCCTCGATGATGTATACTTTATCATCTTTAATTGCGAATTGGATATTGATAAGACCAACGGTATTTAATGCTAAGGCAATTTTCTTAGTGTGATCTTTAATCTGTTGAATTACAAATTCTCCTAGGTTAAATGGAGGAAGTGTTGCATTAGAATCTCCAGAGTGGATACCACATGGTTCAATATGTTCCATAATTCCGATGATGTAAACATCTTCACCATCACAGATGGCATCTGCTTCAGCTTCGATAGCACCATCTAAATAGTGATCGAGAAGTAATTTGTTATTTGGAATCTTACGCAATAAATCAACGACGTGTTTTTCCAACTCTTCTTTATTGATTACAATCTTCATTCCTTGTCCCCCTAATACATAAGAAGGTCTAACAAGTAATGGGAAATCTAATTTATCAGCTAAAGCTAAGGCTTCATCTGCAGTTTCAGCAACACCAAACTCAGGAAATGGTATATTGTTTTCTCTAAGCAGCGTAGAAAAACTTCCTCTATCCTCTGCTAAATCGAGTGCTTGAAAGCTAGTACCGATAATTTTAATACCGTATTTATCTAACTTCTCAGCGAGCTTAAGAGCCGTTTGACCACCGAGCTGCACAATGACCCCTTCGGGTTTTTCATGCTTGATGATATCGTAGATATGCTCCCAGAATACAGGCTCAAAATAAAGTTTATCAGCGGTATCAAAGTCGGTAGAGACCGTTTCTGGGTTACAGTTGATCATGATAGTTTCGTAGCCACATTCAGCTGCAGCTAAGACCCCGTGTACACAACAGTAATCAAATTCGATTCCTTGGCCAATTCTATTAGGTCCTGATCCTAATACTACAATCTTTTTCTTATCGGTAACGATTGAGTCATTTGCCGTATAGCGATCTCCATCAGCTGTTTGTACATCTGACTCAAAAGTAGAGTAATAGTATGGCGTCATCGCTTTAAACTCTGCAGCACAAGTATCTACTAATTTAAATACTCTGTTGATATTGAGTTCTTCTCTTTTGTTGTATACTTCAGATTCTAAGCAATCAACCATATGAGCGATCTGACGATCGGCAAATCCTTTTTGTTTTGCTTCTAATAGTAAAGGTTTTGGTAGACTTTCTAAACTGTAGTTTGAAATTTCCTTTTCTAAAGCGTATAATTCCTCGTATTGCTTTAAGAACCACATATCAATCTTTGTGATTTCGTGGATTCTTGTTAGTGGAATTCCGAGTTGAATTGCATCGTAGATCACAAATACACGATCCCAACTTGGAATTGTAAGTTTTTCAATGATTTGATCGTAATCCTTATATCCTTTACCATCAGCTCCTAAACCATTTCTTTTGATTTCAAGCGATTGAGTTGCTTTGTGTAAAGCTTCTTGGAATGATCTTCCAATTCCCATCACCTCTCCTACTGACTTCATCTGTAGACCAAGTGTACGATCAGATCCTTCAAATTTATCAAAGTTCCATCGTGGAATCTTAACAATCACATAGTCAAGTGTTGGCTCAAAATATGCTGAAGTCGACTTAGTAATTTGATTGTCTAATTCATCTAAGTGATAACCAATTGCCAATTTAGAAGCAATTTTAGCAATAGGATAACCTGTTGCTTTAGATGCTAAGGCCGAAGAACGAGATACCCTTGGGTTGATCTCAATAGCAATAATATCTTCCTGGTCGTCAGGACTTACTGCAAATTGAACATTACATCCACCCGCGAAATCTCCGATAGAGCGCATCATCTTTATGGCCATATCTCTCATCTTTTGGAAGGTACGATCTGAAAGGGTCATTGCTGGTGCTACTGTAATAGAATCACCAGTATGAATTCCCATAGGATCCATATTTTCGATGGTACAGATAATCACCACATTGTCATTCTTATCGCGTAAAAGCTCTAATTCGTATTCCTTCCACCCCATGAGGGCTTTATCAATCATTACCTCGTGAATCGGTGAAATTTCAAGCGCTCTTGAAAGAAGTTCATCAAAATCCTTTGGATCATATACGATCGAAGCTCCTGCTCCACCGAGTGTAAACGATGAACGAATTACCAGTGGAAAACCGAATCTCTGAGCGATTTCTTTTCCTTCTAAAAAGGAAGTTGCGGTCGCTTGAGGAGCCATTCCTATACCGATCTTTTCCATGAGTTTTCTAAACTGCTCACGATCTTCAGTAATATTGATAGCATCGATATCTACTCCTATAATTTCAACTCCAAAATCATTCCAGATTCCTTTTTCATCTGCTTCAATACACAAGTTAAGTGCAGTTTGACCACCCATTGTTGGTAGTACCGCATCGATTTGTGGATGCGCTTCTAAAACCTCTATAATAGATTTAGTCGTTAAAGGCTTTAGATAAACATGATCAGCCATCGATGGGTCCGTCATGATCGTTGCAGGGTTGGAATTGATTAAAACGGTTTCAATGCCATCTTCTCTGAGGGATCTAAGCGACTGAGAACCAGAATAGTCAAATTCACAGGCTTGTCCAATAATAATAGGTCCAGATCCAATAATTAAGATGCAGTTTAAATCGTTTCTTTTAGGCATTGTGTGTAAGTCTTAAGTGTTTTGCAAAATATAAAAAAAAAGGTGTTACTTATAAAAAAGTAACACCTATATTAAATAACGTTTCGATCATTATTTCTTATGTCTCAATTCAGAAGATACAGTTAATTTCTTTCTTCCTTTTGCTCTTCTACGAGCAAGCACCTTTCTTCCGTTAGCAGAAGCCATACGTTCTCTAAAACCGTGTTTGTTCTTTCTTTTTCTCTTTGATGGCTGGTATGTTCTTTTCATTGAGCTTAATTTTTATAACTAAATGTTTATGCTTTCGATTCCATGCTCAAAAGCTGGGCGCAAATATACAAAGACTTTTTGCTTTAACAAGACTAAAATAAAAAATATTTTTAATTGTTTTTATTACTTTTGCATCTCATTAGAACATGAGCTTCATAAAGCTCACATTCCTAAAACAATTCATATGTTTCATAAAATCATCAAACTCATTATTACTGCAGCTATAAACGCTTATGCCGTTTATCAATTTATCGAAGGAGAAATCGGCAACGGAATCTTTTTAGTGCTGCTTTCAACGATCTTTATATTCCTCTATTTTAGAAATGAAATTCTTCTAATGGCTTTTCTTAGAATGAGAAAACAAGATCTTGCAGGTACTGAACGCTGGTTAAACAAAATTAAGAACCCTGAGGCAGCTTTGACAAGCAAACAACAAGGGTATTACAATTACTTGCATGGAATCATCAATTCACAAACAAATTTATCCAAAGCTGAAAAGTATTTTAAGAAGGCTGTTAAACTTGGATTAAATATGGATTACGATATGGCTATGGCTAAATTGAGTCTAGCTGGTATCTCTATGCAAAAGAGAAGAAAAAGAGAAGCTACAACTCTTTTAGCTGAGGCTAAAAAGCTCGATAAACAGAATATGTTGGGAGATCAAATCAAAATGATGAAACAACAACTCAAAAGAATCTAATCGACTAGATAGTTAAGAAGATTTTCTTCAAACCATTTACGCTTAGTAACAATCATCGCATGAGTGCCATCTTTTATCGAGATGGCATTTTTTGTTTTAGCAAATGGAAAGATTTCATCTTTAGTTCCGTGAATTTGTACCACAGGAATTGATATCTCTGCAGGGATCCAGTTGATGATTTTTTCTGCAGACCAATTCACATAATAGGGATCTCTGTATGGAAGATACTTTTTAAGCATAGAACTAATCTTATGCTGACGATTTGTTTTAGGATGGTGTTCAATCTTATTGAGCTTCTTAAGGAGCCTAGTTAATAATAATTTATAGATCCTTATGGATTTAAATACTTTCATCATTAGGGAATAGTCTCTAGGTGATCGAACACTAGATACAAGTATTATTTTAGAGATAGCTTTGTGTTTTAACAGCTCCTGAGCGATGATCCCTCCAAAAGAAACGCCGATAACAATAGCATTATCAACCTTAATTTCATCTGACCAACGCTGGATATAATTGTCGAAAGATTCTCCTTTTGATGGAAATTTTTGATCCAATAAAATGTACTCAATAGATTTACTTTGGGGTAAGTTTTCAAAAATCGATATAGAAGCACTCAAACCTGGAATACAATAAACTGTTCGTTTTTGTGATTCAAGTGAATTCATATCTTATTAATTGTTAGGATATTATGATTTATTTAACTAAATTAGCTTACTTTTTTTGGAAACTAATTATGAGCACAAATAATTTTCGTGTTCTAAAATTACAACATATGAGCAATCTAACGATCACCGACAATGGTTTTTTAAGACAATTTGAAGCAACAGTTGACAATCAGTTATGTAAGATTGAGTATTCAGCTCAAGAACGAAAGATATTTTTGACAAAACTCATTATTCCACAAGAAGTAAACAGCAAATCGTTTAGAGATCAATTCATTGTTGCAGTGCTCGATGAAATACAAGAACGGAATTTAAGAGTGGTTCCAACCTGTCCAGAGGTTGCACTATTCTTAAGAAAAAACAGACGCTACAAAGAAATGCTTCCGGTAGGCATTCGAATATAACAACCGAACAAATTCTATTTTTTTTAAAGACGAGCAGCCACTCGTCTTTTTTTATGCATATTCAATTCGAACTAAGCCATCCTCGTCGATACTTTTAAGAATGACCTTGTGCATGGTATTTACAAGTGATGGATCCCATGGAGCCTTTACCTTTACATAGTTTTCAGTGAAGCCATGGATATACCCTTTTTTGTTTTCACCCTCAAATAAAACCTTGCGCTCTGTTCCTAATTGGGATTCGTAAAAAGCATGTCTTAGTTTGGAAGAAAGTCCTCTAAGCATTTTGGAACGCTTAGCTCTTACCTCTTGAGGAACCACCCCATCCATTTCGATAGCTTCTGTATTTTCTCGTTCAGAATAGGTGAAGACATGTAGATAGGAAACTCCTAACTCTGAAAGATAGCGATAGGTTTCTAAAAAGTGATCATCAGTTTCACCAGGGAAGCCTACAATGACGTCTACCCCAATACAAGCATCAGGCATTACTGACTTTATTTGAGCGACACGTTCGGTATACAAATCAGTCAAATAACGTCTTTTCATCAGCTTTAAAAGCGCATCACTTCCCGATTGTAGTGGAATGTGGAAATGAGGTACAAAAGAGCGAGATTGACTCACAAAATCAATCACGTCATTTTTGAGTAGATTGGGTTCAATGGAAGATATTCTGAGTCTAGAAATTCCCTCTACTTGATCCAATGCTTTCACTAAATCAAAAAAGGTGTGTAAGTGTTTCTTGTTTCCAAACTCCCCCTTACCATAATCTCCTATATTGACTCCAGTGAGCACTATTTCTTTAATTCCTTTGGATGATATTTCTGCAGCATTTTCCAAAACGCGTTCCAAAGTATCCGATCTAGAAATTCCTCTTGCAAGTGGTATGGTACAATAAGTACATTTATAATCACAACCGTCTTGAACTTTTAAAAAGGCTCTTGTTCTTCCTCCAATTGCATAAGAGCCTACATAAAAATCGGACTCTTCAATTTCACAAGCGTGAACCTGACCAAATTCATTTTTGGTCAAATCGTTTAAGTAAGAAGTAAGCTGAAATTTTTCTTTGGTTCCCAACACAAGATCTACTCCATCGACAGCGGCTAATTCCTCAGGTTTTAATTGAGCATAACAACCAACAGCAGCTACAAAGGCATTTGGGTTTTGCTTTTGAGCTTTCTTGACGTAATTCTTGAATTTCTTATCCGCATTTTCAGTAACTGAACAGGTATTGATAACATAGATATCCGCAAACTCATCAAAAGAAACAGATTCAAAATTTTCCGCTTCAAATGAGCGTTTAATCGTATCGGTCTCTGAAAAGTTAAGTTTACACCCGAGGGTGTAAAAAGCTACTTTCTTAGAATTTACTTCAAGCTCCATTTTAATCTTTTCTATAAGCTTTAGATTGCTCAAAGACTTCTTCGAGAATCGCCTTATCTTCTTCACTTAGCACTATAGACCTGCGTTCCATAACTCGCTCTGCTGTATCGAGAGCCTTGTTTAACAGGTAGGTAGTAGAATTCTTATCACCACCCCAGCTAAAACTTGGCACAAAGTTCTTTACAAAACCAGATCCAAAAACAGTAGAACTCACACCAACTACCGTTGCAGTATTAAACATAGTATTAATAGCTGATTTAGAATGATCTCCCATAATCAGTCCACAAAACTGCCTGCCCGTTGAAACAAACCTATTTTGATCGTAATTCCACAGTCGAGTAATTGAATAATCGTTCTTTAAGTTAGAGGTATTGGTATCTGCTCCTATATTACACCATTCTCCTATAACAGAATTTCCTAAAAACCCATCGTGACCTTTATTGGAATAGCCAAATACAATGGCATTGTTAATCTCACCACCAACTTTACAATGAGGTCCAATACTAATAGCTCCGTAAAATTTTGAAGCCATTTTAACAGTAGACTGTTCTCCTAGAGAAAAAGGGCCTCTAATGGCAGATGACTCCATTACCTCAGCATTTTTACCTATGTAGATTGGTCCAGTTGAAGCATTAAACACGCTACATGATATGCTAGCACCTTCTTCCATAAAAAATTGATTGGGATTGATCACCGTGCAATGATCAGGAATAGGAGCACTCACTCTGTCTTTCGTTATTAATTCAAAATCAGTTCGAAGGACCTCATCATTTTTTACAAACAATTCCCAAACATGTTTTATGACATGGACTTCAAAATCGATTTCTATCAATTGAAGTTCATTGAGATCTTCAACTTTATTTGAATACCTATAAGCTATAAGATCTCCTTTATAAATCAATCCTTGTCCAATGATCAATTGATTGATTTGCTCCACTAATTGCTGCGTAGCAACAAGAGTGCCGTGAATGAATACATTATCTGATTCAAGAGTGAGTGGATACTTAGTACTTAAATAGTCTTCAGTAAGACTCGAACTTGAAACGTCTAAATAGCGATCCCAACGTTCTCTAAAAGTCATTATACCCATTCTCATATCAGCCATAGGCCTTGTATAAGTCAATGGTAGAAAGTTAATCCGTTCTTTAGAATCAAATAATACGATGTTCATAATACAAATATAATCAACAAAAAAGTCACGTTCCAACCTCAATTGAAACGTGACTTAAATATAAGGTTAAAAAATTCCTTACTTCTGGAATTTCTTGTATTTGTTCTTGAATTTATCGATACGTCCTGCAGTATCAACCAATTTAGTTTTACCTGTGTAAAAAGGGTGAGAAGTTCTAGAAATCTCTAATTTTACTAATGGGTATTCTACACCCTCAACTTCGATTGTTTCTTTTGCTTCTACAGTAGATTTAGTAATGAATACATCTTCGTTAGACATATCTTTAAATGCTACTAATCTATAATTCTCTGGATGAATTCCTTGTTTCATGATCTAATTACTTCTGATTTTGGACTGCAAATTTAATCTTTTTTATTAAACCAACAATGTTTGATTAAAAAAATAATAATGTATCTTTAACTTATTAAACTTTAAAACAAATCTCATGGAACAAAATGGACCAAAAACAGGCAAATACGCCTTAACTTATGGTGGAATTCTAGGTATTGTAGGAGTTGTTTTTAGCGTAATGATCTATATGATGGATATGCTATATGAACAAAGCCCAGTTCAAAGTATCATAGGTATTCTCGCTGCATTAGTAATTATTTTTGTCGGTGTTAAAACCTTTAAAAAAGACAACGAAGGATTCTTAACAGTTAAAGAAGCGATTAAAATTGGATCAGGAGCAGGAGTGATTGCAGCACTAATCAGTATTGTATATTTACTTATCCTTGCTAATGTCATCGAACCTGATTTTTGGGATAAATCTTATGAAATTGGAAGACAAACAATCATAGACACTTATCCACAAATGACAGATGAACAAGTTGACCAAGCAATAGAGACTCAAAAAAGCATGAAGTGGATCACCTATCCAATGATGATTATCATGAACACTCTTTTGGGCTTGATTATCGGATTGTTATCAGGAGTTATCTTAAAAAATAAGAGAGAAGAGTAAACAAAAAGCGTATTTTTGTTGACTCAAATCACACCTATGCAGATTTCTGTAGTCATACCTTTATTAAACGAAGAGGAATCTTTAAAAGAATTATACAATTGGATTGCATCGGTGATGCAGTCCAATTCTTTTTCTTATGAGGTCATCTTTATCGATGATGGGAGTGACGATGGTTCTTGGAATCTAATAGAAGAACTCTCAAAAAAACATTCTGAAATAAAAGGAATCAAATTCTCTAAAAACTTTGGAAAATCTCAAGCTTTAGACGCAGGTTTTGAAATAGCTGAGGGTGAAGTCATCATCACAATGGATGCTGATCTTCAAGATAATCCAGAAGAGATTCCAATGCTCTACCAGATGATTAAGCATCAAGGTTATCAGTTGGTATCTGGATGGAAAAAGAAGCGATTTGATTCTGTATTATTGAAGAACATTCCTTCTAAACTCTTCAATTGGGCTGCTCGTAAAACCTCAGGAATCAAACTTCACGATTTTAACTGTGGGATTAAGGCCTACAAAAATGAAGTTGTAAAAAACATCAAGGTAACCGGTGAAATGCACCGTTACATTCCAGTTCTTGCTAAAAATGCAGGCTATTCAAATATAGGGGAGCATATTGTAAAACATCAAGCCAGAAAATACGGAAAGACAAAATTTGGTATGAATAGATTTATCAATGGATTTTTAGATTTAATAACCATTTGGTTCGTCGGTAAATTCGGCAAAAGACCCATGCACTTTTTTGGAGCTTGGGGAGTCATCGTCTTTATTGTAGGTTTTTTATTTACCCTCTATTTAGGAATTGACAAACTTTTTATAAATACTACAGGAAGGCTCATCACAGAGCGTCCTGAATTTTACATAGCATTGATTTGTATCCTTTTAGGATCACAACTCTTTTTGGCTGGTTTTGTAGGAGAACTACTGATCCGTCAACAAAAACAAACAAACCACTACAACATTTCAAAGAAAATAGGTATTAAAACAGATAAGAAAGAATAATATTGATGAGTTATATCGAGCGCGCCCAGGCATGGACAGATGACTTTTTTGACAATGACACTGTAAATGAGGTTTTAAAAATGAAGCAAAACCCAGAGTTGTTGGAAGATTGCTTTTACAGAGACTTAGAGTTTGGCACTGGCGGAATGAGAGGTGTTATGGGAGTTGGAACCAATAGAATCAACGAATACACCCTTGGAAAAAACACTCAAGGATTAGCAAATTATTTAAAAGAGCTCTATCCTGCAAAAGAATTAAAGGTGGCTATTGCTTACGATTGTAGAAATAACTCCAATACTTTGGCTCAAACGGTAGCGAATGTTCTTTCTGCAAATGGTATTACCGCCTATTTATTCCCAGAGCTTCGAACGACTCCTGCCCTATCTTTTTCTGTTAAAGAACTCAATTGTCAAGCGGGTATTGTGCTCACTGCATCTCACAATCCACCAGAATACAACGGCTATAAGGTCTATTGGGCTGACGGCGGACAAATTGTTCCTCCTCAGGATCAAGAAATCGTCAATCATATCAATGCGATTGACTTTAAAGACATCAATTTCAACGCCAATGCATCCCTAATTAAATTATTAGGAAAGGATACTGATGAAGCCTTTTTTAACGCTTCTGTTGCCAATGGAGATTTTAAAGCTCCAAATAAAGAGAATTTAAATATTGTTTTTACTCCGCTCCACGGAACTTCAATTACAGCAATTCCAGAAGTACTTAAAAGAGCGGGTTACGAAAATGTACACATAGTAGAATCTCAAAGAGTTCCCGATGGGAATTTTCCAACGGTTAAATCCCCGAATCCAGAAGAACCAGAAGCTTTAAAATTGGCACTAGAATTGGCAGATGAGGTGCATGCTGATATTGTCATTGGAACCGATCCCGATTCTGATCGATTGGGTATTGCTGTCAGAGACCAGAGTGGAAAACTAATCCTACTCAATGGAAATCAAACTATGGTGCTCATGATTGACTTCTTATTGCAAGAGCGTCAAAAGAAAGGCTTTAAAAAAGGAGATTATATCGCCTCAACCATCGTGTCAACACCAATGATGAAAGTCATTGCTGATGCTTATGGGGTAGGATATATCGAAACACTTACCGGTTTTAAATGGATTGCTGATGCCATTAAAAATAGAGAACAACAGTACTTTATTGGAGGTGGTGAAGAAAGCTATGGATTTATGGTAGGTGACTTTGTAAGAGATAAAGATGCGGTAACCTCTACCCTGTTAGCTTGTGAAATTGCTACATATGCAAAATCTGAAGGAATCAGCATGTATCAAAGACTATTAGAGCTTTACAAGGAGCACGGATGTTATAAAGAACACTTGATTTCTCTGGTTAAAAAAGGAAAGAAAGGAGCTGAAGAAATCGCTCAAATGATGGTGAATCTAAGACAACAACCACCACAGAATATTGGAGGTGAAAAAGTAATCAAGGTTGCGGATTATCAAGAGTCTATTCTTAAAGACTTGAGAGACAACTCTGAAACAACCATTGATTTACCTAAATCAAATGTGTTGATTTTTCACACCGAGAAAGGTTCAATGATTGCAGCCAGACCAAGTGGTACCGAGCCTAAAATCAAATTTTACATCAGCGTCAATGCTTCATTAGCAACTACAGATGATTACCTCAGTACATCTCAAAAATTACAAGAACGAATCGATGCGATAGCAAAAGACTTTAACAATTAAACGATGAACTACTTTAAGAGAATATTGAGTTTTGCCAGGCCGTATAAGAAATACGCCTTTCTCAATATATTCTTTAATATTCTCTACGCTTTGTTCTCAGCACTCTCATTTGCAGCGCTCATTCCTATGTTGGATGTTCTTTTTGACAAGACCAAACAGGTTGAAGTAAAGCCTGTTTACACAGGGATCGGTCATTTAAAAAACTACGTTCAAGACAGTCTCAATTACCATTTATCTCAGATTAGTGGAGAAGATGAAATCGGTGGACTCTTTATGGTGATTGGTCTTATTTTAGGGCTCTTTTTCCTCAAGAATTTGTTCAACTATTTAGCGATGTATTTTATCACTTTCCTCAGAAATGGAGTACTAAAAGACATTCGCAATGCACTGTACGATAAAATTGTATCCCTTCCTATCTTCTATTTTAGCAATAAGCGAAAGGGAGATATGCTCTCGAGGATCACAACCGATGTCCTTGAAGTTCAAACATCCTTTTTATCAATCTTAGAACTCATTGTTCGAGAGCCTCTTACAATTATCTTTACCTTACTTGTGATGCTATTTATCTCTGTTAAGTTGACCTTATTTGTATTTGTGGTGATTCCCGTATCAGGAGCGATTATCTCTAGAATTGGAAAATCACTCAAAAAGAAATCTGATCGGGTTCAACAAGAACAGGGTAAAATTCTATCTGTTGTCGAAGAAACCCTCGGAGGGCTTAAAATCATTCAGGCTTTTGTAGCTGAAAAGAAATTTAAAATCTTATTTCACAAGACAACCGAACGCTTTTTTCACTTTTCAAACAGTTTGCTCAACCGACAAAATTTAGCTTCTCCAACTTCTGAATTCTTAGGAATTGCTGTGATAGGCGTATTGCTGTGGTACGGTGGCACAATGGTATTAATCGAAGGAAGTCTAGAAGCCTCCTCATTTATTGCCTATATGGGATTAGCATATAATATTCTTACTCCTGCCAAGGCGATCAGCAAGGCTTCCTACGGTCTTAAAAAAGGAAACGCCGCTGCTGCTCGTATACTAGAAGTCCTCGACGACAGGAGTGGATTAGACGAAATCAAAGAAGCTCAAGAATTTAGTTTATTTAAGAGTTCTATTGAATTTAAAGAGCTGTGTTTTTCCTATGAAGACAAACAGGTTCTCCATGCTGTCAATCTGAGTTTAAACAAAGGGGAAACGCTAGCCTTGGTCGGGCAATCAGGTTCTGGAAAAACCACCCTAGCAAATCTTCTAATGCGCTTTTATCCTATTGAAAAAGGTGTCATTGAAATCGACGGGCAAAACATCAAAGACTATAGCCTTAAGTCGCTGAGATCTCAAATGGCCTTTGTATCTCAAGAATCCATACTTTTCAACGATTCAGTAATCAATAATATCTGCCTGGGAGTTGAAAACTGTAGTGAAGAACAAGTAATTGAAGCTGCTAAAGCGGCCAATGCTCATGAATTCATTATGCAGTTAGAAGAAGGATATCAAACCAATATAGGTGATGGTGGAAACAAACTCAGTGGAGGTCAAAAACAACGTTTAGCCATTGCAAGAGCCATATTAAAGAATCCACCCATCATGATTCTCGATGAGGCTACCTCTGCCCTAGACACACAGAGTGAGCAACTCGTTCAAGACGCTTTGGAAAAACTGATGCAAAATAGAACTACACTTGTAATTGCTCACAGGCTATCCACCATTAAAAATGCTGATAAAATTGCTGTGATGCAAAATGGTAAGGTTTTAGAACTAGGAACACATGAAGAGTTAATTGCCGATGAAAATCACTATTATAAATTGGTGAATCTTCAATCCCTTTCTTAAACCTTTTGTATCTTTAGGCGTCTTACACCTAAATATTTCTTTTGATCGAAGAACGTCTACTTGTTGAAAATTTACAAAACGAAAGCTTAAAGCACTCAGCATTTGAAATGTTAGTCGATGCTTATAAGGAGCGTTTGTATTGGCATATTCGTAGAATATTACTCGATCATGACGACACCGATGATGTCCTTCAAAACACCTTCATCAAGTGTTATGAAAACATCAATTCATTTAAAGGTAATTCCAAACTCTATTCCTGGTTGTATCGAATTGCAACTAATGAAGCCTTGAGTTTTATCAGACAAAAATCCAGAAAACTAGGAATCGAATCGAGTGATTATGTAGATCAAAAAGCATCTCAACTAGAATCTGATGTGTATTTTGAGGGAGATGCCATCGAAACAACCCTTCAAAAAGCTTTAGCAAGCCTCCCTGAAAAGCAACGATTGGTGTTTAATATGAAGTATTTTGAAGAAATGAAGTACGAAGAAATATCAGAAATACTTGAGACCTCCGTAGGTGCATTAAAAGCTTCCTACCATCATGCTACTACAAAAATTAAAGAATTTTTAACCGAGCATTAAACCTTTTGTAAAAAAATACATCATATTTAATATGAACGAGATACCAAAATACAACCCCTTTAAAATTCCAGAAAATTATCTGGAAAACTTCAAGGTTTCCCTTGGAGAAGAAAAGGCTCGTTCTGGCTTTACCGCTCCTGACAACTACTTTGATTCATTTAAGGTGAAGTTACCAGAGAAAGAGTCGAAACCAAAAGTAATTCGATTGTTCAACAGTTATAAGATCACTGCAATCGCTGCAGCGATCACTATCTTAATCACTGTTCCAATCCTGATCAATTCTAATCAATCGACTCTTTTAGACTTCGAGCAGTTGAGTTTTAATGAGGTCGATTCTTATCTCAGATCTACACAAACCCCCTTTGACAATTATGAATTAGCAAGCGAATTACCTCAAGGAACTACAGAATTGGACTTCTTAGCTTCCAATCAGTCTACTATTGAGGACTATATCGATTTGCAAATAGAAGAATATTCAGAATTAAATCTCTACGGAAATGACTACTAAAATATACCTTTCACTACTCTTAATCTTTAGTGTACTTTTTTCATACGCTCAAACAGATAGTGAGAAAAATCAATTCGAAAAAATCAAGAGTTTTAAGGTTGCTTATTTTACAGAACAACTCTCGTTGACTGCCGAAGAAGCTTCTAACTTTTGGCCTGTTTATAACCAATTTGAAAAAGCTCAAATTGAAATGTGGCAATCTATGAGAAAAAGGGCTGAAGCATCCAATTTGGATCCTAGCTCACTTAGTGAATCTGAAGCTAAAAAACTGCTTGAAGAATACATCTCAGAGCGAACTGCAGAACACAAGAGAACCATGAAACTCTACAAGGATTTACAAGACGTTTTACCTGCCAGTAAAGTACTCTTACTGCCAAGAGCTGAAGATAACTTTCGAAGAAAACTAATGAGAATGCACCGAGAACGAAGAGGTCAAGACAATCAATCTAACGACAAGCCTAAAGAAATAGCAATTCCATTGCTTTAATTGCGTAACATCGTTTACAAAGGTTCAGGGTTTGATTGATTAGTTTTGTTACTTAATTAAAATTCTAAATCATGAACTATCATAAAAGCGTCACCCTTGAAGGGAAATCATTTGAAGAGGTCATCGAAGCTGTTACCGAAGCATTAAAAACGGAAGGTTTTGGTGTCTTAACTGACATAGATGTATCTGCCACTTTCAAGAAAAAATTAGATCTAGACTTTCAAAAATACCGCATCTTAGGTGCTTGTAACCCTCACTTTGCACATAAAGCAATCAGCTCAGAAAACAAAATTGGAGTATTCTTACCTTGTAATGTTGTGGTTCAACAACACGATAATGGAACCATCGAAGTGTCCGCAGTGGACCCCATGGCTTCCATGATGTCTGTCGAGAATGAAGAATTAGGAGCTTTAGCGAGTGAAGTCAATGCAAAACTCGATAAAGTAATTGCTCAACTTAGTTAAATTCTAATTTAGCAATTCTACCATTACCTGCTGCATATGCAGTTGATTCGTTTACAAATCGAATTGTATAAAATCCCTCATCTGATAGTGGAATCCAGGTGTTTCCACTGTCATTTGATACAGTGATTCCAGTGAACCCTACAGCAATGATTTGCTGTGCATTGGAATTTGGAACATATTGAACACAACTCTTATATCCTTGATTGGTCCCATCTGCTATCAGCTTCCAAGTCTGACCTCCATCTAAGGTCTCTGCGATATTATTTTTATTATAAGTAGGATTGGTATAATCTCCCCCATAGATGATGCCTCTCTGAATGTCATAAAAATCCATAGAGTAAATTCCATGAGTTGCAGATTCATCAACTAGGGGACTCTGAACAGCTGTCCAATGTACCCCTAAATCATCTGATCTGTAAACTTTTCCCATGGTAGTTGCCATCCAGATAGTTGATCCATAGGATTCAATATTGGTATTACTCGCAGCAAAGGCACCCTCTCCTATTGTTGATTCAGGAAGATCTTCACAGTTTAGTTTGATCCATTGTTTACCACCATCAGTAGTTTTCACAATAGACATACATCCGTCGTAATTGTCACCGAGTCCAAAACCAACTTGATCATTTACAAAATGTAAGGCATCGTAAAAGACAGCTTCACCAGTCTCAGTGTAAACCAATTCAGAATTCATCTGTGAATCAATCTTTAGTAATTGTGCTGGATTATTCAACGATAAGGTATAATAATTTTTAGAATTTAGTGCAGTAGCTCTAAATGCTTGCCCAGGAAACACTAGCGTATCGAGTTGATGCGTTTTTAGATCTAAGATTCCAATATAGGCCTTTGAGGTTCCAAAAAACAACTGTTGATCCTTAATTGAAATTGCACGTATCGATACAGAATCCCTAAAGAGTTCACTCACACGAACTGTTGTAATGGGATTTATTTCTTTTGTGTTACAACCCAGCAACAGAAATGACAACAATATAAGATAGCTTGGTTTCATGAGTAAAAAGTACAAAAATTAAGCTTAGCTTTGCAGCAGAATTAAAGTTCCTATGAAATTACACAGAAATCTCGTTTTTGCAGTAGTCGACGCCTGTAATATGATTTTTAACGAAGGTCAATACGCAGATAAGGTCGTTGAAAAAGTTTTGAAGTTTGATAAGCGTTGGGGTGCTAGAGATCGTGGATTCATTGCTGAAACCACCTATGAAATTGTTCGCTATAAACGCTTGTATGAAACTATTGCAGAAGTAAAGGCTCCTTATAGCAGAGAAAACTTATACAGAATATGGGCTGTTTGGGCTGTACTCAAGGGTCATCAATTACCAGATTGGAAGCAAATAGAGGGAACTCCTGAGCGAAGAATCAAAGGAAAATTTGACGAATTATCAGCTACTCGAAAAATTGCAGAATCCATTCCTGATTGGATGGATGAATTAGGAGTTAAAGCTTTAGGAGAAGCGTTTTGGGCTAAAGAATTACACGCACTGAATCAAGAAGCTCAAGTAGTCCTTAGAGCAAACTCTCTAAAATGCACTAGAGAACAACTCTACAAAGAACTCCTGAAGCTGGATATCGTGACCGATAAATCTGAAGATTATCCAAATGCTTTAATCCTAAAAAGAAGAGCCAATGTCTTTAAGACTGAATTATTTCAAAATGGATGGTTCGAAGTTCAAGACGCTTCTTCACAATTAGTGGCACCATTTTTAGAAGTTGAACCAGGCATGAGAGTGATTGATGCCTGTGCTGGGGCTGGAGGAAAATCTCTTCACATCGCTGCACAAATGGAGAACAAAGGTCAATTGATTGCACTCGATATTTATGAAAATAAATTAAAAGAGCTAAAACGAAGAGCGAAGCGTAACGGAGCCCACAATATTGAAACTAGAGTCATCGATTCTACTAAGGTGATTAAAAAGTTAAAAGGACAAGCGGATCGACTACTCATCGATGCTCCTTGTACAGGTCTTGGTGTTCTAAAAAGAAATCCAGATGCGAAGTGGAAACTCGATCAGTCATTTTTGGATCGCGTTCTAAAAACCCAGGCTGAGATTCTGGAATCTTACAGCAAAATGGTTAAAAGTGGAGGGAAAATGGTATATGCTACCTGTTCGATTTTACCCCAAGAAAACCAAATGCAAGTAGAGGCCTTTTTAAATTCAGAAGCTGGAAAATCTTTTCAATTAGAAAAAGAGAATCACGTTTTTGCTTCTAAGAGTGGCTTTGATGGTTTCTATATGGCACTTCTAAAAAAGGTCGAATAACCTATTAACAACTTTCTTTAATAACTCCTTATTTGATATAGGGAATAATCGCTGAATTTACCTTAAATTTGCAGGGTCTTAAAACAGTGATTATGATCCATTTTTTCGGGAATCCTTCTCAAAAAGTTTATGCAGTAGAAACTTCAAACAATTTATCTGCAGACGATACTTCAAAATTAACATGGTTATTCGGTAATGAAACGCTTCTAAAAGAAGAAAGTCTATCTGGATATTTTATTGGTCCAAGAGCTACTATGATTAGTCCTTGGAGTACGAATGCTACAGAAATTACTCAAAATATGGGTATTGAGGGTATCATTCGAATTGAGGAATACTTCGCGGTCAATGAATCCTATGAGGATTTTGATCCTATGCTATCTCAAAAATTTTCAAGTTTAGATCAATCCTTATTTAGAGTTGATATAGAGCCTAAAGCTGTACTTGAAATAGAAGATATTGCAGCCTATAATATTCAGGAAGGCTTGTCTTTAAGTGATGAAGAAGTTACGTACCTAGAAGAAGTATCTCAGCGTATCGGAAGAAAATTAACCGATGCTGAAGTATTTGGATTTTCACAAGTCAATTCAGAACACTGTAGACATAAAATTTTTAATGGAAACTTTGTAATTGATGGAGTTGAAATGCCTCACTCTCTCTTTAAACTCATTAGAAAAACAACAGAGACACACCCTAATTCTGTGGTGTCTGCATATAAGGACAATGTCGCTTTTATCAAAGGGCCCAAAGCAATTCAATTTGCCCCAAAGACTCCAGATCAGCCAGACTACTATCAGGAAACTGAAATGGAAACGGTACTTTCTCTCAAAGCAGAGACACACAATTTTCCAACTACTGTAGAGCCTTTTAACGGTGCTGCAACTGGTTCTGGTGGTGAAATTAGAGATCGACTTGCTGGAGGAAAAGGAGCCTTACCTTTAGCTGGAACAGCTGTATATATGACTCCTTACTCTAGAATTTTAAAAGGAAGATCATGGGAGAAAAATGGAATGCCCGCTCGTAAATGGCTCTATCAAAATCCTATTGACATCTTAATCAAAGCATCTAATGGTGCTTCTGATTTTGGAAATAAATTTGGTCAACCACTGATCAATGGATCCGTATTGACGTTTGAACACGAAGAAGATGGTAGAAAGGTCGGATACGACAAGGTGATAATGCAGGCTGGTGGGATCGGATTTGGAAAAGCATCTCAAGCACTAAAAGATCGCCCAGAGAAAGGCGATAAGATTGTCATCTTAGGTGGTGACAATTACCGTATCGGTATGGGTGGTGCTGCTGTATCTAGTGCAGATACTGGTGCCTTTGGAGCTGTCATTGAACTCAACGCTATTCAGCGTTCGAATCCCGAAATGCAAAAAAGAGCTGCCAATGCTATTCGTGGAATGATTGAATCTGATAACAATCCGATTGTATCAATACACGATCACGGAGCTGGTGGACACCTCAACTGTTTATCAGAACTGGTTGAAGAAACTGGTGGAAAAATTGATTTAGACCAACTTCCAGTAGGTGATCCTACACTTTCTGCCAAAGAAATTATAGGAAATGAATCTCAGGAACGTATGGGGCTGGTGATCGGAGAAAAAGACACTGCCTTCTTAAAAAGAGTTTCGGATCGTGAACGAGCTCCTATGTATGAAGTTGGAGAGGTGACTAAAGATTATCGCTTTAGTTTTCAGTCGAAGACTACTGGTGAAAAACCTATGGATCTTGCGCTCGCAGATATGTTTGGCTCTGCTCCAAAAACCATCATGGAAGATTCTAAAGTAGATCGCGCCTATAAAGATGCTACTTATGATGTAAATGAGCTTTCAACATATTTAGAAAATGTACTTCAATTGGAGTCTGTTGGATGTAAAGACTGGCTTACAAATAAAGTGGATCGCTGTGTTGGTGGAAAAGTTGCTATCCAACAATGTGTTGGACCACTTCAATTACCACTCAACAACTGTGGTGTGATGGCCTTAGATTACAAAGGTGTCGACGGAGTTGCGACTGCAATAGGACACAGTCCCGTTTCAGCTCTTGTCAATCCTGCTGCAGGTAGTAGAAATAGTATCACAGAATCCTTGACCAATATTATTTGGGCTCCACTACAAGATCAATTGCAATCTGTTTCCCTTTCTGCAAACTGGATGTGGCCTTGTAATAATCCTGGAGAAGATGCACGTCTATACGATGCTGTTCAGGCGGTATCTGATTATGCAATTGAACTCGGAATCAATGTTCCAACCGGAAAAGATTCCCTTTCTATGAAACAACGTTATCCTGATGGTGATGTCATTGCCCCTGGTACCGTAATTATATCAGCTGCTGCTCATTGTAGTGATTTTACAAAGGTTGTAGAACCGATGCTTCAAAGAAATGCTGGAGCCATATATTATATCAACTTCTCACAAGATCAGTTTAAACTTGGAGGATCTTCATTTGCTCAGATCTTAAATACAGTTGGTAGTGAAGTTCCTGATGTAAAAGACGCTTCTTTTGTAAAGAAAGCTTTTAATAAAGTTCAAGAACTCATCAGCAATGATCAAATTGCTGCAGGACACGATATTAGTTCTGGTGGGCTCATTACTGCTCTTCTCGAAATGTGTTTTGCAGACAATGACCTTGGAGCTACTATTGATTTAAGTCCATTAAACGAAGATGATTTAATTAAGGTGCTTTTTGCTGAAAATGCTGGTATTTTAATTCAAGCTAAAGATTCAGAAGCTGAACAAGCAATTGAAAATTCTGATATTCAAGCCATTAAAATTGGAAAAGCGATTTCAAAAGGAGCCATTGGACTTAAACACAATAAGACCGAACTTATTTTACCGATACCTCAACTAAGAGATGTATGGTATAAAACATCCTATTTCTTAGACAATAAGCAAACTGCTAATAACAAAGCCTTAGAGCGCTTTAACAACTACAAAAAACAACCTCTACATTACAATTTTCCTAGTGGGTTTAACGGTCAATTACCAGAACTTCCAAGAGGAAAAAGACCTAAAGCTGCAATACTCAGAGAAAAAGGATCCAATTCGGAACGAGAAATGGCCAATGCGATGTATTTAGCTGGTTTTGATGTTAAAGACGTCCACATGACGGACTTGATATCAGGTAGAGAAACTCTTGAAGATATTCAATTTATCGGAGCTGTTGGTGGATTCTCTAACTCCGATGTTTTAGGATCTGCTAAAGGTTGGGCTGGAGCATTTAAATACAATGAAAAGGCCAATAAAGCACTTAAAAACTTCTTTGACAGACCTGACACCCTATCAGTGGGTATCTGTAATGGATGTCAACTCTTTATGGAATTGGAACTCATTCATCCAGAACTAGAAGTTCACGGTAAAATGCTTCACAACGATTCTCACAAACACGAGAGTAGCTTTACTTCGGTAACTATTGGAGTGAATAACTCTGTAATGCTTTCATCTCTTGCAGGAACAAGCTTAGGAGTTTGGATTTCACATGGAGAAGGTAAATTCAACCTTCCACTATCGAGAGAACACTACAATATCGTAGCTCAATACGCTTATGACGCCTATCCTTCTAATCCTAATGGAAGTGATTACAACACAGCAATGCTTACCGATGCAACTGGCAGACATTTAGTGACGATGCCTCATATTGAACGTTCCATCTTTGAATGGAACTGGGCAGATTACCCAAAAGATAGAGATGATAAGGTCAGTCCTTGGATTGAAGCATTTATCAATGCTCGTAAATGGATTGAGAAGCACAACTAAAAAAGAAGCCCTTCAAATGAAGGGCTATTTTTTTATCAATATTAAGGCCTATAGATCGATTCGTATAGATCTTTGTGAAATTCTTTAACGATTTTACGTTTGAGTTTCATCGTAGGAGTTAGGTGTCCAGAATCTGGAGTCCATTGGACAGGACTTAATCTAAATTGCTTCACCTTTTCAAATTTTGCAAAATCTTCATTCGCCTCATCAACTTCCTTTTGAATGCGTTTTATTACTTTCTCAGAAGCGATTAACTCTTCATTGTTACTAAAAACTATTCCTTTTTTCTTTGCCCAATTACCTACAAAGGCAAAGTCTGGCTGTATAATTGCAGCAGGCATCTTCTCTCCTTCTCCAACAACCATGATTTGTTCGATGAATCTCGATTGCTTAAATCTGTTTTCTAATAGTTGAGGAGCGACGTATTTCCCACCAGAGGTCTTAAACATTTCTTTTTTGCGATCGGTAATTCTCAAAAAACCATCGGAATCTAGTTCTCCAATATCTCCTGTGTGGAAATAACCATTTTTGATGACCTCTGCTGTCTTTTCGGGATCTTTGTAATAACCCATCATTACCTGAGGACCTTTTACTAGAATTTCACCGTCTTCTGCAATTTTTACTTCAGTATCCGCTATGAGTTTACCTACCGTTCCTATTCGAAACTTTCCGTCTCTCATATCATTCACTGATACCACAGGTGAAGTCTCCGTTAGGCCATAGCCTTCCATCACTCCCAATTCAGCCGCGTTGAATATACGTGCTAAGCGAGGTTGAAGTGCAGCAGAACCTGATGCTATCAATTTGAGGTTTCCACCCAATCCTTCCTTCCACTTGCTAAAAATAAGCTTACGAGCTAGTTTTAATTTGCGTTCGTACCACCAACCGTTTTGACCGTATGGTTCGTAATTAAGACCGAGATTTACCGCCCAGAAAAACAACATTTTTTTAATCCCTGTAAGTGCAGCACCCTTGGCGATGATACTATCATAGACCTTTTCTAACAACCTTGGTACCGCAGTCATCACTTCAGGCTTAAATTCTTTTAGATTATCACTAATGGTTTCAAGGGATTCCGCAAAGACAATCTCAACTCCTACATACTGGTAGATATAGGTAATCACTCTTTCGAATATATGACAGATAGGTAAAAAGCTCAGTGCACGACTAGAACCTCGTTCTAGTGGAAGGCGATCACAGGAATAAATAACGTTCTTCACTACATTGCGGTGAGACAACATTACGCCCTTAGGTTTACCAGTAGTTCCTGAGGTATAAATAATGGTCGCTAGATCTTCTTCTTTTACAGCATCCTTTAGTGCATCAACTTCACTTTGATTCGAGGGGTCAGCTCCTAGTTCTAATAATTCACTCCAATGTTTACATCCGGGAATCTCATTAAAGGAGTATATTTCAATTAAAGAGGTATTGTCTTTTATCGCTTTGATTTTCTCATAGACAAATTCACAGGATATAAAACAGTATTTGGATTCCGAGTGATTCAATACGTACTCGTAATCTTCAATAGAAATCGTTGGATAAATAGGCACATTTTGAGCTCCTATTTGAAGTACCCCCAAATCCATGATATGCCATTCTGTTCTATTGGTTAATGAAATAACGGCAATTTTATCATTGGCTTGCACTCCTAATCGCAAAAGAGCTCTACTGATAATATTCCCTTTATTGATATAATCCTCTGATGATGTAGTCTCCCAAGTACCCTGATACTTAGACACAAAGGCTTTCTCTAGGTTGTAGTTATCCCTTTCCCAATAAGCAAAATCAAAAAGTCTTGTCGGTTGTTGCATAGTCTTCTATTTATGAAGTCAAATTACAAAAAATTAACACAAATTTATTATGCATGCATAATATTATTTTATATATTTAAGCTGATTTCAAATCTTATGAGTAAACCAACTATTGATTACGCACTTCGAACAGCATGGCAAGCTGTTCAAAAGATGTACAACGAACGAGCTAAGTCATACGGAGCTACGATGACTCAGGCATTTGTACTCTTGAGTATTGACCCAAAAGTAGGAACTCCTTCAACAGCATTAGGGCCGTTGATGGGCATTGAAGCCACTTCCCTTTCTAGGACCTTAAAACTCATGGAAGAAAAAGGTGTCATTAAAAAAGCAGCACATCCTACTGACGGTAGATCTGTAATCATACAATTGACTAAAGAAGGTCTTAAAATGAGAGATGAATCAAAAAAAGAAGTCTTTCACTTTAATGAAGTCATCGACCAACAACTCAGCAAGGAAAAACTTCAAAATTTCTTTGAAGTCATTGAGGTAATTAAAAGTTACGCGAACGAACAAATTGAATAAAATGAAAAAACACATTGAAAAAGTAGCAGTTATCGGTTCTGGTATCATGGGCTCAGGTATTGCTGCTCACTTTGCAAATATTGGAGTTGAAGTACTTCTTTTGGATATCGTTATTCCAGAAGATAAAATGGATCCCAAATTAGCTTCAAAGTGCAAAATCAAGAGAAATTATCTCTCTGAGACAGCACTAATAAAGGCTCTCAGCCACAAACCTGCACCATTCTATCAAAGTTCATTTGCTGGACGAATCAGCACAGGTAATACTGAAGATGACATGGCTAAGATTGCTGATGTGGATTGGATCATCGAAGTGGTTGTTGAACGTTTAGACATCAAGAAGCAGGTATATGAACAAATTGAAAAATACCGTAAGGAAGGCACTCTTGTCACCTCAAATACCTCTGGGATCCCAATTCGATTTATGAGTGAAGGTAGAAGTGACGATTTTCAGAAGCACTTTTGTGGAACGCACTTCTTTAACCCTGCCCGTTATCTTAAACTATTTGAAATCATTCCTGGTCCAAAAACAGATTCCTCTGTGATTGACTTTTTAAATTCTTACGGTGAAAAATTCCTTGGAAAAACAAGTGTCATTGCAAAAGACACTCCAGCTTTTATCGGAAATCGCATCGGGATTTTTGGAATTCAATCGCTATTTCACTTGGTGAAGGAATTAGATATGACTGTTGAAGAAGTAGATAAACTCACAGGACCTGTCATCGGTAGACCAAAATCAGCGACTTTTAGAACTGTTGATGTGGTTGGATTAGACACCCTTGTTCACGTAGCTAATGGTATTGAAGAAAACTGTAAGGAAGATGAACGTTTAGAGCTATTTAAAATTCCTGATTTTATAGCCCATATGCAAAAAGAGAATATGCTGGGATCTAAGACTGGAAAAGGATTTTATCAAAAAGTTAAAAATGAAAAGGGAGGTTCTGAAATTCAAACCTTAGATTTAAATACACTTGAATACAGAGCCAATAAGCGGGCAAAATTTGCCACCCTAGAGCTTACCAAAACAATCGACGAAGTGATCGATCGTTTTTCGGTCCTTATTAAAGGAAAAGATAAGGCGGGTGATTTTTACAGAAAGTCATTTGGATCGCTGTTTGCCTATGTATCGCATAGAATACCTGAAATCGCCGATCACTGTTACCAGATCGACGATGCAATGAAGGCTGGATTTGGATGGCAACACGGTCCTTTTCAGATATGGCAAGCCATTGGAATCAATGAAGGTATTGGATTGGCTAATGCACAGGGGTTAGAAGTGGCTGATTGGGTCAAAGAACTCGCTGAAAACAACCAGACATTTTACACCGTTAAAGAAGGTGCTAATTACTATTACGACACTACTTCAAAAGAACAGCAGAAGATTCCGGGGCAGGAATCCTTTATTATTCTAGATAATATTCGTGAGCAATCCGCTGTTTATAAAAACTCTGGAGTGGTCGTTGAAGATTTAGGTGATGGCATTTTAAATGTAGAATTTAGATCCAAGATGAACACCCTAGGGGGCGATGTGATTCAAGGTCTCAATAAGGCAATCGATATTGCTGAAAAAGACTTTAGAGGGCTTATCGTTGGAAACCAAGGCCCTAACTTTTCAGTGGGAGCTAATCTAGCGATGATATTTATGATGGCTGTTGAGCAAGAATACGAAGAGCTCAACAACGCTATCAAAATGTTCCAAAATACAGTGATGCGTATGCGTTACAGTTCCATCCCTACTATTTCTGCACCACATGGAATGACTTTTGGAGGTGGTTGTGAACTCAGTTTACACGCCGATAAAATTGTCGCTGCTGCAGAAACCTATATGGGTCTTGTTGAATTTGGAGTTGGAGTCATCCCTGGTGGTGCAGGTTCCAAAGAAATGACACTAAGAGCTTCAGATACCTATCAAAAGAACGATGTGGAACTCAACAGTCTCAGAGAACACTTTTTAGCGATCGCAATGGCTAAGGTTTCTACCTCTGCCTATGAAGCTTATGACAATTTCTCCATGCAAAAAGGCAAAGATGTTGTGGTGGTCAATAAGGACCGTCAATTAGCCGTTGCCAAAGCACATGCGATACTTATGGCTGATGCAGGTTATACCAAACCGATTGAAAGAACCGACATCAAAGTACTCGGAAAACAAGCATTGGGAATGTTTATGGTGGGAACCGATTCCATGCTAGCTGGTAATTATATCTCAGAACACGATAAGAAAATCGCGAACAAATTAGCCTATGTTATGGCTGGAGGTGATCTCTCTGAAGCGACATTGGTCTCCGAACGCTATTTATTAGACCTAGAACGAGAAGCTTTCCTTTCTCTTTGCAGTGAACGAAAAACACTTGAGCGCATTCAACATATGTTAAAAACTGGTAAACCCCTAAGAAACTAATTATGAAAACTGCTTATATCGTCAAAGCCTATCGCACCGCTGTTGGAAAAGCTCCAAAAGGAGTCTTCCGTTTTAAAAGACCGGATGAATTGGCTGCTGAAACTATTCAATACCTCTTAGAGCAACTTCCAGAACTCGACAAAAAGAGAATCGATGACGTGATTGTTGGTAATGCCATGCCTGAAGCTGAACAAGGACTCAATGTCGGAAGGTTTATTTCACTCATGGGGCTCGATATCGTCGATGTGCCTGGAATGACTGTCAACCGATATTGTGCTTCTGGACTTGAAACCATTGCAATAGCTACGGCCAAAATACAATCGGGAATGGCGGACTGTATTATTGCAGGAGGAGCTGAAAGCATGAGTTATATTCCGATGGGGGGTTACAAACCTACCCCTAGTTATGAACTCGCTAAGAAAGGTTTAGAAGATTACTATTGGGGAATGGGACTTACCGCTGAGGCTGTTGCCAGTCAATATAAAGTAAGCCGAGAAGAACAAGATCAATTCTCCTATCAGTCCCATCAAAAAGCAATTGCTGCTCAAGAAGCTGGAAAATTTAATGATCAAATTGTACCTATTACAATTGAACAGGTTTATGTGGACTCCAATGGGAAGAAAGCTTCCAAATCCTACACGGTTGACCGTGATGAAGGACCACGAAAAGACACTTCGATAGAAGCACTATCTAAATTAAGACCCGTATTTGATGCTAGAGGTGGTGTAACTGCTGGTAACTCCTCTCAAATGAGTGATGGAGCTGCCTTTGTAATGGTTATGAGTGAAGATTTAGTAAAAGAACTCAATTTAGAACCCATTGCACGACTGGCATCCTATGCAGCAGCAGGAGTTCCTCCTAGAATCATGGGAATAGGACCAGTTGAAGCGATTCCAAAAGCACTGAATTTAGCTGGCTTAAAACAAGATCAAATTGAACTTATAGAACTCAATGAAGCCTTTGCTTCACAGTCACTAGCCGTTATAAAGACCCTAGGACTCAATCCCGAGATCGTCAATGTAAACGGAGGAGCTATCGCACTCGGACATCCCTTGGGATGCACAGGAGCGAAACTCACAACACAACTCATTTCTGAAATGAGATCTAGAAACTTAAAAGGCAAGCACGGAATTGTTACTATGTGTGTAGGAACAGGTCAAGGTGCTGCTGGAATTTTTGAATTTTTACAATAAACACTGAGCATATGGAAACTCAAGAAAAAAATGAATTATTAAGAGGTGGACATTTTATTGTCAAAGAAACCTCATGCGATGATGTTTTTACTTTGGAGGATCTCTCTGAAGAACAAAAGATGATGCGTGATAGTACCAAGGAATTCGTAGACCGAGAACTTTGGGCTAATTGGGAACGCTTTGAGAAAAAAGATTATGAGTTCACTTTTCAGTGTATGAAAAAAGCTGGTGAACTGGGACTCTTATCCATCGCCGTACCAGAAGCCTATGGTGGAATGGGAATGGGATTTGTGTCTACCATGCTTGTCTGTGATTATATCTCTGGTGTAACTGGTTCCTTCAGTACTGCTTTTGGAGCACATACAGGGATTGGAACCCTACCAATCACCCTCTATGGAACTGAAGAACAAAAACAAAAATACGTTCCCAAACTCGCCAGTGGAGAGTGGTTTGGAGCTTATTGCTTAACCGAACCAACAGCTGGATCGGATGCCAACTCTGGTAAGACCAAGGCTGTTCTCAGTGAGGATGGAAAGCACTATCTAATCACTGGACAAAAAATGTGGATCTCCAATGCGGGATTCTGTAATCTCTTTATTGTTTTTGCTCGAATTGAAGACGATAAAAACATTACTGGATTTATTGTAGAAAATGATTCCAATAACGGTATTAGTATGGGAGAAGAAGAACACAAAATGGGAATTCACTCCTCTTCTACTCGTCAAGTTTTCTTTGACAACACCAAAGTATCTGTAGAAAATATGCTCTCTGAAAGAGGCAATGGTTTTAAAATAGCCATGAATGCACTTAACGTTGGTCGTATTAAACTTGCTGGTGCTTGTATCGAAGCACAGCGACGAATCACCAATCTTTCGACTTCTTATGCCAAAGAACGCTTTCAATTTAAAACTCCAATTGGTGACTTTGGAGCCATTAAAGCAAAGATTGCTCAAATGGCCACCAATACCTATGTAGGGGAATCTGCTGTCTATAGAGCCTCAAAGAATATTGAAGATCGTATAGCCCTTAGAGAAGCAGCAGGTAATTCACATCAAGAAGCAGAGCTCAAAGGAGTTGAAGAATACGCTATCGAGGCATCCATCTTAAAGATTGCTCTCTCTGAAGATGCTCAGCAAACAGCTGATGAAGGAGTTCAACTCTATGGAGGAATGGGATTCAGCGCCGATGCACCGATGGAATCTGCCTATAGAGATGCTCGTATTGCTAGAATTTACGAGGGAACCAATGAAATCAACCGTATGCTCATCGTGGGTATGTTACTCAAAAAAGCGATGAAAGGTCATGTAGATCTTCTAGGTCCTGCTACTGCTGTAGGTGAAGAACTTCTCGGTATTCCTGATTTTGACACCCCAGATTACTCAGCACTCTTTTCCGAAGAAAAAGACATGATTAAAAAGCTCAAAAAGGCCTTTTTAATGGTTGCTGGTAAAGCTGTTGAAACTTTTGGAATGGAACTCGAAAAACACCAACAACTGCTCTTAGCTGCTTCTGATATGTTGATCGAGATCTATATGGCAGAATCAGCCATCCTCAGAACTGAGAAAAACGCTAAACGATTTGGAGAAGACAGTCAAAAGGCTGAGATCGCCATGTCCAAACTCTACCTCTATCAAGCAGTAGAAATAGCAGCATCCAAAGGAAAAGAAGCTATCATCTCTTTTGCTGATGGAGATATGCAACGCATGCTACTGATGGGACTTAGACGTTTTACCAAATACGCTAATTATCCCAACGTCATCGAACTTAAGAATTTAATTGCTGAGGAAATTAAAGCCAAAGACGGCTATACTTTTGATCAATAGTTGAAATTTAATTTAGTAGGTAAAAGCTATCCAATGGATAGCTTTTTTTATTTAAATTGCTTGTACTAAATACCCTTCAATGAACTCATCAAAACTCTCTAAAGTATACAGCGCTGAGGACTTTAAAAAACAAGCGAATTCAACTGTTGAATTACTATCCAATCATTTGTCAAATGCCATTAATGGTAAAGGAAAAGCGATTCCCTTTAAGGATGCAGAAAGTGAATATCAATTTTGGAATGACTTTGAATTTACTTCAGCTGAAAACTTTTTTGAAAACGTTCTAGATCGATCTGTACGAACCCATCACAAAAAATATATGGGGCATCAAGTTGGAGCAACTGCTCCTCTTAGTGCTATTGCTGGACTGGTTAGTTCGTTTTTAAACAACGGATCAGCGGTCTATGAAATGGGAATGGCCAACAATGCTATTGAGCGTATTGTTTGTGAATTACTTTCAAATAAAATAGGTTATGATAAAAGCTCAAGAGGCTTTTTAACCTCTGGTGGATCCTTGGGTAATTTAACTGCACTTTTAGCGGCTAAAGCAGCCTATTTAAACCGACATCCAAATGCCAAACGATTGGGAATCATGGTGGGTGAACAGGCCCACTACTCGATTGAGCGCACCGCTAGAATCATGGGATTAGAAGCAGAAGGCCTTATCTTATTACCTTCAAAAGAAGACTTTACCATTGATGAAGAACTAGTTGAAAAACACTATCAAAAAGCATTAGATCAGGGCATCGAAGTGATGGCATTTGTTGGAAATGCTCCTTCAACTGCCACTGGTAAAATTGACGATCTCAGCTTTATTGCAGATTTTTGCCAAAAACATTCCATCTGGTATCACATGGATGCAGCTCACGGAGGTGCCGCTATATTTTCCACTAAATACAAAGGAGATTTAAAAGGAATCGAAAAAGCTGATTCCATTGTAATCGACGGGCATAAAATGATGATGTTACCTGCCATTACCACGGCCGTTCTATTTAAAAATGGAACTGACTCCTACAACACCTTTAAGCAAAAGGCTGATTACCTGCTCACAGCAACCGAGGAAGAAGATTGGAGTAATATGGCCAAAAGAACCTTTGAGTGCACCAAAAACATGATGGCTATTGAGTGGTATGTGATGCTCAAAGCCTATTCTGAAGATATCTTTGATGAGTTTGTTACCAAAATGTATGACAATTGTAGAATGTTGGCTGATAAAATCAAAAATCACCCTAATTTGGAATTAGCAGTTGATCCAGATACCAATATTCTCTGCTTTCGATATGTCGATGCTACTAAAACAAATCAAGAGCTCAATCAGATCAACAAAGAAATTAGACAAACACTACTCGAAGAAGGTGAGTTTTACATTCTTCAAACCATCCTAAACGAAAAGGTCTACATTCGACTCAATACGATGAATGCATTCACCGAAGAAGCGGATTACGACTTGGTTCTAAAAAAAATAATCGATTTAGCGGATTCAAATACTTTGAAAAGCCAATAAAGTTTCAAAATTTATGATCCTTTAAGTCTAAAATGTTATTTTTATGACAAACTAAACCCTATGAAACCCTTTACTTTATTTATTGCGCTGTTAGTTACAGCACTTTCTTATGCTCAAACCGATTCGAGAATATACGACATCATCAATGATGTTTCGCCTGATCGACTCGAATCTACTGTCAAAACCCTAGTTGATTTTGGAACTAGACACACTTTATCGGACACCATCTCTAAAAAGAGAGGAATTGGTGCAGCTCGTCGTTGGATCAAAGCAGAATTCAATAGAATTTCTAAGGATTGCAATAACTGTTTAGAGGTTTTTGAGCAACACAACTTTACACCGAAAGGTGATGGGGCAAGAATTGTTAAAGATGTTGATATTGTCAATATTGTCGCGATTAAACGAGGGACGAAAAATCCCAATCGCTTTGTGATTATGAGTGGTGATATTGATTCTAGGGTAAGTGATCCAACTGATTACACCTCTGATTCACCAGGGGCTAATGACAATGCGTCGGGTATGGCTGGGACCATTGAAGCTGCGCGGGTACTCTCCAAATACAGTTTTGAAAACTCCATTATTTTTGTGGGACTTTCAGGCGAAGAACAAGGGCTTTATGGAGGAAAAGGACTTGCAGCCTATGCCAAAGAAAAAGGATGGGATATCATTGGTATTCTCAACAATGATATGATTGGAAACATCAAAGGAGTCGATGGAACAATCAGTAATGTTGATTTTAGAATCTTTTCTGAACCTATACCTCCTACTGAATCCGAACAAGCTCGAAAATCAAGACGTTTTTACGGAGGGGAAGTCGATGGAATCTCAAGACAGTTAGCTAGATATGTTCACCGTAATGTTAAAACCTATATGCCAACTATGAATCCGATGATGATCTATCGCTTGGATCGTTTTGGTCGTGGTGGTCACCACAGACCCTTTAACGATGCTGGTTTTGCAGGGATTCGTATCATGGAAGCACATGAGAACTACACACAACAACACCAAGATATCAGAACGGAAAACGGAATTAATTACGGAGATACCTTTGAGCATGTCAACTTCGATTATGCTGCCAAACTAACGGCTGTTAACGCTATTAACTTAGCTTCTTTGGCTTGGGCACCCCCTGCTCCAACTACAGTTGGGATTGGTGGAATCGTCGAAGCAGATGCTCGATTGGAGTGGAGTGCAGTTGATGGAGCTAAAGGTTATAAAGTCTATTGGAGAGATACCACCTCTCCTACTTGGGATCATTCTATTTATATAGAGGGAACCAAACACACTTTAAAAGGAGTCGTTATCGATAATTATTTCTTTGGAGTAGCTGCCGTAGGTGAAGATGGACATGAGAGTCCAGTAGTCTTCCCTAATAAAATCATCAGATAATGAAGCAATTCAATTTGATAGCCCTGAGTCTGTTTAGTTTATTTGGAACAGCTCAGACTTTTACACATCAAGATTCGATCAGAGGAAGTATTACTCCAGAGCGTAGTTGGTGGGATTTAAATGACTATGATTTAAAAGTTAAGGTCAACCCTGAACAAAAACACATTCAAGGCAGTAACACCATTTCCTATACGGTAGTATCAAAGCATCAACGCATGCAAATTGATTTACAAGAACCGATGCAAATTGATTCTGTTTTAAGTAGTGGCAAGCAACTTTCTATAGAACACGACGGAAATGCACATTATATTACTCTAGAGAAAGAACAATCAATCGGTGATCAAAATTCTGTAACAGTTTACTTTTCTGGAAATCCAAAAGTTGCTGTTAGAGCACCTTGGGATGGAGGATTTTCTTGGTCTGAAGACTCTAATGGAAATTCATTTATTGCAACTTCTTGTCAAGGCTTAGGAGCATCTGTATGGTGGCCTTGTAAGGATCATATGTACGATGAGGCCGAACAAATGACCATCAGCGTCACAACCCCCAGTCATTTAATGGATGTCTCTAATGGACAGCTCATCAAAACCGAAGAAAATGGTGATTGGTCTACTTATACATGGGAAGTCAAAAATCCCATCAATAATTATGGAGTCAACGTCAACATAGGAGACTATACTCATTTTGGAGAGACTTATCAAGGAGAAAAAGGACCTTTAAAGGTGGATTACTTTGTACTGAAAGAGGATCTAGAAAAGGCCAAAAAACAATTTACACAAACCAGTATGATGCTCGAGGCATTTGAACATTGGTTTGGACCCTACCCCTTTTACGAAGATGGCTTTAAATTGGTTCAGGTTCCCTATTTGGGAATGGAACACCAAAGTTCAGTCACCTACGGAAATAAGTTTGAGAATGGCTATTTAGGTAGGGATTTATCAGAAACTGGATGGGGGTTAAAATTTGATTTTATCATCATTCACGAGGCAGGTCACGAGTGGTTTGCCAACAATATCACTTATAAAGACGCTGCTGATATGTGGATACATGAGGGTTTTACAGCATATAGTGAAAATCTTTATCTCAATTACCACTTTTCAAAAGAAGCCGCAAGAGAATATGTGATTGGAACTCGAAAGCGAATTCAAAATGACATTCCAATCATCGGAACTTATGACGTCAACTCCGAGGGTTCTGGAGATATGTATTACAAAGGAGCAAACATCCTTCATATGATACGTACGATGATCGACAATGACGATCAATGGAGAACCATCCTTCGAGGCTTAAACGAAGAATTTTACCATCAGACCGTAACGACTGCCCAAATAGAGTCCTATATCAGTCAGCATTCTGGAATTGATTTGAGCTCTTTCTTTGATCAATACTTAAGAACCGTTCAAATTCCTGAATTAGAACTCAAACAAGAAAAGAAAACCCTCTATTACCGATTTAGCAATGTGGTCGATCAATTTCAAATGCCATTCGATCTTGAAATCGATGGCAAACTAATCAGATTAGAAGGTTCTACGAAGTGGAATCAATTACCGACAAACTCAAAAAAAGCAACAATTAAAACTGTTGAAGATTACTATATTATCCTCAAAAACACACACTGATGAAAAAATTACTAATTCTCACCCTTAGTTTATTAAGTAGTATTGCAATAGGTCAAACGCTTGACATGAAGCTCATGCAAGACCTAAAACCCAGAAATATTGGACCCGCTGGAATGAGTGGTCGTGTCACTGCTTTAGACGCTGTTTACGACAACCCAGAAATCATGTACGCTGGAACAGCCTCTGGAGGGCTTTGGAAATCAACTTCTGGAGGTATTAAATGGGAGCCAATTTTCACAAAAGAGCTTACCGCTTCCATAGGAGCAGTAGCGATTGATCAATCTAACCCATCTGTTGTTTGGGTTGGAACCGGCGAAGGAAACCCAAGAAACAGTCTCAACGGTGGTTTTGGAGTCTATAAGTCACTCGATGGCGGTAGAACTTGGCAATCGATGGGATTAGAAAAAACAAGACATATTCATCGAATCATTGTAGATCCTACGGATTCAAATACCGTTTATGTGGGAGCTATTGGATCTCCATGGGGGGAACACCCTGAGCGAGGTGTTTACAAAACCACTGATGGTGGTAAATCTTGGAAACAAATTCTATTTGCAAATAATAAAACCGGAGTTGCTGATATGGTGATGGATCCTAGCAATCACAACAAATTAGTGGTAGCGATGTGGGAGCACAAAAGAGACCCTTGGTTCTTTAATTCAGGAGGACCAGGATCTGGAATTCACATTACTTATGACGGTGGAGAACACTGGAAAAAAGTGAGCTCTGAGGATGGCTTACCAAAAGGAGATCTCGGTAGAATTGGACTCGCAATCGCCAACAGTGATCCCAACATCATCTATGCATTAGTTGAAGCTAAGAAAAATGCACTCTACAAATCTTTTGACGGTGGTCATTCTTGGAAAATGATCAACAACAAAAGCGATATAGGAAATCGCCCTTTCTACTACTCTGACATTTTTGTAGATCCACAGAATGAAAATCGTGTGTATTCGGTATTTACTTATGTGAACGTCTCTGAAGACGGTGGAAAGAATTTCACAGAACTCATGCCTGCCTATGGTGTAGACAATGGTGTTCACCCAGATCATCACGCTTGGTGGATTCATCCTAAAAATGGCAAATTGATGTTCGATGGAAATGATGGTGGAATGAATATTACGCGCGATGGTGGTAAATCTTGGCGTTTTGTAGGAAATATCCCTGTTGCACAATTCTATCATATCAATGTCGACATGGAATATCCATATAATGTTTACGGTGGTATGCAAGACAACGGTTCTTGGAGAGGGCCTGCTTATGTTTGGAAAGACCAGGGAATTAGAAACAGTTATTGGCAAGAAATCTCCTTTGGTGATGGTTTTGATGTCGTTCCAGATCTAGAAAACTCACAATACGGATATTCGATGAGTCAACAAGGATACGTTTCGAGATACGATTGGAAAACTGGAAACAACTATTCTGTTAGACCGACTCCTGAAGATGAAAACACAAAGCTCAGATTTAACTGGAATGCTGCGATTGCTCAAGATCCATTTGATTCGAGTACCGTATATTTTGGATCTCAGTATGTTCACAAGAGTACCGACAAAGGACTCAATTGGAAGATTATCTCTCCTGATTTAACCACCAATGATCCTCAAAAACAAAAACAAAGTGAAAGCGGTGGACTCACCATGGATGCTACTGGAGCCGAAAATCACACTACGGTCATTGTGATCGAACCTTCACCAGTAGAAAAAGACATGCTTTGGAGTGGATCTGACGACGGAAAAGTCCACTATACCATCGATGGTGGAACCAACTGGATTGATGTGACCAAAAACATTAAGGGACTACCAGAAGGAAGTTGGATTCCTCAGATCAAAGCTTCTCATAACAACAAAGGCGAAGCACTCTTAGTGGCTAACGACTACAGAAGGTTTAATTATGAACCTTATGTATACCGCACTACTAACTATGGTAAGACCTGGAAACGCATTGTTGATTCAAATGATGTTCAAAGTTATGCGCTCGCCATACTCGAAGATTCAGAGAATCCAAATTTAATGTTCTTGGGAACAGATGATGGCTTGTATGTATCAATTAATGCAGGAGAAGACTGGAGCAAATGGACCCATGAGTTTCCTACGGTATCTACAAAGGATTTAATGATTCACCCAAGAGAACAAGACTTGGTTATTGGAACCTTTGGTAGAGCTGCTTGGGTTTTAGACGACATCAGACCTCTTAGAGCTGTTGCTAAAAACGCAGAGATCCTAAAGCAAGAAGTCGCTTTATTTGAACCACCTACAGCCTATCAAGCTGCTTATCAACAACCAACTGGAAGTCGATTCGGTGCTGATGCAATGTATCAGGGAGAAAATAAGAGATCGGGAGCTATGATTACCTATTACCTCAACCCTTCTGAGATCAAAGAAAAGGTAGCTGACAAAAAAGAGGAAAACACTAAATCAGAGGTAACAGATTCTAAAAAATCAAAAAAGGATTCCATCTTTTTTAACTTCTACGATGGAGATCGATTGGTTCGTACCCTATCTTACAAAAAACCAAAAAAAGCTGGATTCCATAGAATTTACTGGAGAATGGATGAAAAAGGTGCTGATTACCCCTCGAGAACAATTCGCAAGAACAACAGAGAGCGCGGAGGCATGAGTGTCTTGCCTGGAACTTATAAAATAGAGCTCACCTATGGTGATCAGAAGCATGCTACTTCCATCGAAGTAAAATCAGATCCAAGAATTGAAGTCAAAAGAAGTGATTTAGAAGAAGTTTACACCTACGCTAAAGACTTACAATCTTCGATTCAAAAAGCTGCTGATGCAGTAAAACAATTGATTGAGAGTAAAAACATTGCTGACAAAATAGCTGCAGATCTAAAGAAAATTGATGAAACTGCCAACAAAGATCTTATTGAATCTAGTGAGAAAATCAGCAAGAAAATTGATAATTTAGTTGCAGAATTTATCGGTAAAGTAGATAAACGACAAGGGATTACTAGGAATCCTGAAGTCACAGTGATGCAGCGATTAAATTTAGCAAATAGTTATGTGCAGTCAAGAAAAACAGGAATTAATGACAATGAATTAAGATTAATAAATTTTGCTAAAAGTGCATTAAACATTACCTTAGGTGAGGTTAATGGATTTTTCAAAGAAGATTGGAGAACCTATAGAGATCAGTTTGATGTCGCAACCTTGTCCCCTTTTAAAGAAGTCAATATTTTTTAATGAATCGAAATTTTCTCATCTTACTTTCACTGATTCTAATCTTAGGTTCTGGAATGAAATCTTTTGCACAGCAAACTGATTCTTCATTTGGAAGTTATGAGATCTTCATTTTAAATCCCGAAATTGGAAAAAAACTGTTTTTTTTCACGCAAGCCAGATTTCATAATTATGAAGTTTTTGGAAATCAAAAGCAGTTTTTGGTACGATCGGCATTTGAATATCAATTCACGAAACACTTTAAATTTCATTTAGGATTTTCAACTGTTGACAAAAAGCCAATGGATAAATCGTTAATTGAAAACTTTCAATTACAACGATGGATATATGACGAATACCAATTCGATTTTGGAACTCCATCCTCTCTCAAAATTAAAACAAGATTTCGTCATGAGAGAAGATGGATTTATCCTAACAACAGTCCTGAAACACTTAGAGATAATCGACTGCGCTTTCAACTAACGCTGGTAAAAAATATTAGCAAAAAAGTATATGTAAAGGCATTTAGTGAAGCTTTTTATGTTGTGCAACAAGATAAATTAGTCAACATGCGAAACAACTTATCCATTGGAAGCCCCCTCTCAAAAGATTTTAAATTTGAATTGGGATTGATTGACGAGGGATTAAAAGGGAATACCAACCAATTTATTGTTTCGAGACTTTATATAAATACTTCCTGGAGAAACAATAAAAAAACCACTTCTGATTCCTCATCTATTGAGACACCTTTACCAATCCAAAAAGTAATAGAAGCGCCTAAAGAAATTATTTTCGATACCAACGAAAAAGTGGATAATCTAATAGGCGATGACCACCACTTTGATCGAGAAGAGAATACAAAACAAGAGTTTGAAAAAAGCATTTCTGATGAAATCGAATTAGAAGAAGTAGTTGTCTATTCGAATGAGTTAAGGCATTTTGTAATAACTGCTGCTCATAAAGAAAAGGAAAGTACATCAAAATCATTGGATCGTCTAAAAAGAGATGGTTTTGATGGTCAAGTTTTAGAAATTTCTCAAAATGGATACTACAGAATAAGTGCTCAGGATTTCAAAGATAAGAGCAAAGCAGAACTGACGCGTCAAAACTTAGCTTCAATTGGGTATAACAAACCGTGGATTTTAAGTACTACTGTTACGATTTCTACTGTTGAATTAGTTCCAATTAAGAAGGGTGCTGATCAAATAGAAGTTGATAATCCTCTAACTGAGTCAACACAGAATGAAACTAAAGATGAAGATCAGGATCAAGTTTTTGACAAAGATTCCAATTTGATGAATTCTGACATAATCAACATTCAAAATCAAGATACTGAACTCTTACAGAGAATCAGTGCTCAAAGAGAGACAGATGGAAAGCGAAAATTTAAATCTCCAATATATCACTTGGTTATTGGTGCTGTAACAGAACTAGGATTTGCTCCCAAGCATATAGAAGCTCTTCGTTCTAAAGGATACAAAAGTGCTTATGCATTTAAAAAACCCTATGGAGGAGTGTATCGTATAAGTGCTGCCAAATCGAAAAAAATAGAAGATTTACAAAAATTAATCCTGAAGTTAAAAGCCGATGGATTTAAATACGCATGGATTTTTGATACGACATTGATCGATTATGAGAAAGATCTGACTTTAGAATCTGAAGATGAAATTGAAAATCAAATTCCAATTCAAAAACCTGAAACTGTAGATCAGGAAATTAAAAATGACACCATTTCAGAGAAGGAAATAAATTTAACTATACCTGTTGATTCAATTGTTCAAGTTCCTTTAAACAATCATCTAATTGAGGCTGTTCAACCTGAGGTTGAAGTAGCGGTTGTTGAAGAAGATTCGATCTTTGAAAGAAATTCAAATTTAATTCCTTACCGACCAATACATCACGTAATAGCAGCATCGACAACAGATGTAACAAGAGCTAATTCTATTGCTGAAAACTTGAGAAAGATGGGATTTGTAAATGCCTATATTCTTAATTCAAATAACACTTATCGAGTAAGTGCAGCACATTTTAAAAATCGCACCGATACCAAAGCTGCAATTGATTTATTAAACAATCAAGGTTTTAAAGGTGCATGGGTATTAATAGAAGAATAAATAACTATAAAACAATGAAAAAAATAACATTACTATCAGTATCAATAGCACTATTAGGAATCGTTTCTTGTAAGAATAATACAAGCAAGGAGGCTAAAACAGAACACCAACATATGGAAATGAGTGAAGAGGTTCACAAAATAACTTTTGATATGGAATCTAAAAGTGGGTCTGAAGTTAAAGGAACTGTTGAATTCTCTCAAATGGGTGAAGAGGTTATGATGATGGCTTATCTGTCAGGTCTAACTCCTGGAGAGCATGCCATTCACTTACATGAGAAAGCAGATTGTAGCTCAGAGGATGGAAAATCAACTGGAGGACATTGGAATCCAACACATGAACCTCATGGAGCGTGGGGATCGGCAGAAGGCTACCACAAAGGTGATATCGGAAACTTTACCGTTGGTGCTGATGGAAAAGCAACAGTACACTTTATGACCGATGAGTGGTGTATGGATTGTGAAGATGAGACTAAGAACATCATCGGAAAAGCAGTTATCGTTCACCAAGGAACTGATGATTTAGTTTCACAGCCAAGTGGTGCTGCTGGAGCAAGGGTCAGCTGTACAGGTATTATCCAATAAATCTTAAAACCCTTTTATAGGGTTTTTTTATATGAATCCTTCTTCCTCTTCATGGGTTAAAAAATTTGGTGTGGTCTTTGAATCTAAATCAAATCCGATTTTAGAATTCAAAGACTTATACCAACAATTGACAGACGTAGGATTTGTCTATGGATTGCATTTTAAAACCGTAGAAAACTATACAACTTCCCATGAATTATTGGCTGATGAAATAGCGAAGCTCAATCTTCTATACGCCCTTTGTGAAGTACATGCCCAATACTCTAAAACAAGAGATTACAATCTCTTTTTAGAAGATGTTCTCAAATTTTACCAACCCTTGGTAAAAGCGTCTAGTTTTTGGAAAAATCTCTTATCAAAAAATCCTTCTTCCACACTAGAAGAGGTCATTGATAAGAGAATCAACAATCGAAACAATCGTTTGACACAATTGTTCAGCTCCAATTTCTACAATGCATTTGTAATTTATGATCCCATTTGCTTTGATCACTTCCTAAGAAATAAAACTGATTTTGACGATTCCTATGGTTATTTAAAAGAGTTGACGATTCTCTATGGAAAAAAAACACAATTCCAAATTCCAGAATCCAAACACCAACTCTACGGGATTCTAATGGCTCACTTAGGAGCCGATACAGTCTTTGAAAATTACGATGCTGATAGCATTGTGACAGACACCTATTGGTACCACCGCTATATACTCGATTTGTGTTTGATTATACTATATGCTCAAAATGAATTAAACGAATCAAATCAATCCTATTTGCGTACAATAAGCTCTGAATTACATCTCGACTCAGATGATTATCAACTATGTATAAAGAATGCCAAACAATTCTCTAAAAATTTTGAATCAAACCTAAGTTCATTAAAGTCCTCGAATACCATTCAACGCTTTCAATCAAAGATTAACAATTTAGCAGAACGTCTCATCAAGAGAAATTCCAAGCGCATTATTCGAGAGCTAAATAATTCAAAGGAATTGCTGTTGCTCCTCAGTCATTCAACTCATAGAGATCTCAGTCCTGAAGAACAGAAAAAAGTGCAACAATACGCTTTGGATATCGCTAAGAGCATCCCTTCCCTTGCAATATTTATGCTTCCCGGTGGAGCCTTATTACTCCCTATATTTATACGCCTTATTCCAAAATTATTACCTTCTGCCTTTGATGAGAATAGAATTGAATAAGTCTTTTGGTATCTTTGCCCTATGAGTGAACAAAAGATTCGTATTAACAAATACCTCAGTGAGATTGGATACTGCTCTAGAAGGGCTGCTGACAAGCTTATCGAACAAAAAAGAGTAACCATTAATGGGGAGCTACCAGAAATGGGGACTAAAGTCTCGGAAAGCGATGTTGTGGCTGTCGATGGAAAGCCAGTAAAAAATCAGAATGAAAAGCCTGTCTATATCGCTTTTAACAAACCTATTGGAATTGTTTGTACTACCGACACCCGTGTTGAAAAAGACAATATCATCGATTATATCAACTACCCAAAAAGAATCTTTCCCATTGGACGCCTAGACAAGCCAAGTGAGGGTTTAATCCTTTTAACTTCAGATGGAGATATCGTCAATAAAATACTCAGAGCACGTAACCATCACGAAAAAGAATACATCGTGAGAGTGAACAAAAAGATCGAAGCTGATTTTGTTCAAAAAATGTCCAATGGAATTCCGATTCTAGGACAGGTCACCAGAAAATGCATTGTCGAGCAACTTGACGATCGCAATTTTAGAATTGTTCTTACTCAAGGACTCAACAGACAGATTCGAAGAATGTGTGAATATTTGGGATACAAGGTGACCAAATTAAAAAGGGTACGTATTATGAACATACCCTTAGATGTGGAAATAGGAAAATGGCGTTACCTCACCGATAGTGAACTTAATGAAATTAATTCACTGGTTAGCGATTCTTCAAAAACTCACAAAAATTAAGCCAGCCAAGCTTTCATCATCCATACGGTCTTTTCCTGTTCACTGATAAAATCACTCATCATACTCACAGTTCCTTCATCTGAAGCATCTGCAGCTAATTGTAAAATCGATCGTTCGATGACTATGAGCTCTTTTAGTGAATCTAAAATTAGTACAATAGCCTCTTTTGCCTCTTTGACATTCACTCCTACTCTAATCTTTGCGACTTTTATATAGTCTTCATGAGTGTGAAGTGGAGTGTGTTCTAGGGTTAGAATACGCTCCGCAATTAGATCTATTTTGAGATTGGAGTCATTGTAGAGTTCTTCAAATTTTACATGTAGATCAAAAAATGATTGCCCTTTAATATTCCAGTGAATACCTCTTAAATTTTGGTAATAGATTTGAAAGTTAGCCAACAATTCATTGAGTAAACCACTGATTTGATCCGATTTTTCTATAGATAATCCTATGCTATTTGTATTCATAACGTATTGATTTTTATTGATTTGTAATTATAGTATAAATTTACGCTATTTGAATTGCAATTCCATATAAATAATATTTATATATTTTATATCTTTATAGCTATAATTGATACTCGATGACTATTACACAACTTAAATACTTACTCTCTGTAGCAGAACACAGAAATTTTACTCAAGCAGCAGAACACTGTTTTGTGACCCAACCTACTTTGAGTATGCAAATACAAAAACTAGAAGATGAATTAGATCTACAAATCTTTGATCGAACCAAAAAGCCTATTGAAATCACAAGGGTTGGAGCCATGATCTTAGAGCAGGCAAAACACATAGTCGATGAAGCCTCTAGAATTAGCGATATCGTAGATCAACAAAAGGGATTTATAGGTGGTGATTTTACTATCGGGGTCATTCCTACCGTAATGCCTACCCTACTCCCATTGTTTTTAAGGGCTTTTAACAACAAATATCCCAAGGTAAATCTAATCATCAAGGAAGAAAACACTGCCACGATCATTAAAAACTTACACGAGGGTAAATTGGATGCTGCAATTGCAGCTACACCCCTTGAAAACGAAGGTCTTGTTGAGCGACCACTATACTACGAACCATTTGTAGCCTATATCAATCACAACAACTCCTTATTAGAAAAAAAGGAACTCAATGCTGAAGATTTAGACGATCAAAACATTCTACTTTTAAAAGATGGTCACTGTTTTAGAGATGGGATTTTAAATATTTGTGGTGGTTTAAAAACAAATAATTCTGGGTTTAATATTGAATCGGGTAGTTTTGAAACCTTGATCAATCTTGTAGATGAAGGACTTGGAATGACCTTACTTCCTTATCTCAACACCAGAAATCTATCAGATTCAAAAAAGTCAAATATCAGAAGTTTTAAAAATCCTTCTCCTGCAAGAGAAATTTCTTTGATCTATCACAAAAATGAACTCAAGCTTCATATTAGTGAGGCCTTGAGAGATGTCATTTCAGGAGTAATTAGAGGAGAAATTGCCTTTAATGATGTAAAAATCATCAGTCCATTAAAAAAATAAAATGAAGAGAATTAGTATCCTATTACTTCTTGTACTTATAGTTTCATGTTCCCCAAGACTGAGTAAAACCCAACGTCAAATTCAGGAACAGATCACTGTTTCACAGGTGTTTAAAAATAATTTTACTGGGTTGTTTGTCTACAATCCAATGACAAAAGACACTCTTGTTAATATCAATGGGAACCGATTTTTTACTCCAGCGAGTAATACTAAAATATTCACGCTATACAGCTCACTAAAATTGATTCCAGAGCGTATTGAAGCGCTTAAATACACTATTTTAGAAGACACTATTTATATCAAAGGAACTGCAGATCCGAGTTTGTTTCATCCTTTTTTTAAGGACAGTACCATCTATCACTTTTTAAAGGACAAGGAGCACATTAAACTTCTCAAAGGTCAGTTAGAGGACGATCATTTTGGACCGGGATGGGCTTGGGAAGATTACGATGCTGCTTTTTCACCTGAACGTTCTGCTTTGCCGATTTACGGAAATGTACTCGAGGTAAGAACTATTGATGGAAAGACTCATTTTAATCCAGATTACTTTGTAAATAGCAGTCAAATGACAGCCTTTTCAATGCCTAAAAAGAGAGCTAACTACTCCAATGAATTCTATGTTCCTCTTGTTAAAAATGATACACTTCATATACCATTTATACAATCGGATAGTCTCACTGCTCACTTATTATCGTTAGAACTCAACAAAAAGATTGAATTAAGTGAAGATCAAACCATCAAATTTGATCAGGCGCTTTTAGGTATCGAAAGAGATAGCATCCTCAAACAAATGATGGTTGTGAGTGATAATTTTTTGGCAGAACAATTGCTCTTAAACGCATCTAACAACCACTACAATCGATTAAACTCCTATGACATCAGACGCTATGTCATCGATACTCTGCTCAATGATTTACAACAAAAGCCAAGATGGGTTGATGGTTCAGGACTCTCTAGATACAATCTATTTAGCCCCATCTCCATGGTTCAGGTCCTTGAAAAGATTCAAAAGGAAAGCACCAATTATTTAGATTTTTTTCCAGTAGGTGGTGAAACAGGAACTTTAGAACATTGGTTTAATGGAACGGACCGCCCCTATATTTACGCTAAAACTGGAAGCCTTGGAAATAACTTTAATCTCAGTGGGTATTTAATAACCAACAGCGGAACGACTTTGATCTTTAGTTTTATGAACAATCACTACACCAAACCGACATCGGATGTCAAAAGAGAAATGGGTGAAGTCCTCAGACTAATTCGAGATCATTACTAAAAGCGATTATCACCATCGATCAAGTCTCCAATTCCTCCCAAGATACTGCCTTCACCTTTGCGTTGACCGCCCATTTTAGGTGCTGCAGCCCATATTCTAGAAGCTAAGCGACTAAAAGGTAGTGATTGAACATATACAGTACCAGGACCAGTCAATTGAGCGAAGAACAATCCTTCACCTCCAAAAAGCGTATTCTTAATACCACCGACAAATTCAATATCGTAATTGACCTGCTGAGAGAAACCAACTAAACAACCGGTATCGACTTTAAGTGTTTCCCCTGCCGCTAATTCCTTTTTGGCTAGTGTTCCACCTGCGTGTACAAATGCCATTCCATCTCCTTCTAGTTTTTGCATGATGAATCCTTCACCTCCAAAAAGACCTCTACCCAGTTTTCTAGAAAACTCAATACCTACAGAAACACCCTTTGCTGCACATAAAAAGGCATCCTTTTGACAAATAAACTTACCTCCTAGTTCTGAGAGGTCAATCGGTATGATCTTACCTGGGTAAGGAGCCGCAAAACTCACCTGTCGCTTTGATTGACCTTGGTTTAAGAAGACCGTCATAAATAAACTCTCTCCTGTGAGTAAACGTTTACCAGCAGAAAACAATTTACCCATCACTCCTTCATTTTGTTTGGAACCATCTCCAAAAATGGTTTCCATACCAATAGAGTCATTCATCATCATAAAAGATCCAGGTTCTGCAACGACAGCTTCCTGTGGATCTAATTCAATTTCTACAAACTGCATCTCTTCTCCTTGGATGCGATAATCGATTTCGTGTGCGTTCATTTTCTTAATTTTATAGTCCATTCAAATTCAAATTTGGAAACTAAGTCTCCGTTTAAATCAATTCCTTTTGAAGTCATCCAAAACTTTTGGCCTTCACCACTTGCAATCGTTTTTTCAATAGCTTGATCGATCAATTGACCATCGGAACAACTAAAAGTAATGGTTCCCCTAGCCTTCTTTGAAAAATTAGCCTTGTTATTGGCAACAAGCATGGAAATGGGTTTTTTCGAAAGCTGAATTTTTTCCATCACCAAAACACCAGTTGAAAACTCAGCTGCCATTCCCTGTGCTGCCCAAAACATCGATTTAAAAGGGTTTTTATTAAACCAACTGTGTTTAATACGAACTACTGCTTTATCATTTTCTAAATGATATAAACGAACACCACACCACCATGCAGATGGCAATTTAAAAAACATAAACCAATTGTATTTAGAAGGCTTCATAGGATTTATTTGTTTATAAATTTAAGTAATGTTTTCAATTAACTAAGCTCCTAGAGATGATTTATATGTTAATATTTTGTTAATATATAGTACTTTGTATTGCATACTACTATCTTTTATACATATATTTGCATTAGAAAGTACTATATGAATTAAAATTCTAGTATATGAATATTGAAAATACAAAAGCACAAATGAGAAAAGGAGTACTGGAATTCTGTATTCTTTCCGTGATGGACGGACAAGATAAATACACCTCAGAAATCCTAGATGCTCTTAAGGAGGCTAAGTTGCTTGTTGTAGAAGGAACCATCTATCCCCTACTTACAAGACTTAAAAATTCTGGCCTATTGGACTACCGATGGGAAGAATCAACTTCAGGCCCTCCAAGAAAGTACTATTCTCTTACAGAAAAGGGAAGAGAGTTCACCAAGGAACTAGATCAAACTTGGAATGAATTAAAAAACGCTGTTCAAAAAGTTACTAAATAAGCAGATCATGAATAAGACAATAAATATCAACCTCGCTGGAATCGTCTTTCACATCGATGAAGAGGCATTCGACAAACTTCAATCCTACCTAGATGCTGTAAAAAAATCATTGAAGGGTACTGAGGGAAATGAAGAAATAATCGCTGATATAGAAGCTAGAATTGCTGAACTATTTTCAGAACGAATTAAAGAAAAAGAAGTTGTTACAAAAGATGATGTAGATTATATCATTGCAAAATTGGGACAACCAGACGATTATCAAGTAGACGACTCCATCTTTGATGAAGAAACTACTGGATCGAAAAAATCCAACAAAACCAAGAGACTTTACAGAGATACTGATGATAAAATCATCGGAGGTGTGTGTTCAGGAATTGGACATTACCTAGGTATTGATCCAGTATGGGTTAGACTTATTTTTATCGTATTATTCTTTGGAGGATTTCCAATTATCGCCTACTTAATTCTTTGGATTATCGTGCCTGAAGCTGCTACTACTGCTCAAAAACTTGAGATGAAAGGTGAAGCAGCCAACCTTAGCAATATAGAACGCAAGGTTAAAGAGGGATTTGAAAACGTTAAAAAAAAAGTAGACGATTTCGATTTAGACGAAACTGGTAAAAAGGTAAAAGAAACAGGATCATCCTTCTTTGGAATGATTACTAGCATTGTAAGTTCCTTCTTTAGCTTTTTAGGTAAACTCATCACAGGAATCTTTTCTTTTGCAGGAAAACTTATTGGAGTGATATTGATTTTAGTATCCTTTGCTGTTATCATTTCTATTTTTATCTCATTTATTACTTTTTCATTTATCGATATCAACTTCGGATCTGATATCGCTCCAATCTTTTTAACGGAATCCTTTGTTGATTTTCCAGTGTGGTTAAGCTCAATTCTATTGATTTTAGCCATCGGTATTCCCTTCTTTATGCTGATGTACTTGGGGCTTAAAATCCTTATTAAAAACATCAAACCAATGAGTGGAGTAGTTAAATTAAGTCTTCTAGGAGCTTGGTTACTCAGTATTTTTGCACTGATTTTTATCAGCATCAATCAGGTTGCTACTGAATCGATTCGAGTTAGTGAAAATCCTAAAATAGAACAATTACAAGCTGTGGACACCCTCTATGTAAAGATGAGAACTTCAAAGCATTTTGATCGAGTTGATCCTCTGTTTAATATTGATCATATGAGTATGTCATACGATCAAGATGGTGAACAAATCTTATTCTCGAGACACATTCGATTTGATGTAAACAATTCAAATGGAGCAAATCCAACTGTTGAAGTTAGTAGAACTGCAAAAGGTAGAAACTATAAAAAAGCCTTAGAGCGTGCTCAAAAGATTACTTACGATTATGAGTTAACCTCTAATACACTCTATCTCAATAATTACTTCACAGCTCCAACAGAAAGTAAAATAAAAGCTCAAGAAGTAGAAATCGATCTTTATCTTCCAGAAAACACAGTGATTCAACTCGATTCAAACACTGCGGATTATATTTCACATCAGGTAGATAACAATATGGATTTCTACCGAAAAGACATGGCCGATCACCTTTGGAAAATGAGCTCAAACAACCAGCTTGAATGCTTGGATTGCGAGCAGTAAACCAACAGATGAAAATGATTAAAAAGAGTTGATTCAATCAACTCTTTTTTTGTTTATATTTATTCTTCATCTTTTGAAATGGAACTACGACTTTTAGACTACCAATTAGAACTCAAGCACACCTTCACCATTGCAAGGGAAAGTACCGATATTCAAGATACTTTAATTGTTGAATTGTCAATAAACGGCTATCAAGGCTATGGAGAAGCTACCTCGAATCCCTATTACGGAATTACTATCGAAGGGATGAAATCTGAGCTAATGCAACTTCAAGAACCACTTCTAGAGTATAATTTTGAAGATCCAGAGCAATTCTATCTGTGGTTAGAACAATTCGAGCTCAGTAGTTTTGCTCTTTGTGCTTTAGACTTAGCTGCGAACGATCTTTGGGGAAAAATCCATCATAAGCCCTTATACGAACTCTGGGGTGTCACTCTAGATCAAATACCTACTACTAATTTTACCATAGGGATTGATACGATCGAGAAGATGAAAGAAAAGCTCAAAGAACAGCCCTGGCCCATCTATAAGATTAAATTAGGCACTGATAAGGATGTTGATATTGTAAAATCATTGAGGGAAGAAACCGATGCCATCTTTAGAGTGGACGCCAATTGTGCTTGGACTGCCCAGCAGTGTATTGAGTACTCAAAAGAATTAAAAGACTTAGGAGTTCAGTTTATTGAACAACCCCTTAAAGCAGACAATTGGGAGGGAATGCAACAAGTTAAAGAGCATTCACAGCTTCCCATCATAGCCGACGAAAGTTGTATTGTCGAATCGGATGTTGTCAAATGTGCTCCCTATTTTGACGGTATTAATATCAAATTGACCAAGTGTGGAGGAATTACTCCAGCCAAGAGAATGATCAGTCAAGCAAAATCGTTGGGTTTGAAAGTTATGATAGGTTGTATGACTGAATCCACAGTTGGAATCTCTGCCATTGCTCAACTACTTCCCTATCTCGATTATGTAGATATGGATGGAGCACTTCTCTTAGCAAAAGACATTGCAAAAGGAGTCTATATCGATTCAAATGCTGTGATTCACTTTCCAAAATTAGGAGGATCTGGTGTAGCACTTTTATAAGGTTTTGATCATGAAAAAACTCAAGCGAAGTATCAGTACCAAAATAAAGCACAAGGGAGAACTCTATACTTACTATGGGGGCACCAATTACCTTGGACTATACCACCATTTTAGATTTAAGAAAAAGATGCTCAAAGGAGTGCTCAAATACGGAGTTCATTTTGGAGCATCGAGACGGTCAAATGTAGGTTTAGACATCTATAATAAAGCAGAAAGCAAACTCGCTGAACTATGTGGTGCTAAAGCAGCTCTAACCGTTTCATCAGGATATTTAGCTGGTCAACTCGTCACCTCTCTTTTTAAAGAAGAACGCTATAAGAGTTTTTACAGCCCCAACACTCATCCTGCACTCGAACGTCAGAAATACAAAGAGTATCTCGACTACGAGAGTTTTATTGAAGCTGTTAATGGCTATATTGCCAAGGGACCAAAGAAAACCCCTATCATCTATTTAGACACCATTGATTTTTTTGGAAACAATTACCCCACCTATGATTGGCTTCATAAAATTCCACTTCAAGAGTGTATTCTAATTGCAGATGATTCACACGGAATAGGCATCACTGAAAATGGCGCTGGATCCTATGGATTGCTGAAAGCATTCGAACCCAAAGAACTAATTGTATGTAGTTCATTAGGGAAAGGGTTTGGAATTGGTGCAGGAGCTATCATCAGCAGTAAAAAGCGGATCAATAAAATCAAAGAAACTTCTTTTTTTGGAGGTGCATCACCAGCAAGCCCTGGACATTTATACGCCTTTATTAAATCTTCTGAGATCTACGAGAAACAGTACAAAAAACTACACAAAAACATCCGAATTTTCCTAAAGAATTTAAAACATCCTCAGGAGTTTCACTTTCACAAAGATCACCCTGCATTTGGTTTTAGAGATGAAGAGCTTTGCGAACTATTAGAAACAAATAAAATTCTGATGACTAAATTTAACTACCCTACAGAGAAAGATCCTCTGATTTACAGAATTGTCATCACTGCTAGACATACAAAAATGGATATTGAAAAGCTAACTGAGCTCATCAATACCCATTTTGATTCTATAAACAACTAAGTGTTTTATTCGTTTGAAGCTAAATAACGCTCTGCGTCTAAAGCTGCCATACAACCTGTTCCAGCTGCAGTAACCGCTTGACGGTATTCCTTGTCTTGAACATCTCCAGCTGCAAAAACTCCAGGTTTATTGGTCTTGGTTGATTTTCCTTTAGTAATTAAATAGCCGGTTTCATCCATATCTAATTGACCTTTGAAAATATCTGTATTAGGTTTGTGACCTATGGCTACAAACAGTCCAGTAATAGCGATTTCTTCTTTTTCTCCAGTTTGGTTGTTGACGATTCTCAACCCTTCAACAACTTGATCTCCTAAAACTTCATCAACTTCTGTATTGTACTTGATTTCAATATTTTTAATACTATTAACTCTGTGTTGCATCGCTTTTGAAGCACGCATTTCATCACGGCGAACCAGCATGGTCACCTTATTACAAATATTAGCTAAATAAGAAGCTTCTTCTGCAGCAGTATCTCCTGCTCCAACAATGGCCACGTCTTGACCTTTATAAAAGAATCCATCACATACGGCACAAGCAGAAACTCCACCTCCTCTAAGGCGTTGTTCACTTTCCAATCCTAAATAACGGGCTGTAGCTCCTGTACTTATAATTACAGCTTCTGCTTCAATTTCCTTATTGTTGTCAACTACTGCCTTGTGTATCCCTCCAACCTTGTCAGAAAGCTCTATTGAAGTGATCATTCCGATTCGAACCTCTGTTCCAAATCGCTCAGCCTGTTGTTGTAATTGAACCATCATGCTAGGTCCATCAACTCCCTCTGGATATCCCGGAAAGTTATCAACCTCAGTAGTGGTTGTCAATTGACCTCCTGGCTCCATTCCCGTGTATAATACAGGTTTTAAATCCGCTCTAGAAGCGTAAATAGCTGCTGTATATCCTGCTGGACCTGAACCTATGATAAGTGTTTTAATTCGTTCTACTGAATCTGACATAATTTTATTGTTTATTTCTATTAAATTCTATGATAATTTAAGTCAAAAATAAGTGTATTTCTTCTCGATTTCATCAAAAAGTTATTAATACTTATTATACAATTATCGAAAATGCTGATAGCATTCAATTAACTACAGCAATCCCCTTTAGTCTCTTGATCTTTAACTCCTAATTTTCTTAAAATAGTCTCCATTAAACACCATTTAGTAATTGATGATTGAATGAGATTCACTCCAACAAAAACGGTAAACCACAACCAATTAATATTGACATAAACTGCTAAGGCTACACTGATGAGCACAAAGCTTCCTGCAATGGCTCTAATACATCTATTCATCATAATTTTAAATTTTAAAAAAGTAAAAATAATCCTTGCTAGTTACTCTCTAAGTAACACAGGTCACATATAAAAAGGGCAGTACCCGAAAGCACCACCCTTTTCCAATCAACCAAAACAAATTACACTTTTTCGCCTTGCAGCATTTTGTTCCAATACAAATATGGAAGCATAAACTTTTTCAACATCCACAATCTCCAGTGTTCTTTAGCAGAATTAAAAATGAGCATCTGCTTTAATTTAGGATCTGGTGTGAATTTATTGTTATAATCAAACTCTGCGAGTACCATTTTACCATATCCTGTCACCAGTGGACATGAAGAATAACCTTTGTAAGATGCGTCCATTTCTTTTTGAGCGTTCATCAATCGTGAGATATTTTCAACTACAACAGGTACTTGCTTTCGAATTGCAGCCCCCGTTTTAGCAGTTGGAAGTGCTGCAACATCACCTATCCCAAATACATTGGCAAACTTATTGTGTTGTAAGCTATTGATATTGACATCTAACCAACCATCAGCATTGGCTAATTCTGAATCACGAACAAACTTAGGTGCTGCTTGGGGTGGTGCTAAATGAAGCATGTCAAATGGAATCTCGATCACTGTTTCTCCACTGATTTTTTCGCCAATTGCGGTTTCGGTTTTCATAACACAATCATCTCCTTCTGGAGCTACGTATTTAAAATAAGCGATCTGTTTTTCAGCATCGATTTTAAAAGGAGCATAAAATGGTTTAAAATGAACTTTATAACGATGTAGCACTTTTTCTAAGGTTGCTTTCACTTCAGGAACTCCAAAGATCACGGAGCCAGGGGTTGCAAAAATGACGTTTGTCTTATCTGCTAGCCCGTGTTTTTTAAAATAATGAGCAGCTAAGTACATGATTTTTTGAGGAGCACCTCCACATTTAATAGGTGTAGAAGGCTGTGTAAAAAGAGCGTTTCCTCCTTTGAAATTTTTAAGTACGTTCCATGTGTGAATGGGATCGGTATAATTACTACACACCACACCCTTATCAAGTGCTTCAGGAAGTCCCTCGATGAGTTCCGGTGCCATTACAAGACCAGGTGAAACTACGAGGTAGTCATAACTGATATCACCATTAGATTTAGTTCTTACGATATTTTCTTTTGGATTAAATCCAACTGCATAGTCTTTGATCCAATCTACTCCACTAGGCATCACACTAGCCATAGTGCGTTTGGTTTTAGCCATATCAAAGGTTCCTGCTCCTACAAGAGTCCAAGCAGGTTGGTACCAATGGGTATCCGCTGGTTCAATAATTGCAATAGATAAGTTTTTGTCTTTTTTTAGAAATTGAGCAGCAGTCATGATTCCTCCTGTTCCTCCTCCGATTACTAAAATTTGATAGTTTGTTTTCATGGTGATTGTTTTGATTGATTTACACCATAAAGGTAACCATCATATTACATTATAATGTAACGAAGGTTACATTTAAAGGTGTTCTTTTTAGAATAATTTAATCCTTTATCACAGCATTGAATTGTAAAAAAACCACCTGAGTACTATTGATTCTAATGGAGATCTGAAGTGTTTGGAAATGATGTCAGTAACAACTACTTATTACTTAATAGCAACCGCCGCTTGGTATTCCTCAATCATTTCTTGAAGCTTTTCTGGCATTTGATTTGACAAATCGTTTTTCTGTTCAATGTCCTCTTTGATATTGTAGAGTTGATATGCATCACTATTGGCCGATTCTATTTGAACCATTTTGTAAAACACAGGACCTTTATAGGGGGGGATTAACACCCAATCTCCTTTTTTAAGGATGGTTTTAGTAGAGGCTTCTAAGACAATTGATTCGCGTTCTAAATCAGATGTACCTAAGAAGGTTTCCATTAAGTTTTTACTATCAGTTGGAGTTTGCTCACTACCCACTAGAGAAGCTAAGGAATTGAGCAAGTCAATTTGACTTACTAGTGCCTCCGATACTCCAGGGCTAATAACCCCTTTCCAATAGGACACAAAAGGCACTCTAGTTCCTGCTTCAAACATACTGTATTTCCCACCTCTTAGTGGACCAGCTGGCTTGTGGTCTCCAAGTAATTCTTCTGATAAATCAGCATAGCCATCATTGACCACTCGACCATTATCATAGGTAACAATGATCAGGGTATTCTCCA
>CAKZOO010000064.1 GCA_937136455.1 uncultured Flavobacteriaceae bacterium | reverse complement strand
TCCTCCATTACTGCATCAAGGAACATCACTAAAGTCTCAACGGCGTCAGTCTTTTCTATATCTTCCCATCTAACGAGATTTAAAGAAGATAAACAGCAAACAAAAGACTCATCTTCCTTAGAAGGTAAGCAGATTTCATTACAAAGGTTGGAAGCGTAGATCTTCATCCCTTTATCTTTGTAACAATCAGGAGCATTCTTGTTAGCTGTATCTTGGAAGAAAATATATGGATACCCTGTTTCAAATCTCTTTTTATGAACAGAAACCCAAATCTTACGTTTATCTGGATCGCCATTAACCATGCTTTCCATCCAATCGTCAGTGACGGTGACCGCAAAAGACATTTCTTGGATTGCATTACCTTCGCTCTTGATTCGAAGAAACTCTTTTACATCAGGATGCTCAATAGGAAGATATGCAGCAAAAGAGCCGCGACGAACATTCCCCTGAGAAACCACAGAAGCAACTTTATCGAAAAGCTCCATAAAATGGACTGCCCCAGAAGATTCTCCACCAGAATTAATTGGAGCGCCCCTCTCTCTAAGATCACCAAAATAAGCAGAAGTACCAGAACCATGCTTGGTCTGCATCCCAACCTCACATTGTTTCGCGAGAATGCCATCCATTCTATCAGGCACATAAACCCCATTACAAGAAATAGGCAAACCTCGTTCTCGACCGAAATTAGACCAAACAGGAGAAGCTAATGAGTAAAACCCCTGCTTCATATAACCTACGAATTTATCAGCGAACCCATCCATGCTTAGATACTGTTCGGCAGCATCTGCAATATCACGAATCCTCTGTTCTGGAGTCTCACCATCTTTAAGGTAACCTCGCTCAAGAAATAATCTTGATCCTTCATTTAGCCAGTAATATTCAGTCATTTAAAACAAGTCTTCTTCGTTGAATGTCTGCGAGTTTTTTGAATACTCAACAGGTCGGGAGTGAAAAAAATCGGTAGCATTATTTCCTAACAATTCCTCCTCAAACCAGATTGTATCTTTCAGCAGATTTTTGTCAACATCGAAAGCTTGTTTGAAGCCAATTTTTTGCAAAGAGTCATTAATTCTGTTTTTGATAAACTCCTTAAGGATTGGGGCGTTGAGGCTCTTCTCTTGGATACCATTGATCATCCAATCGACAATCTTACTCTCAGCATTAAAAGCTTGTTGAGCTTCTTCAAGAATACGACTCTCTAGCTCTTCGTCAAATAGCTCAGGATGCTCTTCACGAATAGTGTTAATGATCTTCATTCCTACTAGGGCATGAACATTCTCCTCGTTGCGGGTATATTTAACCTGCTGGTCTGTATCTTTGAGAACATTACGATAACGAGAGAACCAGTTAATCACATAAAATTGTGAGAACAGAGAGACATTCTCTACGAACAGGGTGAATAGGATAAGAGCGTAAACATACTGTTTTTTGCTATTCTTGTAAAACTTATGGGTGTATTTGCGAAGGTAATTCACTCGGCCCTCAATAAAGTCAAGTTTGAGATTCTCCTCAAAAACTTCCTCTAAACCTAGAACTTCCAAAAGACGCTCATAAGCGTTATTATGGATCACTTCAACATTAGCCATTACAAAGCCAAGATCACTAAATGATGGGTGAGGCAAATTATCGCCCAATTTGCTCCAGAACTTTTTAACAGCGACCTCTATCTGTCCAATAGCGGAAAGAGTCCTTACGATGATTTCTTTTTCTTGATCATTCAACGCCACATTAAAGTCCTGCAAATCAGATGTAAAACTGAACTCTTTATCAGTCCAGAAGCCATTATGCATTGCTTCAATAAACTTTCCTGCCCAAGGGTAATGGTCAGGCTTGCGGGATACTTGCTCTTCAAAAATCATAGTGAGTTTAGTTACACTTGTAACCTGATTTAATCCTTTGTCGAGTGAAAATTTCTTAAAATTTTTTTATTGACGAGATTTTCAATCCTTGTATAATACCGTTATACGGTCTAAAACCGCGAGGATTCGTTTCGTTTATAGAAAAGCCTCTGATAAAGACAACGTATAGGTAAAGGATAACGTATTCTATTCTATTATATAATAATATAATATTAAATAATAAGGTAAAGTTTTGAAATGCAAACGGATCAGGAATTAATTAACAGAGTTCAAGAAGAACAAGATAACGATAGTCTAGTTGAGATAATTAACAGACATTCAGGGGTCTACCAAGACATGGTAGACAAGTTTTTATCTGGAGGTAAAAATGTAGCTGACAGAGATGGGCTACTTGAGGACAAAGAATTTGCTATATACAGCTCCGTGATGAAATATGACCCATCAAGAGGTGCTAAATTTCCAACATACCTAGCTAATCAGGCGAGATGGACATGCTTAAACACCTTGACGAGGAACAAAAAGTTCCAAAAATGTTCTCTTGAAGAACTTTTGCGTCCGCCTCAGTCTGAAGGTGACTTGGAAATTCATGAAAATGATGAGATCTTTTCTTTGTTTAAATCGTTCTTAGCAAAAGAAAAAGACAAAAGGTTTAAAAAAGTGATTGACATGAGGTACAATTCGTTGTCTAATAACGTAACACCTTGGAGCAAGGTAGCCGAATCTATAGGGATGAGCATACAAGGAGTGATTAATATTCACAACAGATGCTTGTTGAAATTTAAAAAAAAAATCAGTAAATCATGTATAACAGTATTACATCAGTAGGGTATCTTGTAAAAGATCCAGAAACACGTCAACTTAGTGGCGGAAAGTCGGTGACACGTCTTCGTGTCGGTATCTCACCAAGCAATGCTAAAACCAAATGCTTTATTGATTTAGAGGTTTGGGATAAGCTCTCAGAAATCGCTTCAAAGTATCTGACCAAAGGTCGTGAATTTGTGTTTTCGGGCGAACTCGCAATGGATACTTGGGAAAACAAAGACACGGGTAAACCTCAATCGAAGTACTTCATTAGAGGCAATAATATTCAGTTTTTGAATTCTGGTAACAAAGACGGCAATAAATCTGCTGCTCCCGTTTCGTCTGGTCCAGTATCTGATGACGAGCCTCCTTTTTAATGAAGATTCTGGTCGAAGCCCCTCTAAACTCGTTAAGCCTCGGTAATGTTTCTTTTAACATTATACGAGAGCTTCTCGGGAGAGGTCACGATGTGGGTATTTGGCCAACAGGTAAAATCGACCTGAAGGCTTATGATATTGACGATGATCTGAAAAAGAAAATCGAAAATAGTATCAATAATAGATATAATTATCTGAGCAGTGATATTCCAAGCCTTAAAATTTGGCATCTGAACGGTTCAGAGAATAGAAAAAATTCTAACCAATATCTGTTAACATTCTATGAATGCAACCAACCCACGGACATCGAGAAGAAAATTTCTTCAAGCCAAACTCAAACATTCTTTAGTTCTTCCTGCGCTTCTGAGTTGTTTGGCGATGTATTCTGCCCGTTGGGTTTCGATAAAGACTTCAAAGAAACGGGAAAAGAATACCTAAGTGGTATTACCCATTTTGGTTTAATGGGCAAGTTTGAACATAGAAAGCATACTGCTAAAATTATTCAGACTTGGCTAAAGAAATACGGAAACGATCCGAAGTATCAATTATCTTGTTTGGTTACTAACCCTTTCTATAAGAAAGAAGATATGGATGCTACAATCAATGCTGTATTAGGTGGGGAAAGATACACTAATATTAATTTCTTACCTCATTTAGAAAAGAATTCCGAAGTTAATGAATTTTTAAATGCAATCGACATTGATCTTACTGGATTATCTGGAGCAGAAGGCTGGAATCTTCCTGCTTTTAACGCAACTTGTCTTGGCAAATGGAGCATTGTTCTTAATGCCACATCTCACAAAGATTGGGCTACTAAAGATAACTCTATCCTCGTCGAGCCTTCAGGAGAAGTAGACTGTTATGATGAAGTCTTCTTTAAGAAGGGTTCGCCTTTCAATCAAGGAACTTTCTATGATTGGAATGAAGAGGATGTAATCAATGCTATGGAACAAGCTGAAAAGAAAGTGGGACAAGTTAACACAGAAGGACAAAAGTTAGCAGACAAGTTGACTTATGAGAACACTGTGGATGTCATTTTAGCCCGTATTTCCAAGGATTTCGATCTGGCATAAGAAGTGTTAAAGAGTTTGTATGATTTATACATTATTGTACGACTTGTTTAATGACTATGGTTTTAATAACCAAAATTATGTTAAAGATAAAGGAGATTCCTTTGAACTGAAAGTGGAACTCGCTGGATTCTCGAAAGAGGATGTTGATATTGAAGCTACTGAAGATAAGCTCACAATTAACACTAATCCAGAGGGTCGAAAGAAAACTTTCTCTGTTCAACTTTTTAAAAAGGTCGAAACAGAATCTATTACCTGTGAAATGGATAATGGATTGCTGATTATAGACCTACCTAAAAAGGGAAGATCGAAACCAACCAAAATTAAAGTCAATTAAAATAACGGGGGTGGAAACGCCCCCGTTTTTATTTATAATAAAATATGCCCTTATATACCTACAAGCATCCTGATACAAATGAGCATAAAGACGTTTTTCAATCTATGAATGAAGAGCATATTTATGTAGATGGTTTTGGGACCGAGTGGAAACGAGTCTATTTTGCCCCTAACGCCTCTATCGACTCCAACATTGATCCGTTTAGCCAAAGGCAGTTTACGGACAGTACAGGAGCAAAAAAGGGTACTATGGGTGATATGTTTGATTATTCAGCTGAGATGAGCCAAAGAAGAGCTGATAAAGCTGGTGGTGTTGATCCTGTTAAACAAAAATACTTTGATGATTATAGGAAAAAGACCAATGGCCAAAAACACCACGCAGAGAAGAAGACTTACGAGAGTAAGAATGTTAAGGTCGAATATGATTAAAGACCAAATCTACGTTTAGTAGCATTGTAGTTTTGGAGGATTTCTGCGGCGCTTAAATCTTTCTCGTGAACTAATACAGAAGCTATTCTGCAATTAGCATTGAAGGCTGTAGCATTATTATGCGTTCCAATCCATAATTCATCATTTAAAACATAAGTATTATCTACAGATTTTGTATCCGCAAGTTCTGCATCTATATAACAATAAGCATTAGTGCTGTTAATTACTATTGTAACGTTACGCCAATCAGTGTTTACAGTAGCTGTGATTTCAGCTGTTCCCCATAGACTAGACTGTATTCCCCATCCAAAATAATTTGAATTATATAAACCAAAATATAATCTTTGATTATTATCTCCAAGACCCCTTGATTGACCAGTACTTAAAAACATGCTAGATCCTAAACTATTCATTTTAAACCAACAAGAAATAGTTATCGGGTTGTTATACACATTACGACCAGCTCCCCAAGGAGTTGTTATATAGTCATTTGTCGCGCTTAAATTAAAATAACCTCCATCAGTAGAAACAAAAGATGGAGAATTAATTAAAGTAGAATCGTTACCCTCACTTGTTCGATCTGTCCAAGTTGATCCGCTTCCAGAATAAGACAGCTTATCGGAAGCATCCAAATTCAAAACCAATTGATCTGTAACGATATTTTTACTATTTTTAATTTTTAAGCCCATAATTTTAATTGGTTATCTCAAAGCTAAATCCTAAAGAGTAAGTCA
>CAKZOO010000063.1 GCA_937136455.1 uncultured Flavobacteriaceae bacterium | reverse complement strand
AGAGAAAGATCAGTACTTCAATAAATTGATCACTTGGCTAGAAAGCGGAGGCTATCGCCTCGTCCGCCACTTCCTTGCCAATTATGATGTTGGGGGATGGGATTATGCCGCTCCAGCCATGGTGACGGATGCCAAGCTGGGCGTAATACAAAGCCATTCCAGTAAATGGGAGCAAAGGTTTACAGACTTTGTTGAAGATAATGACCGCTGGTTTGTCGATCAAAACCATGATTTCAACGGATGGGTACAGGACGGTTTCAACCTAGATCAGCTTCCTTACATTCTGGAGCAACTGGGATGGCAACCACTTCTGGGTGTAGACGCAAAGTACCGTCACAGGAAGGCAAATGGCGGAAGCACACATCACCGCTATTGGTTTAGATCGGATGTGATTCAGTCTTGGAAGGGGAATGAACGCATGGTTTCGCACGACGGTAAGAACTACAAACTTCAGGAAGTACATGAGCTTCAGGACGCAATAGATGAAGATGACTTGTAAGCCAACGTCGCCACCCTATCACCAACTAAGATGATCTGGATTTATTGGTTAATCTGGTTTTAATATATAAGCCATTGATTTAAATAATTATTAATATCGCCCCCCACACGGATTTTTGGTGGTTTCACACCGGATATCTATTTCAGGCTTGGAGTTTCGTTACAAGACTCATGCGACCGGTAACGTGGATTTTGGATGGCTAGCGGCTATTTACACATTGCTTTGACGTTTAACTCTGTGAACCACTGGGTCGCAGAATCGTAGCTGAAAGCAAACGGGTTGCCCCTAACCTCTCCAGACAACGATCCTTTAAATTCCGCAATGCCTGTAATTTTATTGGAATCCTTAGAATTAAGCCGAACCGAGTAGAATATGTCTTGAGCCATGAACCGATAACGTATTTCGCCATTCTGTAGTTGGGTATTCAACTCCAAATCATATACAGACCTGCCGCTAGTACTGACGCACTGAACTTTGATGATTTCAGCAAACGCTGGCTGCGCAGCCAACAAAGCTCCAAAGACAATCAAGCACAGTTTGCAGAGGTAGAACTTTTTCAACTCAACCACCTTTATCGTGTTCGTTCGTTCGCACCTTGCACTTGTGGCCATGTAAGCTCATTGCGGTTTAGATCTCAACTCTCGGAGATTCTGCTCTTCCTGGTTTATCTCTTTCGCCAAATCCCACATTCCAGACCGCCTAGATTCATATAAAGCAACATGCTTACTTAGTTTTTGTTCTTCTGGAGTGATTTCGCCACCGCTAGCACTACGTAGCTCAATCAAGCTATCAAGCCTTGATCTCTTTTCAGTGTAAAGAAGGCGATTCTTTTCAAGCCAAGCAGTTTCCTTTTCAGCAACAGTGCGTAGTTGTTGAATCAGAGCTTGTTTGGCTTTGATGCTCTGGTCAGTCATAGAAGCAGTCTGCCAAGACCTCTTCCCAAAATCACCCTTTTGCAAATCTGAGCAGGTACTACTAATACTTTTAAGACTGTTTAGACGCCCCCGTGTCAATAGTTAAGGCTCCCTAACTATTAATAACCGAAATAATCAGTAAGGATTTTGACTATCAGGAACTATGGAGAGTGCAACCTTAGACACGCAGCTCTTTAGATATATACAAAAGGCCGAGCACTAAATTTTCTCACCCAAGCATACTCACACATGGATCTGGTACCGGATGGAAAAGAGGTTGGCTCAAAAACCTTCATGTCTCTAGATGCCAATCAAATACGATTTCAGTACTGGACTTTAAGGACTAGTTTACTTCGCAAGTACTTGGAATAAATCTTCGTAATTTTGCCTGCAATTCTCTCATCTCCGAACTGGGAGGCGTGTGGTAATGCTCAACCATGGCGGCATATTGTTCACTACGTCCCTGCCACTTCAACGACCATGCCGCTAGTGCAAATAGAACAGGCATCAAATCAATGCCAGACTCCGTTAGGTAATAGATTTTTTTTTGGCTATGGTCATTTACCTGCGTAAACCCAATTACTCCGACATACTCAAGGCGCTTAAGTTTAGCCGCCAACGTCCCAGACGAAATACCTTCTGCATTGTTTTTCAAGATCTGATTAAACGAACACAGCTCGAACAAACCTATGTCTCGCAGGAGAACAGGCATCCATTTGTCGCACACAAGTTCAGCAGCCAACCCAACCGGACAAGCTCTTTCGATTTTTCTATTTTCCTTCAACATTGTAGCTCCTGATTTTAGACCAGTTTTGAAACGATACCTCTTTATTCAATTGATTTGAATTAGTGTCAGCTTCTACCGCAACTTAAGTTCATCGTTTATTAAAGTCGTTGCGGGTCGCAATTGGAGGTTTCATGCGCTTTTCAAAAGCAATCGATTATTTTGGATCGATCAAAGCATTAGCAGAGGCTTTAGAACTTAACCCATCTAGCGTTCAAGCATGGAAAAAAAATGGAGTCATCCCAATAAAATGGCGCTCTTCTGTGGAAATATTGATGCAACAACCATCGTTAAAGAAAGTCGAAGTTGAAGATGTATCGCTCGATTCGATAATCGCTAGTTATGGTTCGGTCAAAGCTGTCGCCCAACTTTTCGAAGTCACACCAAACACGGTTTATCGCTGGAGAGAATACGGAAAAATTCCGGAGCAAGCTGTTCGAAAACTTGTGGGTTGAGATTAATATTAGGAGATAGGTTATTCCAACTTTTACAGATGAAAATTCAGCTCTGGATAGACCAAATAGCCGAATAGCTAAACCTAATATTTGGCCAATAGCTTCTGGTATTCTGTTAGCAATACTCACATATCTGATATGCAAAGATACAAGTGCTTATAGCCTCTATATGCCACTTGGTTTGTTTATTGGTTTATGTTTAACAGCACTTTGCTTTCAGGCTGAAAGAGAAAAGCACATGTTAATCAAGCACGACGATCCATGCATTTCGGGAGAAACCATTGAGATCATTAGGCCTGATTTGAAGCGGTTGCTAAACTTACAGAGCCAATACCTTCTATCCTTTTTAGTAGTGTTTGGAATTTTATTTTGGTACGGAAATCCAATTTTTATCGCATACGTCGACTGGAAGGCATCGATTGGCTTGTGAATCGACCACACTACTCTGCGGATAACAACTATCTATTCGTTTCAGCGACAAGGCCATACGATCATGCTAGCGGTTTATAGCCTGCTCTCCATCGGTGGCGGGAGCCTTGTATTCATAGAAATTGATGATTTGGAAAATGCTTTCCAGTTGGCTTGGAGTATTATCATTGTTGAGTGATAAAACCGTTATAGCGATCATCATTTTATTCGCTCTGTTCGGGACTGGTTGTGCGAACAACCAACTCCCTACTACACAAAAAGACAACACCCCAAAAGTAAGAAATACCGTTTTAGAAACGTTATTAACTTTAGTATCGGTAGATAGAACAGAAACAAGGATTCACGGCTATCTGAAATGTAATTATCAAACTGTTGGCGAATCAGAAACACTGAGTGTCACAGTGAAATCCAAAGATTCGTGTCCGAACCAAATCTCCTATAATTTTTCAACACAAGACTGGGTTAGAACACACTAATCCGAGGAGGAATCATGCGGCTTTCCGTCGCTCTGAATCACTTTTCAACTTTAAAAGATATCGCTAGAGCCATTGATGTGTCCCCATCAACGGTAGCGGATTGGAAGAAAAAAGACGGACGTATTCCAGAAAAATATGTACCGATTGTTAAGAAGGCTATGGACACGAGTAAGCCTGAATTATGCGAGCCACTTTGCTTTGACGAGGCAATGGCGTTATTTGGCTCAACAGAAAAGATTGCCTCGTTTTTTGAAGTTCATCCCAAAACTGTTTACAACTGGAAATCAGCAGGACTCATACCGTTTAAGTCAGCCCAGAAACTTACTAAAGCGTAGGGCTTGTCTTTGAACTCACTCTTTTGCAAATCTGAGCAGGTACTACTAATACCTTGAAGACTGTTTAGACACCCCCGTACCTGATTGATGGGTGGTTTGTGTTGGCTACGAATCGGCTACACGCAAACCCATCTATTAAGACAATGGCTACATTCTGGCTACGAATAAATTACTTTGGCTACAGCTCTTTTGAGCCTACAATAGCTTGCATTATCTGACTATTCTCATGATTACGAAGGATTGAGAAATTATGCATGAGGATTGAAAATCCTCGTGTCGGGGGTTCGATTCCCTCTCTGGCCACCACCTAATTCAATGCTTTCGGCCTAATCGTTAGTCAGATATATTTTTATTCGGCTACACATGGGCTACAAAATGAAAGCTGACACCCAAATTTCGAGCTTATTTCGCAGACCTACCGCCAATGGTGAAAAGTGGGTTGTATCCGGCCGCATCAAAGGCGGAAACCCAACCAAGATCACGATTGGTTACTGTTCAATTATTAACGTCACCGAAGCCAGAAAGATTGCCAAGCAACATCTCGCTGAAATGGCTCGAGGCATCAATCCAAATCATCGGAATAAAGTGATTGCCGCAAAAGGTAAGACTCTCCAAGAGGCGCTAGACCAATTCCTCCAAGAAAAAGGTCAGCAACTAAAGCCCAACACAGTGAGGAGTTATACAGGGACGATCACTAGAAACTTTTCTGGATGGTTAAATCGACCCATCGCATCAATTACCGCTCAAGACTGTGTAACTAGGTACAGGCAAATTCGAGAGGAAGTCGCAAAACGAGCCTCACAAACCCGTAAAGTTAATGAACCCGGGGAGGCGGAAGCTCAGAAAGCAATGCGATCACTTAGTGCACTGCTAAGTTATTTTGCTAACGACATGCTCCCTGACAACAGTGGGCGACTATTGCCATACGGTAACCCAGTGGAAGGGCTAAAAGACAAGCGAATCAGACACAAGCTCAAAGGTCGAACCAGAGCCTTATCGTTTGAAGAACGAACTGACCTACTGGAGTTTCTGACGCACCCGTCAAATTTTGTGGATAAGTACGGCCGCCCCATCAAGGAAACCAGACAGACTGCTCTGAAAGTCGACCACTGCGACTGGATCGTCATTCTCCTCTGCACAGGGTTGCGATTCAACGAGCCACTTGGCCTGCAATGGAGCGATGTCGACTTTAATGACAAGGTCTTCACCGTGATTAACACCAAAAACAACAAGCCTCTGACACTCCCGATGACTAAGCGAATCCGCTTGTTGCTGGCAAGACGAAAGGACACTCAGAAGACAAACTCAGTTTATGTTTTCCCACAGCTTGGCAATCCCAAAAAACCCGCAACAATGAATCGTGTATACCAGCGTATCTCAAAACTCAGCGGAATCGACTTCACAGCGCACGACCTTAGAAGGACAACAGCCACCGCTCTCAAGGAGCTTGGATACTCAATCGAGGACATCGGCAGGATCCTTAATCACAGCAAGACTTCCATCACAGATGAGTACGTACAGACATCTATAGAACACTTAAGAACGGCTTTGGAAGAGTTGGAGTACTTGTTATTTGATGTGATGTGGGAACAACCTACGCCTGAAGAGTGAGGAGTGAGGAGTGAGTACCAGCGCAGGTACTTATCTGACATTAATTAATGGTATTTTTTAGATATTTATTTCCACCAAATCCGACTAGGCCAATACCAAGAGAATGCCCATGGAAGACGCAAAAATAACCATCAGCACCATCGGGCAAGGAGAAGCCGAGCCACGCCAATCGGATTCGCCAGAATTAAGAGCTGTTAAGTTACTCAGAAATCGCTTTTACATCACTGGCCACGCATCAGGACAGCCAAAGTTCTATGACACTATGAACGACATAGGCAGCCAACTAACCATGCATCTGGTTCCATTGGTCTTACAGGAAATTTCCGATCTAAGTAACGACTACAAAAAGGTCAAAGACCTGATCCATCACGCAGTAAGTAACGGCCTCATAAGACCACTTTCATTAGAAACAATGTTCTATCGCCCCCACTGCGGCCCTGTGGTCGATGTTAATGGCATCTATTTCCGCAACCTGTGGAGACGACCTACGGTTGAACCTATAGCGGGCGATCCGTCTCCATTCACAGACTTTCTAAGCAAAGCGATGGGCGGTCGTGAGAAAGAAGTTAAATACTTCATTAGATGGTTAGCCCTGCTTGTCCAAGACCCTTTACCAAAACGCAAACCACCAGTTGCACCGTACATCTTCCGCAACCAGCAGGGTCAGGGTAAATCACTATTGGCCGGAATCCTCACAGAAGTGCTTGGCGAATCGGCCGTGAGGACTTCATCAGGGCCTCAGGCACTGGAAGATAAAAACAGAATTGAGTTCTTCAGCCGCACGCTGGTTGTTGCTGATGAGGCTCAGTTGGATAAAAAAACAAATGCGCTTCAAGCGTTCAAGAACTTGATTACCAGTACCACCACTGACGAGGCATTGAAGAACCAATCTGTCCGCACGCATGAAGTGCCCGCACGGATAATGATGCTATCCAACTATGCACCAGCCCACTTAGAGCGTGATGACAGGCGACATTTTGTTGTGCGCTGGGACACTGGATTGCGTGGTGAAGAGAAAGATCAGTACTTCAATAAATTGATCACTTGGCTAGAAA
>CAKZOO010000062.1 GCA_937136455.1 uncultured Flavobacteriaceae bacterium | reverse complement strand
ATACTTCCACCGTCTAGTTCAGCAGCATCTTTTACTTCAAGAGTCCAAATCCCTTTACTACTCTCTCCTTTGAGTAATGAAAGCGGTGAAATTGGAATGACTGTTCCACTGACTGCAGTTCCACTACTCGAACAATTTAAAGCTACTCCATCGTCACTAAATACCGCATCGATATCGGCATCGTAATTACCGCAAGAATAGTTTAATAGTTGAACAATAGTTCCAGAAGGAGAAACTAAGCTAACCGATATATCTGGAATCCATGTGTGATTAATTTTAACAGCTACACTAATGGATGAAATCGGCAAATCCTGTTCAAAATTGATTTGTGAACGAACGGTCGAAATTCTAGAATCAGAAATAGGTTTTGGCAAATCTGTTGCTGTTAAGGTTGTACATTCTGTTGCTGTCACTTGAAAACTATAGACAGAATCGTAATCACCAGACCCACAACTATTAATACCTCGAACTCTCCAATAATAAATAGTGTCAGGACTTAGATCGTGAATATCAATCGAGTTAAAGGTTGTACTCACCGTTGAAACAATAGATGTAAAGTTTTCATCAGTAGACAACTGCAACTCGTAATACTCAACATTGAAGTTCGGATTCCATTTTAAATCCACGTCTTGCAAAACTCCCTGCTGCATATGCTGAGGACTCACAAGATCAACAGTTCCAACAGCCGCGTCTCTAATGACTAATTTTAAAGGAATGGTTTGGCTAGCTGTGGTAGATTCCGCGTTGAGATTAAATGAATACACTCCTGCAGCGACCGTAGCATCTGAATTGATTGTCAAACTAAAAGCGGCTCCATCTTCACTTAAAGTGGAAGCAGATAAATTTGCAGTGACTCCATCGGGAAGACCACTTACAGAAATAGTTGCTGTTTGAGAAGTAGTCGATGAAACTTCATAAGTAAAATCTATTGAAGTACTAGCTTCTTTACAAATACTCAATTCACTAGTATTACCAACTAAGGCAAAATCTTTCGCTACAATGGTAAAATCTGAAGTATTCATACTAAAGAAAATATTCTTGTGAGCTGCAACCATAATACGAGCTTGTGTAGTGGCTATATTGGGTATAATCACTTGTGCATTTCCATCATTGGCAACTTCCTCCGCAATTTTAATTGGAAAGGTATTTCCGCCATCGGTAGATAAAAACAAATCAACAGTCGTCTCTGCAATAGCTGAGCGATTGGTACCTGCCACATCCCATGAAACCTCTTGAAGACTACCACCATCATAAGTTAGTTGACTACTTTGAGAAGTAACTTTAAAAGGCCCTGCATCCTTAGTAACCGAAACCTTTGTGGTGATTTGATCTACTCCTCCATAAGGATCATTATCTCTTGCTGTAGCCATAAAATTATAGACTCTTGGGACCACTGATAGGGTTTCCCAACTATCTCCTAATTTTGGATTAATGAGCGTTAATTCATTTTTTTTAACACTGCTCAATCCAGGAAAATAACGAACTCCAACTGCTTTAGGAGGAAGTGATCTAAAAGCAGCTCCACTGCTATTTGTAGGTCCAAAATCCGCCGAAGCGACTACTCCTGCATCAATTTGTTCCCAACAATACGTGACATTCGATTGCGTTTCTTGATCCACTGCAACAGTCTCAAGCTTGAAGGGCGTTCCTAAAGGAATCGTATAATTGGGTACCGAACTCAATTCAGGAGTTGTATTTTCAACACTTTGAACGGTCCCGCAAGAACGATTCGCAAGGGTTGCATTGATCTGATCTATACTAATTCCATGAAAATAATCAGAAGCCTGAGAAGCGATATTTTCTCCTGCCACAATTCCAGCATAACTCATCAGGGTAGTTCCCGAACCGGGTTCTACTTGAGCACGTGTTCCCTCAGACTGATAGGACCAAGTGTGATTAGCCCCTAATTGATGTCCGATCTCGTGAGCTACGTAATCAATATCAAATGAATCTCCCTGTGGACTTGCACCCGAGGTAAAACCTGACCCTTTTTTTCCGTCCAAACAAATTCCACCTATATAGCCAGCATTACCATTACTGGATCCCTGTAAAAATAAATGACCTATATCGTAATTATCGACTCCAATCACTTCATCTAATGTCGATTGTAGCTCTGAATTGTAATCACTCGAATAAGGATCTGTTTCAGCATCCGTATAAATGACAGAAACTGTGGAGCTGATGAGTTCTAACTTCACAGATAAATCCCGACTCAAAATCCCATTTACCCTGGTAAGTGTTGCATTAATGGCCGATAATGCTCCCTCGACTGTTCCTCCAAAATAAGTCGTGTATTCACCAGAAACAGAGATTGCTAAACGATAAGTCGTGTAGACCACCTGTTCGTTTGCTAAAGTCGAAGCAATCGATCGAGCAACTTGATCGTAATCTTTGGTCGAACAAACAAAATGATCCTCTGCCTCCTTATCCTTACTAGAGTACCAAGTATAATAGTTTGAATGCTCTCTAGAAGGCTCGACATACGTATGATAACTACTTTTTGGATTCATAATCATCATCTGAATCCCCTCTTTTGAAATTGAAATCCAAATCAACTCATTAGACCCTGCTCTTTTTGCTTTAAACGATCGTATCGCAGGATAGGCTTTCGCTAATTCTGGAGCTAATTGATTAAAAGGTTCTAAAGTAAATTCTTTTAATTCTCCATCACTATCTGGCAATAGGACTTCACTTGAACCTTTGATATTGATATGTGATAGAAACTCTTTTAAATTGAGTTCGTACAATTTTGCCTTATCACTTTTGACATTAGATTTGAGATAGGATTGATTTTTAGAAGTCATTTGAACTTCTTTCCAATACCCTTCCTGTGCAAAAAGAGAAAAGCTTAAAAAAATTAAGGCTATTGATAAAACAAAGGTTATTTTTGCTTTCATAGATTTGATTATCAAATCAAATATAAGACAAAGAATTCATTTTAAAAAGCACTAACGTTGATTACCACCTTTGCGATTCCTGAATTAGATTACAATACACAGTGTTGTGTCACTATTGGTTCTTTTGACGGCTTACACAAAGGCCACATGAGCATTCTCAAACAATTAGTTGAGGAAGCATCGCAAAAAGGATTAAAATCATTGGTATTTACTTTTGATCCACACCCTAGAACGGTTCTATCTCAGGGTGCCCCCCTTCAATTACTCTCAACCTTAGAGGAAAAAAAGAACAACTTAGAACAACTTGGAATTGACTACCTGGTAATCTTCCCTTTTGATTTGGAATTTTCGAGACTATCTGCTAGAGATTTTGTAACAACTATCCTTGTAAAGGGATTACACACTAAGAAAATCATCATCGGATACGATCACCGATTCGGAAGAAACAGAAATGCCGACATCGATGATTTGATTGAATTTGGCAGAGAATTTAACTTTGAAGTTCAGCAAATTCAGGCCAAACAAATCGATGCCATTTCCATCAGTTCAACAAAAATCAGAAACGCACTCCAAGAAGGTTCTATTTCAACTGCAAATTCCTATCTAGGTTATCATTACAGTCTAAGTGGAACGGTAGTCAAGGGAAATCAACTCGGAAGAACCTTGGGTTATCCAACGGCCAACATCCAAGTAGATGAATCTTTGAAACTCATTCCCTATCAAGGAGTCTATATCGCAAAGTCTACAATAGACAACGAAGAAGTCTATGGGATGATGAATATAGGAACTAAACCCACCGTTGATGGAAAAGTTCAATCCATAGAAATTCACTATTTTAACTTTGAACAGAACCTCTATGATAGGAGTCTAAAAATCGAACTCTTACATCGTCTTCGAGATGAACAAAAGTTTGAAACTATCAAACAGTTAGAAGAGCAACTTCAAATAGACAAAGCCCAATCTCTTCAGTGGATAAAGCAAAAAAAGGCTTAATTCCAATCCCCTATTTATTATCTTTGCCCCCAGAATTGAATTATTATGTTGCAACTCCAATACATTAGAGATCACCAAGAAGCAATCATTGAAGCTTTAGACAAAAGAACTATCGATGCCAAGCCAATGCTCGATCGCGTTCTAGAACTCGATAGCAATCGCAGAAAAACTCAAACCGAACTCGATGAGTCCTCTGCGAGAATGAACCAACTCTCCAAAGAAATTGGAGGATTGTACAAAAGTGGAAAAGCTGCTGAAGCAGAGGCTTTAAAAGAAGAGACCGCCAGTCTAAAACAACAGATCAAAAAATTGACAGATCAATTAAACGATTTTGTAGACTCACTCAACAACGAACTCTATCAGATTCCTAATGTACCACATCAAAGTGTTGTCAAAGGAAATTCTGAGGATGATAACGAAATTGTCTTAAATGAAGGAGAACTTCCAACTTTAGGATCGAATGCGCTTCCACACTGGGAACTCGCAAAGAAATACGACCTCATCGATTTTGAACTCGGAGTTAAGATAGCAGGTGCTGGTTTTCCTGTATACAAAGGAAAAGGAGCTAGATTACAAAGAGCGCTCATCAGTTATTTCTTAGATAAGAATACAGAAGCTGGATATACAGAAGTTCAACCACCTCTAGTAGTTAACGAGGCTTCTGGATATGGAACCGGTCAATTACCAGATAAAGAAGGACAGATGTATCACATTGGAATTGACGATCTCTATTTGATTCCAACTGCTGAAGTACCTGTGACCAATATCTTTAGAGACAGCATTGTTTCTGAAAAAGAATTACCCATACAATATACAGCCTATACTCCTTGTTTTAGAAGAGAGGCAGGATCTTATGGAGCACATGTTAGAGGTCTCAACAGACTTCATCAATTCGACAAAGTTGAAAGCGTTCGAGTAGAACACCCTGATCGTTCATACCAAGCTCTAGAAGAGATGGTAGTACATGTTCAAAACATCCTCAGAGAATTAAAACTTCCCTATAGAATTCTTAGACTCTGTGGAGGAGATCTAGGATTTACTTCTGCCCTCACCTATGATTTTGAACTCTTTTCGGCAGGACAAGATCGCTGGTTAGAAATCAGCTCGGTATCGAACTTTGAAACCTT
>CAKZOO010000061.1 GCA_937136455.1 uncultured Flavobacteriaceae bacterium | reverse complement strand
CAGAAAAGACAGTCGATCTGATTCACTGGATTACCCACAATGTACGAACCAAAGAGAAGGATAACCATTCTACTCGTATGGTTAAAGAAATCTGGGAAGCCTACAAACAATCAGGCTTTCTAACTGTACGGATTCTGGATTACCTCCTGCCGTGCAACCTCGACTTGGTTGATGTTGATGTTATCGCTAAACTGCTGATGACATTGCCTGATAAACCATTCGATATCCTAGCAGTACATGACTGCTTCCGGTGTCATCCCAACTATGGCAATGACTTGCGTCGTCAGTACAATAATATCTTGGCTGATATCAACGACAGCAATATGCTGACTTACATTACTAGCCAAGTGCTAGGTAAGCCTGTCAATGCTAAGAAAACCGGACATATTCCCCGTGATGTAATCCTGAATGGAAACTACACACTAGGATAAGTGGTAGGATACAAAAAACCCCTCGACCTTAATTGGTTGAGGGGTTAATTTTTTGACCAATCCCAGAAGGAGGAAAGAATCATGACCAAGCAAATGCAACGCTATTACTACTTTCAACCAGAGTCAAAGACTTTTTACCACTCGATGGAACAGCAACCTTATCGAGATGACTGGATGTTCATGGGTGTGTTTGAGAACCCTAACACTAAAATGGTGGTTGCATCCCTAGCTAAACAGATTCCAGATGGAGCTACTGGGTACAAAATCAAAGCTGTCTAACTCTTTCTTCTGGTTTTAATATTTCACCAGAGGAATGAACACATGTCTAAGAAAACCACTGTACCTCAGATGAAACCGTCTGAGGTATATACTTTCATCAAACGTTGTCTGGCTATCAATAAGGTAGCTTACATTACTGGCCCTGCTGCGATTGGTAAATCACAAGTGGTTCACTCAGTATGTAAAGACCTGAACGTTGAGATGATTGATGTTCGCTTGTCTCAGATGCTATCTGAAGATTTGAGCGGTCTTCCCGAAAAGAATGCACAAGGACGGTCTGAATATGTACCCTTTGCTATGTTCCCTCTTGAGGGTGACCCGCTACCTAACGGAAAGAATGGGTGGGTTATCTTCCTTGATGAACTCCCTTCCGCCTCAGAAGAAGTACTGGCAGCTACCTATTCTCTTCTGCTTGATCGTACTCTCGGTGGTAAACGTATCCATCCTGAGTGTCGTATCGTTGCTGCGGGTAATAGAGCTATTGATAGTGCGATTGCTCGGGAGCTTCCTGACACACTGATCACACGTATGTTGCCTGTGGAGATGATTGTCTACAAACCAGATTGGATTAAGTGGGCTAAGAAGTCTCCTAACGGCAATGGTTCGGTGATTGACTTCATAGCAAATAAGAATCAACTCTACTCTCCAATTGCTGCTGCAGACAGACAAGAGAACGAGTCTTTTGCAACTCCTCGTGGTTGGGAATCTGTAATGTTGATCATGAATCAACATGAAGCTGCTGTTAGGAAAAAAGCACAACCTGCTACTGATTCCAACGGTATTCCTGTAGATAGTGATGAGATTGCAATGGAACCAATTGATGAAATCACTCATTATATGTTGATTTCTGCAGTAGGTGCTATTGCTGCTAACTCATTCCGAGAGGAGTATGACGATGCAGTTGCATTGCCCTTTCCATTCGAAGTTGCCCAGTCCCCATCTTCCTGCCGGATTCCGGGAAATCATGCTGGAAAAGTTAGGATGGTCAAACCCCTTGCAGACCACTTTCTTGTAGCAGGAGATGATAATACCCGAGACGCACTGCTCAAGTACGTTAATCGCTTGGGGGGAGAATGCTGTGAACTCTTCCACAAAGAAATCAAGTCTGGACTTGGTAAATCAGCCTCAGACAAAAAACTTGTGGAAGACATTGGTAAACGACTTGGCGTAGATGAGCTTCTTGGCTTCACTGGTGGTATGGAGAAGGAGGAGCCTGATTCTGATGATTCAGGCAATTCATTTCCCCAACCAACCAACAAAGGTAAACCAAGGGGGTCAAGCCTCTTTAATTGATGAAACTAACTTCAACCCTGACTTCATCAACGAGGTCAGGGTTGACCACATAGAATATGTAACCAATGAAATCCAGAAAGACTGGCATAGGCACTGGGCTGCATACATTCGTGGAGATTGTGCAGCTAGTGATCTTCATGACTTCAAGAAGGTATTTGAGAGACATTGTATGGTCGAACAAAAACTGGAACAGGAACGAAGACGAGCTAATCATGAAGCTAAAATCAAATCACCTACTCAAGGTGAGATGAAGAAACAAAAGGACAAGTTGATAGATGAATTCTACAGAAACCTTCAATAGTGCTGATGCTACATTGAAAGCCATTGCTTCAGAAATGATGTCGAAAGACAAACGTTTCCAAGGTATGTCTTCATATGTATCAGACATTAAATGGTGGTGGACTTATCAAATCCCCCGTGCTTGTGCTGGTCATGGCTTTATCTTCTTCAATCCTGATTGGTTTAATCTTCTAGACTATGAGGAACAGAAGACAATCATGGCCCATGAAATCTACCATCTGGTCTTGGAACACCTTGACCGGATGGAAGACAAAGACCCTGATACATGGAATGAGGCTACTGACTATGCTATCAATTGGGGCCTGAAAATGGATGGCTTCAAAGTTGAATCCCAAACTGGTTGGGGTGATGGTGGAGGCATTTTGCTAGACCAAAAACATGCTGGTAAAGGTGCTACTCAGATTTATCGTGAGATTCTTCAAAAGAAGAAAGAAGGTAAAGACACTGGTAATCCTGAACCAGCCAAGATGCAGCCTAGTAAGGAAGAAATCGAGGATATGGTGAAGGAAGTCCTGAAACAAGACGAAGAAGGAAAACCCTTCAATGAACAAGTTCAGGATAACTCCGAGAAAGCCAAAAAAGCTCAGCAAGATGGTACATCTACTAATCTTTATGGGTTCTCAGAAAATATGCCGGGTGGACAGAATCGACTAATCGTTAATGATGTTCTTCGTATTCAAATGAAAGAGAAATCCTATGAAGAGATTTTTGCTAAGTACATGGTTGAGCCTCTTTCTGGTGGCAAGAGAACCTATATGCGTCCGTCGAGAAGGCCCTATTCCGGCTCTTTTAGGCTCAAGGGTAAATACCCAAAAGCAGGACGTAAGAACCGTCTGGCTCATCTAGCGTACTGTCTAGATGTATCTGGTTCAATCTCACAAGAGCAGGCTAACCAGTTCCTTGCATCTGCACAAACCATCAAAGAACTACTTAACCCAAAGCTAATGACTATCATGCTCTGGGACACACGTGTCGTCTTTGAAAAAATCTTCCGGGAAGATGAAAAAGTAAACAATATTCAGATCAATGCTGGTGGCTCTACCAACCTTGGTCCTGTGTATAGACGTTTAGAACAACTCAACCCTGAAGCTGTAGTCATCTTCACTGATTTGAGGGTGACTATTCCACCTGAACCAAGTTGGGATACAATTTGGTTTGCAACTGAAAAAGGGTGCAGAAATCATCATGTTCATTATGGTGACTTGTACGTAATCCCGGAGAAGTAAATGATAATGATCATATGTCTTGTAATCATCATGGGCTGTTTTATAGCCGCAGGTGGTTGCTTTTATATAGCTGATCTGATTGAACGTGAGCCTTATCGTACAGACTCACTGGATAAGATCGACTATGCAGCAGACAAGATAATCCTTGTGATAGTGATCCTTGGAATTCTAACTCTAGCTGTGTTCATTTGTGAGGCTGTACCCTTTCTTAACGAAAAGGTAATCCCATGGATACAAAACCAAGCCTATTGATCTTAGGGTATGCCCGTCATGGTAAAGACACCGTAGCGGACATACTCAACAAGCAGTATGGTTTTCATTTCATCTCATCATCTGTCTTTGTAGGCCAGAAAATCCTATGGCCTAATTGGGGCATAGCTAAATACAAAGACTTCAATGAGATGTTTGAGGATCGTGTTAATCATCGTCAACTATGGTTCGAAATGATTGCTGCTTACAACACTCCTGACAAAACCAGAACTGTTAGAGGTATTCTCGCTGAATGCGATATGTACGTTGGTATGCGGTCTCTGGCTGAGTTAGAGCCTTCACGTCACCTATTTGATCAAGTCGTATGGGTAGACAGAACGGTAGTTCTCCCTCCTGAAACTGGTTCAATGACCATCACAAAAGAGAACGCAAATCCTGACTATGTAATTGATAATAATGGTGATCTTGCTGATCTACATCGTAATGTTGCTAGATTTGTAAGCCACTTGGAGTACAAATATGGAAAGTAAAGTTGACCTGTCACAAATGCCAGAAGGAGCAGTTCCTGTATTGGATCACGGCTATGTATTGTACGTTGATGCAATGGGAACTGATGCAGATATTGCTGCGGCTGCAAGGCTATCCTATGGCCGTGGAACCAAGAAGGTAAATAAAGATGAAGGTCTTATTAGTTACCTATATGATCATGCTCATACATCTCCTTTCGAGATGTGCGAAATCAAAGTCCAAATCAGGATGCCGATCTTCGTAATGCGTCAATGGGTACGTCATCGGATGGCAAATCTGAATGAGTACAGTGGCCGATATAGCATCATTCCTGAGCTTTGGTACGTTCCAGAATTGGACCGACTTCAGAAACAGTCTGTTACCAATAGGCAAGGTAGTTCTGATGATTTGGTGGAATCTCCCCAGTATATTCAGAATGAAATAGACCGTGTTTGTCGTCTCGCATACGGAGCTTATGAGGCTTTCATTGATGAAGATGTAGACCTTTCTCGTGAGCTTGCTCGCATGGTTTTGCCTCAAAATATGTACACTGAGGTCGTGTGGAAAATCGATCTTAACAACATGTTTAAGTTCCTCTGGCTGCGTGATGATGAACACTCCCAATGGGAAATTCGTCAATTTGCTCAAGCAGTTGCTGGCATGGTTAAGGCACGGTTTCCATTGGCTTATGCAGCTTATGAGAAGCAGCGTGACAGCGTTAAACTGACTCAGGATGAACTGTATGCTGTAGTTACTGGTGACCTCACTGGACTACGATTCAGCCAGTCTGAAAAGGTACGTAAACTACGTGCTCAAATCTATGAACAGTCCAATAATTCCCTTCATGATCTTTGCAGTTATCGCAAGACAAATGGGCAACTGGAAATGTTCAAAGCGAGTGAAGTAGCTACCGTTTCGGTTGCGCCGTAAACGATAACAAAGTAGAGGGGAGTCTTGACATCCATGGATGAAAGGACTTCCCGATGCCAAAAAAGTCACAAACCAAGCCAAAGACAAAAAAGAAACCAGAACTAAAAGCAGGACAAAGATTAGGAGCACACGGTAGACCTGTACCACTTTCAGAGAAAGAAAGACTCTTTCATGAATACACAAAAGAAGAGTGTATTGATTATCTAAGAAAACTAGCCAAACGTCATCCTGATATGTTCATCAGTCGGAATTGGTTCAGAACTCATTCCAACATTAGTGAATCTACATGGAACCGACACTTTGGTACTTTCACGGAATTTAAGCGTAGTGCAGGAATTGACCTATCTCGTCACGCACATAAAGTAGAAAAGCAAATTGCAAAACACGCTGGTCACGATCTTATTGCCGAGATGACCGTAGAAAAGCGTAACTACCAAGGCAAATACCTCAAGCCTCACAATGGACGATTCCAGACCTTTATGGCCTGTTCAGACGTACATGATGAGCACTGCGATCCATTCTGGAAACGTGTTTGGTTGGATGCAGTTAAGAGGGTACAACCAGAGCTTATCATCTTTAATGGTGATATCTTTGATCTTGCAGAGTTCTCTAAGTACGAACAAGACCCCCGTGAATGGGATGTCACTGGTAAGATCAATTTGGTTCTGGACTTTATCCGTCAAACACGGGAAGCAGCACCTAACGCTCAGCTAGATTTTATTGAAGGAAACCATGAGTTTAGACTCTTCCGACATCTAGCAGAAGCAACCCCTGCCCTTAAAACGGTCCTATCTGATCTTCATGGTTTTACCATCCCCAAACTATTAGGTTTGGATGAGTTTGAGATTAACTTCGTTGGCAATGCTGATCTAAAAGCATGGAACGAAAAGGACATTCGTAAGGAGGTAAATCGAAACTACAAGATTTACTATGATGGTGCCTTCCTAGCCTGTCATTATCCTGACAGACGTAACCTTGGTATGGCCGGAATTGGTGGTCATCACCATAAACACGAAGTCTGGCCTATCCGTAATGCTTGGGGCATTGCCTCTGAATTTCACCAGATGGGTGCAGGCCATTATCGTGCAGCCTCTTATTGTGATGGAGAAATCTGGAACATGGGCTTCATGATCGGACACGTAGATACTTTGACAAAGTGTACAAACTTTGAGTATATACCGGTATCCGACCACTCCGTAGTAGGAGGGGAATGGTATGTGCGCACAGACATTGAAAGGATAGTATAATGGCAACACGTGTACGCAACTGGCCTGTAGGCACCCGAGTTACCGTTGGTGGTAACGAAAGCACCGTTGAAGGTTATGAAATCAAGGGCGACGAAGCCACCCGTTATCGCGTAAAGCGTGTTGACACTGGTGCTGAGTCGGTTGTTGCTGAAAGTGCAATGACTCGTGTCGTAGTAGCTGCTGCTGCTCGTCGGCCTCTGGAAGCATCAAACCTTCCGACAAACCTGTAATTTAACCCTACCGTTATATGGTAGGTATTACGCAGACCCCTCCCTATAGATAACAGGGAGGGGTCTTTTTTATATCCTCTGGAACTGTCAAGTGCTATCTGTTACAGGACAAGCACCAATTAAGAGGATATTCGTATGACCTGTGAAGTCGTATATAAATTCAAACCCGGAAGTTCCCTGAGAATCCCAATGCACCTACAGCAGAATAGCTTAGGTGTGGATATCACAGGATGGACTATTACTTCAGAGGTCCGGTATGGGTCTAAACTCATTGCTCCTCTGCAAGTTCAGATGGTTACCCCCTCAGTAGGGCAGTTTAACCTTCTCGCTTCTCCTAGCGTTACCAAGGATTTCCCCCTTAAACCTTTGGAATGTGATGTAATGTTCACCAAAACCAACGGGGATGTAGTTCACAGTCCTACCTTCATCTTGGACGTAGAAAGAGGAGTGACAGCATATGTCGGACCTTGAACTTCAGGCTGATCTTGGGCCTGAGTACGAACTACATATTACCAAAGAAGCAATGACTACTGGTGAGTTTGAGATTAGCCTCACACAAGAAACCATTGTTCTAGGTGTTGGTTTAGGTGATGGAATCACAGAACTACCCGGAACGGTAGAGGTTGAAGTAGACCTTACTGTTAATGTAAATGCTTTAAGAGCAGTTACTTACGGTGGTGTTTACTGTGATCAAACCAATCTAGATCATTATGCAGGGATCACCCCATTTGCAGGTAATGCAAGCACGACAATGCGTGTAACCCGCGAAGGGTTATATGAAGACAGCGGCTGGACATGGACCCCCAATGCTCCGATTTTCATTTCGGACCAAGGTGTGCTAACTCAGACAGCACCAGTTGGAGCAATTCGCAGGATCGGATTCGCTTTAACAGCAACCAAAGTGAATCTGGACCCGTTTCCAACAATAGGAGTATAAGAAATGGCCGATAAGTTTATTCAACACGACTCAGTAGGTGGCTTCCGTGAAGTAGAAGCTGCTGACGCTGGTGGAGCAGGCAACGAAGGTAAAGTTGTAGCTCTAGATAGTACTGGACGCCTAGACGCAACCATGATGCCTACAGGTGTAGGTGCAGAGACTGTTAACGTACCTGCATTTGGTGCTCTGGCTAACGGTGATTTCGTAAACGTATTCAATGATGCTGGAACCATGAAAGCACGTAAGGCTGATGCCTCTACTGCTGTTGCTCCTGCTAATGGATTCGTTCTTGCTGACGTGAACAGTGGTGAGACTGCTACTGTTTATTGGAGTGGTTTGAACGGTAACCTGTCAGGATTGACTCCCGGTCCCATGTATTTGAGTACAACTCCGGGTACTGCAACACATATTGCTCCTAGCACTGCTGGTAATATTGTGCAAAAACTCGGCACAGCGGTTAACGATACGGTCGTTAACTTCGATCCGAAAGAACCGATCCTGCTGGCATAAATAGAAGGTATCCCCGATGGCTGAACGTAAACCGTTAGTCCTGATTAATGGACAACTGCAAGAACTTCCCGTTGGGGATACCGTACCCGGTTCTGGTGTGGGAGGTCTGCAAAATAACCTTGCAGCTACCTCTGCCCCAACTGCGAATAACGACACCTCAGAAGGTTATTCAATTGGCTCTCGATGGGTAGATGTAACCAATGACAACACCTATACCTGTGTGGACAACACAGATGGTGCTGCTGTTTGGGTTCAAGAAAATGGCAGTGGTGGTGGAGGGTCAATGACCGACGCGCAGGTGAAAGCCGCCTATGAAAACAACCCCAATACCAATGCATTGACCGATGCTTTGCTCACCAAGCTGAACAACATCGAAGCGGGTGCGACCGGTGATCAGACAGGGACCGAGATAGTTGCTACTATCGACGCGGAACTGGGCCAGACCGATTGGAAGACGCCGGGAAGTGGGGGCGGGAGTGGATTACCTGCGGGCGGCGATGTAAACGAAATCCTCAAAAAGAACAGCGCCACGGACGGTGATGTATCTTGGGTTCTCGCAAGTGACTTGCTAGGTACTCCAAAAGCAGCAGTTGCGCCATCCTACAACAATGAAGGCGGGACAGGGAATCGTAGTGGGGTCATTTTGCTCTCTACGACAATTTCCTTTGTAAACGACTTCAATGACTTGATTAACGGGCTGGACAACAACGGCCCTTACTTCGCTACGGGCGCTGCTGCGGGCGAGGAACTTGTGTTCCAGTTCATAGAAAAGAAAGTCATTGAAGAGGTCCGCTGGCGGCAGAGCAATGCAACCACCCACGCCACCGTGAAATGGCAGGGGTCGAACAACGGGTTAGACTGGACGGACCTATGTTCTGAGTATGTTCTCGGCGGGGCGACCTCACAGACAAACCCGATGGACCTAGACGCCACAAACAGCTACACGTTATATCGGATGCTGGGTGTGTCCGGGAACTGGTCAAACAACCCCTATCTTTACGAAGTTGAGTTCAAGATCGGCACACCAGCGGTTGACGGTATTGTCGGGGTTCCGGCTGGCGGGACCAAAGGACAGGTGCTGGTCAAATCCTCAGATAATGATTTCGAAGCAGAGTGGGTGAACCTGAAAGACATCGTGTCAGAGACCGCCAACTTCTCAATCAGCGATACCCATCTTGAAGGCCGAAAACACGTTGAACTGACCGGTGTGTCAACAGTTACGATCCCAGAAAATCTGACGAACACCCAGCCTGTCGTATTCGAGCAAGTAGACACTACGGAAGTGTCTTTCGTGGCAGGAACGAATGTCACGATAAATAGCTTGAGTGGGCATCTGAAAATTGCAGGCCAATACGGAGCAGCGACCTTGGTCCCCAAGGGTAATAATACGTTTTCCCTGATCGGTGACCTGAAAGCATAAAAACAACCAATAACAGGATAATCAGAATGAAAAGACCCGTCACACAAGAGTTATTTCGAGCCGTAGATATATCATCAATACCAACCAGATGGTTACATATGAATGCAAAGGAACTGACCACAGATCGATTTTGGTCTTGGTCAGGTTCCAGAATACAATTCGATAACTTGTGTGGTGAGTTTGAATGGGATGATTTGAAGTTGATTCCTGTATCAAAAGCTGCTTAACCTCCTTTCTCTGGTGAAAAACCCAAAAAGGAATCTAACCATGTTTACACAACAACTACCTCTAGAGGTGTTTGAAACACAACGAGAATTTATTCGTGTGTTTGAACCTCCTCTGGATTTCACCTTCTGGGCAAAGCTCATGAAGGAAGAAGCCGGTGAGCTTGAAAGAGCACATTTGGATGAACCAATTGAGAATATCCTCAAAGAACTTGGTGACACCATTTATGTTACTGCTGGTTTCTACAACACAATGCCTCTGCATCCTTCTGAAGTATTAACTGAAGAAAAACATGCAGAGATTGAAGAAATCTTCGAACATTGCTGTGCAGTCGTCTCTAAGGTGACTAACGACCATCGAATTCCTCTGGACATCGTAGTGCAAGCTTTTATTCTGGTTCATGCCTCAAACATGACCAAGCTGGCTGAAGACGGTTCCGTCATCCGTAGTGATGGTTCAGATGGAAAGCCTGTAGGTAAAGTCCTGAAGGGGCCTAACTACCAAGAACCAGACATGAAACCTCTAGTTACTAAACTGGAAGAGTACCATGCTGCTCAAATCGATAAAGCAATCAAAGGAGATACCGATGCGTGAAATCGAAGACCGTGAGTTCCAAACCGAAGTACGTGAAGCTGAACTACCTACTGTAGTAGCGTTCACAGGTAGTTGGTGTCAGCCTTGTAAGGCTATGAAACCTGAACTGGAACACCTAGCAGAACAGATGCAGGGTGACATTCAATTCGTCCAGATGGACGTACAGAGTGCCTCTCGTACTGCCTCTGATCTAGGAGTACGGTCAGTACCTACCTTAGTTCTAGTTAATGAAGGTATGGTACGAGATACTCTTGTCGGTAGCCAAACTAAACTGGCAGTACGACAGTGGATTAACGACGCGGTGTAATCTCTCTTTTCTGGTTTCCCTTCAAAGGAAGGCTAACTAAGAACGAAAGTGAAGACACCATGTCATTTAGGGCTGTAATGGCTCTACCTTTAGCCCCTCTGCAATAACGCAGGGGGGTTTTTACTTTTTAGGAGAATAGAACCATGCAAGTTATGAAGACCGGAAATGAGTCCACTCAGGTACTCGTAGGAAAAACAGCAGGCACAGCCACTTATGGCGTCTCTAATGACCCTATGATGATGTCCATGTTGTCCACCGGATTTTATGGCAACCCTCTTCGGACATCGATCCAAGAGGTTCTTTTTAACGCTTGGGATGCCCACAAAATGGGCAACTGTACTGATAAACCAATTGAGGTAACAATCTCGGAATCTGCTGGCCTAGTCATTCGTGATTTTGGTCCGGGTATCTCGAAAGAAGATATGATCCCGATCTATTGTATCTATGGTGCATCAACCAAACGCGAAGACAGTAACGCAACTGGTGGCTTTGGACTTGGCTCCAAATCCCCCTATGCCTACACCGATTCGTTCACAGTGGTAAGTCACCACAATGGCGTAAAAAGCATGTATCTTGCTCAACGCTCATGTGAGGAAAATAACGGTGGGCCGGGTCTGACGACAATCATGTCTGACGTACCAACTGACGAAACTGGACTCATGGTTTCTATTCCACTCAAAACTATCAATGATATGATGCGAACAGAGCGGTATATCCATGAATTGATGTGGAAATCAGGTATTCGTCTGCAACTGACGATTGAGAATTCTAGCCCTAATCCAATGTGCTTCGATAACCCTACTCCACCATACAACACATTCTTCAATGCTAGTGACATGAACGCTGATGCAGAACTCATGGCTATCTATGGTGGTGTTCGTTATCCAATCCATTCTCGTGATGAATATGAGAAAGAATTCAATATGTTGTCCGATTTGTCTTCCAAAATCGGAACTTTCTACTTCTCATTTCCACCTGATACGTTGTGTCCTTTGCCCAACCGTGAAGGTCTAAACTTCAACAGCCAAACCATCGAATACATCCTTGTTCAGATGGAAATTGCAATGGAGTCCATTAATGAACTGATGGAACCAGCAATTGACATGGTGATGCATGGTATTGTCCAACAACTAAAGAACAATGATGTGCCTCCTGAGTTCATTACCCATGCTTTGCTTAGAGCTGGTGCAGGAAAACAACCTGAACGTTGTATCCACAATGGTACGGAACTATACCATCTTATCAGTGGTTACCCCCCTGAAGGTGTTAACCCTGATATGTGGAAAGCTTTGGTTCGTATCGTGCTGACCACAACTAGACTGCCAAGGTATGCCAAAGGTGGTTTTGAAGGTCTTAATAAGATCAAAATTAAGGCCCTAAATACCTTCTTTCCGAATGAAGCCTACAAGTTCCGTAAGTACATCGTAGGTAGTAGGAATCTTGTAGATGACTACTGGGGTAGGTGGGTAGAGGAAACAACTCTAACTGCCTATCAACTAACCAAGGCTCTTAAGATTAAGAAACCAATTGCTATCCGTCTCAAGGATCGTGGTTGGGGTAATCGTTGGGATGTCCTAAATGGTGGGCGTAACCATGCAAAAGGTAATGTGCCTCACTTGACATGGAGACTGAGCCAAAAAATCAAACAGGACATCGAAAACAACCGTAAACAAACTGCTGCAGAAATTCGTATTGATCGTCTATATAATCATCGTGAGGGACAAGAAGAAAACCCCCGTATGATGATGCATAAAAAGATTGTCATTGCGGAAACAGCAGCAGCTTTGAATGAGAGTTATGTCGAAACTCGTGGATACTTTAATGCAAAGAAAGGTAGAAGCGGTTACGAAATCTCTGATTTTGGTGGTCATGGTTGCCCATTTCCTGCGTTTATCGTTGGAGTAGGTAAACTTGAAAAAGCTCGTACCTTCCTAGAAGGTGAAGGCTATACCATTGTCAAAGAGCTTCATAAGCCTAAACCAAAGACAGAACTACTAGAGAGTCTTGATGGCAAAGGTAATCCTGTTCAAGAGGAAGTGGTTATTCAAAAACCAAAGACTCTTTTCTGGCCTCTACGTCCTTCATCAGATCGTTGGGTAGAACAACATATTGATGACGGTGTTGAATATTCTAAGACGTTCATCAACGTTACAGAAACAGCACTGGATGATTACTATAATCGGGGAAATCGTTGTTCTTCTCGTATGTTACGGCATATTAAGAAGAACTGGCCGGAAACCATTGTTGTGTTCAATAAGAACCAGAATGGCAAACTAGAACGTAAAGGGGCATCTCATGTCTCTGTACGTATTCGTAAGAAAACGGAAAAGCTTCTTGATAATAAAGAACGCCTAGAGAGGTTGTACCTCCACTATTATGCACATAAGCATGGAGATATTCCAAGCCGACTGCTACGTTTGCCTGAGTTCCAGAAACTCTTGCAGCTTCCGTATCTACGAACCAAGGAAAAAGAGGAATTCATGGAAGACCTCCAATTCCTAGATGATGTTAAAGACGAGCGTTGTACCGATATTGTATCTCGTAACCTTCGGAATAAAATCCTAGGAGGTATGAGCGACATCAAGTGTTCACCTAAATTGGTTCAACTTGAGAAAGTATCAAAGCAGCTTCACATTCTGGATGGATATCATTTGAGTACAATGCTCTCAACTATGAAACCCGGAGAAGTCAAAGTCTTTAGCGAAAAATTAATGCGGTTCCTCCGCACAATCTAAAGGATATGTCATGACCGACAAAAACCTTAAACGAGTAGTAGCTCTACTCGCATCTGAAACCCAACTCACCATGTTCACTGAGCAAGGTGAGGCTTTGGTTGTCCCCATGGAAGGGCCACATGATACAGCACGTCTATCGGCTGATCTGACGCCTCGGCTTACTGGGGATAATGTCGTTGAAATCGACTTCAACGATTATCTCATCATCAATACAGCTATCCCCCCCGAATATGAGGAAACTGGGCAGCTTATTACTCGCGTAATAGATGGTGTTGAGATACAAGGCATCTTCTTCCCCAAAAAGATCGAAGTAGTTGCCAAAGTCGAAGACGAAGAGGTAGTTATCCCTGCCGTAGAAGCTCTCACAGGCCACGCTAAGCGGTCTGCACGTGAGAACAGCCCTGCAGTAGCAGAATTCATGCTACGGGTCGGTAAGGTAGCTAAGGATCGTCGTCACAGTGCAGAAGACCTTATGTCATTCATCAGTAAGTCTGAAATGCCATTGACCAATGATGGTCGTATCATCGCATATAAGCGAGTGAACAAACGTGGTAATGACTTTGTTGATTGTCATTCTGGTACAATTATCCAGAACGTAGGTTGCCGTGTATGGATGGATATCGATGGGGTTGACCCTGATCGTAACCGTTCGTGTTCACACGGTCTGCACGTAGCCAATCTGGGGTATCTGGGAGGCTTCACAGGCTCTCATACTCTGATGGTGCTGGTGAACCCAGAAGACTTTATTGCAGTGCCTCACGGTGAAGACACCAAAGCACGTGTAATGAGTTATGACGTAGTAGGTGTACTGAGTGGTGCAAGCCATGATGTAGTATGCTCTGGTTCCTCTGATGATGCTTCGGACTTTGAAAGTCTGATCAAAGACTTGGTAGAGGGACGTATTGTTCCTATGACTACCAGCATCAAAGTAGGTAAGAAGTGTATGCTTGAAAAACTGCCTATTACAGATACCGTTCTGGACGAACCAGCTTCTAAACCAGTAGCAGAATCCTCTGGTAAATCTCTTGCAAAAGACCCCAAAGAGGATGGTAAAGGAGTAGTCAATATGGCTCGAAATATGAAACGGTCTGCATCGTCTAATGCAGCATGGGATGATGCACCTAAAGAGGTCATCGCTGCATTTGATATGATGCGAGTTGGTAATCTTACCAAGTCCGCAATTGCTGCTAAAGTTGGTACATCCACACGTTCTTTGGGACGGTGGGCTGACAAGTACGATTATGATGGGTATGTTGCATCGAAAGCTGCTAATATGACCATTAAAGAGCGTACTGTTCACATGTACGAACAATGGCTGGCAGGAGAAGTGAAACTTGCTGATCTTCTGAGCTTCAAAAAAGCTCGTAAGAAAGGCTGGTTGTCGCTTGGTCTGACAGCTAAACAGGAAGCCAAGATTGTGAAAGCAGTCAACGCAACCTAATCCGGGCTATCTACCGGATAAAACCCTGAAGTGACGCAGGGTTTATGAAACCTCCCACAGGCGTTCCCCGTCCGCCGCTATGTGGGAGGTTTCTTTTTTGGTATCAACCATCAATGGAGAAATAATTATGGCATTCGCCGTAGGAGAACTTGTCCGTCTCAAGAGAGGCTGGACTATGATGCAAGTCATTTGGGTAAGCCCATGTATGAATCGCATTCGAGCTAAATATGCTAACAACAGCTATTATCCCGTTACCAACTTTGATTTTGAGGCTCCTTTTGCGGCTTGCTGTTGTCAAACTCGTGCCAATGAGGAGTTTGTTTATTGGGATAAACCAATCTGCAATGCCTCATACTACAATCGTGAATACTACCGAAAAAGTGGAGAACCCAAAGTGAAACAATTTATGCTGAAAACTGCTCGGGCTAATCGTCCGACAACTGACATCATCGGAACCCATGTAGGTACAACCAAAGAAGGGATGATGATTCTGGAATTCCGAGATGGATATCTAGAAACTCATGTAATGGATAACCTCCGTGAATTTAAACAGCGTGGTATCAAACTCCGTGCAGCTAACAACGGACGTGAATTCTACTTCTTGATTAGCGAAGGTGCTCAACTCAGTAATGATGATCTTGTCGTTTCTGAGGAAGGGTCAATCTACACAGTTGTAGATGCCAACTTCGACTATCAGTATCAGCGTAGTCCTTCAACATGGTTCAAAGGTAAACGTCTGGTAACTAAAGACTTTTAAGGAAAGACAATGTGTGTGCGTACCATAATCAACACTCTGACTGATCGACGGAAAAAGATTTTTGACAAAATAATGCTCCGTGTTGTTATAAATCACAATACGGGATGTTGGGAATGGCAAGGTCCGACTTCCGGTAAAGGTCGTGGTGGTGGTTATGGTCGCATGTCCTTAGATGGACAAACCGTAGCAGTACACATCGTCATGTTTACTATCTTCTTCGGGTACATACCCGGAAAGAAGCAGATTGATCATAAATGTAATAACAGAATCTGCTGTAACCCGGATCACTTACAAATGGTGACCCACAAACAGAACCAAAAGTTACGCGATGAGAGGAGAAAATCATGATTCGCTTTATTCAACTAATGATAGCAGGTCTGGGATTGCTTGTACTTACAGCATGTGCTCCCGGTGTGCTATATCACTGTGACAATATTGACACATTTACATCCTGTGGAGACCAAGATGATCGACGGTCCAATGACAACACTTCAAGCTCTGAGCCTACTTCTGATAGTAGCTCTAATCCTCCCGACAATGGTGGGGACAAGCCTTCAGGGGATAAACTGGACATCGATCCTCCTTCTGATCCTTCTGATGGGGGCGACAATGACGTTCCTGATAAGCCTGATGTAGGTGATGATGGTCCGTCAGACCCTACTGATCCCGATGAGCCTGATAAAGGCAACGGTAATGGAAATAATGGCCATGGTAACGATGACGATGGTCATGATTCCTCTAACCCCGGACAGGGTGGTGGAGGCCCCAACGGTAATCCAGATGGTACAGACCAAGATGGAGAACCCGAAAAGAACAAAGAAAAGGAATAAGGTCACCAAATGAATATAGTGATATTGTTGTCACTGCTTATCCTCCTACTGTTAGTGAGTTGTAGGTTGCAGTACCATATCGCAGGTACTTTCGAATTGGGTAAAAGGGGCATCGTTAAAGATACTAAACAACCGCGAGGGGTCGGACCTCGTATGGAGATTATTTAGTATAGCGACATAATATAGACCTGAGCATGTCTTTATAACTGCTCACTTTTAAACCAAGGAGTAAGACAATGATCTTCGTATTCGGAAGTAACGAAGCAGGAATTCACGGTGCTGGTGCAGCACGTTTCGCCCTTAATCGTAAGGGTGCAGTTTGGAAGAAAGGCATTGGTCATCACGGCCAGAGCTATGCAATTCCAACCAAAGACCGAAATATCAAAACCTTGGACCTAATTAGCATTGAGAAATATGTTGGACAGTTCAATGATTTTGCTCGGAAACACCCCAACATGGAATTTCAGGTCACACAAATTGGATGTGGTCTTGCTGGTTTAAACCCAAAAGACATTGCCCGTATGTTCGTTAATTCCCCTGACAACTGTCTCTTCGATAGTGCATGGGAACCTCTCTTCAAAGAATACATGGTTGAGAAACGGTACTGGGGTACTTTCCCATGATGAGTGCCAAAGAACGTTTGATCTACAAACGTAAACTAGAAGCTGTTCGGGAAGCAGACAGAGAGCATGAGCAAATGATTGTTCGTGCTGCTGAACGTGCTGGAATGGATACAAGTAAAGTTCCAGACCTAAGCCCTTCTCAACGAAGAGACTTACTTATTTTTCATGGAGATCACACATGTCGTACAATGAAAAGTATTATGAAGAAACCGGAATCCCAATGACCAACATCACCCGAGAGACAGTAGAGCGCGTTATAAATGGGCTGGGTGTTGATGCTGTTGAGGTATTTGCAGACGCTCAACACATGCTTCGCGCCCTCTCAGCCCGTGTGGAAGAGTTGGAGGCGGCGCTCGATGCACCAAACCGACACGCTTACAAAGTTGGCGTAGCTGTAGGTAAGGCTACCGTCATACCTGAGGCAGAGGAGCGCGGACGTCTGCAAGGGCTGGATGAGGCGGCAATCGAACTGCGCAACAAGTACGAATACCAAGCCGCAAGATATGTCGAAGCCCTCACAGAGGAAAGCCAGACATGAACATCATCGACAAAGGAACTGAGAAACTATGAGTACACATTGTCGTAAATTCTTAGACGTATCCAGCGCTCACGTCACCCAAAAGACGATGGAAGTTCTCCAGAATGCTGCAGGTAATACTCTTCAGGGGGATTATGGGGTGATGTTCTATACCAAAGACCTCAAGTGGGTAGAATGTATAGACCTTGCACCGCTAATTTCTATGGCAGAGTCGGAAGGGGCAGAATACGTATACGTAGATCAAGATGGCCCTATTCTGAATGCTTTGCCTACGTATGACTGGTAAAGATCACAAAGGAAAATAACTATGTCTGTAAAAATTAAATCTCCTATCCCACCTTGGGCAAAAGGTGCAACTAATGATTACACCGTGTTTGGAGCTTTGCTTCCCACTCGTGATGGAAGACAAACAGGAAATAGTGTTGTTACCCGAGTCACAGTTACTGAAAATGGTGTTCGTATCATGGTTGCCACGGAAGCTGGCAATATCGTTGGGCCTCTCACCCTCAGAGAAGTAGAAGAACTCTACTACCGTCCTAAATTCTACAGCCCTTTTCACGAATTCCCCGGTAAATCAGGAGCAGCATGGAATGACTTCATTTTTGAAGAGGAATCTCAAGCAAAAGCTGCTATGGATTATGACCCTGTTCCTGATGTTAGTTATGGTTTCCCGGACGGAAATGCCTCTGAGGTTCGTGTCATGGGTACTGATGGTCAACCACACTGGATGCCCCTGAGTGAAATCGTAGAATACATTCAAGAAAATACACCCCCAATTGCTACTAATAACAAGTACTCTGGATGGGGAGATACCTCTGATCTTATCATTGGAGAAGGTCCAATGGATAAAGGTGCTCCTATCACTGAGTACCCTGAAACCATGACCAAAGATATTCCCTCTGGTATCTACTGGGATATGAAAGATGGAATGTTTAAGTCTCAGATTTCAGGTCAAATCCAGACAGACAAATTCCATTCAAATTGGGGTTGGAAAAAGACAATGTTCCCAACCAAGCCTTATGAAAAATAAGTGCTATGCAGGAATTGGGTCTAGAGAAACCCCTGAAGATATCCTCAAAGCTATGGAGTCTGCTGCCAGATTCCTCGGTTCTTGGGGATATCTCCTACGAAGTGGTGGAGCAAAGGGTGCTGACTCTGCTTTCGAAAGAGGATGTGATCAAGTGGAGGGAAGCAAGCACATCTTTCTGCCGTGGAAGGGATTTAACAAAAATCAATCTCCTCTCTGGGGAACCACAAAAGAAGCACGGTTGCTTGCCAAAAAATACCATCCAAACTGGAATATCGTTTCAGATCGTGGACGGGATTTCCATGCAAGGAACTGTTACCAGATTCTTGGAGCAACATTGGATAAACCGTGCAGCTTTGTACTTTGTTGGACCCCTAACGGAAAACCTGTCGGAGGAACTGGGCAAGCTCTACGTATTGCCCAAGATTACGGCATTGAAATTATCAACTTCGGAAGCATGTCTCTTGAACAAATTTCCGATAGAATACAGGAACTAACGGAATGAATAAAATCCAAATATTGATCTACAAATGGCGTAATCGTCTAGCTGCTCGAATCGCTTCGGAGGATTATCGCCAATTGATGATCAATGCCGACTCGATGGAAGAACTCTCATACGTTATGTATAACGCTCGTGAAGAGGGCTATCCATTGGGTCTGGCTTCATCTGCTGGTATTCATCAACCTCAGTATTTTCGTACTGCTGAGGAGCGTCATGCCTTCGGTCAAGGGATTAATTACATCACTACTATGATGGGTGGTGAAGCTGAACATTATAGCAGTTATGAGGACATGGTTCAGGCTCATCAACAAGGCTACGGTAACGATGATGTAATACTTGAAAATGGTGAAACTGTGCAACGTACTGATCCAGATATGGATTTACGTTTTGTCTCGGGTACAAACAAAAAACCTATCTGAAAAGGGATTGACCCACGTCAAGTGACCTTGGTACACCAAAGACCTTTCCCTAAACCAAACACCATGAGGACCACATGACCCAAATCTTCCCTCAACCCATCTGTCAATCAGTATGGGAATCAAAATACCAGTTTAAAACCAATCGTGTTGAGTATGCATCTGACCAAGATGTAACTGACACGTGGAATCGAATCGCAAATGCTTGTGCTCAATCGGGACGTTATCCGATTGGAGAACAGGGTGAGCCATTCCGACGATTCTATAGCATTCTTGAGGATTTCAAATTCTCTCCTGCAGGCCGTATTGTAGCGGGTGCAGGTACTGGTAGGAATGTAACGCTGTTCAACTGCTTCGTTATGGGAACTATCCCTGACAGCCTTGAAGGTATCTTTGATATGCTCAAGGAAGCAGCACTGACCATGCAACAAGGTGGAGGGATCGGTTACGACTTCTCTACTATTCGGCCTGATACAGCCTTTGTAAAAGGTGTAGAAGCTGAAGCCTCTGGCCCCCTAAGCTTTATGGATGTGTGGAACCGTATGTGTCACACTATCATGAGTGCAGGTGGTCGTCGTGGAGCTATGATGGCTACCATGATGTGCAACCATCCAAACATCAAAGACTTCATCACTGCAAAACGTGAGAAAGGTCGTCTTAACCAATTCAATATGTCTGTACTTGTCACAGATGAACTCTTGAATAAGGTTAAAACCGGAGAAGACATTGCCTTGGTTCATGAAGAACCTCCAATGATTGACTCTGGTTTGGGTCAAGATGAAGGTGGTAAATACATCTACGAGTACGTTAATGCTAAGGAACTCTGGGAACTGATCATGGCTGAGACCTATCACCATGCAGAACCCGGTGTGATCTTCATTGACCGGATTAACCAAGAGAATAACCTGTGGTTTGCAGAAACCATTATGGCTACTAACCCCTGTGGTGAACAGCCTCTGCCCCCTTATGGTGCATGTCTTCTTGGTTCACTGAACCTGACCAAGTTCGTCAAAAACGCATTCACTGATGAAGCTGAATTTGACTATGACGAAATGAAACGGGTTACAGGTATTGCTGTAGAACTGACAGATTGTGTTATTGATATCAGTAACTTCCCTCTGGAAGCTCAACGAGAAGAAGCAATGCATAAGCGTCGTATGGGTCTAGGTGTAACCGGACTTGCAGACGCTATGTTTATGCTCGGTATGAAGTATGGGGATCAAGAATCTCAAGACTTCACTCGTGCTGTTCTTCGTCAAATGACACATGCTGCTTATAGTGCATCTGTGGACCTAGCCAAAAAGTATGGTTGTGCTCCGGTATTAGCTGAACTGGCTAATCGTGAGTTGATGACTATCCATGGTCATGCTCGTAAACTAAGTCAAGGACTGAAAGATGCGATTGTCGTTCATGGTATTCGCAACTCTCACCTAATCTCAATCGCACCTACAGGAACTATGAGCCTCTATATGGGGAACATTTCTAGTGGTGTAGAGCCAAACTTTGCAGGAATGTATACTCGTAAAGTTCTGCAGAAAGATGGTTCTAAGATTGAAGAAAAGGTCTATGCAGCATCCGTATTAGTATTTAACCAACTACTAGAAAATGCCTCTTCTAATGAAGTATATGATGACCTCAATAAATGGCATGAAAAATACTGGTGTACTGCTCAAGACCTGACACCTGAAGACCATGTAGCTATTCAGGCTGCAGCACAAGAATGGGTGGATTCATCTATCTCTAAGACAGTGAACCTACCTGAAGATATTTCTATGGAAGACTTCGCTAATGTGTACATCGATGCATATGATCGAGGCTGTAAGGGTTGTACCACATATCGTCCTAATGACGTACTTGGTTCAGTCCTATCTGTAGAATCCGATAAGCCAAAAGATGAAACCCCGGAAGTAGAAGCGGACGAGGATACCCCCGTTGCAGTGAGTGGTCCGGTATTGGCTGATCGACCTTATGAACTGGACGGAAAGACCTTCAAACTGAAGTGGCAAGGCAATGCGTATTACGTGACATTCACACACGCACCCGGAGCCGAAGGTTGGTGGGTTCCTCAAGAAGTGTTCATAACAACCAAAAATCCAACACACCAAGCATGGGTTGCTGCACTTACTCGTATGGTTAGTGCTGTATTCCGTAGGGGTGGTGACATCCGTTTCGTAGTTGAAGAACTGAAACAGATTCATGATCCTCAAGGTGGTGAATGGATAGATGGAAAATATTGTCCTTCTTTGGTTGCCCTATTAGGGAAAACCTTGGACAATTACCTGATGGCAATTGGGTATCAATCGACCCCAGAAGACGGTAGCAAGCCCTCTGTGCAACCTGCCACTACATTGGAGAATAAAGCTAACACGAGCACCGAAGACGGGGATGAGGCTCTTGAGCCACCTCAGATCGTGACAGCAGGGACACCTAATCAATGTCCTTCGTGTGGTGAGTACGCTCTTGTAGTTCAATCTGGATGCCCAACATGTCAAGAGTGTGGCTGGTCTAAGTGTAGCTAGTCACTATATGACCCTCCCTACCAAAGGCAGACTTCTCCCCAAGGAGACTGTCAGGGAGGGTCTTTTTACTTTTAGGAGAGAACTATGATTGGGAACCATGAGGCAGTAACCAAATGCCTAGAACATCACGTATGCGTTTATTACGTCTGTCCTACTCATACGATGGCTGTAGATTTCCTAGACAGAGTTCGGCTCAAATACGGTGCATGGAAAATGCAACGTCAGCATAGAACGCTTGAATTCAAACAATCAGAATCAAGCATGATCATTACCACATTCAAGTTCATGGTTATGACACAAGGATTTGTGGATAACCTAAGAGGATTCAGAGGTGTTGTCCTATATCACCCTTCTGTTCTGGAACTACCTAATAACCTTTATAGAACCGGAGAGTTCTTACAGTTAGCAGAATACTGCAATGAGAGGCACACATGGCTACACTAAATCAGGGACAACGGCAGGTATATAATGATATTGTATCTTTTCTTTGTGACCCTACACGTAAAGAACACCGTGTAGCTGGTGGTCCGGGAACTGGTAAGTCGTTTCTTATCTCAAAGATTGCTTCCGATATTTTGAAAATTGTTAAAGGTAAAGCTGACTTAGATCATATCGAAGTTACAGCTACTACCAACCAAGCTGCAGCAGTATTGCAGCAAGCTATTCCTGAGATGGAAGATAGTATTAAAACTATTTATTCCGCTCTGAATCTCCGTCTTTCTGAGAACTGGAAGACTGGTGAAACCAAGATCATGAGAACTAAAGTTTGGGCAGTCCATGACCGGACTCTATTCATAATTGACGAAGCGTCGATGGTGAATACGACTCTTATGGAAGAACTTCATGCTGCAACCACGAGTAAATGCAAAATTCTGTACGTAGGTGACAAGAATCAGCTAAATCCCGTTAAGGAGAGTATTAGCCCCGTTTACTCGAAGCACATGTCGGAGAGCCTGCTAACAGAACCCGTAAGGAATGCTGAGCAGCCTGCCCTCGTAGAATTGGTAGACCAAGCCAAGAAGACCGTGGAAACAGGTGAATTCTTTAAGATTAAGCCTGTTCCGGGTGTTATAGACCTTGTAGATGGTCCAGCCCTAAAGGGAGTCTTGGAACGTAACTACCATTCTGAAGATGCTACGAAACGTATCTTAGGTTATACCAACGATACAGTAATTGCCTATAATGAGTTCTGCAGAGAACTTAGAGGTTATGAAGAACCTCTTGTACAAGGTGAGATCGTAGTAAACAATGAAGCTGCAGAGATTACTCCTCTGCTACGTTTATACACTGGACAGATGCTTGAAATCGTTGAGAAACGAGGAAGCCACTGGGAAGACTTTGGTACTGCCAAGTCTTACTTGGTTTATGATCTACTAGTAAAAGATATTCACACAGGTATCCCATTCGAATTCAGGTCATTTGCTAACCCAATGCAGCGGTCAGCATTGCTGAAGGATTTTGCCCGTGTGAAGCGTTGGGAACGATATTTCACGATCAAGAACAAACATCCTGATCTTCGACCCATTGCAGCTTCTACCACCCACAAAGCACAGGGTTCTACCTACAACGAAGTAGTTGTAGACCTTGGTGACATCAGTACATCAACCAACCGTGACATGACTGCACGGATGCTCTACGTGGCTCTCTCACGTCCTAGAAGTCGAATCTACATACGTGGTGAGCTTGATGAAAGGTACTTCCAATGAAATGGTTATTTAAACCAAGACTAAACATCTTTGATGTTGTTGTGTTAGCTACAATAATTGAGCTTGAGGATAGAGGCATCATTTCATTCTGGCCTTGGATTTTACTATGTATATTTGCGTGGTTTGTCTCAGCCTTAATTGAAGATAACTACTGGAAGGTAGGAAAACGATGATCAAAATTTTGTTCAAAAATTCAATGGCAACTCCGAACAAACATACAATTCATTGTTCTGAGGAATCGATTCAACCCATCCTGCACTGGTATTTCGGACACTATTCCGGCGATCCTATATGTGTCTATAAAAACGGTAAGCGTATGAAACTTAACGATTATGGAGATATTCTACCATGATCAGTAAGTCAGCAGCACCTTTCACATCTCGTATCTGGATGGCAGGTAACTATGCCAATGCAGAAGAGATTTGCCGTAAGTTCTGTGAACGGGGTATGTGCGTAAGCATATATCCAGTGAACTACATATATACAGGTGGTGAAGAGAGTGGTTTCTGTGTCACACTCATCAACTATGCAAGATTCCCTAAGACCCCAGTCGAATTAAAAGACCTTTCTTTTGAGCTTGCTATGGATTTGATGATTGGGTTACATCAGCAGTCCTTCTCCATTGAGCATCCTGATATGACTCTGTTCTTCTCGAATCGTGAAGAAGACAAGAAACCAAGGGTGCGAGTTAAAAACCATCCAACGGAGGCTGGATTATGAGCGATATGGAATTCTTTTACGGTAAGGTTCGAGAATCTACCCGTACCGATGTACCCACCATAGAAGATGATGACGACTACTATGACTGGGAAGATCAACAAGATGGAAAAATGTACTTCCGTGTTAACGGTGGTATCCTGTATGAGGTGACACCAGTTGAATGCTCAATGAATGAGTATGGTGGAACCATGACTTTCAGTCAGGACTTTCGATTTACCCCACATATCATGTGTCATTGGTACAATGGTGGGGCCTCTAAACGTGAAGTTATAGAGGAAGCAGTGAAAGACCTGTTCGAATAAGGAAATAGCCTATGAAATATGAAGTATTGGGAAAAGGTGGCCCAGCAGAGATTGCTGTGATGACCCCTAGACTACAACCAGTGGAGGCAAAGCGACACTACTACGACCCCTATCTTTCCCAGTATGACAAGGAAGTAATTCTTTGCGATCTTCATATCTCAAGAGGAAAGAAGAAAACCCCAGTAGGAGAGATTAAGGAGTATCTGTCAGAGCTTCTGCCTCACCTACTGGACATGAACATCAAACTTCTGGTAGTCACACAACCCGAATATTTTAAGGTGCTAACCAAGCAAGCTAAAACAGATGCTACGATTGGTGACGTACTAGATACCGTGGTAGATGGACTACAAGCCACCTACTGCCCTAATTACAGTAGGATTTTCTATGACCCAGAAAAAACACGATCCCGGATTGGCTTATGTTACCGAGGAGTGGACAGGTGGGCCAAGGGTGACACCTCTAAGGTCGGAGCGGATGTCATCAAATTCAAAGCCCATCCTTCCACTGTGGCTGAGATTAGCAATTGGCTTGATACTCTTATCAATATGGATTGCGACCTTACATGCGACATCGAAGGTTTCGACCTCAAACATACTCGTGCAGGGATCGGAACAATCACGTTCTGTTGGGACGAAGGTAGTGGTATTTCGTTTGAAGTAGATAACTGCCAAACCAAAGAAGAGAATGCGGAAATTCGTGCTCTCCTTAAACAATTCTTCATCGATTTCAAACGAAGCATGAAGTATCACAACATCTGCTATGACGCATATGTGCTTATCTATCAATTGTTTATGGATCATATCCTAGATCAAGAAGGTATGCTGTATGGTCTAGAAGTTATGTTGAGGAACTTCGACTGTACCCAGTTGATTACTTATCTAGCAACCAACACCTGTGCAGGTAATGAGCTTGGTTTGAAAGCTCAAGCACAGGAGTTTGCAGGTAATTATGCTGTCGAAGAAATCAATGATATTACACGAATACCGCTCTCAGACTTGCTCACCTACAACCTCGTTGATGGCTTGTCTACGTGGTACGTCTACAACAAGCATTGGCCTACCTTGGTTGCTGACAATCAACGAGATATCTACGAGCATCTTTTCAAGCCAGCCGTTATCGATATCATCCAAATGCAACTTACTGGGCTACCAGTTAATATGGACAAGGTTGTTGCACTCGACAAGCTTCTCAAATCCGAACAACAACAACTCATTCAAAAAATGGGCGAGAACCAAATTGTACGGGGATTTGTGGATTGTCTCTGCCAAGAAGCCTTGGACGCCAAAAACCTTAAACTCAAAACTAAGGTTGTGGGGTGGGAAGATTTGGGGACTACAAAAGACCTCACAATCGCCTTCAACCCCCAGTCTGCTCCTCAGTTGCAACGGCTTCTTTATGGAGAAGACTTTCTTGGATTGCCTGTCCTTGACTACACTGACTCCAAGTTACCTGCCACAGGTGCTGAGACACTTGAAAAGCTCATCGCACAAGGACCGGGACAGGAAGTTGTGGAATTTCTTGAACTCCTTATGGAGTACAAAGCCTCTGCAATTATCCTTAATACCTTCCTGCCAGCTTTCCTCAAAGCTGAACAGGGGCCAGATGGATGGCACTACCTCTTCGGCAACTTCCGACTTGGTGGAACATTGTCGGGACGTTTATCATCAAACAACCCGAACCTCCAAAATATCCCATCCTCTGCAGGAGCGCCGCTCAAGAAAAGGCTCGCCAAGCTCATCAAAGAATGCTTTGAAGCACCGGAAGGGTGGATATTCTGCGGACTTGACTTCGACTCATTGGAGGACAGAATATCTGCGCTTACTACAAGAGACCCAGAAAAGCTCAAAGTCTATACGGACGGCTATGACGGCCACTCCCTTCGTGCGTACTCCTATTTCGGGGAAAACATGCCAGACATTGATCCTAGATCAGTAGATAGCATTAACTCCATCGCAAAGAAGTACAAGCAGTATAGACAAGACAGTAAAGCTCCAACGTTTGCCCTAACCTATCAGGGTACATACATGACGTTGATGAATAACTGTGGGTTCTCCAAAGAGTTGGCTATGGCAATCGAAACTGCGTACCAAAAAATGTACAAGGTATCGGTTAAATGGGTTCAGGATAGATTGGAACAAGCAACCAAGGACGGTTATGTAACTGTTGCGTTTGGTTTGAGGGTAAGAACACCCTTGCTTGCTCAGTCTATTCTGGGTACAAAAGCCACCCCCAAGGAGGTTGAAGCTGAAGGCCGAACTGCTGGTAATGCAATGGGTCAGTCCTACTGTCTATTGAATAACCGTGCAGCCTCAGAGTTTATGGGCAAAGTCCGTAAGTCTGAGTACAGACTAGACATCAAACCATGTGCTCACATCCATGATGCTCAATACTATCTGGTGAGAGATGCAGGGTTTGGTCCTCTCATGTATATGAATAAACATCTTCCCAAGGCTGTAAGCTGGCAGGATGATCCTGAAATCTATCATGACAAGGTTAAGTTGTCTGGTTCGGTGGAAATCTTCCATCCAAATTGGAACCATGGTTTTGACATTCCTGCTAACTGCAATGAAAAAACCATTATCGAAAAGATCAAAGATCACATGGATGATCTTAAACAAAAAGGAATAGCAGCATGAATCAAACTATTCTCAATGCAGCAATAGTAGCTCATGAAACCAACAGAGCTTGGTGTGAAGCTATTGGAGATTTTTCCCAACCTAAATGGGATGATGCACCTGATTGGCAGAAAGACTCTGCCATTAAAGGTGTCAAATTCCATATGGATAATCCAGATGCAGGAGATGATGCTTCTCACAATAACTGGATGTCCCAAAAAATCAGTGAAGGTTGGGTGTATGGTGAAACTAAAGACCCTGAAGCAAACCCTCCGACTCATCATTGTATTGTTCCTTTTGAGCAACTCCCAAAAGATCAGCAAATTAAAGATGCTCTTTTTCGGTCCGTTGTTCACGCAATCATGATTCCAAACAAAAAGGAACAAACAAATGTCTAATAAAGGATTGCCTGTAAAAGGTTATACTGACCAAAGTGACTCAAAAGTTGCTTTGGTAAACCAAAACAAAGAGCTAGAGGAGCGTGTGCTACGTCAGCTAGACGACATGCAAAGTTCTGGTCTATATGATCCTCGTTGGATTGCCATTGCACGAACCAACATTGAGCAAGGGTTTATGGCTATGAATCGTGCTGTATTCCGGCCAGAACGTATCAGTTTGCCTAATGGTTAAGATCGTCTCCAAAGCGACCCGTAACCCCAACTTGTTTGCCCTGACAGGTGATACGAATGTTATTCACCTGCTCAAGGGCAATACAAAGATTAAGGAACTGGGAATGACTGTGGAAGAATACCACAATACCCAGTTCTCTCAATTGACCATAGAGGACAAACCTGATGAAGAAGATAACCAATAACCACGGCATTGATTTGCCATTGGCCGTATGGCTGTTGCAAAATGGTTACTATAGTGGTGCAGATAAAGCACCAGAAGGAGAACTAATCTCCGTAACCAGTCTGATGAAACCAACACGACAAGCTATCCTGTCTCGTATGGTTGATGAAGCTCAAGAAGAGATGGACCTAGCAGACTTGGTAGCATCTCGTATGGGTCATGGTTTGCATGACTCTATCGAAGGTTCATGGAAGAACGAACAGCATGTACGTGAAGCTCTAAAACGTCTACACTACCAAGATAAGGTCATTGACCGTATCAAGGTTAACCCTGATCCAAAGGAGCTAGATAAAGATGACATTCCTATCTATCTTGAGAGACGAGGCTACCTTGAGATTGCTGGTATTGTTCTTACTGGTCAGCTTGACTTTAGTATTAACGGTGCATATCGTGACTTCAAATCGACTTCCACCTACTCCTATACTTCTGGATCAAAAGACGAAGATTATATCCTACAAGGATCAATGTATCGGCTTATCATGCCAGAATATATATGGCGGGACACTATGCGAATCGAGTTTATCTTTACGGACTGGGCAAAGTACCGTGCAAAAGCCGATCCCACATACCCCCAAGCAAGGGTAGCCCATAAAGAATTCAAGCTCATGTCAGAGATTGCCACTCAAGAGTGGATTCACGATAAAATTGATGACATTAAAACCAATGTTCGCAAGCTGAAGAACAAAGGTCAGGACGGCATGGTTCGTTGTACTGACAAGGAACTGTGGCGTAGTGCTGATACATGGAAATACTATTCCAACCCTGAGACTGCAAAGAAGAAGGGTAAGTGTCAGAAATCCTTTGAGAATGAAGCAGATGCTATGATTCACCTGAAAGAAAAGGGTAAAGGCGAAGTTGTCAAATTCCCCGGTGAAGTCAAAGCATGTGAGTATTGTCCTGCTTTCTCGGTATGCGAGCAACGAAAGGAATACTTCCCAGATGACTAAACCATTCTATGATCTGTCTGTAATTGAGCAGACACAGCATCATAGGACTATGAGTGACTTGGTTGATCTTCTCTGTCATCGAACAGGGAATGCTAACCGAGATTTCTTTCAGGCCGAGGTAGCTTATTTCCTCGGTCTGATTCCCTCATCTATGAGGGCAACTATCAATAGTCCTGAACGTGGTGTTGTACCTATCAATATCTACTCTATCGGTCTTGCTACGTCAGGTTTCGGTAAGGGTCATTCAGTATCCGTTATGGAAGAAGTTCTGTCAGAATTTCGGGATACTTTTATGAGCCATACCTTTGAAACTGTTGCAGAAGATAGCCTGTTTCATATGGCTCAACAAATCAGTGGAGCCAAAGGTTCTGATGAGACAGCAGAACTTGAAGCTTTGCAGAAGGACTTCAATCGTCAAGGTTTTGCACCATTCATCTTTGACTCAGGTACTGGACCAGCCGTTAAACAGCTACGGTACAAACTTCTTCTTAGTCGTATTGGTTCCATTAATTTCCAAATGGATGAGCTTGGTTCTAATCTGATGGCTAACAATGAAGTACTTAATGTGCTTCTGGAACTGTATGACTTGGGTAAGGTCAAAGCCAAACTGGTAAAGAACACACCAGACAATGAACGTGGGCTTGATATCGTTGGTTCTACACCAGCTAATATGCTCATGTTCGGTACATCGTCTAAACTCTTTGATGGTGCCAAAACTGAGGATGAATTCTTCAGTTTCTTGGCTACTGGATATGCTCGACGTTGTTTCTTTGGTGTTGGTACACCCACTGAAGCTGGAAGTCAGGTTGATCCCAAAGACTTGTATAGAGCTTTAGTATCTAAACAACAAAGTGCTGCATTAGAGGTCTATAAACAGAACTTCAAAAAGTTTGCTGATCCACAATACTTTATGCAGGAACTTCAAATTAATGATGATGTCGGTATCGAACTACTCTCGTACCGTCTTGAATCAGAACGGTTGGCAGCAATGTTGCCAGACCATGAAGAGATCAGGAAAGCTGAACTGTCACACCGCTATTTTAAGGCCATGAAACTGGCCGGGGTTTATGCTTTCCTTGATGAGTCACCTCATATCACAATCCCGCATCTAAGGCAGGCGATTAAGGTGGCTGAGGAGTCAGGAGCTTCCTTCGGTAACGTGTTAAAACGTGAGAGGAACTTTGTCCGCCTTGCAAACTATATTGCATCGTCCCAAGACAACCTGACACATGCCGATCTTGTTGAGGACTTACCCTTTTATCCGACAAGCACCACGGCTCGACGTGAGATGATGGACCTAGCTATGGCTTGGGGTGTATCAAATCATGTGGTTATCACTAAAAATGTCGTACAAAGTGTTGAATTCTTTAGTGGTTCTACACTTCAGGAAACCAACCTAGACGAGATGCATTTCTCGTTCAGTGATAACTTTGCTTATGGCTACGACTCATTTGTTAAACCGTTCGATGCTATGCCTAAGCTGCTTGCAGCAGATGGTATGCATTGGTGTAACCATGGGTTCGAAGGTGGTCATAGGCACGATGACAAGGTGATTGAGGGCTTCAACATGCTCGTAGTTGATGTTGATGGGGGCGTAAGGCTAGATGCTGTTCATGAGCTTCTAGCTGATTACGTCTTCATCACATCGACAACCAAACGCCATACAGAGGAAGAAAATCGGTTCCGACTGATTATGCCAATGAACTATCATTTGCAGCTTTCGAAAGAAGACTACAAGGAGTTCATGGATAGCTTCCTGCTTTGGTTGCCATTTGAAAGTGATCCCGGTGCAAACCAACGGTCAAAGAAGTGGATGACTAATCCAGATACTGAGATTAAATATAACCTCGGTCCAACCATAATTGATGTGCTGCCCTTCATTCCCAAAACCAAGGCGAATAACGAGTATGTTCAACAGGTTGCAGACCTTGGTAATCTCGACAACTTGGAGCGTTGGTTCTTGCAAAACATGGACGTAGGAAGTAGAAATAACAACCTGCTTAACTACGCTATGATGCTCAAGGACGGAGGTATGGCCTTTAGCGAAGTTGAGAAAAAGGTTCTTGATCTAAATGAACGATCAGGCACACCTCTCAAAAAAGATGAGGTTCAAACTACTGTTCTTAAATCAGTGGCGTCTAAGTACGTTTAAAAGAATACCAAGGGGCCAGAATGTGCCTAAGAGGTGAGTTTAGCTTAGGCTACCCCATAACTCCTAACAAGGCTAGGAGGGGGGATAAGAGGCAACAATCACGTCTGCCACGTTAAGTGGATAGCTATGGGTGTGTCGGTTCGATCCCGGCGGCAAGACCCCTTGGTTACCTTAAAGGAGTTGCTATGACAGCAGAAAACCCAAAGAGTGTTATGATCTGTGGGGAAAGTGGACATGGTAAGTCCGCTTCCCTTATGGGTCTAGCAGACCGTGAAGATGTTCTATATCTGAACTGTGATGCTGGTAAGCCTTTGCCGTTCAAGAACAAATTCACAAAACAAACCATCACTGACCCTGAAGATATTATCGACTTCATTGAAGAACTGGCTGACAAAGGGGATGAAAATCCTTTTAACTTTGTCATCATCGATACTGTCTCTTTCATGATGGACATGTACGAGCGTATTCACGTTACTGGATCGTCCAACACTCAAAAGGCATGGGGTGACTATGGTCAGTTCTTCCCACGTCTGATGGACGCTACAGCTAAGGCTGAGAAGACATTCTTTATCTTCCTCGGTCACTTGGATTCATACCTTGATGAAGATGAAGGTATGATGAAGTATCGTGTACCTGTGAAAGGTTCTTTGAAGACCAGAGGTCTAGAGGCTTACTTCACTACCGTACTCTACGCTAAGCGTATGCGTATCAAAGACATCAAAAAAGGTGTTGGTGAAGCAGGGAATGACCTGCTGAACATTAAACCAAAGGAAGAAGCACAAGGTTTTAAGTACGTGTTTCTGACAGACTCGGATAAAACTACTATTGGTGGCCGTATCCGTAGTCCACTGGGTATGTGGAAAGATGAAGAACTTTACATCGATAACAATGCCCATTCTGTTCTGAAGAGACTTCACGAGTATTACTCTGATTAACTCTTCTTCTCTGGTCTCCTAACGGGGATCAGAACCAAGCAAAAGTCATGACAAGAAGGAATATCGCATGACAAATATTTTCTCGAAGACCGATGCCTCACAAGAAGATAAGGTAGAAACCGATTTTACTGGTGGTGGTGGTCTATTTGATACTGATCTGTACTCCGGTAAGATCAAGTATGCCTATCTGCATGAATTTGCATCGGGAGCCAAAGCTATTAATCTTTCCGTCATGGTTGATGGACGTGAACTACGTCAGTCGATCTTTGTGATGAAAGCTGATGGTTCGGTAACCTATAAAGATTCGAAAACTGGCAAACCACGTAACTTTGCTGGCTACAATCAGGTAAACGCTCTGTGTATGCTGATTGCTGGTAAAGAACTGGGTAGTATGGAATTTGAAGACCGTACCCTGAGCCTGTGGGATAACGATGCTAAAGCTGAAAAGCCGAAGTCCGTTAACTGTCTGGTTGAACTGCATGACCAAGATATTCAATTGGCTGTACAGCAGATCAAACAGTTCAAACAAACCAAGGGTGATGATGGTAACTACCATGATACTGATGAAACTCAGAACATTAATGAGATTCAGAAGTTCTTCCCTGCTGCTAAAGCTATCACCCTGTCTGAAGTGCAACAGCACATCGAGAGCCTCGGTGGTACTCTGGATGACATCCTGAACGATGGTGACATGCCTAAAGCTATTGCTAGCTATGGTGATGACCAAGGTCCATGGATCGTATCGTGGCTGGAACGCAACCGTGGTAACGTCTATGACAAAACCAAAGGTAAGAGCGGTGGTTCTGGTAAATCCTTCGGTGGCGATAGTGGTGGTGCCGCAAAGAAAAAAGCCTCGCTGTTCGACTAATTGATAGAATGGCCGGGACTTGAAGGCTATGAGGTGGGACGTGTCTATACTGTAGAGGCTCCCACCTACATACAAGTAAGTAAAAAGAGAACTGAAGCTCTAAACTTAAATGTATACCGTAACCTTCACCACCATTACCTCGACAAACAAAAAAAGAATTTCCATGCAGAGGTAAAAACAAGATTGGCAGAGTTGCCACATCTAGAGCAGATTGCGATCCACTACGAAATCTTTGCTCCTCGTAATAACCGCTTGGACACCATGAATGTTGGGAGTATCACAGACAAATATTTCAGTGATACATTGGTGGAAGCTAAAAAGATTTTGGATGATAACTACAAACATATTGTAGGTACATCCTTCTCTTTCGGTGGCATTGATCGAATGAATGGTCATGCCAAGATTACAATTTATGAACTGAAGAAGGAACTGCCCATGCGAGTTCTACTTGATGATAACGACATCCAAACCGCACTGGAAAACTTTGTAGCAGAAGCAGGTATTTCTGGCGCGACAGGTGTTGAAATCAGCACAAAAGACGGAAACCTAAAAGCTGAAGTGCTTTTCGGAGATGGTCCTGCTGAAGATAAACCAGCACCTAAGAAACGTGGTGGTCGTCCTCGTGGCTCGAAGAATAAGGCCAAAGTAGAGGATACTGCCGATGCTAATGACGATACTGAAGCAGATAGCACTGGAAATAGTGATACAGGAAGCGACGGAGTATCGGAAGACCCTGAAAAAACAGAGGGGTCAAAAGGGAAAGCAAACCCTTTCGAGGAAAAGGGAACCCCATCCTCGGACTCAGCCAGTAAAACGGAAGAAGCCAAGGTATCAGGTGACCCTGAGCCAGAAGTGAAGAAGGAAGAGAAAGATGAAACGCCCGGAGCAACAGCAACCAAGGCTAAGAAATCTTCTATCTTTGATATGTAATGTAATCAAAACACTAGGGCTTTTTGCCCTAGTAATGTTTTGCATTGCAGCAGCAATTGCCATACTCTGTTTTGGCTTTGTTATTGTGTTCGTAATTCTTGGGGTAGCTACTGTTTGCGTCGTAGTAGCTATATGCTGGTTAATAGCAACCGAGTAGAACACACCTCAGAGAGAGAAGATTCGAGTTCTCCATAGAGTCTTCTCTCTCACTTCTATTTTTATCTAAGGAGTGGGGAACTGTGAACACGAAGCTGAAGCCCGTACAGCTTAGTTAGTGTTGCGAACCTTTTAGATCAGTCTATTGCTTCTAGACCTTCGACCCTTCATAGGTTGCTTATCCCGCCATACGAATGTGGAGTATGGAGCATAGCTCAATGTGAGCCTCCTTAGTTGTAAATAGAAGGAAATAAACCAATGCTCAAAATTGAAATCATAGACAAAGTTTATGGTAATTATCAGTTTCTATTAAATAAAAAAGACATTCATAAGATTCATCCTCATGATACTAACCCTAATGCAGTAGTGTTTATCATGAAGAATTACGGAAATTACTCACATGGTAAATATATCGTATCCGGGTCTTTCCAATTTTGGCAAGATGTACTTGAAGCTACGTACTGTATCCCTATGAAAAAATAAGAATTTCGTTTCCAAGGAGTGATTACTTGGTTAAGCGGATGGGCCAACCGTTGGCTACTAAAATGACGGAGGTTGTTGATATTTTTTCCCATAATAAAAATATTCTAGGGGTGCTGTGAGCCTATCCCTAAACCAAAGAGAGTAATCAACTCAAGCATCGCTGTAGGGTAGCCGGGAGACTGATCATCTCCCGGTCCTACTTGTATTATCCATTAATCAGGTTGTACCAAGGGTTAAGTTGTGGTGCATCAAACATCATTTCCCAACCAACTGCATAACCCAGACGACCCTCTCCCGTAATGGTAAAAATGTTATCCTGTACTGGTGTACCAACATCAGGCAGAGCAGCATTCATTGCCAAAGTACGGACAGGATTTTCCCTGATTTGGTTCATAGCAATCTTTGCAGAGCGAAGTTTAAATGCCGGGAACCACAGGAAACCATACCGTTCCAAAGCAGAACGTGTACGACCAGCCATGAAGCTGAAGTTTACATACTCTTGGTTAATCACCGAGACAGCTTCATCATTGCTAAGTCCCTGTTTAATCAGGTGGTCGTAGTAAATAGACTTAGCCAAGAAGTCACCATACTGAGTAGCTCGGTTAGCAAGCTGATACAGCTTAGTGGACTTCGAAACCAATCCATATTCACCAACAGTACGAACACCAGCCGGAAGCTTGGCAACCAAGTTATCAGCAAGGTCACCCAGTTTACCTTTAGAAATCTCACGATCAATATCGGTAAGACCTTCGGACAGGTTCTTATACTGACCAGCTTCAACCATTGGAGCAATAGACATACGAGAGTTCAGTTTCTTAATATTTTCGATCTGAGTCTCGATGATCTTACGCTTGTTAGTATCGTTACCAGCCAGCAGAAGTTTCGCTTCCAATTCAATCATCTTGGTTACGTTCTCGTTCATCTGCTCTACTTCAGACAGCTTGTCACGGAAACCTTTAACCATAGTCTTCAAAGGTACACCACGACCAGCCAACTGGATCAGGTTAGACCGGAAGTTAGCAGCAGGAACAACCAGAGACCTAATAACAATGATGTCCTTAGCAGAGGATACAGAGCCTTCCAGCGTCTGTTCTGCAATAGTCAGATACTTCATTGCTTTAGAACCAAGGAACATATGAGCAGTCCGTGTGAAGGCTTGTTGGAAACCTTTAGGCAGTCGAGACTTACCAGACCACATATCAGTCACAGTGGCTTCACGGTAACCTACAGCTACGTTGGTTTCTGTCTTACGGATCATAAACCCATCTTCACCATAGGTGGTTTCAATGTAGTCTTTGATTTCCTTGGGAACCAGTTTCCATGCTTCTTTCAGAACAGGATCATCAGTCTCTGCTACGTTGATAAATTCATTATCAGTACCTTTATCCCGGTTATCCCAGAGAGCCTTCAATTCATCTACCAGAGCGTAGTTAAACTGTGCTGCACGTTCTTCTTCAAGCTGACGACCATGCCAAGCACCAAGCATAATAGCAAGGTTCTCTTCACGACGAAGCTCAAGGATATACTGAGGATCGATTGTGTACTGGTAGCCAACGATAGCCTTATCTGCATCAAATACAGGAACCAGAGTCTGAGCATCATTGGTCTTAAACTTATCATCAATCAGGTTCTGAGTGATACGTTCAACTGTGGAAGGATCATTTACATAACCAGTAAGGTCACCTGTCACAGACAGACCGGAGCGTACATCTACACCCTTAAAGGTCTTCTGAACATTCTGCATGATACCCTGAGAATAGTTACCAGACTCACGAACAGTCGAGACATAATAAGATTTTTCAAAGGCACTATCCGTATCACCTTCAAAATCACCCAGACGTTGATAACCACGAGATTCCCAATACCCACTCTCACGGGTATCAGCTACCACAATCCTACGGTTTTCAGCACCATGGTTAGGGATATAGCCTTTCAGGGCATTCAGTTTAGCCTGAGTACCTGCAGCTTTACCTTCTTCCTCATCATTCAGGAATTTGATGTAAGCAATCAGACCCTCAACAGCTTCAGGATCATTATTGTGCAGGTTAGCCACATCTTCACGATCTTCGATAGGCATACCATCGATAGCGTAGAGAGTAATCAGACGATCAATTACCTCTTCCATATGTGGTTTATGTTCATCAGCAAGCTCTACAATCGCGTAAGCGTTACGTAGGAGCATACGTCCTGCAGGCTGACCATTGATGTACTGAGCAAGCTGTAGAGCCTTATCCAGTACGTCTTGAGCCACATAAGGCAGATATGCTGCACGAATGTCTTTCTCCAACTCAGAGATTTGAGCAGCACGTGCTGTATCGTTCTTCAGCATCTCTACACTGTCAGTCAATGTAGCTGCATCAGTCTTAGCAATAACATTCATCATAGAGGTCATCTGAGTGGGCGTAACACCATTCTCAAAGGTACGTTCCAGAATACCCGGAAGGTCTTCACGGAAAGCCTGACGAGCCTGTGCAATCGAATGAGAGACAGTATCGTACATACCAATCAGAGTACGGTTAAGATCATCAGTAGAAATAACTTCCTGAATGATTTCCCGTACAGGAATCAGTTTATCCATTTTGTTACTATTGATCAGAGACTTAATAGCCAAACCAGCATCTGCAGCTTTGTCACCATCCAGTTGGTCAGTCAAAGCCTGAGAGATACCAGACACAATCTTAACCCAATCTGCACGAGTACCAGCCTGCACCTGCTCATTACGAGTTTGGTTCCAGTCAGCAATCTGACGGAATTTACGGCTAGTCCATTTATCAGCAGTATCAAAACTACGAGTAGCTTTCTGCATCAACCGATATTCATCAGCCAAGTCTTGATCAACCAAACCATTGGCAAGATCATCCAGAACCCGTTTTACATTACGGTCAGTAATATCCAAATCACCAGTGAAACGAGTAAACAGACCGTTAGTGACTTGGGCCATGAACAAAGCCAAACCATTGTCTGCATCAAATTCACCTTCAGGGTTCGGAAGGTCTCCCAGAATTTCCCGGAATTTTCTGCTTGTTTGGCTGAGAGCCAATAGTACGGCTGCGGCATCACCAGTCTCCCTACGTGAACCAGAGATAGCACTAATGATATCCGAATAGTCCTGTGGATCATCGAACATATCAGGTGCAAGGTTCTCTTCAATATGGTTGAAGAGTTTGTTCAGAGCAATAAGACCTTGAGGACGCAGTTTAAATTCTGCACCCATAACCGTGTAGATAGCACGGAAAGTCTTACGGCTTTCAGGATCACGAAGCAGATTTGATTGACGCAGGTTACGTACAACCTCATTAGCACTCTGACCTAGATCAGAAACACGGGATAGCTCAGTTCGATTGTCACGGTTCTTTTGGATGTGGTCTTTAACCAGATTAATCCAGAAGTTGCTAAACGCCTCGGGGTCGGAACCGTCAGAATCATTGCCGTTACCTCTCCCATTCCCGTTATTATCATTGCTGTGGTTACCATCATCAATCTCCTTCTCATTAAGGATTTGGGTAGCAAACACAACTTCGTCAAACATGTTCTCAGGAACACCACCCAACATTTTCCGCATGATAGAACGAACTACTGTTGCCAGTCGAGTAAGGGTTCCCTTAATTCCCTTCAATTGTTTCGCAATTTCACGGTTTGTTAGAGACCAAGCCATGAATTCGTTAACTGCAGCAGCTTGTGCTTCAGGTGTGTTCTGGGCTTGTTGTTGGAGAATAGCAGCCTGTGCCAGACGTTGACCTTCATTGATAACATCCAGACCCATGAACTCATTCATCAGTTCTTCCAACCGTGCAACAGCAGGACGTTGATCACCATTATAGTGAGCAAGGACTTCACTGTAGGTAGCTGCATGAACCAACTCATGAAGAACAGTTTCAATCTTCGGATTAACTACAAACAGAACATTGTTGGCAAAGTCAAAGTTACCATTACCTTTCAGAACTTCACCATTGGTAGCATAGTTCTCTGAGCGGTATTGGTTCAGTGCATCGATATCACCAATAACAATCTGGATATCAGCAGGAAGCATGGGTTTAATCACACTCCATACCTTTTTAGAGACCGGACCCATCTTCATGTTGTCTACTAGGTTAGCTGCATTGGTTACCTTGATAGTGTTCATTGCTGGTTCTTTTTCAGCAGGTACACCACGCATCTCTTTATCAATCAGTACGTTAATCTCATTCATGCTGAGTTCTTGGTCACCACGAGTATAACCACGGCCTGAACCACCCATCTGATCTACAGTAGTTGCAATACGCTTCAGTACCCGTTTACGAGCACGGTTAGCCTCAAGACGTTTATTCAGGTCTTTGGACAGTTGCTCAGTAGTATCAAAGGTGATCCGAGCTTTCTTGGACAATTCCTTAGCTGTAGCAAATGCCTCATTGAGGAGGTCTTGGTCCTGTGTGGTTTGAGCCAAGAAACCATCAAAGTTAGTGATTGCCATAGACATAACATCACGATCCCAAGTCTTAAGGACTTGTTCATTAACGTGCTGTGAATACTCAGCAAGTTTGATCGGAGGAATGTTGATACCATCAAAGATAGGAAGAGTATCGTTAGCCATACCTACTGTATCATTGCCATAGACGAAGTTCATCATCATGGCATCACCAGTACCGATAACACCAAATGGGATGACTTTCACACCTGCACTGCCCGGACCCGGAAGGTTCGAATTCATACGCAGTTTATCATCCATATTGGCAGACAGTTGCATATCAGAACGTTGGTTATCGAAACCAGAAACAGCAAGTGTCTGTTCATCAGAAGCCATGATAGGTGCAAGACGTTGCATCTCGTTAACGATAGCTTTGTAATCACGGTTTGTGATTTCAGACAGGATCGGATCACCCTTTTTATTACGGCCAATCTTACCTTCCTGTGCAAGCTGTTCAGCACGTTCTTTCAGCATACGATCAAACTTCAGTTTCAGGAACTCAGTCTGGATATTCGTAGCAAATACCAACAAGTCATTGGTACGAGTAATCTCATCACCAATTACCTGTTTGGTTGAGTCTGTCAGAACCTGACCGATAGTCTGTGTGATCGATTTACGGAAGATATTTAGATCATTACCGAAGAATACTGTTTCAGCAGTCAGACCTTTCAGAGGACGACCCAGAAGCAGTTCCATATCAGCCTGCATACCCGGATAACCAAAGAACTCTTCCAAGGTTTTACCAGAAGGTACAGACTGCATCTTACGGTACAGTTCCACCAACATATCATCTGCAATGCCGTAACCAACACCGTTAACACCAGAACCATAGTTTACTTTGGTCATGGGGTTTTTGGCTGTGTTACGGGTCATTGTCCATGACTCTAGATCATCTTCATTCTCTAGTTTGAAGTCACCGAACTTAGCTGCAAACCGTCCAGCAGCCTGCATAAGAGCACGTTGCTCAGGCTTCATCTTATTCAGGTTGATAGTCATGTTGTACATAGACTGAGCAGCAGTGGTTTCATACAGGTCACGACGCTTAGAACCATCAGGAAGAGGTTTAAAGAAGTCATTGATAGATGCAGAAGTCTTACCGATGAAAAAACCAATACGCTGAAGATTGTTAAACTGTTGTTGGTCAAATTCACCCTGACCAAAGTTTACCATCATGTTAGCAGCACCGTTGGTCAAACCATCCAGTTCCATACCAATAGAACTACGGAAGCTCTGATGTCCCTGTTCTTCTGCAAGACGCATCTCTGCTACAGCATGAATAGCTGCCAGTTGGTGCATCTCTACCTGACCTACAGCAGTAGCAAATTCTTGAGCATTAAACTCTTCACCCTTCAACAGAGCCAGAACCATATCTGTTGCAGTACCAAACTCAGCTTGGAATTTATCACCAATGGTTTTTAGAATCTCAACATGAGGTTCTTTCTCAATCTTGGCTAGGTCTGCTTGTTGAGCAATGGCCAGCCAGAAAGCATTCATATGCTGAGTGTTCTTAAAATCGTAAGTACCCCACGTAGTAGGTGTCAGTTCACGAAGTACCTTGTTTGTTTGGGGGTTAATCCCCTGATACTGGTGACGACCAACCTTGGTAATACCTACTGAGAAGAATACCGGAGTATCATTTTCGTCATCTTGCATCTGGTCAGCAATCTCACGAGCATCGGAAATATTCCGTTCGATGGAACGATTGCTACCTTCGACGGACTTTTTCAGTGCTGTGTTTTTGATATCGTCTACCGATTCATTGTAACCAAGGATGACACGCAGAACGTCATCACCCAGAGCATCCATAAGAGCCAGACGACCACGATCCAGATAGTAAGGAGTGCTTTGCATCTTAGCCAATGCAGCCTTTTCCAGCTTACTGGTTTTGATCTTGGAACGAGTCTGGTTGTTAGCAATAGTGGTGATCGGAGTACCAAATGAATAGGTACGTTCTTTTTCGCCTGTTTCTGCTTCACGTGCAGTCTCATACAACCCTTCTTCACGGTTCTCTTTCAACGATGCTTGCTGAGATTTGAGAGCTTCACCGTCTACACGAAGAACGTATGCAGTAACAGTTTCACCATTAACCACGGATGGAATTTCACCAATCTTCAGAAGGCTATCACCATTGTCATCAGCCTCAGTGGTTACTGTGAGCATCTCATTGATAACACCTTCTACGATACCACGTGTGGCAGCAAGAGAAGCATCATCGTTAGCCTTAACACCCCAGAGGTCCAGAGTACGTTGTGCAATGCTTTCAACAGCTTGTTTGATAGGAACACCATAAGACAGGTTATCGAACTGTTCATCTGTGAGGTCCAGTTCAGATACACCCAAGTCTTTCAGCCTGTCACCAACGCGATTAGGATGAGTCCCTGTAGCATGGAGCATCCAGTCAGTAAAAGCCAAGCCAGCAAGGTCAACAAGGCCAGAATTATATTCACCAGTGTTAGGATCAACGATGGCTGTGTTACGGAGGTTGCGGTACGATTGTACTGCACCTTCAGCCAGCAGACTAACCAATGGTTTACCAGATACTTTCTTAGCTTGAATTCGAGCATTCATCTTTTCCTTAACAAAGGGAATAAACTGCTCAACCAAGTTAGAATACGCAGGGTTCATACGTTTCCCATGCTTATTCATAAACGTTTCCAGATTGGTTACGTCTTTAGGTTCAGCAACATAAGCCTCATTGAAGGACTCATGAACATTCAGTTCCTGTGGGGTATCTAATTCTAGTATAGCACCAGAATCGTTAGATTCGAGATTTGCACGTTCACTTTCTGGCAAAGAATTATCAAAATCTTTATCCAATTGAGTAACGTTATCCCGACCAGTAATGATCATACCTTCTTTATCATTGAAGATATAAATACCATCATGGTTATTATCTGCCTGCAACTGTTCTAGTTGAGCAGCATTGTGGAGCCAATAAATATCAGGGTCTTGATCATCAGGGATTTGCTGAGTCAGAGGGTTGCTCATAGAAACGTTTGTACGAATCAAACGAGGAGAGCCAGCCTCACCACGACGAGCATGTTCCCGAGCCAACCCTTTACGAGTTGTCAGGAAAACAGGTTTATCATTAAACTCAGAGAAAACCGCATTAGTTCCATGGAAGAAATCAATAGGCTTACCGCTACTATCCACAATAGTATCTGATCCTTGGTCGATAGATACGTCTGCGTCTGACCGTTCATCAGATACTTTGTCTGACCCCTGATCGATTTGAATGTCAGCTTCTACATTAACTCCATCTGTTTCGTCGTTTATCACAGCATCAGGTTCTACTACTGAAGGGTCTACTCCTGTTTGTTCAATGAACAATTCTTTTGAAATATTCTTCAAACGTTTTTGGTTTAACAATTTAAAATAGATATTTTGTGCTTCTGACCGAGCACCTGATACCCTGTAAGCATGAAGAAAATTAGTCTTTGGAAATTCAGATAGAATTTTACCAAAAGTTTCACGAACACCTTTGAAATCGTTCAATGGCCCTTCCTCAGACGCAATTGCAAGATCAGTAATTACATTATTTTTCCATGTAAAATGTCCTGCAACCTCTAAACCAGTTGTAGTAATGTAAGAGAAAAAGAAGTGATTAGGGTCTATCTGTCTTGAAATATTAGGACGATCTCCAGCGTTAAGCCCATAAAAATCTTTATAAACACTTACCCCATGCCAAACTGCTGATCCTGTTTTTTCAGCACGTTCTTGGGATTCTTGATTTTCTTTTTCTTCAATTTTTTTAATTTCATCCTCTGAAAAAGGATCAAAATCATTTGGATCAGCATCAACATTTACTTCATCTGCTTCGACCGTTCCTGTATCGTTTGTGTCATCTTGAGTATCTTCTGTTACTTCGCTCGTTGCTTCTTCCGTTGTCTCGGCTTGGGCCTCAACAACTGCATCAGCTTGTCCGGGGGCCTCGCTCTCATCATCAATAAGAGACTCAGAGGCTTTCAGTACTGCATCCTTACGCAGTCTACGTTCACCCTGTTGAGCTTCAACAGAGGCCAATTCAGCAGCTTCCTGAGCAGCAATCTCTGCACGGAGAGACTCTACATCAATGTAACCACCTTTATCCTCACGGAGAGGTTCTACAACGAAGTCTTGTACTTCACCCAGTTGATCAGGGAACATCTCTTTCAGAGCATTATAGGTTTCGATTGCAGCATCACGGTCTGCAGCTACTTCACGAGCAAATGCAGCAGAGTTCGGGTTAGAACGGTGATATGCAACAGGACGTGCAGAACCCTGTTCACCGGGGTTCTTCATCGTAACACCTTGATAAATAGAACGGAAAGGAATGGACTTACCATTACCTTTATCGTTGTTGCTATCAAAGGATTGGTTCAGAGCAGATACTTTATTGTTCAGGTGTTCAACCAACAAACCAAACTGAGCCATCAATGCAGCAGGGTCTTGTTTACGACCTGTTTTAGGATCAACACCACCCTGAGCAGCTTGCATAATATCCGAACCAAAATCGTTAATAGAACGCAGATCGTTACCATTACTATCGGTGTAACCTTGTACACGAATAGAACGGGAAGCAGTTCTAGTGCTATTAGCTGGTTTCTCAGGACGACCCTGTTTTTTCAAACCAATATTGTTATCACGAGTGATTTCTACCTGTTTAGAGGTACGATCATTTACCGCTTTAGCAATCCTTGCAGCACCACGGAGAATAGGTAGATCAGACTCAGATACAGGAGTGGTGTCCTGTTCAAGTATCTTGTTAACCACTTCCGGGTTGACGTTAGCCGGGTTTGTTTTTGCGATACCAACGGTAGTTTTGACGGTATCTTGCGTAATTTCCGCTGGTGCTTCCTGTTGGTTTTGATCTGTGTTCGCTGCTTTTTCGAGAACATCTTGTACCTCTTTCGTGTCAAGCATACGACGAACAAACTCTTTAGTACGAGGAGGAAGCTCATCGAATTTCTGAGAGAGTACCTGAATCTGTCCAGCCTGTACAACAGGGTCACCTGATTCGTTAGCAATCTCTTGAATAGCCAACAAACCATCAGAGATATCATCAGCTTCTACTTCTTCTTGAACAGCAGAAGCAATGGAGCCTTCAGACAGTTGTTTCAGACGGTTAATGGACTGACGGTCAGTATTTGTTGCACGATCCTTAACAGCCTGTGTGGTAGCCTTAGCACCGTCTACAGCAGCCTCTGCAGCTACCGGAGCCACAGCAGATGTAACATCAGCAATAGTTTGTGCTGCAGCAACACCACCGGATGCACCAGCCTGTCCAATACCACCAATAAAGCCAGATGCAGCAGATTCACCTACACCCTCGCTAAGAGCAATATCTTGATCAGCTACTTCATTCAATGCAGCATTGGTAGAGATAGTAGCAGTTGCACCTTGTCCAGCTTCTTCAACACCTTGCAGGGATACTTGCTTCAGAGCATTCATCATACCTGCACCACGGAAAGAACCAATTGGAGCAGCTTCAAAGCGAGAGGTAAGCATACCAAGAGCCATGGATGCAGGAAGTTGGTTTGTGAATGCAGTTTCGCCTGTCAAACCAGCCAATTGAATCTGAGCCTCTGCAGGTGACATACCTTCCGAAACCATATGACGGAACAGAGCAGAGTTATTCAGTTGCTCAATGTTCAGTTGCATTACACGATCTACAGCATCGGTATAAGCACCACTTGCTTCGGATGCACCAATAGCAACAGTAGTACCTGTGTACTGAGCTACTCTAGCTGCAGTCTGATTTGCTGTAACCCTTGATACAGTTCCAGCAAGAACTTTACCACCAATGCCAGCCAGAGCAGATGATGGACCCAAACTACCGAAGGATTCGGCCACAAGATCACCAGTAACAGCAGCATCGTTGGTGATACGACCAGCAGTATTAAGAGCATCACGACCAACCCTAGAGAGGGCTGCAGCAAATGGATCACGGCCAGCTTCAATTTCATCTTTAAATTGTTGTTCTGAGTCTGCAGCATCCAACTCTCCTTCAATAGCTTGGAGGCGTTGACGTTCTTTTAGCTGAGTGGTTTGACCAGATTTGATATCCTCAACTACGTCACCTGTGAACCTAGTAGTAGCCACAGCCCCAAGACGACCATCGTCAAGAAATAGCTCTCCCAGTCCGTATCCAGCAGCGACACCAACCGTATTGCCAGCCAGATTAGTGAATCCACCAGCAATAGATAGAGCAGTATCGTCCAGAACGTCACCACCCTCACGCTCTGCTCGACGTATACGCCCAATATCAGAATAGCTGTCTTGGATTCGAAAGCGATTATTCGCAACTTCAGGACCATACTTGAAAAGAAGTTCACCATAGCTCAACTCCGTTAAGTCTTTCGCAACTCCATCCTGTTCGGTGAGTTGGTTTCCACGTTCTTTCGAAACAGCAATGCGATCAAGTGCATCAGGGTTTTGAAGAACGTCACGGAGAATGTCATTCGAATTGGGTGTGTCAGCCATGGGATGATGTCCTAGCAGTATGTTTCACTGCTAGGACTATTTGCATAGAAACTAGAGGGTGTCTAGAGTTAAGGAGCAGCAGCCCCTACAACTTCTTCAAAGATATCTCTAGGACTCTGCGGTTCTGCCGAGTTTACTCGGTCGCTTGGTTTATTCTGTGCCTGTAGTTGTCCAAGTTCCAAAGTCAAAGCTGCCAGTTCATTAGACAAAGCATTCCTATCTGCACCAGACTTATTCATCTTAGACTGAATCTGTTGCATACGAGAAAGTACAGCAGCCTGACGTTGACGGAATACTTCCTGAGAAGCACGGCTTTCACGATAGTTCTGTACCTTTGCCTGATCCAAATCAGTCTTAATACGTTCTTTAATTTCTTCTTTGGGGAACCTTTTACGAAGAGTATTTTTGAACCAAGGATCACGAACAAATCCTGCACGGGCAGCAGCCGCTGCAGTTGCAAGATCAACGTTACTTTCACTGGCAATCTCACGAATGATATTATTGAGTTTATTGCGGTCAAATACACTATCTTGACCAAACCATGGAGCATCATTCTGAGCATTAGTATCTAGTTCCAAATCACTAGCCAACGAAGCAATTGGATCACCACTATCACGATAACGGTTAGCATCTGTCAGCAACTGTCCTTGTGGTGTTGAGCTATTAGCCGTATCCACAGCAGCATTTGCCAGAGCAACAGAGGCTTCAATCTCTGGTTGGAGAGGACCACCGTTAGGTGCAAGAATGGATTGTCCTGCATCTGTGGTTCCTGTGGCTTGAATCTGTTGAGCAATCTTAAGACGTTCAGAAGCAGGAAGTTCAGTAGTGTTTGCCAAACCATCCTGAATAGCAGCATCCGTAGTTGTATTATTCTGAAGAGCATCCAGAACAAGTGAATCATGAGTTTCTGCTACAATCGTATCATCTGTTGCCTTGTTAGCATCTGCAATACCTTGAGTTTGTGCAAGGATTTCAGAAGCAGTAAACAGACCAGAGTTAGCCAAATCACGTTGAACTGACGCTTGGGTAGGAACATTACCACCCCCACCTTTACGAGAAGCCCACTGCTTAAACTCACCAACAGTCATACCTTCTAGTACGTTCTTATTGGCAGCATAACTATCAGGATCAACATGGTTTTTAATCAAATCACCATCGATACCTGACTGACTAAATACTCTATTAGCCCCTCCTGCACCCAAGAAGTGAGCAGCATACAGAGTACCCTCAGTGACAGGAATACCTGCACGTTGAAGGCTTGCCATGTTGTTACGGGTAAACTGTTCTAGAGCACGAATAGACTGATTAGGATCGGTACGACCATCAGCAGTAAGACCTAGTTCAGGGTGTTTACGCATCATTTCAGCCCAAGTGCCCTCAGTAAACTGAGCCAAACCCGTAGCAGTAGAATTAGGGTTCTTAGCATTAGGGTTGCCGCTTGATTCTGATTGAATGGTATTATTCAAATAATTCTGTAAGGCACCACCACCGTTAACTCCATCAAAGTCATGATTGTTAAGTGTGGCTCCACCTTGAGCAGCCAGAATATTAGAAGCAGCACTACGTTCCGCACGTTGACGTGCTACACGATCTTCAAAGTCAAACTGTGTACGAGATTCAGCAGCATTAGCACGAGAAGTAGAAGCACGGGTAGCTTCTGTACCTGCACGTGTACTGTCATTTGCCAGCAGATTGCTACGCATAGAAAGAACTTCACCCCGGAGAGCATCTGAGATGTTACGGTTATTCAAACCACCACCATCAACAAATGCACCGAAGTCATCTTCGTATTTCAAACCAGCAAGATCAGCGATAAGGGCAGCATCCTCTTTCTCTTGTTGGCCTGTATTATATTTACTCAGAATATCCTGAGCAGCCCCAATACCATTGGTAAAGGAGTTGTTAGCTTGAGACAGCAAAGCAGCAGCCCCTGCAAAGCTAGGGGCATTTACTTGTGTCCAGCGTAGACGAGGATCAGCCATATTATTTATCCTTAAAGCTTGTGCTCATTGATGTATTGATCCGCTTCACCCGAGGAACGACCCTCAGTATTGTAGCGTGAACGAATACGATCTTCCAAAGCAGTGTTATAAGTCTGTTTTTGGTTTGCCAAGTTGGTTTGAAAAGCTTCTCGTTGTAGTCCAACCTGCTCTTTAGCTAGTTTATTAGCCTGATACGAGTTCCATAGAGAACCAAGAGCCTGAACACCAGATAGTACCATACCTGCATTGTTGGCAAAGTTAGGTCCAAAGAACCCACCTTGACCACCAGTAGCACCCGGTACACCTACACCGCCTACAGGAGCAAAACCCCCCTGACCGGGTACAGCAGTAGCTGCAGAATCATTACCAACTGCAGCCTGTACTTGATTGAAAGTGTCAGCAGAAGGACCAGTGCTTCCGCCATTAAACCATCCGAACATGAGCTATCTCCTTAATTTTCCGGTAGTGTTAGTTGAACATCAACGTAGTTTTCGATCATGCCATGTGAGATTTCGATAACATCAGACATGACCATAAGAGTACGTTGGATAAACTCATCCATGGTTTCGGGTAGAAGACCACTACCGTTACGTTCTGAGTCATTGCCATATGCTGTGTTTGTAAGAGAAAGTGGATCGAAATTCAAATCGTTTCCACCCAAACCATCGATTAGCTCTTGAATTCGCCTCATTTCTGCTTCGTAACGTTTAGCTTCATCTTGTAGGTCTTCGAAGTCTTCAGCAATCTCACCCTGCAAATATCCACCAGCAGCGTTAGCAAGAACGTTACCAAGCTTCAGGATATTACCAAGGCTGAAACCACCAGAGAATCCACCACCAGCAGCGAACATGGCTACAGCAGCAATAACTGCACCCCACTTCTCACCAAAGACAGCAGTAGCAATAGCACCAACAACCTGTGAAATAACCACAGCAGCAAGGTAATTAGCCACAGCACCAGCAGCAACGGCTGCAGCACCTGACAAGCCTAATGAGGCCCCTACAGCCGCGTTCCCTCCTAAGAACCCACCAGAACTCGCAAAGAGTCCCGGTGCCACGAATGCAGCCACAGCAATAACCACCACCATGATAATGATGATAACCAAGAAGTTCTCATACCACTTCTTCTTAACAACCTCATATGAGTTAAAGACGATATGCATATTGGCAGTGGCAATTTGAGTATATTCCACAATCGTCATTCCCTTAAGAATTGGGTAATTCAAAGGAATGATAAAACCATTGCCAATATCGGGATCAGCGTCAGTGTCTCCATCTTGAGGACGACCATTGATTGCCCAATCAGCAGTAATTCTCACAGACTTACCACCATAGACAAAGTTCTCATGAACCAACCCATAAACTGTTAGTTCATAGTATCGGTTATCCTCATACCAATAACGGATATGGGTCACGTCCATTTGCTCATCTACTTCTTCCATCATAGCATAGGATACAGCAGCAGATTTATAATCAGCACCGTCTAGACGTTTCCAAGTAATAGGTGTGCCAGTGATAATCTGACCATCACCTTTCTTAGCTAAACGAGTTTTACCGGTAAGGGTATCTTCAATTGTATGAGAACCAGTTTTATTACCATTATTCTGAATGTGAACCCAAGAAGTACGGAAATCAAAACCATTCTCATCAGGATCAGAAGCATTTCTAATCTGATTAGTAGTTAATTGAATAGTCGTACTCGGAGGCATCTTTAGATTTGGTACAGGTGGTTTAGGAGGAATATTCTCCCAATCAGAATTGCTCTGAGCATTACCTACAAGACTTAACCAGTCAGTATAGGCAATGAGTTCAGAGTTATAGGTAGCCAGATCAGACTGAAAATCTGAAATAGCAGAATCATTTGAATTCTGCATATTACGCATAGAATCAAAGAATTCGTAGATATACCGAAGGGCTGTGGCTTCTTTAGTATTTAGAGCACAACCCATCTGTACGTATGCGTAATCAATATCATCAATGTCAGCATTATCTTCTACTTCATCCAATATCTCATCGATATTTTTACCATCAGACAAACGTCTCCATGCCCGTTTGGTTTCTTCATAGAAAGTAGGAGCGTATCCCGGATGACGAATTGAATGGTTATCAATACGTAGAGGAAGAATAGGATAGAAGTCAGACTCTGCATCATATGGGTTATTATTATACAGAGCATCTAAGGTAGGGTTACCTGAACCAACCTCATAAATGAAAGTCTCAATCCCATTTTCTAATTGGTTAGAGATTATCGAATTAGTTGTAGTAGTCACCACAGCCTTCTTAGAAAGGAATGTCTGACTAGCACCATTAGTTTCAATGGAGTCTTCATAACTAATATTATAGGTAATCTTGGTTCCATACAGTTCAGCACCATTAGTACTATCAATGCGTTGCCATTGGCGTACTTGAGTACCACTACGTACCTGAACTGAACCATCTACATCTGTAGTATCATTATCAATAACAAGGTTATCTGTAATGATAGTAGCATTTTCGATGTCACTAGGGAAATTACCTGTCCATGTTCCCTGATCGGGACCATTGGGTTGATCCGGTCCTTCAGAGTCATCACGGATACGGTAGTATTCTCCAATGATATATGTACTCTTGGAATTATACTCAGAGTCAGTAAATGAATGATATTGTCCACCACCACCTTGCACACTGAAGGTTTTGGTATTGGGATCATAGTCACCAATCCAATCCGTAGCATATGTCTCAGGAGCATTCTGAGCTAACCAACGACGAATGAATGGATCAGGGTCAGCAATAGATACATAAGACCGTTGCATAACCACTGTAGCCCCACCAGAGGGAATAAATGGTTGTACCTCAGTTCCGTCTATAGCAGAGTTATTGAATATCTTAGCTGTAGGAAAACCTTTTAGGTCATTACGTTTAGCCCAGTTAAAATAGTGTCTCTGAACCATACCCGGACCATTAAAGTAAGACTCCCGAATACCATCAGCGGTAGAAGGGAGGTCACTCATGATCGTATTGAACAGAGTAGACTTCAAATAGTTAGGCCGATCCTTTTCAGGACCAGCCAAATTATATGCAGTAGAAGATACGAATATCTTCTTACTGCCAGAAAAGAGACCCATGTTTTAGCTTCCCATATCGTTATAAGTACGGACGCTTGTCATAACCTCATTGATTTCATTGTTTGTCAACTGAGTCGGAGCATTCAGACCTTCATCCAGAGTTTTCTGAGTGATCCAAGCATCCAGATACATCTTAGCAACTTTATGTTTAGCATCCTTACGGAACGATAGGATTTGCTCATCATACAGGTCTTTTTGTTTACCTACCGAACCAACAACAGCCTGAGCGTCAGAACGGGTATCCAGTGTCTTAGCACGTTCAGACTCACCCTGTTCACGGGTCAGAGTTACTTGGTAGTTAGTCAGTTCAACCTGTTTTGGGACCAAGTTGGCAAGTTGATATTCCTTGGTGCGTTCTTCTACATCAAGGTTATCTTTCTGCAAACCAATGACACCATTAACCGGAGTAACACCATCACGACGCAAATCCTGTGTCTGTGCATGTTGTACTTCGATCTGTTCCTCAATGAGTTCACTTTCAAGAGGTTGACGGATTTGAGTATTATGCTGCTCTTGGGCAAGTTTCAGAGGTAGAAGGTTATCAACCTCAAACTCAGCTTTCTGAGCTTCAGATTCCATAATACGGTTCAATGTCAGTTCTTGGATAGCTTTTTCCAGAGGCTGAAGTTCTCGGTTCTGGAACTCACTAATAGCAGCTTGTGCAGGCAGAATACGATCACTCTGTACTTGGTTCATGGCCACAGTAGATGGCATAACAGAGCTACGTTCATATTCTTTAATTGCACGATCTGCAGGAAGCAGGTGTTCCAGTTCGTATGTACGCATAGCATTCTGAATAGTCACACCATCATGGTTAGCTTCTTCAGTAGCAATACCCATCTTGGTTGCAGCATATTGTGCAGCAGTAAGGTTCATATCGAACAGGGATTTAGTTGTATCAAACTTGGCTCGTTCCAGTTCAATCAAAGCAATGGTTGCTTGAATCTCTGCAGTACGAGCTTGCATCTGTGCTTGGATAGCAGCCCACTTAGACTGGTCTTTCTGCAGAGCAAATGAGGTAGCATTACTCAGGACTTGGCTCATTACCCCTTTATATACTTCAGAGTATTGAGCACCTGTAATACGTCCACCTTTGAATTCTTTTTCTAGATGGGCATCAACTGCAGCCATCATCTTATCAAATGCACCCGGACCATCGATACATCCATTAGTAATAGATTCTAGGTCTACAGGGTCAATATCTTGATAGAGTATCGAGTTAGGGTCAGGATCAAATGTAAATTTGTCTGCACTAAAATCAGGTGCAGCCGGGAAATTAACCCCGGCTGTAAGTGCTGTGTAGAGGTCATTAGCCAACCCCGATGAATTATCAATGTTCGTCACAGTCATGCTAATAACCTCTTATGGGAGTTTTCTTCAAATCAGCTTTATCACTTAGCTAGTCTGAACGCTACCCTTAGCCGTTTGTTCACGTGCAAGATCAGCAATTTGCTGTTTGGTCAGTGGTTCCAGTTCGGTGATTGCGAACTTCTTAACGGCAACGTTTTTGTACTGTTTAACACCAGCAGCCTGTCCAGCTTTCTTGATTTCCTTACGGATATTGTAAGTCCGTGTTTTCAGGTCATCAACGATGATCTTGGGAAGGTGCCAACCATGCTCATTCTCTTCACCAAATGGTACGTAGTGAGCAACTTTACCAGTATATTTACTATAGCAGGTAACAAAGGCACCGGGAACTTGAGCATCTGCAGGGTCCAGATTCTGAATTTGAACACGGATCAGACGCAGTGCTTGAGCCTTAACCATACGACGACGCTTACGTACATCAGGTTCCTTAGCAGGATCACCTTCCAGCAGTTCAGCAAGCGATTCTTTTGGTTTGGGTTTAGATTGAACCACTTCAGGTTCTTCTTCATCTTCCCGCTCAGCAATAACAGAGGCTAGTGCAGCGGCATCTACTTCGGGTTCATCACGTTCAGCAACAGCTTCCTTGATTTTCTCTCGGAGCTTATCCTCACCCGTATTTCCTGAGAATGTAACTTCAAGTTCGTTACACATGTATCGGAGGGATTCCTTATCAGCGGTATCTACTACTGCAAGGATTTGCTCATTCGTCATGTTTGAAATGTCCATTGGGATATCCTTTACTTTTCCATGGTGGTTCTGCCTTAACAGAGGCCAAATACTATGTAAAGAAAAAGGGAGCCGTTAGGCCCCCTCTCTCATTCTCACTGAACGCTAAGTTCTTACTCAGGGATAACCGAGTATGCAACCGCGATCCGTTCACCACGCAGCTTGATAAAGCCGTAGAAGAACTTGATCGAGGAGAAGCCCAGCTTGCCGTAAGGATCGTTACGGTCAGCAGTTTTCTCACCGGGTTTCTTCACGATGATACGGAACTTCGGTTTAGCACCACCATGGCCTTGCAGACCAACGGTAGCGAATGCGTTCTCACCAACAACCAGCAGAGGTGCAACGTCATACTTCTCGCCACTACCAGTATCCGACGACTGGAAGCCATCATTGGTAGTAACGTCAGCACCGACAGCAGCCCAGTACATCATCTGCGGAACAACTACGATACGCAGGTTAGCAGCCGGGATAGCACCGATTTCGCCGTTCATCAGAGTAGCAGCATCAGCATACTTTTCAACCGGTACGAAGGCAGGGTTGCCCTGTGCGTCAACCAGTTCGGTCAGATAAATCTGCAGTTCCGAACCAATGTAAGCAACACGAGCAGCCGAGATAACCTTGGTATCAGTCAGGCGAGAGCCTTTGATGATAGTGGTTTTCTTCGGAGTACGGTTGTCGTCCAGAGTAATCGACAGTTTCTTCAGGTCTTGAAGAGTAATCAGAGAATGCTCTGCACCGTTCTCACCAGTCATGGTTGCAACCGAAGTAGCAGCACCAGTGAACACTTTCACGTCAGCAGCGTTAAGCAGGTCAGCTTGCAGCAGGTCTTCAGTGATTTCGTTCGCACCACGCAGCATTTCACGCGACAGGTGACCATACAGTTCCGAGTCGGTATCGAACATCAGCGAATCTTCAGTGTATTCCATGAAGAAGCCGTATTCAGTCAGAGCACCAGTCCGTTCCAGACGGGTGAAGCCAACGCGGTTAACACGTCCACCATCTTCCGTCAGGGTCGGCATTTTACCAGTAATCTTACCGATGTCACGCGAACCACCGTACAGGTTACCGTCAGCTACTTGAGCACCAGCAGCGTCAAGACCTTGGTCGTTAACGTTCAGGTCATCCAGCAACGGAACGTAGTAGAAGACTTTAATTTCTTTACCCATGTGCTTCGGCATCATTTTTGCGTCAGCCAGAGGCGAGAAATACATCTCTTCTGCAGCATCGATTAGCGATTTGCGGTCCCAATAATCAGTATTAAACTGTGCGCCTACGGACGACGCGGAACCACCAGCGGGATCGTTATAAATCTGAGCCATGTTGTGTCCTTTCAATTACTCAGGTTTTACTTAGGAGGAGGCATCTTAAGAAAATCCTCATCTGACAGTGCATTAAATTCAGGCTTCTGCTGAGCAGGGGAGCTAGATTTTGATGCGGGAGCCGAAGAAAGATGTGGATTGGGCGCTGGCTTCTTCGGAGCCGTTGCTGCCTTCCGTGTACCTGAAGCAATAGGTTGCTGTCTGATCTGCAATCCCGGTTCTTCAGTTTTCTTATTGATGTCATCAAAAGCACCTGCGTCGTTCATGGCTTTACCTACTCGATCATAGGCTTCAAGGAACGGAGTCCCATCTGCAATGCCACCAACTGTACGCTGATACGCGATTTCATCAACGATACGCTTGTAAACGCCACTCGAATACATCTGATTTAGATTGCCTAGAATACTAGGGTCTTCCTGCAGTTTGTTCTTCGACGCATCATCCCAGTTACTATGAATGTCGGTGACCAGTGCCTTACCATTAGGTTGAGCCATGACATTCTCTAGTTCATCCCGGAACGCATTTGCTTGTGCATTACCAGCGTAGTTATTGCCCTGATAACTTACTTCTGAATTTGTATCAAGGTCCATACTGTCAATATTGTGATCTTTCAGCAACTTGGTAATTGCAGTTTTGTCACCCTTGATCAGATCAATTGCAAAATTAAGCTTCGATGTATCAGCTAAACCATGATCCTGAAGCATACGATGAATATGTTTAATAGGCTTCAGTTCTTGCATACGTCGAGAATAATTAGCACCTTGTTGCATCAGACGAATAGCATCTTCTGCACTACGAACAGTAATATCCCGACCATCTGCTTTAAATGGTTTAGATACTTGTTCATAGAAACTCAGAGCAGAGTTTACTTGTTCGACAGTAACTCCTTCAGGGAGAGCGAGTTGAAGTTGTTCAGATTTGTCGTCTGACTTATCCTTCCCTTCTTCCTTGGAGTCTGTTTCGGATTGCTTATCGGTCTCCGGTGACTTCTCATCGGTTTCCTGTTTTGCTTCCTCACCATCTCCTGCCATTGGATCGGACTTGGTTTCTGACTCATCAGTTTGCTCTGTATCTCCTGCGTCAGTTTCAGATGCTGCTTCCTCTCCATCAGTGGAATCGGAGGCATTATCGTCATCATCAGTTTGGTCAGAGTTTTCAGTTTTGTCAGTGTCTTCCTGTCCAGCATCATCAGCAGTTCCTTGATCCTCAGTTTCACCAGTGGTTTCTTCTCCCTGATTTTCAGAAGTATCTTCTGTTTGCTCAGGTTCACCGGGTTCATTGAGTTTCAGAAACTCTTCATCAGACATTTCTTCATATTTGTTTTCAACAGTATCCATAGGTTATCTCCTAGATATAAATAGGGAAAACCCAGTCTTACGACTGGGTATCCGCAGATTCTTGAGTTTCGATAAATTCGTTCCAAGCTTCTTCTAGGGAAGCCAATTCAACTTTGGCATTATCACCCATTTGAAGAATGTCTCGCATGTATGAGTTAAAGACACCCATACCTCGGAGATCGTCAGCAGCACCATCGCATACTTGCTTGGGAATACCACCTGTGGTCAGCAAACCAACCAGACGTGCCTTAGAATCTTCGAAGAATCCCTGCGTGACAATAGCTACATACTTCGGATCATTCTGAAGTTCCTTAGCCATTTCCGCAGTTTCGATAACCTTTTGTAGGTCCGCAACTCGTTCTTCATATTCTTCGGGAGACAGAGCCAGATCGGATTCCTCTTCGAAGTCAGTGGAAGCGTTGTATAGGTCCATTTTCTATCCTTTCGGTAAGTGTGGCCCCCCTAGACTTAAGGGGGGCTTTAGTTTCACACTGTACCTAATGGAGCAAGACCTTGTGGTTGTCCAGCAATTTGTTGGGGAATAAATGCCCCACCTGTTGGAACTCTAGGAGCAGTTTCCCGTTCCTCTTCAGCTTCTGCAATCTTGTTGTAACCAACTGCAGCTTCAATATTTCCTGCACCAGTTTCACCATCAAGGATAGCTTTCGTAACTTGAGAGCTACGGTTACCACGTGCTTGTGCAACCATTTTCTCAATATCACGTTCATGTTGAACACCAGACTCAATATCTGCAGCTTCAACTTCTGCTTTATGAGCTTGAGCCAATGCCAACTTAGCACGTGCTTCATCTTCCATGATCTTAGCTTCAAGTTCACGCAATTCCAGTTCTGCACGTTTCTGAGCAATAGGATCAGGTTGGGGTTCATAGTTACGCATCTGTTCAGCCAAATCAGGCATACGCTTCAAGTCAGCAATCTTAGACAGAACGATCTTCTTCATGCCCAAGTCCATATCTGGACCTACTGTCTGTAGTACAAAACCAAGGTCTTGAGCACGTTGTTCGTCCACAGAAGCTGTTGAAATATCTACCTTAAGGTCGAAGTTCCCTGCCAACTCATCACGTTTAACAGTTACGAATTCTTTGTTGGTTACCCGAACTACTTCTTCCTCAGACAGATATACTGCGTTCATAGCAATAATCTTCTGACCGATTTTCTTCATACCCATCGCCAAGCGACGGAGAATACTCATCTCACGAGTTGCTGCACTATCCAAAGCCCCCCTAATGCCAGTAGCCACTGACCCGTAAGCGTCACCAGAAATACCTCCACTGAATGCCTTAACTCCTGTGAGAGATTCTGCTTCGGTATTCTGAACAGAAACCATCTCGTGTGCAGAGTTAGGGATTTCAGGGAACGTAAGCTGTTGCATAGTGTTCCGAATATCCCCGACAGGGTTGAACTCAAAGTCTTCGCCATTGGTTGCTCTCCGTTTATTAACGGGATCAAGAGCACCTTTTGCCCAAGCTGTTTGAGCGTTAGCAGAACGACCCATGAGGTCAATCATACCCCGAGTTACAGCACCAATGATACGTTGGTTATCTTGCAACAAAGAGGCATCTGCTTCACCGAAAACAGACTTAAGAATTGGCATATAGGGTACAATCACAAACGGAGGTTTATCATCCGGGAAGGGATTTTCTTCCATTTGGATTATCTCATTACCAATCCAAGTAACAACAATAGGAACCATGACACCGTTATCGTGAATGTCATATAGACCCCAGTATTCATAAACCAATATCTTCTTCTTAGTATTGTCAGAACGACTATCGGTCTGTGGGGTATTTGTGTGGTGATCTTGGTCACCTTGCTTGGCTTGTACGTAGTTCTCTTGGAAGTTTACCTTATCCAAGTTCTTAAAGCCTTTATTAGCCTTCAATTCAGATTCAGTAGCCTCATAGGTATGAATCATGTATTGGGCCTTTTCCCAGTCCCCATCACAAGTAGGATCGATAAAGAGGTTACGTACATCGATAATACGCAGGGACGGACAGTTTTTAACCATAACTTCACGGACTGCTTTAGCAACCCCGTTAGCTTTGGCTACCAATAATTCTTGACGCTCATATGACATTTCTGCTGAAGCTTGAAGGTCTTCAGGCAAATTCACAAACTCGTGAGGAACATTAACCATAGCATTAACTGCTTCGTTAACGATGGCTGCTTCTTCATCAGATTCAGGAGGGAAGTAGTCAAATACAGTTTCTTCTACTTCACGCATACCGTATTCAGTTTCCCAACCAACACGAACAATAACAGACCCTTCGTCTACGGCTGTACGCACGTAACGGTCAATAAAGTCTACCTTATCGATCTTGGTATCAAACTGCCAATTCAACAGAATCTGGTTCTGTTTAGCTTTAGGAACGTCTTCATGTGTGCGAGGAGAAACCTCAAACATACGCTCAGTGTTGAGGAATGGTTCAGACAGTGCAGGATATCGCCATTCGTTATGTTTACGAATGAGCTTAGGCTGAACAGAAGACCGTCCAACTTTAGCCTTCTTAGGGCCTTCTGCACCTGTGGTATTTCGTAGGTTCAACCAACCAGCAACATTACTTTCCTGATCATTGGTTTCCTCACGAGCAAATTCCAAATCCTGACTTAGCTCAGGAAGTGTAGGTTCTTTTTTCCACTGAGTAAGCTTCTGAGCCTGTGGGGTCTCAGCCAACTTATCAGGATCGTGATACTGGGTATCAGCCTGCTCATTCCGGTTAGGTGATTGTGTATATTTTTCCACGGCTGATTCCTTTACTTGGGTCCACAGTTCTTTTTGTCATGTGCCTGACACAAGACAGCAAGCCTGCCATTCACGATCATTAGACTTTCTGTATTCTTTATATAACTTTCGGTCAAGTTTCCGACTGTAATTCCATCGGCAAAGACAGGGTCAATCCCTTTGAAAGTTTCGTCTGGAATACCCTGTCCACCGAGTATGATGATATCATCGCACCCGCTCATGAAAATTACGAATGACATTGCCAAGGGCAGGATCAAGCTCTTTCGAATAGATTTCATCGGGAATACTCCGTAGATCATCGAGTGCTTCTTCAGCACTTTCTTTTAGTCGAGTTTCTTCTTTCAATTGGTCGGAAACCAAGACAAGATTTGATTCAGCTTTTTTTAGCTGTGCTGATACAGTAGCAAGCTTATCTGATAGATGAGAATTTCGCATCTTCAAATAGACTGTAGTCGCACCCAAACCAATGGCTACGACTACTAGTCCTGCTATTGCATAGTCCTTTATTTTTCCAAGAACCATTTGCATCTCTCCCGCAGGATATCCCCTGCTTCTATGGCATCTAGCAGTTTATTAGAATCGGGAAGAACTCGAATATCCCATTTCCATTTCTGCCTGATATTCAGTGTTGGTTGTACCTCGGCATGTGTGAGGGTCGTCCAACGGGATATAGGGATATCGAAAATCTTGCAATACATTGCAGTGTCTTCAAGCATTGCATCGATACCTTCCCAAGTAGGAGGGTAACCATTGCAATCAGCTACACGACCGTTCTCAGTAGCACCACCCATACAATCAATGGATAAACCAAGAGCACCCTTATTAGCGTTCAGAGTATGGGAACATCCGATTCCCTTCGAATAAGAGTAGTCGGCCTGATCGGTAGGATCATGTTTGGTGTAATGCTTACCGCCAAGGTGATCATACACACCATGATAGTGAGATTTTTCAAAACCTGTAACTTCATAGGTTCCCCCTGTCCAATGCCAATGGATTCTTGTTATTCCGTCCGGGTGAAACAGTTCCCTTGCATGATCAAGGTTTCTGTCTCTCATTGCGAACTGTAGAGCTTGTCTGGTTTTACGGCCATTAAGACCATCAACAACCAATGGTGCTAAACCATGCTCTTCAAAAATATTGAGAGCATTCAGACGAATCTGAAGCTCTCTAGTGGTGGGATACATTATTTTTGTCATATCTATGATCTTTCAGGTTAAGGTTAAATTAGGGATTCCCCGTAGTTTCCTTAATCACATCTACCGAAGGTTCTATTGGAAGCACAAAGTTACCCCATACACCCTCAACAAAAGTATTCCGTTGAGTACGGGGAGGAGTTGGGCATTTAACATGCTCTACGATAATCTCAAAAGATACGGGAATAGCACTTAGAGGAAAGTTAGGATTGCTTTTGGTTGAAAGTGACCATGGCCCCCAGTTCTCAGGGTAATGAGAGGGAGGACGGTTACCAACTACCCCTGTAGCATCTTCAACAGTAGTATCTACAGGTACTCGATACTTTAAACCATTATCAGCGTAGATATAACCATATAGGCTTTCAAACTCACAACGACGCTTTGTCATAGAACCGCCAATGACAATAAGAGTACGTGCATCTTGTACCTGTGAGTACAAGAGAGTCACACTATGGAAAGGTGTGATTTGAGTAATGTCCCGATACCACCTGTGTTCGGTTAACCGGGGCAATACATTGCTGACGACCAAGATTCCAATGGCGCAAAAAATACCGGCCACCAAAACCCTAAAGTCGTCAGCATTCTTAGTTGTTTTCTTTGCGCGAAAATTAGTCATCTTTATCTTCCTGTGTTGGGCCTTCTACAAAACGTTCAACTAGGGTAACTGCAACAAGACCCGTAAGGAAAGCAGCCGCAGTTAGTGTACCTAAAGCTCCGGCCATGTCATTGGGAAGGTCTCCAATCCAAGGCTTCATTAGTATTGGGGCTAAAATGCCCACACCGAAAGATACCGCTCCGCCCACAAACACAACTCGGAGTCCTTCCTTCCAAGTCGTCTTTAGCACAGCAGCACGAACAGAACCACCCAACGAACCAAAAAAGGTAAGTAGGGCAGCACGTTGGTTGAAGACCTCAGAGAAGAGGTTGGGATCGTTTTCTACAGCCATTAGACAAAGCCCCTATCTGCGAATCGGGTATCTTCATCTACTACCTCAGACGTTCCCGACTTATTTTCCGTAACATCGGTTTGGAGCATTGACAGATACAACCCGTAGTAAGAGTCGCCCTTAGCTGTGTTCTCTTGACCGCCCATGTGACTTATATACAACCCTGAGACGTACAACGCCAGAGCTTCATACAAATGGTTGGGTAGCTCCATTGTCGCATTCATGTCTACAGGTGCATGAGTTTTCTGATAATGAACATCTACTGACGGTACGTAATCCTCCATAAATTGAGTGGAGAATCGGATAGTATACGGACTTGGCAAAGTAATATGACTATTGGTTTTAGGGATGAATACTTTTTCATTCCCATAAACGTCTTTGCCATGAACACTCAAAGGTTTAACAAAATTGTCAAAACCAGACATAACATTGAAGTCGTAAATATTCTGAGCATCTACGAATGTCACAATATCAGTACCTTCAAAGAGCTTGAGACGAGTGGTGATATCTACAAGTCCTTGATTAGTAAGCTGCAGTAGCTGCTCCTCTACTTCAGGATAAATCAAACCAACCCGGTCATCATCTGTGGCCGGGGTTTGTTTAAGCTGACCAAAGGCCATATCCTGAAAAAATGTTTCTACAGTTTTCATGGTTCAGTTCCTCATATGATGTACGAGTCAATCTCGTTTTCAAATTCTTCGACCATCGAATGATCATCTCCCCAACGATCAGAGTCTGCCAATTTTGCAGAGGCTTGTTTAGCCTTTTCTTCTGGTGTTGGTTTCCATGCAGGCATTACAGCAAGCATTGAGATAGTATCCAGACAGTCATCTTTGCCTTTAATCCCATCCTTAGTGGCTAACGAGATTTGCTCCATGAAGAGTCCCAGAACCTCTGTGTCTTTCATTTCCAGAGGGAAGTACATCTTCTTCGCCTTAAATAACGGAACAACAAGGTTAAAGCGAGAGAGTTTATCCGTCATAGGACGAATACCTGCTTTACCATTCTTATCCGTAGCCAGATTAAAGAACTTCTGGCGATAGTTCATCTCTCTCTGAATCCATGAAATGAACCCACCCTGTTGACCTGTAGCTTCAACCCCAGTGGATTGGATGTCCCATTTATCGTGGAACTTAAACATATCATCGATAGAGATGTCAGTAGTCTGTCGTTTACATACGCCATCAACCCAGTACCAGTTACCATGTTGATCGTATGCCCAAAGTGCTAGAACAGAATAGTCTGCCGTTTGCTTAGATGAGGTCGCAAAGTCAGTAGTCAAGTAGAAGTTATATTCATCAGGGTTACGCAGTACCGAGTCAGTTTTCGTATACCATTGAATATCTTCATCTTTAACCAAACGAGATTCATCATCAGTAATTCTGAGCATAAGTTCCTGACGGAAAGATTTCTCTTTGCCTTCAAGTACAGCAGAGTCCCACATCTCTTTTACATAGTCATAAGTAAAGCGATCTTCCCAAGCCCCACTGAATTCCTCACGAGTACAAGGAAACTCTTTACATACAGGCCATACGTTAACTTCCCATGCCCCAGATTCAATAGCCTGATACACAATGTCTTCTTTGTCGAAGGGTGTACCATTTAGGATCATCTTATGACGGGTAGGGTCCATAGCGTACTGAACACCAGAGTAGACAGTATCGTTAATGGCTTGCATAGCTGTAGGTGACTTTGCGTCAGCATCTGAGATAAGGTCATCCATCACAGCCAGAACAGGACGCTTATTGAAAATCTTCGTACCACGGATACCAGACTTAGCACCGAACATCTTCACACCAAACTTACCACCATCACGGTTAATAAACTCAAGGTAGTTCTCTGTAAATCGAACTTGGTCTTCTGGTAACCAATACTGAAGAAACTCAGATGAGTAGTATCTGGACTTAATAGATTCTCGGGCAGACTTCACACCGTTGTCCATAGAGTCAGACACATAAAGCATTCCGGGTACTTCACCGAATCCCGGTAGCTTATTGAATACTGCAATGTACAGAGTCAGATATTCCATGAATAATGTGGTCTTCGCTGTACCACGAGCACATAGGTTAGTGACTTTCTTTTTCTTAGATGTAAGCTTGTCCAGCATAGCAAGGTGCATAACAGGGGTCTTGTTATCTTCACCTCGGCCATCGTTACACAACTTGATAAAGTTCATGAACTGCAAAGAAAACTCCGAAGGCACGTAACCCCCGGAGTTCAACCAGTCAAAGTCAACTTCATTCAAATAGTCATCGACAGTCTTATTTCCAAAAAACTTACTCAATTTCTGTGTACTCCGCATCTTCGATATCTTCAGGCAGAGCCATTGGAAGTGCAGCTACGTCTTGGGCTGTCATACCTTGAGCTTCGATTTGGCTCCTTTGTGATGCAGCCAACTCACTAATACGCTGTTCCAATGTCTTCAAACCATCAGTCTTATCAAGAGTGATTCCCAACTCATGTTTGATTGCTTCAGGTTTCTTCAAGTGGTTTAGAATACTATTAGCTGCTTCAACACGAGTACGACCAGATTCGTTTACATCGTTCATGATTTCACAGTTAACATTCAAAGCATTCTGGAACATGTCTTGGTTCAAAACCCAAGAGGGTACGATGCTTCGTTCGTAAACCAAGTTAACCAGTTTGTTCTTGTTATAGGCTGCAACAAAAGAGGCAATCTCTTTAGTCTGCTTACCATCTGCAACCATCTTGTTATAACGATCCGGGAAAGTAAGCTTGTAGCTTTCTAGGTTGGTTTTACCCATAAGCTTATGAGACACGTACATAACTGCATATACGTAATCTCCCAGTTTAAATTTGCCTTCAGCCAGTACCTGTGAAAACGAAATAAAGTTGTCACGGATTGCCCGTGCTTCATTAGGATCATTCGATAAGGCATTCAGTTGGTCAACCATATCCTGCGTAATGTGACCTCTTTGTCCAGCAGGTAGTGACTCTTTGACTTCATTTAGTGTAAGCATTGCTAGGTGCTCCGTTTTCATGGTAGTGCTCGCATGACCTATAACCTAAACCAAGACTGGAAAGCAAATGGCGAATTGTTCAACGAATTACACATGCAGGCCTGTATGGTACGATGCTACAGATCGTAGTGATCCTCCTGTAGGTGAAGCTAAAGATGATGTGATTGCCAAGGCAGGTAGTCCTCATTCTGAAGACCTTAATGTAGTCTGCTTCACAGGATCGGGTGACGTACAGTTTCAGGTACAAGACCCTGACGGGAACTGGTTCACACCTTCGGAAGCAAGCTACACTGTTGCATCTTCTAACGTGGTACGTTTGCCCCGTGCAAATATGCCTGATGTACGTATCATTGCTACAGGTGATGCTAAATTCTCAGTATCTGGGAGTCTGCGGTAATGCCTCTTCCCCCTAATTATCGAGGGACACAATGGGATTGGAAACCTGACGCTATCGACCTTCGTCCTATCGAACCGTCGATTCGTGAAGGGGAACATATCATTACGTCCATGTATGGGAATGAGGCGACAATCCCTCTGACCCATACTCCTCCTGTTAATATCACCCTTCCTACTATTGTAGGTGATATAGCTATCCCTAACACACTGGAATGTCTGGTGGGTTCTTGGACAGGTTCGCCTTATCCTTACTTTGCATATCAATGGATGGCTAACGGTATTGATATTCCCGGTGCTAATGAAAAGACTTGGGAATCCGATGCTGCGTATGATGGTCAGGAAATCACTTGTGAAGTTCGTGGATACTCAAACCAAGGTGAACAATATGTGGTAACTCCTGTAGGGGTAACTATTGTTCTGGTGGTTCCAGACTTTGTAGATACAGAACGTCATTACATACTGTCAGGCATGACCACAGAGAAAAATAATACTATGTGGGAAAACCGATCCATGATGATCAGTGGTATGGGGGCTTTGTATGCCTCTACTATTATGCGATCTGTTGGATATAGTATTACAGGACAAGCTGCTATTGGACGTTTAGACCTTAACGACAAACGTACTAATATTGTAACAGGTATGCACAGGGATAAAGCTCTTGATATACAAGGTAATGTCATTGCGAATATTATTACTGATGATGCAGTCATCCCTGATTTAGTAGATGGTGTCCCTCAAAATCTTCATATTGTTAACTGGACCGGTAACATGGATATGACTGGATGGACTGGTGATGCTCCCGTCTATACTCAATCGTATTCAAATAATATAGGTAACCAAAGATACTTCCGAGGTGGTGATAACCTTCGAATCATAAATTCAGAATATACTCACATGTATCAAGATGTCCCTGTACCAGCTAACTGGGAAACTGACATCGATGCTGGTAATTGTTTTATCAAAACCTATTGGGGTCAGTTTAATGCTAGTCAACATGAAGATATGGCTAACATCAAACTAGAGTTCCGTAACTCTGTAGGTGGCTTTATCTCAGAAGACTTTGGACCGGGAATGTTCCGAGCCAATGATGATATGTGGTTCCCTCGTGAATCAGATGATGTAGCTATTCCTGCTAATACACGGTTCATACGTATTATTCCTGAATGGTTGTTGAATACATCCATTGGAGTTAACAATGAAGCACATGTTCGTGAAATCCGTGCTGAAGTTTGGAAAGGACAAAAACCATCAGATCGAGATACTGGACCTAACTATACTAAATGGCGTTTGAGTTTTGATAATTACAATACATGGAACGGTATTGGTCTAGGTGAGATTGAATTCCGTGATGCCATAGGTGGTGCTGATTTAACTACAGGCGGTACTATTATTGCTGGTTCTTCTTCTCTTGGTGGCGACCCTTCTTATGCCTTTGATGATATTCGTAACAATGGATTCTGGGCAGGAGAATTAAATGGGGTCGGTTTAGGTACTTCTTGGATTGGGTATTCCAAAGGTGCTGAATGGCGTCCTAGGGAAATTGACATTACTGCTCGTGATGGTTCGGCTGCTTCTCAAATGGCTACTTCTATGTACCTTGAAGGTTCTAATGATGGTGTGAATTGGACTCGTGTTCAGTATTATGGAGATATTCCTGAATTCTCTTCTCGTCAACAGAGGCAATTTGAAGTGTACCCTTCTGGACCAACTGGACCTAAACCAACAGGAGCACAGGCAACTAATAGTGTACCTAGTCAGGCTACTATTGGTAATTTTGCTGTGGCTACATGTAGGGTTGCCATCAATTCCCTTAATATGTGGGCTGATGTAACTGATGCTGATGTAACTATACGTGCTTATCTATTTGATTGGTTTATTGGTACAGATAACTTCTACTATGTTAATAATATTCTGGCTTCTAGTAATCCTATTAATCTAACTCTTGGTCAGTCTGGGTATGTAAATTTTCCTTTTGATACCTCATATGAAGCATATGTGGGTGAAAGAATTGGGTATGCATTCAGCAGGTCTATAGAGGGTAATTTTAGGTATACTCGTTCGAACCCAAATTATTTCAGTGATGAGCTACATAAGGACAGTCTTCTATACCCTATTCAAGAAATTTTATGGGATGTAACTGATATTCAAAAAGGTTATAGAGGCAATACAAGTGGAAACGGTGTGGTCACAATGACCGTCGAAGGTACAGTCTTCTAAGGAGAACTAACAATGGCTAATATTCTTTTCGCATCTAACTCTATTTCTCATTTTCCGGGAACAGAGATTAAGACTATCGCGGGTAATAATTCATGGGAGCCATTTGACTCTTCTCGTGTACCATACGCAATTTACACAGTACCTAATACTGAGGCGACTAGTCCTGAGTTTACAGAGTCTACAACTACAGAGACTTGGGCGCATTGTCGTTTTGGGGTTACCTTTTGGGACTTCAATACAAGCGAGCAAATTTTTGCTTTATACAATGATACTACATTAATTGCTCAAATTTTTTATAGACCTAGTAACGGGTATGAAATTAAACACGAGATGGATGGTCAATCACAATCTATATTCTCGTTTATGCCTCTTCAATACGAACTACTACGTTCTATGGATATAAGGGTTATTCACGATTCAGGTAATTCTCGCTCTGAATTAGAGCTATATGTAAATGAAATCTTTATGGGTAAAGTTGATTTTATTGCTTCCAATATTATCAAACCTAATCGTTTGCGTATTGGTAACCATAAAGATGGGGCATATTTCTCTGAGATTATCGTTGCTGATGGTGATACCCGTAACGCACGTCTGGACCTCGTTGTTCCGGTTGCAGAGGGCCACTACAAAGATTGGAATGGTTCTCTGGGTGCGTTGTCAGATGATGACCCAACCACAGGTATGACCACTACTCTTGCAGATCAAAAGCAATCTACAATCATGACTGCTTATGGTGGTGCTTCGAACATCTCAAACGTTGTTCAGGTGACAACCTCTGTTCGTGGTATCAACTCCCCAGATCAGTTGGAACACTTCCTTCGAATGGGTGCTGTTGATTATACCAATCCAGTACCGTTTGATTTGACTTTCTCTAAAGAGTTTCAGGTTACAGATTGGCAAATCAATCCAGCCACGTCACAACCTTGGACTGCTGCTGATATCGCAGCTACCGAGTTTGGATTTGGATCGAAAAACTCAACCTGATTGAGTAAATATAATCTAGAAAGGGGCCTCCATATTGGGGGCCTTTTTTCTTGAAAGGAACAAATATGAAAACAATTCTAGATTCGTGGAATGCAGGCTTTGTACGTAGATGGCATACAAACCTACATATGGTCGAACATGACGACCGGAACCATTCCCACCAACACAGAGTCACTATTCTTCTCTTGAAGCTCTGGCCTGACTCTAGCCGAGAAGCAATCATTGATGCTTTGGCTCATGACCAAGGTGAGGTTGACTGGGCTGATGTACCCTACCCTGCCAAGAGTCGTTTCCCTGATGTCGGGGAACTGGGTGAAAGTATAGAACTCACTTCCATTACAGAACAAGGTCTGAATGTAGGGATTACAATGGAAGAGAAAGAACGTCGCGTCTTCTGTGACCGTCTGGACAGCTATCTATGGATGCTTCGGTGTTGTGCATATTTGCGTAATAGACCAGAATGGATAACACAGTATACTGCTATGTTTACCTCAGCAGAAAAACTAGGTGTTGGTTCTGAATTCACAGCCCTAATTGATGAAGCTGTGCAATATTACACATAACTCATAGGAGTGTGCAGAAATGAACAAGTGGGAAAAAATTATAGAGTTAGCAGGGTCTTGGATAGTCATCCTTACCCTCGTTGTTTTACTAGTTATGTTTGCTACTATGGTTCAAGGTGAGACCATATGGACATCCATAGACGGGAGGACAGTGGTGGGGGAATCTACATCCCCTGACACCCCTCCCGTGGTCTGCCAACCTGCTGGAAATAAAGTAGTTTGTTGGTAACTGTTCATGAATGCACACGAATCACTACCCTATGTGCATTTATATGGAATTGACAGAATATGCCGAAAATCTTAACTACGTAGCAGGCCGCATTCGAGCCGGGGGGTTTTTAAGCAGGGACAAATCCGTTCTACTTCGTTTAGAACCAGAACTACACGGAAACCTCTAAACGTCCCCTATTAAATATAACAAAACATCCCCCGGAATATGCGAAGAAGACGATAGTCTTCTGCAGCCCATACCTTCTAAACTTATACGAGACTTCCGAAGGAAGACGAGACCACGATCTCTGGCGAGATCGATGACTAACGTCATCTTCCTATACTAATTATAATAACTCCCCGGATTATGGGAGGTAAGCTAATTTCACGAAGGAATAAGGATACGAGACAATAAGCGAAGCGTTTGTCGCAGTATCCGAATGACTGAGAGAAAATAGGTTGCCGATCCCCAATAAGGATACTTACTATGCCTAAACCTAAATACAAATATGTACTTCTCCACAAACCAACAGGGAAATTTGCATCCCGTACTTGTGGTAGATGGCCTGAATATAGAAATCAATTAATCACTGAACATCTAACAGATGACATCAATGATTGTCGGGTATTTACTAACAAATCTACGGCCCATAACTCTGCCATATTCAAACATAATACAGACCCTAGTAAATCTCACTTTGAAGCCATACCCTGTAAACTAGTACCTGTAACTCAGAGTATGATGGAAATGGATAGCTATGAGACTTCGTAAAATTACATATAAACGTGATCCAACCAATGTGGAAAAGCACATGTTAAATATGTACTGCTTAAACCAAGGACTAAGACCCATTCATTGCCAATACGGTACTCAGGTCGTCCTACTCCCATCTGATTATTTCTATAGGATATCAGCAGTAAACATGATCTAGTCCGTTGATAGAATTGTTCCCTTTTTGTTCCGCTTAAAGGGGACTTTTCAAATTTATATATATTTTTGTTGGGTGGTGCCGTCTATGGAGACCTTTTGTACGACTGACGAGTCGAAATGGATAGCTTCTGTAATCAAAAGAAAACAGGTTCGAGTCCTGTACCACCCGCCAATTTTTATAAATTTTTTATGCTGAAAATGTGTTCATACTAACGAGGTGCAGTGTTTTGGTGGTGAGCTTACACCTAGCGAACCCACCCCCCCGGTCTCTAAATTTACACTTAAATACCCCCCGTAGTTTTTACACATTGGCTACGCCTTCTTCAGGCAATCATGAGGAGATATGATATGTTCCGTAAAGCTTGGAATGGTGTATTCGGTGTCATCGCTGATACTGCTGAGACCACACGTGATGGTATCGATAACGTCAATCACTATGTACGTGAGAACACCAAGGCAAACAAGAAACTCATCACAGCTAATGCACAAATGAGGATGACTAAAGGACTGCGTGAGCACCAAGAAGAACTGAATGCTGACCCAAGCCTGAAGGCATTGTATGACCAGTTGACAGCAGACTGGGATGGGCCAATCGTCCAAGAAGACTAAAGGTAAGGAGAGTTACATACTGTAGCTCTCCAAACCCTTGCCCTCGGACAGAACAGAACTGTAATCTCCCCTAAAAACTAAGGACTGAACTATGACCTTCACAATCTTCTTCGCACTGTACATCCTGTTGGTACTGGCAGTTGCACTATCAATCCTCGGATTCATCCTGATCTACACCGGAATGACCTTCCGTGAATTCACAACATGGATGAACAATCAACGTCTCGGAGGAAACTAAAGCTACGCTTTCCTTGAGATAAACCAATAGGAGTTAGGCAGATGAAAGCTGCAGAAATCAGAGAATACCGTATCGAAACGTTGAGTTTCATGAGCTACAACGAACTGATACAATCACTGGATAATGCAGCTTGCATGATTGAATCCAGCGAAGACTACATCAGAGAAATGACACGTCGAACCACATTCGAAACAGGTGAGTCCAAGCGTCAACTTCGTAAGTTGATCCGTGACGAACAGGATTACCTCAGCAACAATGTTGAGGGAATGCGTCTGTTGAATGTTGAAATCACCCTTCGTGATCAAAGGAAATGTCAGTCCTAATGGGCTGATGTTTCTCTTAATTGGAGAGAAAGAAAGGATTAAACCAATGCCAACCATCTACATTACGTGGCCTTGTGGAACCATTGCTGTTGACTACGAACTGGAAGAATACCTTCAGTTCATGGGTGATGATTTCACAAGGGTTGGTCCTGATCACCCTGACTATAAGGAGACTGAGCTACTGTATAACACCTGAAGAACGATCCTTTTCTATGGTCTCTCAATGAGACTGGGGAATGCTACGCATTCTTTGGCAATAATGCCGTAACGCTATGAAAAAATGGAGAAATATCATGGCATCTTTCAATCTGACCGCCGCAGCACAAAACGCTGCAACCCCTAACACTGCACGTCGCACCACTGAGCGTCAGGCAAGCCCGTTCGATGGCTACTGGCTGAACCTCGGTGTCAATGTTGACATGAAGGACACTGATACAGGCGAGACCGTACAGAAGTTTGTACGTCTGCCTCGTGGTGTTGCTGTTTCCGATCTGGAAGAACAGCGTGTCTATGCATCGACTCGTGCTAACAACCCTGAATGGGCAGCACAGGCTGACGTGATCAATGCGATCATCAAACTGATCCAGCAAGGTTCTGCTGAACTGGACGAAGGTGAGAGCGTTGAACTTGATCTGAAGGTTCAACTGTACCGCAAGCAGGAAGCTGAAGTGGACAACAGTGCCTCGACCGTGGACATGGATGCTCTGGCAGCAAACCTGTTCAAGAAATAACTAACTCAACTCTAAGTTGGTCTCTGAGTAGCAATACTCAGGGGCCAGCTAGAGTATATTTTTTATCCAGATAGACCTACAAGTTTACCTCCGAATCCGTGCTACGCACGGTTTGGTACTGAGTTACTTAGAAAGTTGATCACTCAATTATAAAGTTCAACTTTGTTGGCAACTTCGACTTAATCCAAACCAAGGAGAAAATACTGTGAGTGTTGAGAAAAATATCCCTGAATACGTATATCGTGTTGCTAAAAAAAGTGATGTTAATAAGGGTATGTATACGTGGCACAGAGCATATGAATACCTTTTTGAGTTATCAGGAGCACATCCCGGACCATTCCGTGATGAGAAGATGGCTAAAGCACTCAATAAAGCTAAGGGTGAAGTACCTTACGATCCTGATGTGCTTGATTACGATCTGATATCTGATCGATACTTCGGATTTGTTAATCTAGAACAACTTAAAAACTGGGTATACATGCCCGAATGGAGGGAGGAATTAGATGAAGATGGATTCCACATCTTTCTAATTAAACCCGAAAAAGAATCGTATATTGAAGGTAATAAACAATGCATCTTCAATATTGATGACGTAGTTGGAACCATGACAATGTTGGAGGTATAGACCCATGTCAGATCAAATGGTAGAAGCCCAAATCTCACTAGAAGAATTGTACGGCAGACACCAACTAATGGACGTATTGAGAGACTCATTCGCTCCATTGTCAGATGACCCATTCAAGATTGATGTGGTCTGTCAAATATATCTGCACAAGCAGGCTGATCCAGCTACAATGGTAGGATTGTTCAGCCCCAAATATGGCACACCACAGGACGTAGCAAACGGACTGACAGAGTGTGTCGAAGAAGACTTGCTAGATTACGATATGCATAATCGTAAGCTTGTGCTCAGATATGAAATCTCACAGGAGATAGAAGAAGCTCTAGCAAGATATCAATTTCCCTTACCAATGATAGTTCCACCCAAGGAACTGAAGAACAATAAACAAGGATCAGGCTATCTAACCAACAAGGATAGGCTGGTACTGAATGCGAGTAATATCTTCGATGAAGAGGATATCTGTCTCGATCACCTGAACAGATTCAATAAAGTACCTCTGACTCTCGATCTGAGTGTACTGACATCTGAACAAGGTGAATTCCACAAACCAGTCCGTAAGGATGGTGAGATGTGGGATGACTACCTGAAACGTGTGAAACAAGCACAGAAATTCTATGACGTATCGAAAGAGGTCATGGAAGGACTGCTCGTGCTTGGTAACACATTCTATCTTACGAATAAGTATGATCGTCGTGGTCGTACCTACAGCGTAGGATACCATGTTAACCCTCAAGGCACAGATGAGAACAAAGCTGTGCTTCAATTTGCAAACCAAGAGGTAATCAAATGAAAAAGTTCAACGAACCTTTGGAAGACGGAACCAAGATCAAAATCTTGATTCTGGGAACACAAAAAGCAACAGGTAATGTAGAACAAGTGTTTGAATCTGTTGATGATATCAAAGCGTTCAAAGAAGCTGATCCTAGTATGAATAACCGTGGGGTTATTCGGGATCATATTGCGACTGAGATAATGAAAAGCAAAGAAGAAGGATTTGTCATCACTGATTCTGAGAACCGTGTCGTCATCATCTATCCTGCTGAATACAGTTCATTGATGATATCTGTAACCATCAAAGTCTGAGTTATAGAACATAACTCAATACCTCAAACTTTCACATTGGAGAGAAAACGTGAAAAAGAGCATCCTGAAAACCATCGTAACAACTCTGGCCGAACAGATTCAGTACATGCAAACATGTCTGGATACGAGGAGTGATGTCATTGATTGGTTGAACAAAGAAGTAGATGAACTGAATCATCAGATCATTGATATCCAGAATCGTGAACAACAACTGCAAAAGATGTTAGAAGACAAGTGCAACGAAGTGATGAAGCTCCATGATGAGCGCAACAATAAACGTGCTCCTCTGGATGAGAAACAGCTTCAGCATCTATTGAGTGTTGATGAGCAACTGAATGCACCTATCAGTTTCATCAAGATGGTGCGTCAATGCACAGGTCTTAGCCTCAAAGAGTCTAAACAGTTCGTAGATGCACACAGAAAAAACACTATAAAAGAGCTTGAAACTTTAGGTTTAGAAGTTTCAATGGACAAAAACCACTACGTTATCAAAAAAGGTAGAGGTGATGTCGCAGAAGCGTCCTAATTGCTCAGAGTGTGGGGCTACGGTCCCATACACACCAACTCCGAACTTTGGGTATACATTCCAAGTGGATACCCAACCAGCTAAGTATTACTGCGATGAAAAATGCTTAGTTAAAAACCTAAAAGGTATGATCGATGAATCTACTGCCAAGTCAATTCTACGAGCAAAAAGCCAAGGAAACTGATTCAGCCATTCTTGCAACGTTGTATCGTCAACGTGCTGCATTCTCAAGGCACAGACTATAACAAAGCTGTACTTGAACTCTCAAACAAGGAAGTAATCACATGAACAACTCTATAAATCCTTTCGCTCTGATGGATGAAGATCAGAAGGATATCCTTCTCCATGCTCTGATGGAGCAAGCTACCAAGCAACAACAAATCATCAATACATTGAGCATTGAACTTCAGGACAAAGCGATTGATGAAGACAATCTACATGAAGACCTGCGAATTGCTCGTGGTAACATAGCAGAAGCAGAGAACGAACTGAGCAAACTTCAGCATCGTATGCGTAATCAACCTGATAACTCAGAGTTGGAAAGTATGCTGAGTGTTAATTGGCGTACCTGCAACAAGATTCCTGCAATCAAGATGGTTCGTACAATCACTGGTACTGGTCTCAAAGAGGCTAAGGAATTAGTGGAACGGAGCATTGGTGAATGATTATCTTAAACGGTAAATCACAAAGTGTAGTTGTCTTCGGAGAACTATCAGTAAAAGACTTTCAAGAATTCATAAACCATGTTGGCAATGCCAAACATAAATGGATTTCTGAAGGCAAACCTCAATCTCTGGGATAAACCATGACACCTGAACAAGCAGCAGAATACTATGAACAGAAGGCTCAGGAAACCGGGTCTTCTATTCTTGCACGTATCTATCGTGAGCGTGCTGCAATGTACCGTAACCAAGGAGAGTAAAGGTGAGTAACAATATTCACATGATTAAAAGTCTTAATGACAAAGATGTATTGAGCACTGAAATGCTCATACGTCGAATCACTACTGAATACCTCAACGGTACGTTTGATGAAATACTCATGCGTACTACCTTCGAAACTTACCCTGTAACTATTACAGAGATGGACCTCAGCAACAAACGTCTTGTTGGGTATGAGAGTCTACGTGTGATCCATCACTACAATACAACTGGTGAGATCATGTCACGTGAACAAGCATATGGATTGGAGAAACTGTGAATATTTTTGGATACACAATTGTCAAAACCCAAACTCTTAAAACACAAGAGTATCATGTTGGTTGTGACTTCTACCGTATTTGTTGCTTCTTAGGTACAGCACGTACCCGAATCATTCAACTATTGGCCCTAGCTCATGCAGATAACCATCTGGACGGACGAAGAATACGTGACACAGTAGTTATCGAGTATAACGATCTGTTAGCAATGCAACGTGATTTGCAATGCATCTATAGGTCTATCCCTAAAGAAATCAGAGATGAACGGGAAAAGGACAGACATGTATGCTAACATGCCCGGAACCAGAGCTTACGACAGAGAGGTGATGAAAGTAGATTCACCTCAATACGGTAGGCTCTGTAAACTCTTGATGAAGAATAAGTATATCGATGGAATAGATCGTGAAATCGATATGACTCAATTGAAGTCAAGAAAACTGCACCAACTCAGAGATAATATCCATGAGCGTGGTGCTTTCTGTGAAACGATGTATGGACGGGAAATGCTCCGTCGCATTGCTCAAATTCTGAAATCTAGGAGAAACAAATGATTAAAATATTCGTATCCGTACTAACCCTCTATAACTCTCAAACAGATGGTTATCGTACTATTGCGGTAATAACGGAATCTACATACGAACAATGTATGAAAGATACGCTAGAAGCAGGAAAAACAATCATCAATAACTTTGGTGGTTACAACAAAATCCTCATTGAGTGTACCCCAATAGAGAATCTCTGATGCTAAACCGTCAGTATCTCTTAACCCATTGGGATGCTGAACGTGTTGCAACTAGACTCATCCTTAATGGACATGCAACTGCCGTAGCCATCAAGAAAAACAAGCATGGCTACTGGCTCAATGTATCGTGGAAGTGTGACATCACTGCACCACTGACAATCCAAGAAACTGACCAACTATTCGGAGAATAGACAATGCTGAGAACGCAGCAATTCCAAGAACTGACCGGAACTGAATACCTGCTGGCTGACATCGCCTGCAAAATGGACAAGAAGAACGAGAAGGAACATTGGGATGTACGTATCGCAGAAGGGAAGAAAATCGTTGAATCTGATGCTATCCAAACGAAGAAAGCGTCAAATCCCATCGGCCTCACCGCAGCTATCGAAGCTTATAAAAAGACTAGAAATCAACAAGCTACAGGATATGCACTCAGCCTCGATGCGGCAAGTTCTGGACTACAACTCCTCTCGCTACTCGTATCCTGCCCTAAATCTTGGAGACTATGCGGTGGAGATGAAAACATCTTGGATGCCTACACGCATATTTACGGTGCTATGCAAGTGGGTAACTTCCTTCAAAGAGGGGAAGTCAAAGACTGCATCATGACAGCACTGTATGGTTCAACTGCCACACCTAAAAGTTACTTCGGTGATAAGATTGAAATCTTCTATGAAACCATGGAAGATGAAGCTCCGGGTGCTTGGGACTTGAACATGGGTATCCAAGAACTGTGGAATGCAATGGATGGAAATGTCTACGATTGGTATCTTCCAGATGGTTTCTACGCATGTATCGAAACATGTGATAAAGAAGACATCCCGTTTATCTTCTATGAAGAAGAGTACCTTGTTACTCAGAAGGTGAACCAACGTCCTCGCTTTCATAAAGGTCTAGGCCCGAACCTGATCCATAGTGTTGACGGTATGATTGTCCGTGAAATGGGTCGTCGTTGTATGTTCAACCCAGAAAAGACAGTCGATCTGATTCACTGGATTACCCACAATGTACGAACCAAAGAGAAGGATAACCATTCTACTCGT
>CAKZOO010000060.1 GCA_937136455.1 uncultured Flavobacteriaceae bacterium | reverse complement strand
CTGGTACCAGTTAGATTAAAATCATTAAATTGAATAGAATTATAAAAATAAACAGTGCTAAATAAGGGAAGCTTACATTTGGAGACGGTGTTTTCTGCAATAAAAAGTTGTTTTGCGATTTTTTTGTATGAACTTTTTGATAAAATAAAAAGTGCAATTTCGAATTCTCTTCTGGTTAAATTCTGAAATATTATCTTATTCTTAACCAAATTTTGATCAGATTCCTCATTAAAATTCAATACTTTATAAAGTTTGCCTTGATTTTTGATTAAATAGATGTATCTGTATATTTCTAAGGCTGTTATTGTGTAAAAGGCAAGATTCATTACGGTAAAAGTTAACCATTGATAATCTCCAATTACCGTTAGAATGGGTAAGAGTACTATACAACCAATACTGGTAGTAGATAATTTTTTTCTTTTGGAAAAGAAAGAGTTTTGATTTTTTATTTCAGAGATCCTTCTATAAAACAATCCCAAAAATATAAAACCTAGAACTGAAGTAGGAAGGGTAAAAAGTATTCTGGCTGAATCTAAAGAACCCGTTATCAAATAGGGAATTAAAAATAATATGATAAACCCCACAATTAACGTGATTCCAATATTTTTAATGCTGAAATACCGCTTTAAAAATATAATGTCATAATCTTTGTAGAGATAATATATGAGGTAAACACATAACGCGATTGCTACCCCATAAGTTATTATGTATTGAAGTATCAAGGGTTTGAGAAAACTATGGTCTGGTAGAAAACCGCCGGTTAGATTATAAAGAACAAATAAACATCCAAGAATTATATATCTTCTAAGACTAAGTTGCTTTATTTTCGGATTTTGAATTAATGCAAGAATCACTATTATCGTATCGATTAATAGATAGAAAAATGTTGTCCAGTGTATTGAGGTGCCAAACATCCTGCTTATTCATTAGACTCGAATTTATTTGTATCTAAATTTTTAGTAACATCACTCCAATGGAACAGTTTTCCGTTCATGGCGATATAAACATCAGGCTTCAGAAATTGTAAAGCACAAATTGCATAACCTAAATTAAAAGGTGCGTCTGTATCTTTTGATGTACCCAAAATGAATGCTCCCACCAGAATTATAGTTTTATTAAGACTACGGTTTCCAATATATTTTGCGGTGTCTTCCATAGTATAAGTACCGTGAGTTACTAAAATTTTATTTGTATTAGTAGCTTTTATCTTTTCCACCAAGAGCTTTCTGTCATTCTCTGTAATGGCACGGCTGTCTTTCTTGAAAACACCTTCGATAGTGTATTCAAAATCGATATTTGCTTTGTCCAAAAAATCCATAATCCCTACATCAGAGGAAGTAATACCACCATCATCCGTATAATCCAATCCTTCGATTGTACCGCCAGTTGTGAATATTTGAATCATAAATTAAGGACTTTCTCTACTTATAAAGATAGCGTTAATTTATTTGAAACTACTTTAATTTGCTCAGTCAAAATTGGGGGTCTAAGAATCCTGCCACTTCATTTTCTGCAATCTAACGGCATTAAGAATAGCAAGCAAAGCAACACCTACATCGGCAAAAACAGCTTCCCACATAGTTGCAAGACCACCTGCCCCGAGAATGAGGACTATAACCTTTACACCAAAGGCAAGCCCAATATTCTGCCATACAATACGTCGCGTTGAACGACCAATTTTAATCGCTCTTGCAATCTTGCTCGGTTGGTCTGTCTGGATGATAACATCGGCTGTTTCGATGGCGACATCGCTTCCTAAACCACCCATCGCAATACCTACACCACTTGCTGCCAAAACGGGTGCATCGTTAATACCATCGCCAATAAATGCTACTTTGGTTTCGGGTTGTTTTTTGAGCTCTTCAACTTCATTGAGTTTATCTTCAGGCAACAATCCACCTTTCGCCCAATCAATATTTAACTCTTTTGCAACTTGCTGTGTAATAGAGTCCTTGTCGCCTGATAGCATTATAATTTTTGAAATTCCGGAATCTCGAATTTGTTTAATGGCCTGGTGCGCATCATCCTTTAGTTCATCTGCAATGGTTACATAACCTGCAAAATTTCCATCAATGGATACCATTACGATGGATTCTACAATACCATCTGTTTCCGAGGGGACTTCTATGCCATTTGAGGTCATCAAAGCTTTATTACCTACCAATACCGTTTTACCATTGACCGTTCCTTTTAAACCTTTTCCTGCAACTTCTGAAACATCGGTCGCCTCGTAATCCGAACCGTCTGCTTTGTATTCGAGAATCGCTTTTGCAATAGGATGGGTAGATTGCTCTTCCATTGCCATCAGGTATTTCATAAATTCGGCTTCCTCAAATGTGATGGAATTGATTTCTTTGATTTTAAAAACCCCTTTGGTAACGGTTCCTGTTTTGTCCATTACGACCGTGTTTACTTGGGTCATTGCATCTAAAAAGGATGCACCTTTAAAAAGAATACCATTGCGCGATGCCGCACCCAAACCGCCAAAATAGCCGAGAGGAATAGAGATGACCAACGCACAAGGACACGAAATCACGAGGAATATCAATGCTCGATAGAGCCAATCCCTAAACACATAATCATCTACAAAAAAGTAAGGTAGAAACGTCAGTCCGATGGCAAGGAATACAACGATAGGCGTATAAATCCTTGCAAATTTTCTAATGAACAGTTCGGTCTTTGATTTTTTGGCGGTTGCATTCTGCACCATATCCAGAATTCGTGCAATGGAACTATCCTTGAATTCCTTGGTCGTCTCGATTTCGATTACGCCATCAAGATTAATGCTTCCGGCAAAAACAGTATTGCCTTTAGCAATCGTATCAGGTTTGCTTTCGCCTGTCAAGGCAGCAGTATTAAAAGAACCCTTTTCAGAAAGCAGAATACCATCAAGCGGAACTTTTTCGCCTACACGTACCTGTATCTTTTCGCCAATTTCAACAGTCTCGGGATTTACTGAAACAAAGTCGCCATCACGATAAACCAAAGCTTCATTGGGTCTTACATCGAGTAAGGCTTTTATATTTCCTTTCGCACGGTTAACGGCCGCATTTTGGAAGAGTTCGCCCACAGCATAAAACAGCATTACGGCAACACCTTCGGGATATTCGCCAATGGCAAATGCACCTAAAGTGGCTATGGACATTAAGAAGAATTCCGTAAAAAAATCACCATTTTTAATACTTTTCCAGCCTTCTCTTATCACCGGAAAACCTACAGGGATATAGGCTACCGTGTACCATACTACGCGAATCCATCCTTTGAAGAAAGGAAACGCATCAAAGTAATCAATAGCGATTCCGGCTATCAACATCACAAAGCTGAAAATAGCCGGTAGATAGGTTCTAAAATTTGAAATTTCTTCAGGGCTGCTATGGTTATGGCCATCGTCGTGACTGTGCTCGCCTTGTTGTTTTTTTGGTTCTAAGTCACGTAAGTTTATTTTTTTCTTTTTCATATGTTCTAATCAAGTTTGATATCATTTTAAAAACTACTTCGATAATTTCAATATTCTCAATGCACCGCGCATTACAAAAGTGAAAACGATGCCGCCAATCACTAAATCGGGCCATTTACTATTCAGAAAATAAACCAGCACCCCAGCTACTATAACACCACCATTAACAATAATATCATTGGATGTAAAAATGGCACTTGCCTGCATATGAGCCTCTTGACTCTTTGCCTTGTTGATGAGCCAGAGCGATATCAAATTACCTGCCAATGCGAAAATTGAAACGATAATCATCCATTGAAACAAGGGTGTTTCGGTATTGCTAAAAAACCTTCTCAAGACCTCTGCAAACCCAAGTGTTGCCAATGCCATCTGAAAGTATCCGCTGTATTTCGCAACCTTCTTTTTTCTTGAAATGGCACCGCCTACCGCAAATAGGCTTAATGCATATACGATGGAATCTGCCAGCATATCTAATGAGTCTGCCACAAGACCCATCGAAGAAGAAATCCAACCGGTGGTCATTTCGATAACGAAAAAGCCAAAGTTGATGCCCAAGACCCACCATAGGATTCTTTTTTGTTTGGATTGGTCTTCCATTACGGGTGGTTCGGCTTCTGTGGTTCCTTCTAAGGAATCCCCAAGTTTTAAGCTGGCTATAGACGTTTTTATCGCCTTGACGTCGTCCACGTGATATACTTCCAATTTTCTGTTTGGAATATCAAAATCCAAGTGTTTTACTTGAGCATAAGACTCTAACTTCATCCGAATCATCTGCTCTTCTGAAGGGCAGTCCATTTTAGTTATTATAAAAGTGCTTTTTTTCAAAATCAATCTAATTTGTTCGTTTGTTTATTAAAGTAAATTACTGCTGCATTTTTCGCATATTCCCGTAACCACGAGATTAACATCCTCTGCCAAATATCCATCTGGCAAATTGATATGCGGGATTTTTTGTTCCGTTAAACAAACTGTTTCGTCACAGTTAGTGCAATGAAAATGTAAATGCAAATCCTGTTCTATTTCACAATTACAGCCTTCTTCACAAAGTGCGTATTTAGAGATTCCAGTTCCGTCATCTATGTGATGCACCACGTTTTTTTCTTCAAACGTTTTTAGGGTTCGGTACAATGTGGTTCTATCCGCTTTTGCGAAAGCATTCTCAATATCAGTCAGGGCGATGGCGGCATCCCTATCGGCCATATACTTATAAATCAAGATGCGCATTGCGGTGGGACGCACGTTATGGTCATTTAATGTTTTTTCAATTTCAGTCATTTTGTGCGGTGTTATAATTGATATTTTTAGCTTTATTGTAGGCTTCATAGCCTTCTTTTGCAGCGTACGGAACGATAAGTAATGCCGCCACAGGATCTGCCCACCACCAGCCTAACCAGTTGACCAATAGCAATCCTATAAGTACGACCACGGTTTGGTATAAGCAAATAAAGGTGTCTTTAGCATCAGCCAGCAAGGCTGGACTGTCTAATTTCTTTCCATACTTTCTTTTGAAATAGATCAGGATAGGATTTACAACCAGGGAAACCAATAATATAATCAGTCCCATCGTGCTCCAGTTTGCGGTTTCTTTATTTATAAGCTTTGTAATGGAATCGTAGGAAATGAAAATACAGATGAGCGTAAAGGAAACTGCAATTACGTTTAACGTGATTTTTTGTCTTCGTTTTACTTTTTCTTCATCGATACCTTTAATCTCGCCGTGTAGTCGCCAGCCTAATGTTCCCGCACTAACCACTTCAATCGTGCTGTCCAATCCCCAACCTATCAGAGCCGAACTATTTGCCGTAAATCCAGCAATAAGCGAGACCGCAACTTCAATAACATCGTAGATGACGTTCCAAATCTGTAAGGTTCTTGCTACTTTTAAGTTTTTCTTTCTTTTTTCTTTCATTCCATTTTAATCATCGTCACCAAGTTCCCCTTTTTTCATCTCTCCCATAAGGTAATAGGCATTATTAAAGGCAAAATGAGTATTTGGGTCTGGGGTTTCAAAAAAACGTATGGCTATCCAGTCACCATCCTTCTCGCCCGTAGTGACTTCTACTGGTATAAAACTCCAAGTGTTGCCTTCCCTTTGCGCTTTAAACACATAATCCCTACCACCTTCTGTAATAATGGCACTTTCTGGTAATGCGGTTTCAGCGGTTTCAGCGGTTTCATCGTTATCAACTTCAATCCTACCTTTAATGTACATTCCTGGGATAAGACCACCACCTTTGTTCTCAATTTCTGCGTGTACGTGCACCGCTTTGGGATCTTGCTCGAAGGTTTTTCCTACTGAATAAATTTCGGCAACGAGTTCCGTTCCTGGTCTTGATTGAACGCTAAATCGTACTTGTTGACCTTTTTTTACCCTATCAACATCTTTTTCGAAAACCATTAAATCTGCGTGTACGTGGTCTGTATCTACTATTTCCATTAGGTTGGTCTGTGGCTCCACATATTGTCCAGTTTTTATAAAAACTTTTTCTACAACCCCTGCAATGGGACTGCGCAATGCAACACGCTGGTAGATAGTGCCATTGCGCACGCCATTCACATTGATGTTGTACTGTCGCAATTGTGCTTCCAGCCCGTTTACCATTGCGGTAGATGACTGATAGTCTGCCGTTGCCTTTTGGAAATTCATACCAGATGCCACACCAGCTTCATAAAGCCTTTTTTGACGTTCGTATTCTTGTTTTAAAAACCGACTGTTGCTGTGTGCATTTAAGTAATCGCTCTGTATCTGTATGATGCTGGGATGTGAGAGATAGGCAACCGCTTGATTTTTTTTCACTTCATCACCTTCTATTACTTCTATGGATGCCACATTTGCTCCTGTTATGGCGGTAATGGATGCTTCGTTTTGGGGTGGTACTTCCAGCGTGCCATTTGCTTCTACATAACCGCTCATATAACGTTGTGAGAGCGTGTCAATTTCCATCTGTAAGGCTTCAAACTGCTGTGCCGTGAGCATTACTTCCTTAGCTTCGCCTTCCATATTATCTTCTTCATCTTCCCCTTCAGAGTGATTTTCTTCTGTTTCAGAATGGGTGGCTTCATCGTGGCCATCTTCAGTTTTTGACTCGCCACAGCTGAATAATGTCAATGCCATAAGCATTGTGGTAATCGGTATATATTTTAATTTTTTCATCTTTTTTTAGTTTTGGAAATATTGTAGTTTAAACAAGGCTTCTAAATAATTATCGAGTGCGTCCAGTGCATCCATTTCGGTCTGTATGGCATCACGTATAATTTGCGTGAATGCTGCATAATCAAGCGCACCTTCTTTGTAGGCGAGCAATGCGCCTTTGCGCTGGTCTATGGCAAGTGGCAGAGCTTCGGTTTTATAGAAAAACCAAGTATCTCGCCATCGTGTATAATTTTGCTGTGCTTGTGTATATTGGGATTGCAGCTCGCGTTGTTTGAATGCGGCATTGGTTTCTGCAATCTGTGCATCCAGTTTAGCAGCTTTTGCGCGGCTGCGGTCTGGGCCAGAAAACAGCGGTATGGAAATCCCTGCCTGATAGGTGTAGAAACCACTATCGCCATTTACACGTTGCAGGCCACCTTGCAGATTAAACTGGGGCAGTAAGCTTGCCCTTGCTGCATCATAGCTTGCTTGTGCTTCGTCTATACGCTTTCGCGAAAGCGATAACTCGGGATGTTCATCCAATGTATCATCAGTCTCTAACACCGAAATTTCGGTAGCTTCAAATTCATCAGCTACGGTGTACATCGTATCTGGTGTCAACCAAAGATTGAGTTTTTGTAATGCGATTAAATAATCTGTTTCTGCCTGCTGAAACCTGTTGGTTATCTGTAACGCTTGATTGCGCGCAGCAGCATATTCCAGTCTCGAAATGGCTTCGACTTCAAAATTGAGTTCTACAGATTGTGCAAATTGACCATAAATGCTGTCCAGTTCTCGATAAAGAACAAATTTCTTCTTTGCCTGAAAAGCTTCTGACCAGGCTTTTTTGACTTCCAGTTCTATCTGGATTTCAGATAGGTCAAAAGCTGTTTCGGCTAACTGGATGCGTTGTTGTTGCAAGCGTTTTTTGGCACCTATTCCCAATAGATCAATATTTTGTTGACCGATACCTATCAAGGTATAAATGCCCTGACCATCTGCCACTTCTTCGCCACCTGTAAATACTTTAGTATTACCGAAGTCATAGGCATTGCCCGTGAGTGCGCTCTGTCTTTCTATTTCGAGTTGGCTCGTCTTGAGTGCTGGATAATTCTCTTTGGCAATTTCTACAGCCCGAGATAAGGTAATGGGTGTAATGCTATCCTGAACAATGAGGTCTGGCACAGGTGCTTGTGTTTGTTGCGCTTTCGCCAAAGCGGTACCACCTAACATAAAACCAAGTATTAAAATCGTGGTCAATGCTTGCGGATTAAACGAACCAATCTTGTTCTGGTCTTTGCGCTCACGTCGCTTTTCTATAAAGATATAGAGTACAGGAAGTACTATCAACGTGAGTAGGGTGGCCGTAAGCATCCCACCAATAACTACCGTAGCGAGCGGTTGTTGCACCTCTGCACCGGCTGATGTGGAAAATGCCATAGGTAAAAACCCAAAAATATCTGTGGTAGCCGTGAGCATAATGGGGCGAATACGTTCTTTAGTCCCTTGAAATATTCTATCCTTTATGCTTGTAACACCTTCTTCCTTTAAAGAATTAAATCGGTTAATAAGTACCAGCCCGTTAAGAACTGCGACACCAAATAGTACAATAAATCCTACACCTGCCGAAATACTAAATGGCATATCTCGAAGCCATAAAGCAAACACACCACCAATGGCCGCCAAGGGTATCGCGATGTAAATCATTAGCGATTGTGAAAAGGATTTTAAGGCAAAGTATAACAGTACAAATATCAAGAACAGGGCGATGGGCACAACAATTGTTAAACGATCCTTAGCGCTTTGTAGGTTTTCAAACTCTCCACCATAGGTAATATAATATCCTGATGGCAAGTCCAGTTCTTCATCTAACTTTTGTTGTATATCTTTTACAACAGACTCCACATCTCTGCCTCGTGCATTTACACCTACATAGGTTCTTCTATACGTATTGTCACGTGAGATTTGCATAGGTCCAGGCACGTATTCAATCTCTGCTATTTCAATAATGGGTACCTGGCTTCCATCCTTAAGATCGATGTACATCGTGCGCAGGTCATCAATACTTTTTCTATGGCTTTCATCAAATCGTACCACCAGATCAAATCGTTTCTCGCCTTCAAAAATGACGCCAGCGGTACCACCTGCAAAAGCAGTACTTATGTAATCATTTACTTTTTGAATATCCAGTCCATATTGCGCCATTTTATCTCGTCTGAACTTTACGGTCATTTGTGGTAGTCCAGCTGTACGTTCTGCACTCACATCGCCCGCGCCAGGAACGGTCTTTATAATAGCTGCCATTTCCTGAACCTTGTCTGATAACACCTCTAAATCTTCGCCATATAGCTTTACTGCAATATCCTCTCTTACGCCTTCTAAAAGCTCATTAAATCTTAATTCGACCGGTTGGGTAAATGATAAATTAACCCCGACGAGTTCATCATCCAGTTTATCCCTTATGGCTTCAATCAAACCTTCTTTAGTAGAAGCAGTTGTCCACTCGTCCATATCCTTATTGAGAATGATGTACATATCTGCAATATCCATAGGCATAGGATCTGTAGGTATATCTGCCACACCTATACGTGCTGTTACCGTTTTAATTTCAGGAAAATTTTCTAATAGGATAGTTTCTATTTTCTTTGAAACTTCAATGGATTCTGTGAGCGAGCTTCCTGGTCTTATAAACGCCTGCATTGCTATATCTCCTTCATCGAGCTGCGGCACAAATTCTCCACCCATATTAGAAAATATAAAACCAGCAATAATAAGTAGAACAGCAGAAGATGATAACACGATAAGCTTAAGCCGCAGTGCACCTTTTAATAATGGCTTATAAGCACTATGTATAGCACCAATAATTTTATCACTTATCTTTTCAAGCCAACGCTCAAATTTGCCAAACCAGCTTTTGGTGTTTTGAACTGGTTTCATAAAAAGCGCAGACATCATTGGGACATAGGTAAGACACAGAATAATTGCACCTATCATAGCAAAACCAAAGGTGTATGCCATCGGTTTGAACATTTTACCTTCTACACCTGTAAGGAAAAGTATAGGTGTAAAAACTATAAGGATAATGATCTGCCCGAAAAAAGCAGAACCCATCATCGTGGTTCCGGCATCATAGGCTACTTTATCCATTACGCCTTGATTGAATTTTAGCTTTCCAGACCTAATCCGTTTTTGGATCTCATACACCGTTCCTTCTATAATAATCACGGCACCATCTATAATAATCCCAAAGTCTATAGCTCCCAAGCTCATTAAGTTTGCCCATACATTAAATTGCTTCATTAATATAAAGGCAAAAAGCAAGGACAACGGTATGGTCGTGGCCGTTATGATGCCACCTCTTAAACTACCCAACAATAAAACAAGGGCAAATATCACGATTAGGGCGCCTTCCAGTAAATTGGTTTTAACGGTATCGGTCGTTCTGGCAATTAGCTCACTACGATCAATGATAGGGGCGATAGTGAGACCTTCTGGCAGGGATTTTTCAATTTCTGCCATACGATTCTTAACATTTTGAATAACCGCATTAGGGTTTGAACCTTTTAGCATCATTATTATTCCTCCCACGGCTTCCTTACCGTCTTGCGTAAAAGCACCATAACGTACCTGATTCCCAAAATGGACGCGTGTTGCAACATCTCCAATAGTTACGGGAATGTTGCCCTCGTTAATAATCGAAATATCTTTAATGTCTTCCAAAGAGCGAATAAGACCTTCACCTCTTATGAAATTTGACATTTTATTTTTTTCTATGTAAGCACCGCCTGTATTCACATTGTTCCGAGCGAGAGCCTCATACACTTGTGAAATACTAATACCCAAACTATTCAACTTATCTGGGTTGACAGTGACCTCGTACTGTTTAATACTGCCTCCATAAGAGTTGACCTCTACCACGCCTTCCAGTAATGTGAGTTGTCGTTTGATAACCCAATCTTGCACGGTGCGCAGTTCCATAGGCGAATACTTGTTTTCAAAACCCTCCTCTGGCTTTATAGTGTATTCATAGATTTGACCTAAACCAGTAGAGATGGGACCCATAGATGGACTTCCAAATTTTTCAGGGATAGATTCGCCCAGTTCGTTTAGTTTTTCCTGTACCAGCTGTCGAGGAAGATAGGTTCCCATATCGTCTTCAAAAACGATAGTAACTACGGAAAGGCCAAAGCGTGAGATAGATCTTATTTCTGTAACGCCTGGTAAATTACCCATAGATAGTTCTACGGGATAGGTTACGAACTGTTCAATATCTTCCGTTCCCAGATTGGGCGATTGCGTGATGACCTGCACCTGATTATTGGTAATATCTGGGACAGACCCAAGGTTTACTGTTGCCATTGACCAAATGCCAACTCCTATAAGAGTCAACGTGAACAGACCAATGATGAATTTGTTATTGATTGAAAAATCAATGATTCTGTTAATCATAGATTAATGTATTAATTCAGTTAAAAAACGAGTTTGCGTTTTCGCGTAGCAAAAACATAGTTGAGCATTCCCATTAGGAAAACTTCAAAAAAGGATATAGTTATCCTATGAAAACTGAATTATGCCCGAGGTGGCTGAAAAAGCGAAGTGTGGAAATCCTTGCCGTGGTGTTGAAAAGAAGTAAGGATCATATTTGAGATTGGATCTTGAAATGGCTCAAAGGTCATTAGCTCAAAGTCGATAGTATGTACGTGACAGCAATGACATTGACAGAACGGTGAACATAGATCGCTATCGTAATGGTCTGCATCTGTTGTTTGTGAAAATTCAAGTTGTGTATCTTCGCTATCAGGAACGGTATCGCTACAAGGCGCAAAATTGAGCGCCAAAAAGTATAAGGATAGTATGATTGTAAATATTTTCACGAAACAAAGGTAAAAAGATTTAGATGCAACTGTGTTGCAAAATTAGGATGGTTTAGAAATTGACCACGCTATCCAATGCGTCATCAGCATCTTTATGTATAAAATTGGCTTGGTACCGAATAGTTGTTGTCACCGAAGAATGGCGATATAATTTTTGCAACATTTGAATCGGTATTTTATCCCCAGAGATATTTCCAAAGCTATGTCTAGCAATGTGCATACTTATATTCTTTTTTATACCTAATTGCTTGGCAGCAATCTTTAATCTTCTGTTCAGATTTCTCGTTATCGATTGTGTACGCCTTGTTACTTCTTCAGAATCCCTAAAATCTATACTTTTTAATTGCGGAAATATAAGATCATCATAAGATGAGCTTTCTCTATATAGATTAAAAATATCTATAGCCTTATCTGGAACTTTTAGAGAAACTAACTTTCTGTTTTTGTTCATTCGATAGAGTAATCGCCCGTCATTAAAATCTGACCATTTTAGTTTAAGAACATCACCTACTCTTATTCCTGCAAAGTAAAAACTCACAAGCCAAATATGAATTGCTTTTTGCTGAGCTTCGGTTATTCCTCTAGCATTTTCCAGTTTTTGAATTTCTGCTTCGGAAAAACCTATTTTTTGAGATTCAGGTATTCTGATGGTCATTTTGCCTTTCCCAAAAGGGTATAAACCTCTGTCGGTAATGGATTCTGAAATAGCTAAATTAAAGACCGTTCTAATAAGTATAAGATAATTAACTACCGTTCTGGGCGAAAGGCTTTTTTGATGTAAGAGATAGGTTTCAAATTTTTTAAGAACAGTAACATTAAGTTTATTGAACGGAAGTGAATCCTTACCGAGAAATTCCTTGAATTTTTTAAGTCTGCCTAATTCAGTGTCATATTGATGGTGTTTGTTTCTATTCTTAAGATTTTGAAGATGCATTTCTGCTACAGCAAAAAAATCAAGACCTTTAGTAACTATAATTTTATTTTTTATTTCTGAAACCGTCTGATATTCAGGGTTCATTTCAGACTTTATGACCTTATCGTTTGCTTCTGCAACTTTAGTCGCAATAAAATTGTTCAGTACACTGGAATTAGGATGTGATTTCCTAATATTACGATTTTTTTCATCCCAATATTTTTCTTCGATGTATTGGCCTGTGTTTAGATAAGAGCTTTTGCGGTCTTTTGTAATCCTAATTGCAATTGGAAGTAATCCAGATTTGTTTTTCTTCTTTCTTAATACTACTCGAACTGTTGCCATCCCAAAATATTTTGATTATAAATATACTAATTTCAGGTACAACATAGGTACAACATTTATTGATTTTGTTTGATATTAAATGATATGAAATTTAATTATTCATCCTATAAATCATTGATATACAAAGGTATTGTGCTAGGTTATTATATTAGTATCAAAAACTCATAACCCGAAGGTCACAGGTTCGAGTCCTGTTCCCGCTACACAGTCGAACCCTCAACCTTTTTGGTTGGGGGTTTTTTGTTTTATAAATTGTTTTGGTCTAAATAAAGGGTAGTATTACAGTATTTACTGACAGATGGTTATACCCTAAAATTATCGAGCAGGCGCGGGCTTTAAGCGAAGAGAAAAATATGAGTTTGAGGTAAATAAATGTTCCCGAAACCCCACATTTTGATAGAGGAACAATACCCATACAATGATTACTTCTATCCAAAAGAAGAATTTTAAATCCCTCCATTAGGTTAATGGTCAAATCATTCCAGTTTTCACGAAGTAGGGTATAGACATCTTGTGAACAAGTAATCTTAGAGCGGTCACTTGCTTTTACTTTGCGCTTATAGGTGAGTTAAATTTCACTGATTTTAAAGAGGTCTATTTTTGTCATGGAGAGAAACTCTCTCAACAAAAATTCAATTTGTACGCACTTAAAATTAATTCAAAAAATTAATCTGGTAAGACGTGCTACGTCCCTCACCTTCAACTTTAAAAAAATTTAATTCTACAAGTTTTTGCAAATCCCTTGTAGCGGTTGGTTTAGAGGTTTGGTTAATCCGCATGTATTTTTTAGCAGTCATGCCCCCCTCAAATCCTTTAGGCCCTTCATCCAACATACGTTTGGCAGCTTTTATTTGTCGGTCATTTAACTGTCCTAGGTAGTGGTCAAACAATTTTGCTTTTTTCAAAGTAAAATCAATCAGGGATTCGGATTCATCCTGTGCCATTAAAATAACATCTATAAAATAAACAAGCCAATCTGTGATTTCATTACTACTTTGTCCTACTTTCAAAGCGTTGTAATAGGCTTTTTTGTTCGCTTCTATCGTTGATGATAGGCTTAATAAAAGCGGATAACCAACCGTTTGAGATAATGCTTTTTCAGCAATAGCTCGACCAATGCGTCCGTTGCCATCTTCAAAAGGATGGATTGTTTCAAAGTAAAGGTGTGATATTGCAGAACGGATTGGGGCATGTTTTATCTCATGTACCCCTTTAGGAGCGGTATCATTAAACCATTGAATAAAATAATCCATTTCCAAGGGAACTTGTTTTGATGGCGGGGCTTCAAAATGAACCGTTGGTTTGTCCACTCTGCCTGACACAACTTGCATAGGGTCTTCGTGAGTACGCCAAGCACCAACGCAAATTTTTGAACTAATGGGAAATATAATTTTGTGCCAATCAAAAAGCTTTTCCTTGGTCAAGGTTTCTACATAACTGTTTTGTATATCAGTTATAAGAGTCGCCATGCCTTCCGCCCTATTGTCTTTAACCGTAGCTTGATTGGTGTTCAGCCCCAAATTGTTACGGATGGAGGAAAGCACGTCAATTCGACTGATATACTCACCTTCAATCTCAGACGTTTTAACAGCCTCAGCAACCATAATATGGATCATGGCTTGGATATGATCTTCTTTAGACAGTGCTTTTAGAATACCGCTGATACGACCTGACTTTTCAGCAAAGGCATAGAGTTTTTCCTCTAGCTTGCTTGCATCATAGCTGAATTTTGTCCAATCATTTTGTTGCCAATTATATCTCATGAGCCGATTATATCACATAATTGGCTCAAAAATACATAAAATAATGAGCCGATTAGCAAAATTAATCGGCTCATTTCAAAATTTATTGAGAAAATAAGAGTCTTCGTTTTGAAATTAGAGGTGAATTTTCTTCGTGTCATATTCAGTAAATTAATTAAACTTACTGCCTCAAATTTTGGGATACCTACAAAAGCAATTTTAATGTGAAAATATCTATATGAATTTACCCAATTCCTCAACGATCAGGTTCGACATTTTTTCTGCTCCCGCTACACAGTCGAACCCTCAACCTTTTTGGTTGGGGATTTTTGTTTTAAGAGTTATGAACTACTACAATTCTATTTAATGATTGTTACTTGGGGATTATTATGATTTGATTCTTCCCAATCATATTTTAGTTCACCATTGATATACAATTGATCAATATACACTTGATTCATTTTACCTAAAATAGAATCATTCTCAACCTGTCCATTCCAGTCTAGAATTGCATGATAATTGATCTTGCCAATTTTTTTATAATCAAAATCAATTATTATATAATATTTACCAGATGTTTCATCTAATCTTAATTCAACTCCTCTTGGCCTATCAAGATTTCGGTATCTATATAATATATAATTTCCATCAAAATCTTCATTGTATAGATCCAATTCATCTACATCTAAAAATTCCTCTAAACCGGGGTTCAATAAATCATCGCCATTTTTATTCTCAATAAACATTCTAAATGTTCCTGTAACAACAGAACCGATATTACCTTCTTCTATGTCTTGACATGAATTAAATAAACACATAATTAATAGACTGATTGAAATATATTTTCTCATTTTAATTTGTTTATGGAGTAATATTATAAATCATTTTTAAATTCGTGTTATATTCAAAACTATCTGGGTTAAAAAAATTCAATTGATAATAACCATTGCATAGAGTATCATACCAGCCCCAATTCATATGAAAAAATGGATTAGCAACATAGTAAGATGTATAATTCCCATATTGATCATACATACACTGTGAATATTGATTATATCCATCAACAACCCACATATGCCCTCCTCTTCCGTTATCATCAATTCCTATTAAAATAACTGGTTTTGAATTTTCTAAATTTTGAATAACCGATTGATAATTAAAAACACTATAGTTTGCAGTACTATATCCAAATTTATTTAATAAAACATCATTAAACGAATACCAAGATTTAATAGTCGTATCACTACAAGTATAGCTTTTTGCAGCGCTTGGTATATAATCCCAAATATCTTTTATGATTGTCGCTGCTCCATCTGAAAATGTAGTTGTTGGAATAACGTCCCAATTATAAGTAGGTGGATATTCATAATATTTTAATACGGAACCTAGTGCTACCATAACACATCCTGCTAAAGTCTTTTTACACGGACCACAACTTAAGTCTGGCATATAGTAATTAAACCCACATCTTTGATTCCATTCAATATTAAAAAATGGTAATACATACTCATAATTTGAAGTGCAATAATCAGGTTCTGATGGAAAAGTCATATCTCCAGGATCTGTACCAGATGGAGCTCCAATTAACATTTCCCATTCATTTGAAATTTCCTCAGTCGCATTGATGTCATTTTCAATGATTGACCCAATTTGATATTCAGCAAAACTAATCCATGACTCAATATTATCATTTTCATTATGATCAAGTCTAAATGAATTCACATTGTCATATGCCAGAATTGGGATTGATGCTTTGGTTGATGAAATAATAACAAAACCTCCACCTTCAAAATTCACAACATAAAATGATGTAATTCCATTTTCATCAATGTGAGGGATTATTGATTGTATTTCTTTTTCTTGTAAAAGTTCAGATTTTCTAATCTGATTATCTTTGATGTCAGACTTAGAATTAAACATTTCTGTTTTACTGAAGTTTTTTGCAGCTAATGATGCCACAGTAATATCAACTGATAAACTATTTTGATCATTTGCATTAAGTTTTTGATCTACATCGTTCTTACTACACGAAACGATACTGATGAATAATAAAAATAGAATTCTTCTCATATTTTTCAATTTTCATTAAAATTATCTCATGCAGATCATCGAGATAGCAGAAAAATGTCTAAAAATTTAGACTAATTGCTTATTTCAAATCAATTTACCAATAAATTGAATATCCAAATACTGGTATTGATATTATTGTATTAATAGCATCGCTAATATTAGTTGGCAATAGCTGAGTCAAATGAAATCTTTAAGCGAAAAAATCTAAAGAAATTTACCCAACTCTTCCTCCATCAGGTTCGACATTTTTTCTGTTCCCGCTACTAAAACAATTAAACGGTTATACTATTATAGTGTAACCGTTTTTAATTAAAAAACACATCGTGGAGATACCTTCCCGGAACAAGTGTAAACCCTCCTGCTAATATTAAACCTGACCAAAATAATATAATCATTGATCTTGAGTGACCTTTAATATCACCTTTTTTAAGGTAATAAATACTTTTGGGAACGGTGTATAAAGTCAGAATACTTAGTAAATGAATCCATCCAAAATGATTTAAGAATTGAGGGCCTAGTCTTGCCTCCATAAATAACGATACAAATGATTGAAAAAACATTAAAATCATATATACCCAACCAATATTTTTATGATATCTAGATCCCTTAATTGAAAAATAAATCAAATATGCTCCTATAATTAAACAAGGAGTTACTGCTATTAAATGAATTGTTCTGAGTAGTTCATACATTTAATTTAAATCTAAACATTTATTTTGAATTATATTTTTCGTTTGAGTAGTCAATTCAAAATCAAGTGGCTTAAGATTTAAGTTCGAATTTTCCAATAAGTTATCTACTAAAAAAAGGTCTTGATTTAAACCCAATAGCTTTTTTGTTATTCAACTCCTCCCATTAGTCCTTGATTCGATTTTCAAATCATTCTTTTAATATAGAGAATTTATAAATCGTCTGTGTTTGATAATGTTCTCCTGAATTGAGTATGGTTGATGGAAAGTTTTTTTGATTAGGGCTATCAGGGTAATGCTGGGTTTCCAAACAAAAACCTGTTCTGTGCTGATAGAACCCACCTTGTTTTGAAGGAAGAGTTCCATCTAAAAAGTTGCCTGTATAAAATTGAATAGCTGGTTGATCTGTAAAGACCTCCATCACTCGACCTGATTCTGAATGAACAACCTTTGCAGCAAGCCTCATCCCTTTATTGGAATCATTGAGCACAAAGCAATGATCATATCCCATTCCTCTGTTGAGTTGTTCATCTACATTTTCAATTTCCTTGCCTATTGATTTTTCAGATAGAAAATCAAAAGGAGTCCCCTTAACTGATGAAAAATCCCCTGTTGGTATGAGTGTGTTATTTACCGGAAGAAATTGGTCTGCTAGTATTTGAACTCTGTGATCCAAAATATCCTTAGAAAAGTCAGCTGATAAGTTAAAATAAGAATGCAGGGTCAAGTTTACGACTGTCTTTTTATCAGTTGTAGCACTATACGAAACTTTTAATTCGTTTTGATCTGTTAAAAGATAAACTACTTCAACTGATAAATTTCCTGGATATCCTTCTTCCATATCTGGACTCGTATAACTCAAAATCAAACTAGGACCCTGCTGAGTTTCTTTGGGCTCAATCTCCCAAACTACTTTATCAAATCCTTTTAATCCTCCATGCAAGTGATTCACACCATCGTTAGCTTCTAAATCATAGGTCACTCCTTCTAATTCAAATGAAGCATTCGCAATACGATTTCCATACCTTCCAACTAAGGCTCCAAAATAAGGACTACGCTCTAAGTAATCTTTTAATTCATTAAAACCCAAGACTACATCACCAATAGCACCCTTATCGTCTGGAATCTCCAAAGAGGTAATAATACCTCCAAAGCTGATGACTTTAACCACCATTCCATGATTGTTTTTTAAGCTGTATTCTTGTATTTCTATCCCATCGTCTGTGGTCCCAAAATAAGAAGATTCAACTTTTGGAAATAAATTCTTTTGTAGACATGAATACAACATAAGAATGAAAATCCCTGATAATGCATATAAAGAATGCTTAAACGATATAAAACTATTTAAAGACATAAGAATAAATTAGGTTAAACTAAGTTACTCAAAAACAACAAATAGCAATATTGTTCAATCGTAAAACCTCTAAAAAGCTTATATTAGTGTCTCAATCTAATAAACAAACTAACACCTATCTACTCATGAAAAATAGTTTCAAATCATTTCTTGTATTAGCAATAATTGCTCTTATAAGTAGTTGTAACACTCAATCTGAACCAGACATCGTAATTGGAGTGCAAACCTACTCCTTTAGAACTATGGAGGACCAAAGCCCTATGGCCATCTTAGAATACATCAAACAAACAGGCGTTAAGAACGTAGAACTCATGGGAAATCACGCAGAACCTTATGCAGGAGCACCTGAAAGTCCTATGACGGATCCAGCTAAACGTTCAGTGATGATCAAACAGTGGAGAAAACAAGAACTCACCGATGAAGAAAAAGAATTGGCTACAGTGATTGCAGAAGAAATGCAAGCTTACAATCTCGAAGTGCAAGAATGGCGAAAAAATGTAGATTACTCAAAGTTCGAGGAGCTGAGAAACTTATACAATCAAGCAGGTATTTCCATCTTTGGGTTCAAGCCTAGTGTGTTTGCAAAAGACAATACCGATGACGATATACGATATGGAATGAGAGCTGCAAAAGCACTTGGAGCTACTCATATTACCCTAGAACACCCATCTGATGATGACCATACTGCTCGCCTTGGCAAACTAGGAGAGGAAGAAGGAATGCTAGTTGCTTATCACGGACATATGCAACAAACTCCAACACTTTGGGATACAGCACTAAGCCAATCTTCAGCAAGCAGACTCAATCTTGATTTTGGACATTATATTGCAGCTGAAAACGAAAATCCATTACAAATCATCAAAGACAAGCACGATTTAATTGCTAGTATGCACTTAAAAGATCGCCAAAGAGAAAGCAATGGTGGTGCTAATTTAGTTTGGGGAACAGGAGACACTCCGATTGCCGATGTGATCAATTTAATTCGCGACAATGGCTATCAGTTTCCAATTACTATTGAATTGGAATATCAGGTTCCAGAAGGCTCTGATGCTGTTCAAGAAGTAAAACGTTGCTTGGACTATGTCAATGCTATCAAGGGCTCTTAATCCTTTTTAAAGGATCTTCCTGGAGTTTCAACTCTAAATCGCTCAATATAACCACGGTCTTGGAGGGTTACAAAAACGGTTTTCCCGTCTTTGCCTCCAAAGGCTACGTTGGTGGGTTTCTTTCCTTTTAATTGAATTTCCTGAAGCAGTTCTCCTTTTGGTGATAATTTCACAACAGTTCCCTTATCGTAACGAGCGATATACAGATTTCCATCGATATCAGATCTCATGCCATCTAAACCAAAGTCTTCAAATTGATAGAGCAATTGTTTATCAGTTAGTCTCCCATCTTCTTCAATGTGAAAAGACCAGAGTTTACGCTGCAAACTTTCATTGACGTAAAGTGTTTGTTCATCAGGGCTTACTTCTACCCCATTGGTAGTTCCCATTTGATCGCTTAAAAGGTGAAATCCAGCTTGATCAACCATCCATAAATTACCTGTACCTTCAGCCCAATAAGGATCTGAAGCGTATATTCTATTCGATGAAGTAATCGCAAGATCATTGGGTTGGTTTAAACGATCATCATGAGCATATAAAGTCGTTTCTTTTGTTCCTGGTTTGATTTGTAAAATATTATGACCCGTATAATCTGCTAAATACATCATACCATCAGTGCCAAAACGAATACCATTAGCGGTACTCCCTTTTGGTAATTGATCGATAAATAGCGAAAACTCATCCTGAGTTGTAATCTGACCTATAGATCCTGAGTGGAGTGGGTTTACAAAATACAGTGTTCCGTCTTTAGCTACGGCAGGACCTTCAAGTCCTTGAGTCACATCAGAAACATAGACGTAATCTTCAGCTTGATAAAGTAGTTCAGAATTCTGACATGAATTCAACAATAAAAGAGTAGTGAGACTTAGTAAAGTCAAGAGTAGTTTATTCATAATAAGAGGGATTAAGCCTACAAATTAACAATTTTTTATTGCAAAGATCCCTTAAAATAAAACGCCCCTTCGAAAAGGGGCGTTATAACAAACAAACAAACTAAACAAAAATCTTTTTTAAAAGACTTTTCCTATTAACTAACTAAACAAGGCTGTTTTGAAGTTGAAGAATTGTATAACAGCCACTATTTATACTACAAATATAGAGGAGCAATTTTAAGTCTTTACTGTGATTTTTTACCTATTTGTATACATTTTGAACGCCTCTGCATGAATTGTATAACTTCGAGCAAAAAAAGTATAATTACCTATACTTTTCAAGATAAAAATTCATTGAAAAAAGCTTCATCTAAGTTCAAAAAAAACGCCCCAAAAAGGGGCGCTTTCAACAAACAAACAAACTAATATTACTTAACGTAATTTCTTAAATATTTACTGTACTTTATGAAGTACCCAAGCCTCATTTGAATTCGGCTTCATAATCACTAAGGTTTTCATACTTGGAGAAAACACATATTGAGAACTATAAGTCTCTTCAACTGGATAAGTACGTTCAATCGACAATGTAGATTGATCTCCAGAGATAAATCCTTTTGCTAATAAAGCTTTCGTTTTAGCCACTCTCATAAACGTAATCTTATAATCCATATCTCTTGTAATTTGTACAAACTCATTGTCTAAAGTTTGCCAAATTCCAAAAATCTCCATACTGATTTCTTCAGTTGAATTTGATGCTGTAACTTCTATAGGGTTGTTACAGCAATCTGTTGTAACTTTTGTTTCTTCTTTAGGTTGAACCGTTGCACTACTCATTAAACTTGCTACTAAGGCTCCAGTTGTCAATAAAAACTTTCTCATAACTTTTAAGTTTTAAATTATAGGACAAATTTATAACGAGAATTAGCTGAAATATGTATGGATTTTTGCTGATTATTGTCTAATTTTGCTCTTAATTACGTTTTTGTATATGTTAATGACAAAAAAGTATACAATCAGGTTTTAAGCTCAAGAATTCATCATGATCAATCATAAAATTCACAAAGAATTTACCCAATCAGAAGCCTCGGTTAATGTTATGTATTTTGATCAGTACAACCGCGGATCTCAGGATGCTGGATGGCACTATCACGAGGAATTTGAAATTGTTTATATCAGTAATGGTGTCGGTCGACGTAAAATTGGATTGCACCTCTCAAATTTTAGTGACGGAGAACTGGTATTAATAGGAAGTAATGTTCCTCACCATGGGTTCACCAATAATTTTGAAAATGATCGCTTCGAAGTAGTCGTTCATTTTAAGTCTACTATGTTGGGTACAGCCTTAGAAGAAACAAAAGAGTTTTCAAAAATTAATCAATTACTGGATCTTGCTGCTAACGGCATCGCTTTTGATCGAGAGTTTAAACATCGTATCGGAAAACGTCTACTTCTTTTAATGGATGAAAGCAATTTTAAAAAGATTTTCTCGCTTATGGAAATCTTAAATGAAATGGCCTTAACAGATCAGAAGACCATTCTCAATGCCCAAGGAGATTCTTTTTTACTCAATCCACGAGAAAGTGATCGTATCAATAAGGTGTTTAACTATATCGAAAAAAACTATTCTGATCCTATCAGTCTAGAAGATGTTGCTCAAATTGTTTTTATGAGTCCTAGTTCCTTTAGTAGATTCTTTAAAAAAACCACTTCTAAGACTTTTGTGAGTTATTTAAACGAGTACCGAATCAACAATGCTATCAAACTCTTATTGCAGACGGACAAGGATGTACAAACCATTGGATACGAATGCGGATTTAACAATATTCCAAACTTTTTTAGACAGTTTAAAAAGCAAACTACCTATAGTCCTAACGAATATCGAAAAATACATCTATAACATTCCTTTAAGTAAATCTAATTCTTTGTTTTTGTAAATTAGCCCTATGAAATTATCTGTTGTACTTCTTTCCTTCTTTATGAGTCTTGCGCTACATGCTCAAGAACTCAGAGGAAAATGGATCATTGCTAAAGACAGTGCAACGGTAAGTCTTATTGGAACAACCGTATTAAATTTTAATCAATTCGACCTGAGTATTTACGATTTTAAAGATTTTAAATCAATCCATCGTTATTCCCTAGAAAACGACAGCCTTATTGTTGATGGAACTTCTTGGGGCCATTTAAAATTTGTAGATCAAAATCGAATTAGAATTGAATTAAAAGATGAACACCAGAAAACTTTTGGCACTGATTATGTTCGTCTGCTTCCAACTAAAACACCTAATACACTTGAGGAATTAAACGAGTTTACCTATTATTACAAAACTGAAAAAGAGACTGATACTATTTTTTTAGGCATTCAACTCTTAGCGAGACCTGACAAATTAAAACGATATCAGATCGAACAAATAGATTCTACCATGCTTTTGACAAGTTTTAAATTTGGCAAAAGATTTAAGTCCATGCCGATACTCAACGCCTACGAAAACTTCATACGCCTGGATGGACTTCCTGAAAAACCATATACAGTTCGAGCTGGAAGGATTTATGAACTTCCAGAAATCGATATGAGCTTATTAGAAGATCAAGATTTGAACGAAGATCACAACAACTAACTACCATGGATTTAGCTATACGACTTACTATTAACCTCATTGTTGCGATTCTAATTATTCGCTTTATCTATCATCGTTATTCGGAGACTTCCAAGTATATGTTTACCTACTTTATGATTAGTACAGTCGTATTTCTTCTGTGTTATTCCCTGAAGCAAAACGAATTGGATATTGGACTAGCCATTGGACTTTTTGCCGTTTTTGGAATCATCAGGTACCGAACACACACCATTCAAATCAAAGAAATGACCTATCTTTTTGTGGTCATTGGAGTTGCCATTATCAATGCATTATCGAATGACAAGGTAAGTTCATTAGAAATGATTTTATCAAATGCCTTTGTTATCTTAATGTTGTTTGTGATCGAAAACACTTACAAGAAAAAAACCAAATTACTTCCCCAAGAGATCACTCTAGCCTATTCAGATCTCTTTCAACACGACAAAAAACAGCTACTCAAAGAAACCCTAGAGAAGGAATTCAATTGTCACATTGAAAAAATTGAGATTCAAAAGATTGATTTGATCTCGAAAACTGTCAAATTAACCTATTACTTCAAAGTTTAATTGTGAAGCGAATTTTAAGTCTCTTATTACTAGGGAGCAGCTCCCTATTGTTAGCTCAATCTGTATCAGAGACCAGATCTTGGATCGGCATTAAAACCAAATTTCAAATTTCAGAAAATCTCCATAATACAATTGGATTTCAACATCGAACCAAGAGTGATTTCAAGGAATTAGATAAGTACTTTTTTGAAAACAACTTAGACTACGATCTCTCTAAGGATTTTTCACTAGAAGTTGGTCTTAGAATTGGTAAGAATAACGACACCAATGGAGGTCAGCAAGGAATTGAAAATCAATATCGAGTTCATACTGATCTTACTTTCGATAAACGTTTTGGTGATTTCAAGTTCAATTCCAGAATCCGTTATCAAGTATCCAACCTCTTTGAATCAATAGACCCAGGCAATAAGTACCTACGCTTTAAAAATAGCATCGAGTTTAAAATAAACAATTGGGAATACGATCCTGAGTTTTTAATTGAACCTTTTATAACTATTGGTGATCCTAGTTTTTCAGGGATTAAAAAATGGCGTTATGGCGTACAAACCGATCTTCCGATTGGAGCGCACCAACTCAAATTCGTGTATTTTTTCATGACAGCTACCCAAACCATCGAGCGCCATCATATCATCGGTTTGTTTTACAAGTTCAAACTCTAATCGACTGTAACCCCCCAACTCACAACAGCTTGATCTTTAGGTGCTGTATATGCCTTAAGGGCTTTGAACTTGAGTTCGATGCGATCGAGTTGTTCAAGTGTTTTAATCTGAAGTGTGATACTTCCCATAGCAGGAACTGTAAAAACTCTTGGATTAAAATAAAACGAATAGGGCATTTGATTTTCGAGCAGTAAATCGGAGCTCGAATGATTGATTAAGGTCAATTCTAAAAGTTCAGATTTATTGAGATAATGAGGATTTTCAACAGTAAGAGAATTTTTGAGAAGTGGAATTACAAATTCCTCTTTACCGACCCAAAAATTATTGAAGACGGCAACCGTTCTTCCTTCAAAGAGTGCCTCTTTGATGGAATTAAGCTCTTTATCTTTTGAAAAAATGAGTGTGATAGGTCTATGGGTTTGATGCTTATCTAAATAATCCCATCCAATCAAATCGTGTACATCGGAGTTTCCAAGAACAGTAAGGCCTTCTTCTAAAGCCAGTGCAAAAGCTTCTTCGCTATAGGCTCCTTCATTAATAACTTCAATTCCGTGAAGTTTTCCTTGTTTGATCATTTTCTGTTGAAACTCAGAAAAGATCGGAATTCCTTTGGAGCTTTGAGGATACCATGCTGGGTGATTCCAAAACACAAAAGCCCCTTGTTTTTTAGCCTCGTTAAAAGATGTTTTTGGATCTTCTTTGTCCAAAAGTGGATTAGCATCCGATAAAAAGATAGCATTGTTGTGACCCACAGGTGCTGAACGTGTAATCTCAGATCCCGGAATTACAATTAGATTGTGACGTGCTGCTTCCTTTAAAGCGATTTCATAGGAGCGATTTCGGTCTGGATGTGGAAGATCCTTTTGGTGTGGTTGGTATTCCAAATGCTCCGTCATCGCAATCACGTCCAAATCTTCTAGCAAGGCTTCTTGAACACGAATCGTAGGCCACACATTCCCATCGGAAAAAACAGTGTGAATATGCAAATCGGAGCTTAGGGTTTGATAGCCTTCTAAATCTGGGTACGAAATTTTCTTTTGAGCGCTAACATGGCTATGAGTTTGACTATAGACCGAAGTCGTCAAAATAAAACTAAAGATTAAGCAAAGGGATTTTAAGGTTTTCATAGGATATTGTAATTTAACTACCTTAAAGATAAGCTAAAAGAGATTATTTATGAAGAAAGGATTTAAACTAGGTCCTGCTACCCTAATAACTGCTGCATTCATTGGTCCAGGAACGGTTACCATTTGTGCAAAAGCGGGAATAGAATTCGGATTTAGCTTACTTTGGGCACTTGTTCTCTCGATTGTCATCGCTATTTCGTTTCAGGAAATGTCTGCACGCATCGGTATTGTTACCAAAAAAGGATTGGCGGAACTCATCAGAACTGAAATTAAAAATCCACTACTAAAAAGCTTGGTAACCCTTCTAATTCTCTCAGCAATTGTGATTGGAAACACGGCCTACGAAGCCGGGAATCTCAATGGTGCCGTCTTAGGACTGGAAGCTTTATTTAGCGAAGAATATTCGAGTTACTACCCTTGGTTTATTGGAATCATTACAGCGCTCTTACTACGCTTTGGATCGATGAAGTATATTAAAAATATCTTGATAGGGCTTGTGATCTTTATGAGTGTTTCTTTTTTAATTACAGCTATCATTACTGGTCCAAATCTAGGTGAACTCTTTAGCGGATTAATCTCATTTAATCTCGACAGTACTACTGTTTTTACGGCTATTGCCCTTATTGGAACTACAGTGGTTCCCTATAATTTGTTTTTACACGCAGCCATGGCTAAAGAACATTGGAGCGAGCCAAGTGATTTAAAATACGCCCGCTTAGACACCTTTATCGCTATTGGATTGGGAGGAATCATCTCCATTTCGATTATGATAACGGCCTCAGCTATTGATGCCACTAGCCTAAAATCTGTAATCGATATCGCTGCAGGCCTAGAACCACTCTATGGGAAATTTGCTAAGACGATGATAGGTTTAGGGCTCTTTGCGGCAGGAATTAGCTCTGCCTTAACTGCTCCAATTGCAGCAGCTTATGTAGCTAATTCGTGTTTTAATTGGAAGGTGGATCCTTCGCATCCAAAGTTTAAAAACACCGCACTAGTCATTCTGATTTTAGGGATACTTTCATTGGGTTTTGGATTTAGTCCTCTGATCATCATTCAATTTGCTCAGATGACCAACGGAATTCTGCTGCCAATTTTAGCTATCTATATCCTATGGCTTGTCAACAACAAATCACTCTTAAAGGAAAATAAAAACGGGACTGTTCAAAATATATTGGGAATCTTAATCGTTATCATAAGCTTACTCATGAGTTTTAAAACACTTTCCAGTATTTTTTAATGAAGCAACACAAACTACATATCAACTGCGACTTAGGAGAAGGCTCCAAAAATGAAGTACAGATCATGGATTATATTCAGGCCTGTAATATTGCCTGTGGTGGACATTTTGGAGATTCGAGTAGCATTTATAGCACTCTTTCAAAAGCAGTTGATCATGAACTTGAAGTAGGAGCTCACCCTTCTTATCCAGATGTTGAGAATTTTGGTAGAATTTCTATGCATCTCGACAAAGAAGCATTCTATTCAAGTATGAGAAATCAATTGGACCTCTATTTTGATCAACTATCAAAATTTCATATTCAAAACAATCACATCAAAGCACATGGAGCTCTGTACAACGACTTGTGTACCAATGATGAATTGTGTTCCTGGTTTTTAGAAGTCATCAACCCCTATCCTTTTAAGACTTTGTATACACCTTTTAATGGAAGCTTAGCAGTTTTAGCAAAGAAGTTGAATATTCCAGTATCTTTTGAAGCCTTTATCGATCGCAATTACAATCAGGAAGGTCAATTGGTTTCAAGATCCTTACCCAATGCTGAAAAAGACAGTTTAGAAGCTGTATATGAGCAGCTAGAATCTATTCGATTAAGACAAGAAGTTCATTGCATTGATGGAACACTTATCCCCATGAAAGCAGATACTTTTTGTGTTCATGGAGATCATTCTTTAGCATTAGTTCGATTACAACACTTAAAAGAACGCTATTTCAAATGAGCTATCAATTAACCTATAGACAATTCAACGAGCGATCTGTTCTCATTCAATGGCCTCATCTTATAGACCAGGCTATATTAAAAGATATAAATGAGCTCAAAAAAGCAATTGAATTACACTTTCCCAAAAGCTATTCAGTGATATCCTATAGCGAACTCCTTCTGGAATTCCCCTCTTATATTGAAGATTATTCAGAGCTCGTAAAAGAGCTAAAAAAACTATATCAAAATAAAGAAGAAGGGCAGTACAATTCCTCTCTTATTAGAATTCCTGTTTGTTATGACCCTTCTTTTGGAATGGATCAAGAACAATTATGTGATGATCTAAATCTTTCTCTAGATGAATTAGTAGAGCTCCACACCAAAAACACCTATACTGTTTTTGCAATAGGATTTCTTCCTGGCTTTATGTATTTAGGAGGATTGGATAAACGTCTCCACCATCCTAGACTGATTCATCCAAGAGAAAAAGTCCCTAAGGGTTCTGTGGGGATCGCTGGGATGCAAACAGGTATTTATCCAGGGGAAAGTCCTGGTGGCTGGCAACTCATCGGAAGATCTCCTCTAGATCTCTTCAAAGTGGAAAATGAGCCTCCTTGTTTTGTAAATGTCGGAGATAAAATTCAGTTTTATCCAATCAGTATGGATGAATACCAACTCATCAGTATTCAACTAGAAACAGAAATCTATCAACTCGATAAAACTCCCTATGTTTATTAAAGTCATCAAATCAGGAATGTATACCTCTGTACAAGATTTGGGCAGAAAAAATTACGGGGCATATGGAGTCCCCAAGGGAGGTGCTATGGATCAAATGGCTTTTAAAACAGCCAACGCTCTTTTGGGAAATCAACTCGACGATGCCTGCCTTGAAATCACCATGATGGGACCAGTACTCCAATTTCAGACAGACACTTACATTGCTACAGCGGGAGCTGAATTTGAGCTATTTTTAGACAACGAGCTCATCCCCTTTCGTGAAGCTGTCTTTGTAAAGACTGGTCAAATTCTAAAATTCGGCAAACTCAAAAAGGGGATTCGGGCTTACCTGGCTGTATGTGGAGGAATTCAAACTCCAAAGGTATTGGGGAGTCGGTCATTTCTAAAAAGAGTCACTCCTTTTCACAAACTAGAAGACGGCATGGAACTCCCCTTACTTGACAAATGTGTCAAATCTCAAGTATTTGCAGTACCAAAACAAAAAGTTTTCAATGGGTTTTTAGAGGTATATCCTGGCCCTGAATACGACTCCCTAAGCGATACTCAACAAGAACAACTTCACAAAAACGAATTCAAGGTAAGTCACCTCAACGATCGAATGGCCTATCAAATTGAACCCTTTCTCGACCCGCATCAGATAGACCAACTCACTTCTGTAGTTTTACCAGGATCTGTTCAACTAACTCCCAAGGGAAGTCTCATTATCTTATTGAGAGATGGACAAACAACTGGGGGTTATCCAAGAGTTTTACAACTCAGTGAACAAAGCATCGATTTGGTAGCACAAATAGCTACAGCTTCCAAATTCAAGTTTAGATTTCTAACAAAATTTAAGGAAACCTTATAGGTTTGTTCTTAAAGAATTCACGAACTTTGCAGTCAAAATTTTTAAGACCGATTCCATGAATATTAATGTGCTGGAACAGAGAGGATATTTAGATCGACCAATTCCTGATTCTATTGATTTAAAATCAGAGATCAAACAATTGCTCGAATCTAAGAATGCAGTACTTCTCGCACACTATTATCAGAACGAGGAAATTCAAGATCTAGCCAATTATCTCGGAGATAGCTTATTCTTAGCTCAAAAAGCAAAAGAAGTCACAGCTGACATCATTGTTTTTGCAGGAGTTCACTTTATGGCCGAGACTGCAAAAATCATCAATCCAACAAAAAAAGTATTGCTACCCGATTTAAAAGCAGGATGCTCTCTTGCGGATTCTTGTCCTCCTAAAGATTTTGCAGCTTTTAAGAAATTACACCCCAATGCAAAGGTGGTTACCTATATCAACTGTTCTGCAGAAATCAAAGCACTGAGTGATATTGTTTGTACCTCAAGTAATGCGGTCGATGTGATCAACTCTTTTGACAAGGATCAGGAATTGATCTTTGCTCCAGATAAAAACCTTGGAAAATACCTCATTAAAGAAACCGGGAGAGATCTCATTCTTTGGGATGGTTCTTGTATTGTTCACGAGGCCTTTTCCTTTGAAAAGATAACTCAACTTGCCATTGAGCATCCTGAAGCAAAATTCATTGCGCATCCTGAGAGCGAATCACAAATACTCGATATAGCTCATTATATTGGTTCTACCTCTGGTCTCTTAAACTTTGTTCAAAAAGACAGTGCACAAACCTATATCGTAGCAACTGAAGCGGGAATCCTTCACGAGATGAGAAAAGCAGTTCCCCATAAGAATCTCATACCAGCTCCTGTTGACGACGACAGCTGTGCTTGTAGTGAATGTGCTTTTATGAAATTAAACACTCTGGAAAAACTCTATCTGTGTTTAAAGTACGAACAGCCAGAAATTCAATTAAACGAGGAACTTCTAAGAGATGCCTATCTACCTATTCAACGAATGTTGGATCTAAAGTAAACCTATGCTAACAGATGTTTTGGTTATCGGTTCGGGAATTGCAGGCATGTCCTATGCCATTAAATTATCTGAGCTCAATCCAAAACTTCGAATCGTTGTACTTTCCAAGAGAAATCTTCTCGAAAGCAACACCAAATACGCACAAGGAGGTATTGCAGTCGTTCAAAACTTTCAGAATGATTCTTTCGACAAACACATCGCTGACACCTTAAAGGCTGGTGATGGACTCTGTAATAAAGAAGTGGTCTCTTTTGTGGTCAAGGAAGGTCCTGATCGATTAGAAGAACTTCTCAATTGGGGAACCGAATTCGATCAAGAAGGTGAGGGATTTCACCTGGGTAAAGAAGGTGGTCATACTGCTAAAAGAATTGTTCATTACAAAGACAAATCGGGTCATCAGATTCAAGAGGCTTTGATTAAAAAAATCAAATCCATACCTCAAATCACCATCTTAGAAAATCACACCCTAGTCAATTTGATCACCGATCACCAATTGGAGCAAGGATCTAAGAGAAGGTGTTATGGAGCCTATGTGATTTCATCCAAGGATCAACGCATCGTTAAGATTGTTGCAGGATTAACAGTATTATCTACGGGTGGTGCAGGAGCTGTTTTTAATAAGACCACCAACCCTGATTCGGCTACAGGAGATGGTATTGCTGCAGCCTATAGGGCTAAAGTAAGAATTGCCAATCTCCAATACGTTCAATTCCATCCAACAGCTTTAGCTCCAGATTACAAAGGAAAAACTTTTTTGATCTCCGAAGCCGTAAGAGGGGCAGGAGCTCATTTAAAAAATTCAAAGGGAGAACGATTTGTTTTCAAGCATGACCCTAGAGGAGAAATGGCTTCGAGAGATATTGTCGCCAGAGCCATTGAAATTGAACTAAAAAACCAGGGTGAACAAGTCTTTTTGGATTGTAGCCCCATCGGCAAGGAAGCCTTTGAAGATGAATTCCCTACAATTTACCAGGCTTGCAAAAGTTTAGGAATTGATCCCTTTTCTGAAGGGATTCCGGTGCTCCCAGCAGCTCATTATTTCTGCGGTGGTATCGATGTTGATCAAAACTCTCAAACCTCACTACATCACCTCTATGCGATCGGAGAATGCAGCCATACTGGCTTACACGGAGCCAATCGATTGGCTTCTAACTCACTCCTGGAAGCTTTAGTTTTTGCTCACAGAGCAGCTGTTCATTCCAATAAGTATTTTGAAACTAATTCACTTGATTTAATCGAAGAACAAATTCCCAATTGGAAAGACACCGATATCATCAAGGACCAAGAATCAAAAGTGATTGCTCGATTAAAATCTAGCTTACAAGAACTGATGAGTCAACAAGTGGGAATTTTCAAGTCTAATCACAGTTTGCAACAGGCAGAAAAAGATCTTGAAAAGATCTATTTAGCGACTAAAGACATCTACGAAAACAAGAAATTGACTCACCAAATATGTGAGCTTAGAAATTTAGTCAACGTCGCATATTTAATTATCAAACAATCTCAAAACTGTAAAGAAAACAGAGGCGGATTTTACAATATAGATTATGAAAACCTATAGCAGTACCTATCAAAAAGAACTCCAACAATTTATCGAATCCGCATTAAAAGAAGATATCGGACCTGGAGACTTTAGTGCCTTAGCAGCATTGGACACAGAGCAAGAAGGAGCTGCACAACTGATCGTAAAAGAAGATTGTGTACTAGCTGGAGTTGAATTGGCTAAGCTGATTTTTGCACAATACGATCCTAGTCTTGAAATTGAAACCTATATTGAGGACGGAGAAAAAGTAAGCACTGGAGCCATTGCTTTTAAGGTCAGTGGAATTACTCAATCCATACTTGCTACAGAACGATTGGTTCTCAATGTGATGCAACGCATGAGTGGTATCGCAACGCTCACAAATGAGAATCAAAATTTGATTAACCACACCAAGTGTAAGGTATTAGACACCAGAAAAACTACGCCTAATTTTAGAATCGCTGAAAAATGGGCTGTTGTCATTGGCGGAGGGGTCAATCATCGTATGGGACTTTACGATATGATCATGCTCAAGGACAATCACATCGATTACTGTGGAGGAGTCAGTGCTGCTATTGAAAAGACGATAGACTTTTTAAAACTTAAACAATTAGCGCTTCCAATTATTGTTGAAACAAGAGATCTAAACGAGGTAAAAGCTTGTTTAAATTATCCTGAAATCCACCGAATTTTACTCGACAATATGAGCACTGATCAGCTCCGTGAAGCAATTCAATTGATCAATGGTAAAATTCCAACAGAAGCTTCTGGAAACATCACTAAAGACAGCATTGTGTCTATTGCGGAAACTGGAGTCGATTTTGTATCTATGGGTTCGATTACGCACTCTGCACCCAACATTGATTTAAGTTTAAAAGCCCTGTAAACTGTACTTTTATATTTTTCATCTTCTTATTGTGTACTTTTTACAGTATATATCGAAATAATTTATATATTGTGGCTTCTTTTTAAACAAGTGAACACATATGAAAAGTACTAAACTGAACACAATTTTATCCTTTGCATTAGTAGTTGCATTGGGAATCTCTAATTGGAGTTGCAACAACACTCCAAAACAAGAAACAAAATCTGAAGTAGCTCAAGCTCATGACGATAACCGTTTTGGTGGTCTTCAACTCTATACGCTTAGAAATGACATCGGTCAAAATGGTGAGAATTTAGAAACAGTATTGAAGGCGGTTGCTGATGCAGGTTATAAAAATATCGAAGCAGCAGGATACAATCAAGGAAAATACTACGGCCTCACTCCTGAAGAATTTAAATCACTTTTAGAAAAATACCACTTAAATCCAATCAGTTCACACCAAGGTTCGATCACCTTTGAAAATGCTGATCAGGAATTAGCAGATGCTATCGCAGTTGGATTTAAATACTTTGTCATCCCCGTACCTCCTATGGGAATGTTTACTTTTAACCCAGAAACACAAACGATTGGAATGGAAGGTGGAGCAAAGCACCTCACAGAAGTTATCAATCAATTAGGTGAAAAGGCACATGCTGCTGGTATTTCTTTATTGTACCACAATCACCATTTTGAATTCACAAATGACGAAGAAGGAATTAAAGTGTATGACTATTTAGTTGAAAACACCAATCCTGATCACGTCAACTTTGAAATGGACCTCTACTGGGTAGAAGCCGCAAAAGAAAGTCAAGTAGATTATTTCAAAAGATATCCTGGACGTTTTAAACTATGGCACGTTAAAGACATGGATGATCAAGGGCGTTTTGCTCCAGTTGGAGAAGGTCATATCGACTTCAAAACCATCACTGAAAACGCAGCTACTTCAGGAATGGAATACTACTTTGTAGAGCAAGATCAAACCTTTAACCACACTCCTTTGGAAGCGATTAAAATATCTCACGAAGGATTGAAAAAATTCGGATTAGATAAAAAGTAATTAATCAACATATCATATCAAAAAAAGACAGCCTTAAGCTGTCTTTTTTTAATTAATTTTAAACATGAATAAAACACTTACCCTCTCCCTTTTAAGTTTTTGCTTAGGCCTTTTAAGCTGGTCTCAAAAAGTCAATCAAGACTACCAACTTCACATCGACAAAACCGATGAACCTATTGTTCTCGATGGAATTCTAGATGAAAAAGTTTGGAGCACAGTTGATGTTGCTGATAACTTTTTTATGATTCAACCCTCCGATGGAAAACCTGCTACGCAACACTCTGAAGCTCGTATGTGTTTTGATGACAACAACATCTATATGTCCATTATCTTTTACAACAATGAAGTTAAAGGAGCTTACAATGTTGAATCTTATAAACGCGATTTCTCGTTTAATAAGAATGACAACTTCATCATGGCCTTTGATCCCTTTAACAACTTGACTACCGGTTTTACTTTTGGACTTAACGCTTATGGAGCTCAATGGGACGGAACCCTATATGATGGCGCGAGAACCGACTTAAACTGGGACACCAAATGGGTGTCTGAAGTTCGTTTTGACGAAGATAAGTGGGTTTGTGAAATCGCAATTCCTTTTAAGTCGATTCGCTATAATGAAAATGCAAAGAGCTGGGGAATTAACTTCTCTCGATTGGATTTAAAGGCGAATGAAAAATCCGCCTGGGCTCCAGTTCCAAGGCAATTTCCCTCCATTAGTTTGGCTTATTCAGGAAACCTAGTATGGGACACCCCACCTCCATCTCAAAAGAAAAACATATCGTTGATTCCTTATTTAGCTACTTCTGTTGCTAATTCTGAAAACGACTTTCAAATAGGAACTGATGTTAAGATCGGTATTGGTGCAGCACTGAATTTAGATTTGACCATCAATCCTGATTTTTCCAATACTGAAGTTGATTCAGAAGTGACCAATTTGAATCGTTTTGAGTTGTTTTTTCCTGAAAAACGTCAATTTTTCTTAGAAAACGCCGATTTATTTGGAAATTTTGGAACAAGAATGGTAAAACCGTTCTTTTCTAGAAGAATTGGTTTAGGTGTTCCGATTAAAGCAGGTATGAGACTCTCAGGAAACCTTGGAGAAGACCTTCGAATTGGGCTTATGGATATACAAACAGCTGAGGATATTACTCAAGGATTAGCTGCAGAGAATTTTGGAGTTCTTTCGCTTCAACAAAAAGTTTTAGACCGTTCCAATATAGGAATGATTTTCGTCAACAAGCAGGCGATGAATTACGTCGAAGAACAGCACACAGAGAGTGATCCTTACAACAGAACTCTTGGGTTGGAATTCAACTATGCCTCTAACAACAATCAATGGGATGGAAAATTGTTCTATCTCAACACCTTTAGCGATGAAAAATTAGACGATTCTAATGTGCTGATGGGAAGCTTTGGACACCAGTCCAAGAAATGGCGTTTTAGAGTTTCAACGGAGTATTCTGGAGAAAATGTCAACGCTGCTGTTGGATTCATTCCTCGTACCGATTATCAGATGTACAACGCCTTTGCAGGTCACACTTTTTGGAACGAAAACTCCAACAGTCAATTAGTGTCTCATGGACCTAGAGTCTTTAGTATGTTCTATTACAATAAAGCTGGAATTAAAACCGATCACTTCGTTCGTTCTGCTTATGGATTTAACTTCTTAAATCGTTCTCAATTAGAATTTAATTTCGACACTCAATACGTCATGCTACTCGATCCTTTTGATCCTACTCAATTAGGAGTAAAAGAATTAGCTGCAGGCTCCCAACACCAATGGAATACTGTTGGAGTACAATTCACTTCAAGACCTCAAAGCTTATTTACCTATCAATTCGCTGCTGAAACAGGAGGCTATTACAAAGATGGAAGCAAAACCGAATTCAGTTCTGAGTTTGGATACCGCTTTCAACCCTATGTGAGTATTAACGCAATTGCGAACTACACTAAAATTGAGCTAGAAGCACCTTGGAATGACTCTTCATTTTGGCTCTTAGGCGCTAAAGCAGATATCACCTTTAATTCTAAACTATTCTTCTCAAATATTTATCAGTACAACCAGCAGTTTGACCGTTGGGGAATTAACTCAAGATTACAATGGCGTTATAAGCCAGCATCTGACATCTTTTTGGTATTTAATACAATGGAAGACAACGGAATCGATGGAACCAAAGATTGGAGACTCAGTCTAAAAATCAACTATTGGTTTAACAACTAGTTGAGTAGATTGAAGACCACTCCAGCTGCAATCGCTCCACAAATAGGTGCAACTATAGGAATCCAAGAGTAAGCCCAATCGGCATTTTTATTCTTTCTTGGAAGTAGGGAATAAACAATTCTAGGACCTAAATCACGGGCTGGGTTAATCGCATAGCCCGTGGTTCCTCCTACGGTCATCCCTAGTACCCACACCAATATTCCTACCGGAAGTGCCTCTAGTGAACCAATTCCAAATTGTTTGATATAGACTCCTTCAACCTCAATATTTGGAGAAGCGATATAAAAGATGATAAACACCAATAAAAAGGTTCCGAAGAATTCGCTAAAGAAATTGTTTTTATAGTTTCTAATGGCTGGACCAGTACAAAAACATCCTCTGACAGCTCCTTCATCTTCAGTCGCTCTAAAATGATCGATATAGATGATATAAGCCACAAAACTACCTGCCATTGCTCCTAACAATTGAGCAACTACATAAAGAGGCACTAAACTCCATGAAAACTTACCCGCCATTGCCAGACCAACGCTTACGGCTGGATTTAAATGAGCACCACTGAATTGTCCTGCAACAATTACTCCACAAAAGACCGCAAATCCCCAAGCTGCAGTTATTAAAATCCATGCGTCTCCACCACCACTGGCTAAGGTTTTTTTAAGGGAGACATTAGCTACTACAGTAGCTCCGAAAAACAGAAGCACAAAGGTTCCTATAAATTCTGCTAGATATGCGCTCATAAGATTTGGGTTTTGGTTATACAAGAATCAGCTCAATTGCCAATTCCTCAGTTAATTGTTTATAATTGTTTGGTATATTTTTATCAGTAATGATCACATCGATCTTTTTGAGATCGCATATTTTTCCAAAGCCTTTTTTGTCAAACTTACTGCTATCAACCAGTAAAACTGTCTTTTGAACATGCTCCATCATCTTCGAGTTCAAATGGGCTTCCATCATATTGGAGGTCGTACATCCATGATCAAAACTCACACCATCTGCACCAATAAAAAGTGTTTTGCAGTTGAAGTAATCCAACATCGCTTCGGTATGAGGCCCTACAACAGAACCACTCGATTTACGAACTACCCCACCCAGTTGAACGAGTTCAATTTGAGGGTGATTCAAAAGACTCATCGATATATTCATCGCAGCAGTAAGAACCGTTAAATTTATATGAGGGAGCATGGAAGAAAAAGCCTCAACTGTCGTTCCAGAACCTATTATAATTGAATCATTCTCACTGATAAGTTCAATAGCTCTTTGAGCGATGGCCTCTTTTTCAGTAGTGCGTTCTAACTTTTTTACGCTTACGGATCGATCGGAAACATAAGGAGATTCGATACTTGCCCCTCCATGGGACTTAAAAACCAATCCATTTTGCTCTAAGATTACCAAATCTTTTCGAATAGTAACCACACTAACATCGCAGTGATTTGCTAAATCTACTACGGACGCAAAACGTTTTTTCTTTAGCAATTCGACAATTAATTGATGTCTTTGAGCTTGAGTCATTTACTTGATTTTGCTTCAAATTTAGAATTATTTTTTATTTTCTAAAACTTTCTTTTTAATTTTTTTATATTTCTTTTTGTTTCATTTTATTTCTTTTATAGCTTTGTAGCATCAAACTGCTATAGATGAATCGAGCTGAAGAACTTAATTATTTACAATCCGATACCAACTGGGATGTATTGGTAATTGGTGGTGGAGCATCAGGATTAGGTGTCGCATTAGACGGGGTTTCTAGAGGACTTAAAGTAGTACTCCTAGAAAAGTCTGACTTTGCAAAGGGAACCTCATCGAGAAGCACCAAACTCTTACACGGTGGTGTTCGCTATTTAGCTCAAGGACAAATTGGATTGGTATTTGAAGCACTTTATGAAAGAGGCCTATTAATTAAAAATGCCAACCACCTATCGAAATCACAAGCATTTGTGATTCCTATCTACAGTTTCATCGATCATCTAAAATACGGTGTTGGGCTCAAAATCTACGATTGGATGTCCAAGCGATCGAGCCTGGGTAAATCAGAAATGATCTCCAAAAAGCGTATGCTTCGACTTATGCCTCATATCAAGACTGAAGGACTTCGCGGAGGAGTGATGTATTACGACGGTCAATTTGACGATTCGAGACTCGCCATTAATATTGCCCAAACGATTGTCGAACAAGGGGGGCATTTAGCAAATTACTGCTCGGTGAATCAACTACTTAAAAATGAAAATGGATTAGTCATAGGTGTTGAAGCTAAAGACGAACTGAGCGGTAAAACCTTTGAGATCAAAGCGAAAATGGTGGTCAATGCCACAGGAGTTTTTGGAGATAAGATTCTACAAATGGACAATCCTAATGCAAAGAAAACCATACAACCTTCTCAGGGTGTTCACATCGTATTAGACAAGAAATTTACAGATTCTGAAACAGCGCTTATGATCCCAGAAACTTCAGATGGAAGAGTTCTTTTTGCAGTGCCATGGAAAGAAAATCTTGTAGTTGGAACCACAGATACCTTAGTTAAAAAACCAAAACTAGAACCTCAAGCACTTGAGAGTGAAGTGAATTTTATTTTGGAAACAGCTCAAGCCTATTTAAGTCCTACTCCTCAAAAAGAAGACATCAAGGCGGTATTTGCTGGACTTCGTCCTTTGGCTAAGGCTTCTGATGAAAATGAAAAGACCAAAGAAATTTCAAGATCTCATAAAGTAATTGTTTCCGATAGCGGATTGGTTTCTCTTGTAGGAGGAAAATGGACCACCTTTAGAAGAATGGGGCAAGACACTATCGATGTGTTCTACAAACTAAACTCCATTAAAAAAGTAGACAGCTGCTCAAAATATCTCCTTATACACGGAGCATTCAAAGATATTGATGCTTTTAAGAACACTATTAATGTTTATGGAACTGATGCGCCGCTATTAAATAATCTCGCTAAAGAAAATCCAGAGTGGAATCAACAGCTTCACCCTGATTTTCCAAATAAAGCAGTGGAGGTTATTTGGGCTGTTAGAGAAGAAATGGCTCTAACGCTAGACGATGTGCTCTCGAGAAGAATGCGTATTCTTTTCCAAGATGTCGATGCAGCAATCAATCTAGCACCCAAAGTTGCAGCACTAATGAGAGCTGAATTAAACAAAGACGCTAGTTGGGAACAAGAACAAATTAGTACTTTTAACAAAATAGCAAACAAATACAAACCGATTTAAGATGGAAAAAAAATACGTCATTGCAGTTGATCAAGGAACGACGAGTTCAAGAGCTATCGTATACAATAATCAAGCGAAAGCCGTAGGAAGTGCACAAACACCAACTACTTCTCTCTTTCCTCATCCAGGATGGGTAGAACAAGACCCAATGGAAATTTGGAACACTCAAAAAGACGTATTGCTAAAAGCGATAAAAGACACTGGAATCCATGCATCTGAAATCGCTGGATTGGGAATCACCAATCAAAGAGAAACGACTATTATATGGGATCGTCAAACAGGCAAACCCATTTACAATGCCATCGTATGGCAGGATAGAAGGACTGCCGATTTCTGTCAATCCATTTCAAATCCACAGAACGAAGACATGATACGTTCAAAGACAGGACTGTTAATAGACGCCTATTTTTCAGCGACTAAAATTGCTTGGATTTTAGATCATGTAGAAGGTGCAAGAGCAAAAGCAGAGGCAGGCCAGCTCGCTTTTGGCACCATTGACACTTGGGTCATTTGGAATCTATCTGGAGGAGCACTCCACATTACAGATGTGACCAACGCTTCGAGAACCATGCTATTCAATATTCACAACTTAAGTTGGGATGAAGAATTACTAGCTCTTTTTAAGATTCCATCCTCTGTTCTTCCTACGGTTAAGAGCTCTTCAGAAATCTACGGCACAACTCAAAAAGACCTCTTTGGAGTAGAAGTTGCCATCGCTGGGATTGCTGGAGATCAACAATCGGCTCTATTCGGACAGTTGTGTACCCAAGCTGGAATGGCTAAAACAACCTATGGAACTGGATGTTTTTTGGTGATGAATACAGGAGAAAAGCCCGTAGCATCTTCCAATAAATTACTGACGACTATCGCTTGGCAAATTGGCGATCAATTGCATTACGCTCTTGAAGGATCTGTATTTGTTGGTGGTGCTGCCATTCAATTTTTAAGAGATGGTCTAGAACTGATTTCAGAAGCCAAAGAGTCAGAGGCTTTAGCGATTTCTGTCGAAGATACCGCAGGAGTTTGTTTTGTACCTGCTCTTACAGGTCTAGGAGCTCCACATTGGGACTCTTCTGCAAGAGGTGCCATCTTTGGTCTTACTAGAGGAACAACCAAGGCTCATATCGTCAGAGCTGCATTAGAAGCGATTGGACTTCAAGTTCACGATTTAATTAAAGCAATGTGTCAGGACACCAACAATGATTCTATAAAGATGAGAGTAGATGGTGGAGCAACTGCTAATAATTTCTTGATGCAGTTTCAATCAGACATCTTGAAAGCGAGTATCGAACGCCCTATAGATATAGAAACAACCGCCTTAGGCGCGGCTTTTCTGGCAGGATTGGCGACTGGACTTTGGAAAGATCAAGAGGAGTTAAAATCCCTATGGACTACTGATAGAGAATTCAGCCCTCAACTTTCAGATGAGAAGAGAGCTGAATTATTATCAAACTGGAACACAGCTATTGAGCGTTCCAAAAATTGGGTATAGTTAAACTTTTAGAAAAACGTTCTTTTTGTACATAAAGTAGAGGAATACCCATTGTACCCCTACAAAACCAATAACGGAAATGACGGCGTTAAATGGTTCCCCAATGAGTTGCTGCAACCATCCAGTCAGCGCATCAGATGAATAGCTCCAGCTGATAAATCGTCCAGACATATAAATCAGTATGGAATTCATCCCAATTACCTTAAAGAAAAAGGCCCACTTTTGGTATCCTTTGACATCGATGATGTAATAAAAAAGTGCCATTAGCAGTAAGCTAATTCCTGCACAAAGCATAGCAAAAGAACTGGTCCAAAGGTTTTTGTTAATTGGAAATAGCATATCCCATACAACTGCAATCACTAGTGCACCAACTCCATAAAGGATTAATTTCTTTACCGTATCCATTTGAGTTTCTTTAGTGGTTTTAAGCAGTAAATTCCCTGTAAAAATTCCCATTAGTGCCGTCCCAATTGCTGGAATTGTCGCGATCAGTCCTTCAGGGTCGTGAATACCTAAATAGAGTTTTCCAGGAATGAGAATGCTGTCAATATAAGAAACGATATTACCTTGCATCGTTAAGTCTCCTGCTGCAAAACCTGGAGCAGCAAAGAAGGTCAATAAGAGCCAATATCCTAAGAGTAGCCCTACGAGCCAAATCTTTTGAGCCATTGGTTTTGCATAGAGGTAAATGATATTGGCAAACATATAAGCCAGACCAATTCTTCCCAGAACCGATGGAATTCTAACTTCAGATAGTGGCCAAAGCGTTAATCCGTTGTTGTAGACAACTCCTAATAAGACAAGTACTAATCCTCTTTTGACTACCTTTTTGAGCAAGGCTGATTTATCCATTCCTTCTCTGAGGTGTTTTCCTATGGAATAAGGCGTTGAAATACCCGCAATAAATAAAAATAGCGGAAAGATTAAATCATAGGCTGCAAAACCATGCCAGTCCGGATGGTTAAACTGATGCCCTATAGCATCTAAAAAAGAGTCTGGGTAGATTTCTCCAAGTCTGTGAAAAATAGCTTCAGCACCCATGATCCAGAACATATCGAATCCACGCAGGGCGTCTAATGAAAAAAGTCGGGTTGGTTTTTGATTCATAATAGAGGGGTTTAAAAAAGAAAAAGCAACATTTTACTGTTGCTTTTGCCTTGTGTTATTCTTTTGGTACTGATATAGTAATATTTCTGTATTGAATTGGACCGTGATCTCCTTGAAGTAGAATTGGTCCTGGTGCTGCTTCATCGCTGTCAAGAGCACCGCCTGTTATTCCAGCGATTAGAGCATTAGTGATCACTTCTTTACCATTGAGCACAACACTAACGGTACGCCCCACTAAAGTAATATCGTAGGTCTGCCATTCACCAGCTGGTTTTCCAGCGTTCTGATTGGGTTCTAACAATCCGTAAACTCCACCAATATAGTGAGAGTTGGTGTGTTTTCCGTAATCGTCTTCCACTTGAACTTCATATCTTCCTCTTAGGAAAATTCCTGAGTTAGAATGCTCTGGATATTTGAATTCAATGTGAAGTTTAAAGTCATCATAAGTTGCTTCCGTCATTAAATTAACTCCAGAATGTGGACTGTTTAAGATTCCATCGACAGCCTCCCATTGATTTTTTGACGGGTTATTTTGAGCTTTCCACCCAGATAAATCTTTACCGTTAAATAGCGCAACAGGCTTGGTCCATTTCTTTGGAGCTTCTCTAAAAAGCACTGGAGCGCGAACACCTGTAAAACTCATAGAATCTCCTGTAGGAGTTAATAAATGTCCACTTAAACGATCACCTTCTCGTTTTCCTTTGACAACTAAATCTTGAGTTCCAATCCACTGAGCAGGAATGCTAAAGCTAAATAAGTTTTCGTCTTCAATTACCTCAGCAATTGGTCGTGCAGATCCGACTACATTCATAAATCTACCCACAAGAGTAGAATTACCAGAGAATTCTACTTCCATCCATGCTGGAAGTTTTTGATCTCCACTTGAAACAGTAAGATCCCAACGTCCAATGAGTTCTGATTGTGATTGAGCCATCAATTGCATTGAACTTATGACAGCGAGTAATAAGGTTATTTTTTGAATTCTTTTCATCATTTTTTTGAGATTTTAATAGAGGGTTAATACTATAGCAATATAATTAAAAGGGGCTTAAGGCACAATATGATTTTGGGGCTCAACATATTTATACATTTTTGTTACAACAATAGTTTTTAAGAAAGCTACTGTTCGAATCAGGTCATCAAAGGACACATAAAGTGATGCAACTCCTAAACGAATTAAGTTTGGAGGTCTAAAATCGGGTAATACCGAAGGATGATTTTTAGTTCCAGATTTAAGCACTTCGACAATGGCCTTAGCATGTGGATGCGAAATAGATACATGACCTCCAATGCGATCCATTAAATCTGGACAAATTAATTGATAGTCTAAATCTAAGAGTTCCTCTTTTACCGCCTGGATTAAAAATTGAATTTGTCTCTTGTTCTTATTCGCAATAGATGAAATTCCAGCCTCTAATGAAATCTTCAATCCGATCTCTAAAGCCGCCATACTTACAACAGAAGGGGTTCCATTTGCAAAGCGATCAATACTGGAGTCTTGAATGTATTCCAAGTCAAAATCAAAAGGTTTTTGATGACCAAACCAACCTTGAATTGGATTTCCAACTCCATTTTGCAATTCGCTATCTAACATTAAAAAGGCAGGAGCTCCCGGACCTCCATTGAGGTATTTATAAGTACAGCCTACAGCTGCCTTAATTTCCATTTTTTGACAATCTACATCACAGATTCCAACCGCATGACTCATATCCCATACAATGATGCTCTGATGGTCTTTTGCCCAGTCATTGAGCTCTTTAACAGGATAGTAATAGGCACTTTTAAAACTCACCATACTCAAACATATAATACCTGGATATGTCGCAATGTGTGACTTGAGTAAATCGAGATCTGCTTCGATATAAGAAGAGTAATTGAGTAAGTGGTACAATGCCCCATGATGTTTAGCTATACCCTCTAAAATATAATTATCAGATGGGAAATTGAGTAGATCTGTTGTGAGGTTTTTACCAAAGCGATTTGACAACAACAATCCCAACACTAGCTTGTAGAGATTTAATGAAGTGGATTCTCCTACATAAACAGTTCCCCGCCCAGCTCTAATGAGTTGTTCCATAGTAGAGGCCAGGCGCTTGGGCAATTCCAACCAATGGGCATTCCACGAATTGATCAGTTGAGCTCCCCACTGTTGTTCCACAGTAGTCTTAATTCGATCAATGGTCTTTTTAGGCAGTTTACCCAAAGAGTTTCCGTCCAAATAAATATCGTAATTACCTGGAACAAATTGCTTTGAAAAGGATGCTAATTCATCTTGTTGATCTAAGAGTCGAGCTTGATCTAATAGCGCTTTCATTTAGAAGTTTTAAGGAGTTGATTTTTAATCTTTTTGACCCACAATTGATACATGTTCCCAGAGGGGTGCAATTGATCCGAGGCTAACAAACTAAGATCTGTTTTTGCTTCTATGGATATGGGGGTAATATCGATAAAAGGCAACTTAAATTCGTTTGCTTGTTTTTGAATGACCTCGTTAAAAGCTTGGATTTCCAAACCTATCTTTTCGGCATCTCTATCTTTTGCAAAGGGGGTTACTCCCCAATTGGGAATGGATACTAAAAATACATTTTGAGGTCCATTCTTTGAATATGTTATAGCTGTCTTGATAAGTTGAATCAATTCTTTTTCAAATCGCTCCAGGGATTGCCCTCGGTATTGGTTATTGACTCCAATAAGAAGTGACACTAAATCATACTGATTGGTATTTTTTGATATTTCTATTCCTTCTATAAGTTCTGCAGTAGTCCAACCTGTTTTAGCGATAATTGTAACCGTCTCGACTTCTAAGGAGGTTCCTTTTAAGACTTTTGCTAATTGATTAGGCCAACGCTCAGACTCCTGAACGCTTTCTCCAATGGTATAACTATCCCCCAATGCCAAATAGTCTTGAGCTGACATACTAATACTATATCCAATTAAAAAAATTAATAAAAGCTGTTTTAATCTCATATTATTTCTGTTTTAATCCAATGCAAAAGCTATATAAGAATCCCCAGAAGGAGAACCTATTTTACCACCTCCACAAGCGATAACGATATATTGTTTTCCATTAACTGAATAGGTCGCTGGTGTAGCAAAGGCAGGAGCGGGCAACTCAGCCTCCCAAAGTAGTTCTCCAGTTGTTTTGTCAAAGGCGTGAAGTTTAGAATCTTTTGTTGCTCCAATAATCACCAAGCCTCCTTTAGTCACCAGTGGCCCTCCATAATTCTCCGTTCCAGTTTGTTCTACTCCCTCAATAGTCACCTCTTTGTGATTGCCAAGAGGCACCTTCCAAAGAAGCTTCCCTGTTTTAAGATCTACTGCATTTAAGGTTCCCCAAGGTGGTTTAATTCCAGGGTAACCATCCTTGTCTAAAAATCGATTATAGCCATTCATTTGATAAGGCACTTTTAATCCATTCACCTCTTTTACACTTGTTGGCTCCTTAGATTCTTTTATCGTTTTAGGAGCTTTAAGGTACTCCAATAAGGCCTTTTTGTCAGCCTCAGTTATTCCAGCAAACGAAGGCATCATATTGAGTCCATTCTCGATAGTCGATCGTATTTCTTTCTCGCTTAAGCGATCAAAAACATCTATTAATGAAGGGTAATCTTCTCCTCTTCCCTCTAGATTTGTCCCGTGACATGCGATACAATTATTGACATAGGTTCGCTGTCCAAGACTCATAGATCCTGTATCTTGATCGACAGCCACCATCTCCATCAGCCAAGGCAAACGGGTAGAATTAATATACAAGACTCTTTCTTCAATATCAACCGCAGCACCACCCCATTCTCCTCCACCATCAAAGCCTGGAAAAATCCAATTACCCGCTATGGAAGGCGGATCAAAAAGTTTTTTATAAGGCACTTTGTCGTATATAGACAACAGTCTTTGATGTTCCAAAGAATCCAATCCCCCTACCTCATCTCTTGAAAAATACTGATCTGAAAATGGCTGGGGAAGTTTTGGAATGGGTTGAGTTGGCCAAACCTTCTCCCCTTCCAAACCAAGAGTTGGAACTGCTACTTCTTCAATTTCAAAAATTGGTTTTCCATTATTTCTGTCAAATAAAAACACATATCCTTGTTTGGTTATCTGAGCAACCACATCAGTCATTGTACCGTCAATTTCCATAGAGAACAAGTTGGGATTAGCAGGAAGATCGCGATCCCATAAATCGTGATGCACTGTTTGAAAATGCCATAAGTACTCACCATTAGAAGCATTTAAAGCTACTAATGAGTTTCCATAAAGATTAGAACCTTCTCTAAATCTACCGTAAAAATCACCTGAAACAGAACCTAGTGGTACATAAACGACTCCTCTTTGGTGATCCACTGACATCCCAGCCCAATTATTGGCTCCACCTAATTTTTCATAGGCCTTTGTATCGGGCCATGTTTCATAATTGGCCTCTCCAGGTTGAGGTATGGTGTGAAAAATCCACTTTTGTTCACCACTGATGACATCATAGGCCCTGATATGCCCAGGAGCCGCATCGATGGATTCAGCGACACGAGATCCGCTGATGAGTAGATTTTTATAGATAACGGGCGGTGTGGTACTGGCCACAAAAGGATTAAAGGTTTTAGGGTCTCTTCCAAGACCTAATTGCAAATCGATTCTTCCATTGTCTCCAAAACTCTTTATCAGAGTTCCTGTTTTGAGATCTATAGCATAAATATGACGTCCTACATTGTAAAATAACCGCTCTGCATCTCCATCGTTCCAATGGGCAACTCCTCGATTTACCTTGTAAAAACGCATGGGATCCTCAGATAGACTTTGATCGACTGATTCAGGATCAAAAATCCAGATAGGAGCTCCCGTCGCTGCGTTTAAAGCTAGGAGTTTTGACTCAGGAGAAGTACCGTACAAAACTCCATCAACAATAATGGGATTGCATTGATTTTGAGATCGATTCTGCTCATCTTTATCAGCAGAACTGTATTCCCATACCTTGGTCAACTGCCTAACATTTTCTGTATTAATCTGATTCAAAGCAGAATACCTTACTCCTGAAGGAGTACCAGCATAATGTTCCCAACTGCTATAATTGTCATAAGAATTAGTTTCATTATTGCGACAGGAAAACAGCAATAACACTACTAATAATGGAATCAAATTCGTTTTACTCATAGAAGGACATTTGCTATGAAGATAAGGCTTTTTATAACAATTCCTTAAGTTTTTAAGACCTCAGATTAAGTATCTTTGTAACAGAATACTGCCTCATGGATTACACAAATATCATATCAGAAATCAAAGCTCACAAAAAAACACCCAATCTGAGAATTAAGATTAAAAAAGAAGTGGAGCGTTTTACAGAGCTTTTATACAACACCTTATTCGACACCGAAACCCTTGCAGAAGTTCACATCGAAGAATTGGCAGAGACTTTTGAAGAACTCGTCAAGCTCTCATGCTGGAAAAAAGAAAAACCCTGTGCGGAAATATGGGAAGATTACCTCAACTGTCTCCCTAATATTCTAGACAAACTAAACAAAGACGCAGAGGCTATCCTAGCAGGAGATCCTGCTTCAAAATCCATACAAGAAATCTATTTGGCCTATCCTGGTTTTTACGCCATTGCCATCTATCGATTAGCTCATCCGCTCTACGGGATGAACTTTCCGCTAGTGCCGCGATTGATGACTGAGTTCGCTCATTCCAAAACAGGAGTGGATATCAATCCAGGTGCTCAGATCGGAGAATACTTTTTTATCGATCACGCGACTGGAGTGGTTATAGGTGAAACAACCGTTATTAAAGATCACGTAAAAATCTATCAGGGCGTGACTCTCGGTGCTTTGTCTGTTGAAAAAGAAATGGCCAATAGCAAGAGACATCCAACCATTGAAAGCGGTGTCACCATTTATGCCAACGCTACTATTTTAGGAGGCAATACCACCATTGGAGAAAATACAATCATTGGAGGTAATGCTTGGATTACCTCTTCAATAGAGCCTAATTCCATGGTGTTTCACAAACCAGAAATTCAAATTAAAAACAATGCCTAGTACCTTAGAAAACTTTATTGGCAATACGCCTCTAGTCGAATCTAAAAACTTAAACACCAATCCAAATGTCAAGTTGCTTTTTAAACTTGAAGGTCATAATCCTGGTGGTAGTGTTAAAGATCGAGCTGCGTATTTTATGATTAGTGAAGCCATGAAAAGAGGTGATATCACAAAAGACACGAAGCTTATTGAAGCTACCAGTGGAAATACCGGTATAGCACTCGCAATGATTGCATCAATCTACGGTTTAGACATCGAACTCGTTATGCCTGAAAATAGCACTATTGAACGCGTAAAGACCATGAAAGCCTATGGAGCTAAGGTAACTCTTACCCCAGAATCAGTTGGAATTGAAGGAGCTAGAGACTACGCTCTAGACAAAGTAGCGAATCACGGCTATTACTCCTTTAACCAGTTTGCCAATGATGACAACTGGAAGGCTCATTACAAAACCACAGGTCCGGAACTATGGAGCGATACTGATGGAAAAATCACACATTTTGTTTCTTCGATGGGGACTACAGGAACGATTATGGGAACTAGCACCTATCTTAAAGAACAAAACGAAAGTGTTCAAATCGTTGGTGTTCAACCCTGTGATGGAGCTAAAATACCAGGAATTAGAAAATGGCCGGTGGAATACCTCCCAAAAATATTCAACGCAGATAAAGTAGATCAAATTATCGAAGTATCTGATAAAGAAGCGAAGGCTACTGCTAGATTACTAGCTCAAAAAGAAGGGGTATTTGGAGGTATGAGTAGTGGAGGTGCTGTCTGTGCAGCATTAAAACTCATCGACACTTTAGATTCGGGAATTGTCGTTGTCATTATTTGTGACCGAGGAGATCGTTATTTGTCTTCCGATCTATTCGAATAAGCTGCAAATTGACATAAAAAAACCACCTCGAAAGGTGGTTTTCTAATCAGATTACCGCTCTGCTTATAGGTTTAAGACTCCGTTCTCAGAACCTGCGTATTCGTTAAATTGGTACGAATCAGCTTGCTCATCATTGAAGTAATTTTCACCGTCAGCAACGTATTTAAACTCATAAGATTGCCCTTGATCTAAATTAAGGGTTCCTTTGAAGTTTCCATTCTTTAATTTCTTTAATGGGTTTGCAGATAAATCCCAGTTATTGAAATCTCCAACCACAGATAATTCCTCAGCTTCAGCTGGAATATTAAAAGTGATTTTACATACTGGTTTTGATTTTAAAAATTGTTTTGAAATTGCCATAATTCTATTTTTTATTTAATAATGATCGAATGGAAATTCGCATCCACCACAATCGATTGTTTTTCTTTATTGTAATTTAAGTCTGATAAAGACACCTTTTCCGTGTCTACTGTTACACTCTTTACCTCAAAAGGTAATCCGATTAGATTAATTTGAACCTTGTTATAGGTTGTCTCATAGCGACCATCTCTGAATTGATCGATTAATACTTCTTTAGCTTTTCCATAGAATTTGATTTTCTTTAAGAGGTATTTTCCTCTTTTATAATCATATCCATCGTGTGCATCTTCATAGATGGTAGAACGTTCTCTTCCCTCTTTGTAATACACGTCTAATTCAAGAGTTTCAATCTTTTGCTCATCTACATATTGCTGAACAGGATATTTTGGAATGACTGATCCCGCCTTCACAAATACTGGCATCGAATCCAAAGGAGCATCTACCCAAAGTTCTTTTCCTCCTTCGACTGCATTATTGGTCCATAAATGATACCATTTTCCTCTTGGAATGTACATACGTCTTCCCTGTGCATTGGGCTCTTGAACAGGACATACGAGTATCTGATCTCCAAAAATAAACTCGTCTGAACGATAATGGGTGTGATGATCTTCTTGATCAAAATACACCAATGGTTTAATCATTGGGTCCCCTTCTGTAGTATACTTGTGATACATCGTATAGATATATGGAAGCAATTGATAACGCAATTCCACAAACTTTTTGGTAATATCTAAGACCTCCTGATCAAATGACCAAGGCTCTTGATCTCCGTGATGACCTGAGGAATGAACTCGTGTAAATGGATGAAAGACTCCTAATTGAACCCATCTGGTAAAAAGTTCTCCACTAGGCTGTTCAGCAAATCCTCCGATATCAGTTCCAACAAATCCCATTCCAGAGAGTGACATTCTCTGAACTTGAATATTGGCAAGCCATAAGTGTTCCCAAGTTGCGACATTATCACCAGTCCAAGAAGAAGTATAACGCTGTCCTCCTGAATAGGTTGCTCTTGTAATTACAAAGGGGCGTTTTGGAGCAGCATGTCTTTTAACACCGTGATAGGTCGCTCTCGCCATCTGCATTCCATAAACATTGTGAGCCTTACGGTGACTGCAATAGTTACCATCGTAATTGTGTCTCACATCATTTGGAAACGTCTTTCCAGGAACTTCCATTACGGCAGGTTCGTTCATATCGTTCCATACTCCATGAATACCGTCCTCTTCGATAAGTCCTTTGTAGAGACCAGCCCACCATTCGCGAACTTCTGGATTGGTAAAATCAGGGAAATAACACTCACCTGGCCAAACCTTTCCTTTCATATAAGAACCATCTGCTCGCTTACAGAAATAATCTTTTGCTAAAGCTTCTTGAAAGACCTCATTGTCTTTGTCTATTTTAATTCCTGGATCGATGATGGCAACTGTTTTAAATCCTTGCTCATTAAAATCATCGATCATCTGTTTTGGATTTGGAAAGTAGTCCTTATTCCAGGTAAAACACCTAAATCCATCCATATAATCGATATCCAAATAAATGGCATCACATGGAAATGACAACTCTCTAAATTTAGAAGTGATTTCTCTAACTCTGCTCTCTGGATAATAACTCCACTTGCACTGGTGGTAACCCATTGCCCACATAGGAGGAAGTTCTGGCTTCCCAGTGAGATCCGAATAAGCGGTAACCACCTTTGACATTTCAGGACCGTAAAAGAAGTAATAATTCATTTCGCCTCCATCAGCCCAAAAGCTCATGACATTTCTGCGTTCATGACAGAAGTCAAAATGAGTTTTAAAGGTATTGTCAAAGAAAATACCATAAGCGATAGTATCGTGAAGACCCACATAAAACGGAACGTCTTTATAGAGTTCTTCAGTATCTTTTCCATAGGCGTATTGATCGGTATTCCAGTTAGAGGTTCGCTTTCCCTTAAGATTAAAATTAGTCGGCTTATCTCCTAATCCGTAAAAATTTTCACCATCTCTAGAAGACTTGCTCATCTTTACGAAGTTTCCTCCATACTCAAAGCTCTCTTCCCAATGAAAACCAAGTTCATCTTCAAGGATCACTTTTCCTTCTAAATCGTACAGACCTACTCTCAAATCTGCTTTTGAGACTTTACATATAATTTTTTCAGTAGTAATGATCACATCTTGATCATTTTCACTAAGTGTTAACTCATTGTAGCCATGTTCGTGTTTATGATCGATAGCATAAGAAAAATCTTTTGTAAAGAATCCTTCAGGTGCATATCTAAAACGCAAGAGTGAATCCCTTAAAACGTGTACTTGCATCAGTACTCCATTTTGAGATTCAAACTCTATTACATTCGATTTTTTGATGTGGGATTTATAGGCAGTGGGAAATAGATTTCCCTTATACTCTAATTCAGTATTTGTAATCATTTATTTAAGTTTAGTTCTGGGACGGCAAATAAAGCCAAGTTTAAGTTGGTGAACAAGAAATGGTTATAAAACTTGATACACTTGCGTACTCAACGGTGGAATTCTCAAAATAACCGACTGATTTTTGCCATGTGAACAATTTTCTTCTATTAAATATTCCTCATTTACCTTAAAATCAGATCCTCCGTATTTCGATTCATCCGAATTAAATACGAGAGATAATTTCTTACCCTCAGGAACTCCAATTTGATAACTGGAATGTGTTGTCGGTGTAAAATTAGTAATGACAACAAAGCGATTTTTTTTGGTTTTTCCCTTTCTGACATAGGCCAAGATGGAATTTTCGGAATCGTCATAAGACAACCACTCAAACCCCTGGGCTGAAAACTGCAACTGATGCAAAGCCTTGGAGGACTTATAGAGTTCATTTAAATCTTTAATCGTTTCTTGCACGCCTCTGTGATAGTGATACTGAGTAAGATGCCAATCGAGACTTTGCTCAAAATTCCACTCCTCGTACTGAGCAAATTCTCCTCCCATAAAGTTCAATTTTGCTCCAGGATGGGTATACATATAAGCGTACAGCGCTCTTAAATTAGCAAAACGTTGCCACTCATCACCTGGCATTCTTCCCAATATTGAATTTTTACCGTATACGACCTCATCGTGAGAGAGCGGTAACATAAAGTTTTCGGTAAAAGTATACGTCAAAGAAAAGGATATGTCGTTTTGATGGTATTTTCTATAGACCGAATCCTTTTTCATATATTCCAAGGTATCGTGCATCCATCCCATCATCCATTTCATTCCAAAACCAAGTCCCCCGATATCTGTGGGTCTACTTACCATTGGAAAGGCTGTCGACTCTTCAGCGATGGTTTGAATTCCTTCAAAGCGACTGTAGAGTTCTAAATTGAGATCTTTTAAAAAGCCAACTGCAGCGAGGTTTTCACGCCCACCAAATTCATTTGGCTCCCATTCACCATCTTCTCTAGAATAGTCCAAATAAAGCATAGAAGCCACCGCATCAACTCTCAGTCCATCGATATGATATACTTGCATCCAAAATACAGCATTGGAGATTAGAAAAGAACGTACCTCAGGGCGTTCGTAATTAAAAATTAAACTCTTCCAGTCCTTGTGGTATCCTTTTCTAGGATCAGGGTGTTCGTAAAGATGAGAACCATCGAAGAATCCCAATCCGTGATCATCACTTGGAAAATGCGAAGGAACCCAGTCTAAAATGACCGCAATTTCAGCCTTGTGAAAAGCATCGATAAGCACTTTAAATTCCTCTGGACTTCCAAAACGAGAAGTAGGGGCGTAATAACCAGTTAGTTGATACCCCCAAGAAGGATCGTAAGGATATTCCATTACAGGCATAAACTCTACATGAGTGTAGTTCATTTCTTTGACATAAGAAACCAACTCTTGAGCCATATCGATATATGAAAGCGATCTTCCATCGGCTTTTTTTCTCCAAGAACTCAAGTGAACCTCATAAACTGAAATGGCCTGATCGAGCTGATTCAATTTCTTGCGTTTTGTAAACCAAGTCTTATCCTTCCATGTGTAATCATCATTCCAAACAACAGAGGCTGTTAAAGGTGGATGCTCACAGGATCTCGCATAAGGATCAGCCTTCTCACAGACCACATCATTGTGATGTGATTGAATTTTGTATTTATAAAGGTTCCCATGACCTACTCCTGGAATAAAACCTTCCCAAATACCAGATCCATCCCAGCGAACGAAAAGTTTGTGATCTCCTTCTAACCAATAATTAAAATCTCCTATGACAGAAACTGATTTAGCAGATGGTGCCCATACTGCAAAATAGGTCCCTTCAACTCCATCTACAGTCATAGGATGAGATCCCATTTTATCAAATAGGTTATAGTGTTTTCCTGCTCTAAATAAATTAATATCAAAGTCAGTAAAAAGCGAATGTGCTACTGTGTTGTTTTTCATATTTCTAAGCTTCATTGATGATACTGATAATTCCTCTTAGTGGAATTATTGCCCATCTTGGTCTTGAGTTTAATTCGTATCCTAATTCGTATACTGCCTTTTCAAGCATAGTGTATTTTAATAGAAATTCTACTTCTTTTATATAGCCTATATTCAAATTGTTTTGTTGAACATAGTTTATATAATCACTTAAAAAGACTCCTGTGATATATTTATACAAGCGTTCTCCATAGTCCATAGCCTCTTGTTTTTCTAATCCGTATTTGTCTGGATTATTGAGAATCACAGAATAAATAGCATAGTGAAATGATCTTAATAATCCCGCCACATCTTTGATGGGAGGTTGTTTAACCTTTCGATCTCGTATCGTACTTTCTGGCTCTCCTTCAAAATCTAACATATAAAAATCATCATCCTTTACTAATACTTGCCCTAGATGATAGTCTCCGTGAATACGAATTCGTTCACTCTTGAGTTTGGTCCAGTTAAAATCGAGAAATCTCCTCCTAATTTCTTGCTTACGAGAAAGAAATTCTTGAGCCATATCCAGCGATTCTCCAGATAGTTTATGCAAATTATTCTCAATCGTATTAAGCCTGTTTTGAAACTGATAAATCAGTCTATTTTTTAACCAGACTTCATAGTCGCCATTAAAACTTGCAGGAACAAAGGCAGTATCTCTACTATCCGAACCAAGAGCCACATGCATTTCAGCGGTGCGCTTCGCCAATTGTTCTATCTTAAAAAAGAATTTAGAATCCACCCATTTCAAAAGCGACTGAGGTAGATTGGAATGTTTTATTTTCTTGTACAACTCAACATCTTCAATCGAATTTAGTTCGATCGACTTTTCCTTAATTGCACTGAATATTTGGTCGATTTCTACTAAAAAATACTTCCAGGCATCTCCTTGATTTGGAATAAAGTCCTGCATCAAACCAAGAGTGATTGTGTCGTTTTCCTCTCCTACATTTAAGTTGATACTTCCTGCGTATTTTGGCGTATTTGCAAATTCAGCTACCTCTGTTAAAAAACGACTGATTTCATAATCGGGGTTCGTGCTGATGTAGATTCTCCTAAAGATCTTTAGGATGTATTTCTTATTGTAAACAATCGATGTATTGCTCTGTTCTGCCCCTAAAAACTTAGAAGTTTCATAGGGTTCTGCATTAATTTTAGACGATTTGTGAAACTGCACCGATTGATAGCCCCCTGATTGCTCCATAATGTTTTCATAGAGCAGTCTTCTGTATTCTTCAATGTGAAGTGCATCCACTAAATAACCATCCACTCCGTTAAAACTCGCTGAAGAAATTAAGGTCTTCGTATCGAGTTCTTCACCCGCCATAAATGCTATTGGAAGAAAATAGTTTTGAAAGAACGATTCTTTAAAATGAACCTCAATCAAGATTCCAAAATAGTGATTCCTTTCAGAATGCATTTGGAAATAATCACTGATTTCAATATACTTCAAACTGCTAGACTTACCAGCATACCATCTTTTTTCAGGGATATAGCGTTCTAGAATTTCATTGGCAAAAGCATTTAAAAATTCTTCATTTTCAAAAGCATCTTTCCACTGACATGAAAACTCAAAAGGTCTTTTTTGAAGGTCTTTATTATGCTTATCTTCCATTAGTACGAAATTTTAAAAAGATGGAACGGCAAGGTTGGATGTAAAGCCACATAATTCCAATCAGCATTCCAATGGTATTGATTTCCTGTAATCACATCGGTTACTGAAAACTGGTTGATATGACCTAGTCCTAGTTGATGTAATGGCAATTTCACTGAACCCTCTTGAGTATAATACGAATCCAGGGATGCGATCATTAAACTCAAACAGCGCTTTTGATCATCAAACTTTACATAAGCGATGATAGTGTCGTTTTGAGACTCACAGAATTCAATATTGTTGGTCTGCTGAAGCGATGGCAACGCTCTACGAGCCTCATTGATCTTCTTCATCAAGACCATCATCTTGTTTTCGGCTTTCCAATCCCAATTTCTGCATTCGTATTTTTCACTGTTGTGATATTCTTCTCTTCCAGGCACTGCAGCAGAATCCATAAATTCATAAACAGGACCGTAAACTCCCACATTGGAACTCATGGTAGCAGCCATAAAATACCTAGATAAATGCATTGCTTCATTAGCTCCCTGAAGATGAAATGGATTGATATCAGGAGTATTTGGCCAGAAATTAGGTCTGTAAAACTCTTTCTGTGGTCCTTTTGTGAGCTGCTCTAAATACTCGGTAAGCTCTGACTTATTGAACCTCCAGGTATAATAAGAGTAGCCTTGAGTAAAACCTTCTTTTGCCAATTGATCCATAATCTTGGGCCGGGTAAAAGCTTCTGCTAAAAAGAGTACATCGGGATGTTTCTTCTTTACTTGGGCAATCAACCAATTCCAAAATTTAAAAGGTTTGGTATGAGGATTGTCAACTCTAAAAACCTTAATTCCAACCTCTTCCACCCAATAAAGTGCACAAGACAGTAGCTCCTCCCACAAATTTTTCCAATCTGGAGTTTCAAAATAAATTGGAAGAATGTCTTGATATTTTTTAGGTGGATTTTCAGCGTACTGAATACTTCCATCGGGTCTCCATTTGAACCAATCTGGATGCTCTTTAACCCAGGGATGATCTGGAGCAGCTTGGAGTGCAAAATCCATCGCAACTTCAATTCCCAATTCTTCGGCTTTAGACACAAGTGATTTAAAATCTTCAAGCGTCCCCAATTCAGGATGTAAATCCTTATGTCCTCCGTATTGTGAACCGATTCCCCAAGGTGAACCTACATCTCCATCTGCAGCATCAGTTGCGTTGTTTTTTCCCTTGCGATTGACTTCTCCAATAGGGTGCACTGGAGGAAAATAGAGGGTGTCAAACCCCATATTCGCAACCCTTGGCAATAGGGCTTCACAATCTTTAAAAGTTCCGTGTTTTCCAGGCTCTGGACTTGCAGAACGCGGAAAGAATTCATACCAGGTACTGAACAGTGCTTTTTTGCGATCCACGTATAGCGGAAATTCTTCAGAAGTCGCTTTTAAAAACTTGGTAGGATACGCAATGAACAATTCTTTTAACTGAGGATTTAAGACTCCTTCAATAGCTTGTTGATAAGAATCTTTGGACTCCATTAATTGAACCAAATCCATCCACTTAGACGCTCCAGTTACTTTATTGGATTCTAAAAGCCTCTTGAGGTACAAGGCACCTTCTAAGAGTTCTGAAGTTACTTTGACGTCAGCTTCTATCTTCTTTTCAATTCCGTGCAACCAGTTAAGCGACTCGTCGACCCATCCTTCTACTTTGTAGGTATAGGCTCCTTGTTTGTCAACAGTAAATGAAGCTTGCATCTCATCGTTTGGCAAGCTAATCATTCTAATCTCAGACCACTTTTTAGACGATTGGTGTTTGTACAATAAGGCCGCTTGAATCACATCGTGGCCATCACATAATACATCGGCTGATACCGATACTTCTTGTCCTACAATGCGTTTTACAGCATAAGTTCCACCCTCAATTTGTGGTTGAATATTTGAAAGGACAACGCGCTCTTGATTAAGCATATATAAATTAGTTTAGTTTGGTAGTACAAAAATAACACATACTATTATTTTTATACCTATAATGTTAAAATGTTATATCTATTAGATAAAATAGTACACTATTAATGAACAGCTCCTAGACCTACTTTATACAATTCTGCATTCAACGAAGGAATTTTATCCTCTAACAGGGTAACAGCTGTCTTTTTGTGTTGTTCCCATTTCGCATTGATTTCAGCAATTTTAGTACGTGCTCCCGTATTGATTTTGGGCATGGCACTATCCGATTGATTGATCGCTGTGGCATAATAGGCTGTAAATCCATTGACAAAATTCTCTACATCGTCATAGGCTTTTGAAAGACGTTGTACCATCTGCTTGTCAAATGCATCCAATTCATTAAGTAATTGATCCGCTTTCTTATAGACATCTGAATTAGAGTCCATTGTTTTCATAACCGATTCAAGTGATTGCTTTTTACGATACAATTCGTTGGTCATCGAGGTCATTTCATTAAAAGTCGCCTCACCTGCTGTCATAAAGACATCGTATTCTCTGTATTCATCCATGGTGGTTGAATACATAGGATTCGGGATGATTTTTGAATAGGTCTGATAGGTTTGATTTCCAAAACTCAAATTAAGAGTATAGTTTCCCGGGATGGCTTGATGCCCTCTAAAACTCATTTCAATATACACCTTTGGTGTTGCCATTAGAGACTCGTGACGTAGATCCCACACAAATCTGTTGAGTCCTTTTTTAGTACTCAATGTCGCCTCAGGTGAAGGAGCTCCTTCGTAGGATACGTAGGAGTCGTCTCTTTTAGAGCTGAATGATCGAACGAGTTTTCCCTTCTCATCTCTAATTTCAAGAGTGAGTTCTTCATTCTTGTCTAATTCTGGTAAATCGTAATAAATGACCATACCTGAAGCTGGATTCACACCTTGGAAAGGATTGGTTCCCGTAGGATTGGATCCATTCATAGAAGAATACCAATTTGCTATCATCGCATCTTCTGGCTTGTAAAGCCTTCCTGTATTTGAGGTTCCTTCGAATTGTCTCAACAGGGATAAATCGTCTAAGATCCAAAAAGATCTACCCTGTGTTCCTAAGATGATATCGTCGTGTTTTAATTGCAAATCTGTAATGGGCACCACTGGTAAATTGGACTGAAAGGACTCCCAATTCTTACCACCATCATAAGAGAGGTATAAGCCGAGTTCTGTTCCCGCAACAAGAAAGTCTTTTAACACAGGATCCTCTCTAACGACTCTTGTATAGGCTCCCATCGGAATTCCATCAGATATATTTTTCCAAGTCTTTCCGTAATTGGTACTCTTGTAAAGTGCAGGAGTATGGTCGTTAAACTTATATCGAGTGGTAGCGATATAAACTGTAGCTGGATCGTGAGGAGACACATCAATAGCATTGATAAGGGTTTCAGGCAATCCTTTTGGAGTGATGTTTTCCCAACTCTTCCCATTGTCTTTGGTGATGTGTACCAAACCATCGTCAGAGCCGGTGTAGATGACTCCTGCTTCATGTGGAGATTCCATTACATAAGAAAGCGTTCCGTAATTTTCTGCACCCACCGCTTCATTGGTATAAGGACCTCCTCCATTTCCTTGTTTGCTGTCGTCATTCATGGTTAAATCTGGAGAAATCACCTCCCAATTAACTCCTTCATCTCTAGTTCTGAGAAGGTATTGAGCTCCGTGATAGTAGGTGTTTTCTTCGTGAACCGATCTGATGATCGGAGCATTCCAATTGTAGAGGTATTTCATATCCCTAGCTGGAAGCCCTAGGTATAAATTGGGCTCAATCATAATTTGAGTTCCTACTTGAGCCTCCATATCTAGAAGCTCAATGGTTCCTAAATAAGACCCTCCCATTGTTTTTACTGGATTGTTTGGATCAAAAGCTAGAAACGCGGATTCTCCACCTGCAGCATAAGTCCAATGCTCTCTTCCGATTCCACCAGAACCGATTCCAATACTCGCTATTTTGACCGAAGTATTATCTTGTTGACCTCCGTAGACATTGTATGGAAACTGATTATCCACAGCTACTCGATACATCTGCGCCGTTGGCATATTGTCTTGAGTCGACCAAGTTTCACCTCCGTTAAAGCTGATTTCAGCTCCTCCGTCATCGGTAATTAATAAATTTTTTGAATTGTTTGGATTGATCCACAGATCGTGATAATCCCCGTGATTGGTTCGAATGCGCTCCCAACTCTTACCTCCATCGATAGAACGATAGGTACTCGCACTCATCACATAGACGGTGTTTTCATCATTGGGATCTGTTTCTACTTCTATATAATACCAAGCGCGCTGCAAGAGTCTGTGATCAGCGCTTACTCGAGACCAAGAATCTCCAGCATTTCTCGATAGGAACAAACCACCTTTTTCTGCCTCACTATCACTTTCGATGAGGGAGTAGACTAGATTAGGGTTTGCTCTGGAAACTGAAATAGCCATTTTTCCCTTTTCTTCTGGAAGTCCCTTGTGAATTTTATTCCAAGTTTCACCTCCATCAGTAGATTTGTAAAGACCAGAACCTTCTCCCCCACTAATCACTTTCCAAGGAGTTCTCATATGTTCCCACATCGAAGCATAAAGCACTTCTGGATTAGAAAAATCAATGGACAAATCATTACAACCTGTTAAGTTGTTTACATAAAGAACTTTCGTCCAGTGTTTTCCTCCATCGATCGATTTGTAGATACCTCGATCAGAAGTAGGACCGTGTAATGCTCCTTGAGCCGCTACCCAAACCACATCAGGATTTTCTGGATGAATGATGATTCTAGCAATATGCATGGTTTCTTTTAAACCCATATGTTGCCAGGTTTTTCCTGCATCAGTGGATTTGTAAACGCCATCGCCATAAGAAGTCATCACCCCTCTCGGTGCGTGCTCTCCCATTCCCACATAAACGATATTTGGATTGGATTCAGATACAGATACAGCCCCTACTGACCCGGTCTTAAAAAACCCATCAGAGATATTTTCCCAACGCTGTCCAGCGTCAGTCGTTTTCCAGACCCCACCTCCAGTGGTTCCCATATAGTAAGTTAATGGATCGGATACAACACCCGAAGAACCATTGGCTCTACCTCCTCTAAAAGGTCCAATATTTCTAAATTTTACGGCTTTTAAAACTTCGTTTAAATCTTGTGCAAAACTATTGGTTGCTAGCAGGCACAATAGGGCTAATAATATTTTTTTCATCAGTATAGGTTTAGATTACTAAAGATATAAAAAATACACTCATTAGGATGAGAGAATTTGTTGGATTCCACTACAAATCAAATTCTTATATTTATACAAACCCTCTGTTATGGATAAAAGAACATTTTTAAAATCTGCAGCTGGACTTGCAGTAGTTCCCTTTCTAGGCAATCCGATGGACCTTTTAGAAAGTAAAGCTCTCAAGCTTAGAACAATTGAAGATCCTGACGAATTCTGGAAAGAAGTTCGCTCACACTACCTACTCAAAAAAGAGTATATCAACTTTGAGAGTGGCTACTACAATATCATCCCTCAGCCCACCCTTCAGCATTTTAAAAATCATATTGACCATGTCAATCTTCACGGCTCCTATTATATGAGAACCCACCGTTTTAAAGACAATAGAGAATTAGCTAAAAAACTCGCTGATTTTGTCGGTTGTAGTGCAGAAGAGTTAGCCATCACTAGAAATACTACTGAATCACTTGACACCATCATCAGTGGATTCCCATGGAAAGAAGGCGATGAGGCTATTTACGCCATACAAGACTACGGAGCCATGCGTGTGATGTTCGATCAAATCAGTAAGCGCTATGGAGTTATGATCAAAAAAGTATCTGTTCCCAATCATCCTACATCCGATCAACAGCTTGTAAAACTTTTCGAAGATCAAATTACTCCTAACACTAAAATGATCCACCTCTCACATATGATCAATATCACGGGACATATTTTACCTGTTCAAAAAATTTGTGATATGGCTCATACATACGGAGTTGATGTTTTGGTAGACGGTGCTCATTGTGTCGGTCATTTTGAATTTAAAATTGAAGACCTCCACTGTGATTATTACGGCTCCAGTCTTCACAAGTGGCTTGCTACCCCTTTAGGGCTTGGCCTATTGTATGTCAACAAAGAGAAAATGCCTAAAATATGGCCGCTCCTTGGAGCTCATGAAAAGGGACTTGACAATATCAAACGACTCAATCATTTAGGTACGGTGCCAGTTCACACTGATTTAGCGATTCGGGACGCCTTAGGTTATATCAATTGGATCGGAATTTCCAAAAAAGAAAACAGATTGAGAGCCCTTCAACAAGCATTGACAAAACCCCTTAGAAATCACCCCAAAATAATCATTAATACACCTGTAGAAGCAGAAAAAAGCTGTGCAATTTCAAATATTGGAATTCGAGGAATGAAACCTTCTCTCTTAGCAAAAAAACTCCTAGAAGACTATCATATTTTTACAGTTCCAATCGATGAAAACAATGTGCAAGGATGTAGAATTACACCAAATGTATTTACCACTTTCGAGGAAGTAGAACAGCTTAAAAATGCTCTGATCGAAATTAGTGATTCTGTATAAATAAAGTGATCCTAACTAATTTAAGATAAAATTATCTTAAATATGATTCTTATCATTTTTTTACCTACCTTAGCATAGTAATTTTACACCTGTTAACAATTCAATATTTCTATGAAAAAAACTGTATACCTCGCTTCTATAGCTTTGTCTATTCTTTTAGTTAGCTGTGGAGGAAAAGAAGAAAAAAAAGATGGTTTTAGCATGAACCGTCAAAAGACTGAAACCGTAAAGAAAAAAGCTGTATCAACTGACAAAGCATCAACTAGAATAGATTTAGAATCTACTGGTGTTGGACCTGTATCTTCTATTGATTTAGGAGCTTTGGACCAATCATTAGCTGACAAAGGAAAAGGTGTTTTTGACGCCAACTGTATCGCTTGTCATATGATTGGAAAAAGATTTGTCGGACCAGATTTAACAGGTGTTACTGCTCGTAGAAACCCAGCTTGGATCATGAACATGATTCTCAATCCTGAAAATATGGTCAAAGAAGACCAATTGGCAAAAGACCTCTTTATGGAATTTAATGGAGCTCCGATGTCTAATCAAAATATCTCTCAAGAAGACGCCAGAGCAATTCTAGAGTATTTGAGAACTGCGAATTAATTCACAAACTCCTATAACAATAAAAAACTGTAGCCATGCTGCAGTTTTTTTTTGCCCTTATTTGATAGGAAATTCAAAATGTCCTTTGATAATTTCTTTGGAAAGTTGATTTAGTGATTTAGACCTCAATTCTTGGATAATCTTATTTTTATACGAGGCTATAGAGTGATGTATTACACATGGGTTGTCAGGATTACACGTTTTAAATCCCAAAACACAACTGTCAAAACGATCTTCTCCTTCAACAATTTCGACGATATCCAAAAGGGTACCTTTTCTATTCTCTTCGCTTAAATAAAAACCTCCTCGAGGACCCTTTGTCGATGAAACCAATTTTCTTCTTGTCAACTCTTGTAAGAGTTTAGAAATATAGGGTGCTGGAGCTGCTATCGCCTCACTGATGTGAGCGACATTAATTTTATTGGATTCGCTTGAATGTTGTGCTAAATACAACATTGCATTTAAAGCGTATTTCGAAGAATTTGAAAACATGGAATAGAAATAAAGTCTAAATATAATTATTGCAAATCAATATTTCATTGACTTTCTCTTTACACACAAATATAAAAAGATATTTATGTCCTTTTATATGATTAATATCATTTTTTGTGGCCTACTCCCCTCTTATCTTTGGTACAAATTAGATTAAAAATCAAATAAATTACATCATATGAAAACAACTAAATTCTTAACGCTAGTAAGCAGTATGTTACTTCTATTTATAGTAGGTTGTAACAACACTGCTCAGAAGGCAGAACCAGCAGCAAGCGCAGATCAACCTAGAACAGGTCAAGCTTTTATAGATGATGACGCTAATACTGTTTTGCATGTCGCAATTGGCTCTCCTGACCACACTACTTTAGTCGCAGCTGTACAGGCCGCTAAAGTTGAAAACGCTCTTGTAAACGTAGGTCCTCTTATGGTATTTGCTCCTACAAACGCCGCTTTTGAAAAATTGCCTGCAGGAACTGTAGAAACTTTATTAAAAGAAGAAAACCTAGGGCAATTAGCAGACATTTTAAAATACCATGTAACTCCCGGTAATTATTCTAAAGAGTTTTTGAAAAACTTCAAAAAACTCGGACAAGCCAACAATCAAGATGTAATAGTCGAAGTTAAAGGAGACGACGTTTATGTAGGAGGTGCTAAAATTATTGCTAGTGTGAAAGCTAGTAATGGAATCGTACACGTAATTGATGGAGTGATGTTACCTCCAGCAAAACAATAAATAACTAACCTAATATTTAAATAATAAACTGATGAAAAAATATCTTTTACATTCATTAAGCCTTATGGGAGCTCTTGCTATGTTTGTCAGCTGTGGCAATCAAGGAGGAGGATCACAAGGGGCTTTAAAATCAAGTGCTGCTGAAAAAGTATATGTAGCACCAGGAGAACACGATTCTCACTACGCATTCATTTCAGGTGGATTTAGTGGGCAATTAGCCGTATACGGTCTACCTTCTGGACGTCTGTTTAGAGTTGTCCCTGTGTTCTCGCAAGACGCTGAAAAAGCCTATGGATACAACGAAGAAACAAAACCAATGTTAAATACTTCTCACGGATTTATTCCTTGGGATGACTCTCACCACCCTGATATTTCTCAAACCGATGGTGTTGTCGATGGTCGCTATGTGTATATCAACGCCAACAACACTCCTCGTATCGCTAAAATTGACTTGTCTTTATTTGAAACTACTGAGATCATTGAGATTCCAAACTCAGCAGGAAATCACTCTTCTTCTTTCGTAACTGAAAACTCAGAATACGTGGTAGCTGGTACTCGTTTCTCTGTTCCAGTTCCTCAACGCGACATGCCTATTAGCGAATACAAAGGTAATTTTAAAGGAGCCTTAACTTTCGTTAAACTCGACGCTGAAGACGGTGGAATGGACATCAAATTCCAATTGATGATGCCTGGATTCAACTATGACTTATCACACCCAGGTAGAGGTAAATCTCATGGATGGTTCTTCTTTACCACATACAACACAGAAGAAGCTAACTCATTATTAGAAGTAAATGCTTCTCAAAATGACAAAGACTTTATCGCAGCGGTTAACTGGAAAAAAATTGAAGAGTACGTAAATAACGGAGGTGGAAAAATGATGCCTGCTAATTATGCTCACAACGAATTCAGTGAAGAAACACATATGGCTACTTCAACAATGAAAAAAGAAGTTCTTGTTGTGGATCCTTCAGAAGTTCCTGGAGCAGTATTCTTATTACCAACTCCAAAGTCACCACACGGATGTGATGTTGATCCTTCGGGAGAGTACATCGTAGGTAACGGAAAATTATCTGCCGATTTAACAGTACACTCATTTACTAAAATGTTAGACGCCATCGAAAACAAAAAATTTGATGGAGATGCTTATGGAATTCCAATTTTAAATTTCGAAGATGTTCTAGCTGGAACAGTTGTTCAACCAGGACTTGGACCATTACACACAGAGTTTGATGGAAAAGGTAATGCCTATACTACCTTCTTTATCACTTCAGAAGTTGTAAAATGGAAATTGGGAACTTGGGAAGTTGTTGACCGTCAATCTACTTATTATTCTGTAGGTCACTTAATGATCCCTGGTGGAAACTCTGCAAAACCATTTGGAAAATACTTAGTAGCTATGAATAAAATTACTAAAGACCGTTACTTACCTACTGGTCCTGAGGTAACTCAATCAGCGCAATTATTTGATATTTCTGGAGAAAAAATGGAATTACTATTAGATTTCCCAACTGTGGGTGAGCCACATTATGCAGCAGGTATACCAGCTGAGCTTGTAGCTCCTAGATCGAAAAAACTTTTCAAATTAGAAGACAACAAACACCCTTACGCAACACTTAAAGCATCAGATGCTCGAGTGGAACGCAAAGGAAATGAGGTTCATATTTATATGGCAATGATTCGTTCTCACTTTACTCCTGACAATATAGAAGGAATTAAAGTTGGTGATAAAGTGTATTTCCACATCACAAACCACGAACAAGATTACGATGTACCACATGGATTTGCTGTCATTGGTGCTGAAAACTCAGAAGCATTAATCATGCCTGGTCAAACTGAAACGCTCTTATGGGAACCTAAACAAGTAGGTGTATGGCCATTCTATTGTACCGATTTCTGTTCAGCATTACACCAAGAAATGCAAGGATACGTGAGAGTATCAGCTAAAAACTCTAACGTTCCTATAAAATTCTCATTAGGAGAATAATTATAAAAGAATAAAAAACAACCTCATTCAAACCAAAGCGGGTACGGTTTCATCCTGCCCGCTTTTTTTAATAAAAATCCTATGAAAAAGGCAGGCTTAATCATGATTATCGGATCACTTTTACTTTGTGGTTTATTTGTGTTCCCTCTATGGCAAATCATGCTCGGTGCTCCACAATACCCAGAACCACTAGGGATCAATATTCACTTAGACGGTTTACAAGACGTCAATGAATTTGACATTCAAAATATCGATGGACTCAACCACTATATCGGAATGAAAACACTTCCAAAGGCTGAAGATATGTGGGAATTTGAAGTTTTTCCAAAAGTAATTTTAGGAATGATTGCTTTAGGGGTAGTGTTTGGCCTTTTAGGATATCTCAAGAAAATTTCTGCCAATTGGTTCCTTTTTTGGTTCGTACTAATGTCAGTACTAGGAATTATGGGAATGTATGATTTTAATCTATGGCTACTCGATTACGGAACTGATTTAGATCCCCATGCCATCATTAAATTAAAAGACGCTGCAGGAAATTTAATTACCTACAAGCCACCTTTATTCGGGCACCAAAAACTACTTAATTTTGACGTTACCTCACTTCCTCACATTGGAGGTTATATGATGTTTCTAGGAATGTCATTAATCCTATATGCCTTTTATATCGGCAGGAGGGCAAAATAAAATATGTATATTTAATCTATGGTAAAAAAAATAGTTCTTAGTGTCCTTTTAGGAATCCTGGTGTGGAATTGTTCAATAGCGCCAAAAGAGATTGCCTATGGATCTGATTCTTGTCACTACTGTAGAATGACTGTAGTCGATCAACATCACGGATCTCAATTAGTCACAAAAACTGGAAAAGCATTCTCGTTTGATTCCATTGAATGCCTCATCAATTACCTAGGAGAAAATCCCAATATTGAAGAAGAAGGTTTACTTCTAGTCAATACTTTAGATCATCCAGGTAAACTGATAGATGCCACATCTGCTAGCTTTTTAGTTAGTCCGAATCTACCTAGTCCTATGGGTGCAAATCTCACAGCTTTTTCAAATGCTACTTTGGCAAAAGAAGCAAAAGACAACTACGATGGAACTATTTATGACTGGCCATCAATTATAACTTTAATTAATAAATAAGTCATTTTGATGTAAGTTTAGTTACTTCAAAGATCAAACTATGCCCAATAACAACTAAAATGAAGCACTTTCAATTACTTATACTTCTAGTTCTTTGCTACTCCAATCTTTGGGGACAGCAAACACATCGAGTATGTGAAGATTGTGAACTTCAAAGCATCAAATCTGCTATTGCTATTGCTAAAGAACATGATAGTATTATTATTCAAAAAGGAAACTACAAAGAATTTGACATTCTAGTCGACAAACCCTTAAAAATTATAGGCGAAGATTTTCCTTTAATCGACGGTGAAGAGAAAGGTGAAATTTTCACAGTTATTTCTGACAGTGTTACTCTAAAAAACTTACTCATTAAAAATGTCGGAACGAGCTACACCAAAGATCACGCAGCAATTCGAATTAAAGAAAGTCGCTATTTTAGAATTGAAAATATTCAGTTAGAAAATCTCTTTTTCGGAATTTATCTAGAAAAATCAAAACACGGAAAAGTCATCAACAACAGAATTTTAGGAGATGCTGTCAACGAATACAATTCAGGAAATGGAATTCAACTGTGGTATTCTTCCGATATCGAGGTCGCCCACAACAACATATCCAATGCTAGAGATGGCATTTACTTAGAGTTTTCTGATCGAGTGCAAATTCACGATAACACCAGTAAAAACAATCTCAGATACGGCTTACACTTTATGTTTTCCGATCACGACGACTACACCAACAATCTGTTTGAAAATAACGGAGCTGGTGTTGCTGTCATGTTTTCAGAATACATTACTATGAAGAAAAATACCTTTAGAAAGAACTGGGGTACTGCATCCTATGGCATTCTGCTAAAAGAAATCAACGATGCTGAAATTTCTGATAATGTATTTGAAGAAAACACTATAGGCATTAATATAGAAGGTTCAAATAGAATTGACTATTTCAACAATGATTTTAAAAACAACGGATGGGCTATTAAGGTAAGAGGAGCCTGTTTTGAAAATATATTTAAGTACAATAACTTTTTGTACAACTCCTTTGATATATCCTACAATTCAAAAATTAATGACAACCTTTTTGAAAACAACTACTGGTCGAACTATACGGGATACGATTTAGACCAAAACAGTATTGGAGATGTTCCTCATCGACCCGTAAAATTGTTTTCTTATATTGTTAACCAAACACCTGAAACAATCATTTTACTCAGAAGCCTCTTTATGGATTTAATTGATTTTTCTGAGAAAGTGTCTCCAGTATTCACCCCAGACAAGCTGATTGACGCCCAACCATTAATGAAACCTGTTCAATGATTAGAATAAGCGATTTACATAAAAAATTTGGATCCAATCAAGTTCTTTCAGGGCTCAATCTAACCATAGACAATGGCGGGATTGTAGCGATTTTAGGACCTAATGGTTCAGGAAAGACCACCTTGATCAAAAGTATCCTCGGCATGGTCGTACCCAATAAAGGAAGTATTGAAATCAATCAAAAATCCATTAAAAATGATTGGAACTACAGATTAGATATCAATTACTTGCCTCAAATTGCAAATTTTCCTGGGAATTTAAAGGTCATGGAACTCATCAAAATGATCAAAGATCTCAGAAATAAAGCCTGCGATGAAACAGAACTGATTAAAACCTTTGGTTTAGAACCTTTTTTGGACAAGAAACTTTCCAATTTATCGGGGGGTACTAAGCAAAAAGTCAATATCCTCATCTGCTTTATGAGTGACAGTCCACTGATTATTCTCGATGAGCCGACTACAGGATTAGATCCTTCGGCGCTAATTAAATTAAAAGAACTCATTCTAAGAGAAAAAACAGCGGGAAAGACCATCTTGATTACCACACACATTATGCAATTTGTAGAGGAAATATCCGATAGTGTAGTCTATTTATTAGAAGGTAAGATCTATTTCCAAGGAAGTATTGCTCAATTGCTTCAAAAGACCCAACAAGACAATGTAGAACACGCAGTAGCTGCTTTAATTCCAGAGATAAACCATGCTTAAAATATTAAAATATTCCTTTTATGATCTGATGCGTTCTCGTTGGAGTTATGTGTATTTTCTGTTTTACCTGCTCTTAGGATTTGTATTGTTATTCTTAAACAACGACCTCTCCAAAGCGGTAATTACACTGATGAACATCATCATTGTATTAGTCCCATTAATCGGAACTATTTTTGGGGTGATGTACTTTTACAACTCTAAAGAATTTACAGAACTATTACTGGCACAACCACTGAAACGCTCCTCTATATTCTTAGGACAATACCTAGGCGTTGCAGGTTCTTTGAGTATGAGTTTAATTCTTGGTCTGGGTATTCCATTTGCACTCTATGGGCTCTTTAAATCAAATGCCATTTGGGATTTTGGATTACTTTTAGTGACAGGAGCATTTTTAACCTTAATCTTTACTGCAATTGCTTTTAATATTGCCCTTAGCAATGAAAACAAAATCAAGGGTTTTGGATACGCTATATTGAGTTGGCTCCTATTAGCAGTCATCTATGACGGTTTCTTTTTAATGTCATTAATTCTCTTTCAAGCCTATCCTCTGGATACTTTTTCGCTAATTGCTACCATGGTAAATCCTGTGGATTTATCGAGAACACTCATCTTGCTTAAACTGGATATTTCAGCCCTTTTAGGCTATACAGGAGCTGTTTTTAAGTCATTTTTTGGAACAGACAAAGGCTTTTTTATTGCCCTTTTGTGTTTAATTCTTTGGACGGTTTTACCGATTTGGAGAATTGTATATGTTTCCAAGAAAAAAGATTTTTAAACTCTTAGGATGTTTAACATCACAAAACAATTAATAACAGCTATCCTCTTTTTTGGGATCGCTGCTTTATTGGGGACTTATCTGAGAGCCTTTCCCTTATTACCCCAGTGGGCTACTTATAAATTCATCTTACACACCCATTCTCATATTGCCCTAATTGGTTGGGTCTATTTATTTTTATCGGGGCTCATCGTAGAACGCTATACTAATTACAAGTCGAGTAAATCGTATAAAGCACTGTATATTTCTGCAGTTATAAGTATATTAGGAATGATGCTAAGCTTCCCCTTTCAGGGATACGCCCTTTGGTCCATTGTGTTTTCATCCTTATTTTTAGTTGTTTCTTACTTTTTAGTCTATTGGGTAATAAAAAACAAAAACGATTTTGCCACCCTAAAGTGGAGCTTTGCATTTATCAAATCAGCACTTTATTATTTAGCACTATCAAGCATAGGCCCCTGGGCCTTAGGACTCATTATGGCACTAGGTGGTAAGGAGACTATTTGGTATCAATTATCGGTCTATTTCTACCTTCACTTTCAATACAATGGATGGATGCTCTTTGGGCTTTTTGGACTCATTTATTCCATTGTTGAAGCAAAGGGAATTGATGTTTCTCATATAAAAATGAAAGCTGTCTACAGACTTCTTCACATAGGAGTAATATTGAGTTTCTTTGTCAATGTATTGTGGACTCACCCTCCCCTATATGTTCATCTTTTGACTGCATTAGGAGGCGGTTTACTCTTGTGGTCATTATGGCATCCTTATCGAATGATTCGACAATTAGAACTCAAAAAAATAGAGCAATTACTACTGATTTTTATTGGGTTTTTACTCTTAGTTAAATCCATAGGACTTATCGCTTTGGGCATCCCCTCTTTATCCGATCAATTACACCAGCAAAAAGACCTCATCATCGCCTTTATTCATATGAATTTTATCGGCATTGTTAGTCTTGTTCTGTTTTGGATCGCTTTTAGAAGAACTAATTTCAAACTCTTTAATGGAGCAATAAGCCTCTTTATAATAGGTTTTCTAATCACAGAGCTTCTCTTGATTATTCGATCAACGCATCGATTCTCAATCGATTATAATGTAGGCCTAAGTATAGGATCCCTATGCCTTGCCCTTGGAATATTTTGGATAGGGTTTCAGCTAAAAAACTCAAACAAAGGGTGCCAATAATAAGACTACAGCAATTCCTACCAAGGACAAAATGGTAGTCATCATCGTCCAGGATTTATAAGTTTGTTTTTCATTGATTCCCAGATACTGACTCACAAGCCAAAATCCTGAATCGTTGACATGAGAAAAGGTAGAGGCCCCAGAGGCTATAGCAACCACTAAAAGTGCCAGAGCAAAACCAGAGTGTTGTCCCGATTCTAATAATGGAGCAACCAATCCAGCAGCAGTAATCATGGCCACAGTAGAGGATCCTTGAAGCACACGAATCAAAACAGCGATGATAAATGCTATGAGGTAGATGGAGCTTTGTAGATGAACAAAACTCTCAGCAATCAGTGTTCCTATATTGGTGTCGACTAACATCTGCTTGAGTACACCCCCTGCCCCCGTTAATAAGATAATGGTTCCTGCGGGTTCCATGGATTTAGAAGCGACTTTAAAGAGTTCTTCCTTGGAATAATTCCAACGTAGACCGAGTAAATACCAGGCGAGAAGATTACCGATAATCAAAGCTGCAAAAGGGTGTCCTATAAAAGTAATCACTAGACCTATTCCCGAATTCTTATCTAAGACAACACCCGAATCTATGAGTGCTCTTAAAACAATCAATACAATGGGAACTAATACCACTCCAAAAATAACACGTATCGATGGCAAAGGTTTTTCTCTTGAATCTTCTTGGAAATGAGAAGGCGCTTCCACAAATATTTTATTTGAAATATACCTTCCAAAGAAGATCCCCGATACTATTGCTGCCGGCATTCCAACGAGAAATCCCATTAATATGACCAAGCCCAGATCAGCTCCTAAAATATCCGCAACGGCAACAGGTCCTGGTGTTGGTGGTATAAAGGCGTGGGTTACTGCCAAACCTGCTAGTAATGGGATAGCATAGAGCAAAAGTGATTTTTTGGTCCTGTGTTGCAGGGCGTAAATCACAGGGATCAACAGTATAAATGCCACGTCAAAAAAGACAGGAATAGCGATAAAAAAACCACTAAAAAGAAGTGTCCACGGAGCCTTTTCTACACCAAATCGCTTTAACATATAATCAGCAATGGCCTGGGCAGAACCGGTGAGTTCTAAGATCGAACCAAACATCGCACCAAGTCCAACAATGGTTGCGACATAACCGAGTGTCCCCCCCATTCCTCTTTGAATCGTATCAAAAATACTTGAAGCATCAAGACCTGCTACAATACCAATCATAATTGTCGCAATTAAAAGGGATATAAAAGCAGGTATTTTGAGTTTTAGTATTAAAAAAAGCAATACTGAAATTCCAAGAACTAGTGCTAAAAGTAGAGTAGTAACCATCTTAATTATTCCAATTATAGTGATGTAAATCTCCCGTTAAATCTCCTTTGAGTTCAAATCCATGAGCTCCAAAATAATCGCGTTGTGCTTGTATGAGATGAGCCGATGATTGCTCTTGTAGCATCTGTTTAAAAAACTCAAAGGAATTAGAGATACACAGACTTGGAACATCTGTAGGAATCAAGCTCGACAACAGCTTTTCCACATGAGGCCGATCCCTTTGAATGAGTTTCACGATGGAGGCATCTGACAATGGCAATTGATGGCTTTTAAGTATCGGTTGTAATTGGTATAACAAATCCGATTTAATGATGCATCCTTCGGTCCAAAGCCCACATACCACCGCCAAATCAATATCCCATTGATTCTTTTTAGAGGCCACGTGAATCAGTGAAAATCCTTGATGGTGATTGATCAAACGAGCAAATCGATAAGTTGCCTTTAAATCCTCAATAGATAGTTCTATTAATTGGTTCTTTGAGTTATAAAGCTCTGAAAGTTTCGTTCGATATCGCTTTTTAGAGGAAGTATAGCGACTAAAAAGAGCTGATGAAATCATCGTAGCAGCCTGCCCTAATTCAGCAGCTGCAATCAAGGACCAAGAACCTGTTCCTTTGTGAGCTCCCTTGTCAAGGATGCGATCGATGATAAATCCTTGATCGTCCTTGGTTCTCAATATGGCTGTGGAAATTTCAAGTAGATAACTCTTTTGATCGCTTTGATTCCACTCTTCAAAAATAGTAGCTATTCGATCGTAGTCCAATCCCATCGCCTGATGCATGATTTGAAAAAATTCTGCAATGAGTTGCATTTCAGCATATTCAATACCGTTGTGAACCATCTTTACAAAATGTCCTGCACCTCCATTGCCAACATAAGCAGCGGTCGGTTGTTGATCCGATGTTTTAGCAGCTATAGAATCGAGAAGGTCTTTAACTAGTTCATAGGCCTTAGGAGACCCTCCAGGCATCAGAGACGGCCCTTTTAGAGCGCCTTCTTCACCACCAGAAACTCCAAGTCCCATATAGAAAAGATCCTTTTTAGCGAGTAGTTCATTTCTTCGCTCGGTGTCGCTATAGTGAGAATTACCAGCATCGATAATCAAATCTCCCGAATCGAGAAGCGGTTCCAATTGACTGATGAGTTGATCGACGGCATCTCCAGCAGTAAGCATTAAGACAATCCTTCTCGGCTGCTGAATTGAGTTGACAAAAGCAGCAAGATTTTCAAATCCTTTTGCTGATCTCAATTCATCGTATTGGTCAATTTTTTTTTTAGCAACCCCTTCTTCACTCCCTTTTACAAAACGATTGTACAATGAAATGGAATAGTTATTTCGAGCGATATTTCGAGCAAGTGAAGTCCCCATGACTCCCAGTCCAATAAGACCTATTTCTGATTTCATAGTTGTTCTTTTATTTGAAGGATAATGGATTCGATAGCTTGATCAATAGAAATTTCAATCACATCCATAGGCTCTTCTAAGGTATCAAATTGAGATTGCAACAAACTAGTAGGCATATAATGATGACGACGTACTGCTAATCGTTGAGAAATCAACTTAAAACTACCCTTTAAATATACCCATTCTATTTGAATATCTTTTGACAGGAGGTCTCTGTAGGATTGTTTAAGTGCAGAACAAGCCAAGACCAATCCTGTTTTTGAATGCGATTTAATCAAAGTATTCAATCCTTCCAACCAAGGAATGCGATCATTGTCTTCCAAGGGAATACCCGCCTGCATCTTTTTTTTATTAGCAGCTGGATGGTAATCATCTGCATCAAAAAAGGGAAGGGACATCATTTCAGCTAAAGCTGTTCCAACTGAAGTTTTACCACAGCCACTAACCCCCATGATAACGATGAGTTTAGCCATGCTTAGTTGTTGTAGTAATCAGCGATCATCTGATCGGTATCGGATTTTGATTTAAAAACCTCAAAGGTTTTTCCTTGAGTTCTCATAGCACCTAAAATATTGGCGTATTGGCCTGCGATCACTGCATCTGAAGTTGAAGCAAAACCAAAAGCTAAACCTCCTGCAAATGAATCTCCACATCCTGTAGTATCAATCACATCTTGTACCTCATAGGATGGGATAAAGGTCGTTTGAATACTACCGTCTTCCTTTTTGTGGTAAAGGTTGCAGCCATCACTATCCAAGGTTACATAGAGGTATTCTACCCCAGCATCTAAAACCTTTTTGGCAAAATCATCCAAATGAGATCGGTCCTCTGAATCGTAATCAATCTGAGCTGATGAATCAAAATGACAATAGAGCGATTCTTCTAAATTCATTTTAAGCACGTCGATATAAGGAAGCCACTGATCCATGTCTTCCCAATGACAACGCAGTCGATTTCCCTGATCATCTACATAAGAGGTAGGCCCATGAGCATCAAATATTACTTGACTTCCCTTTGCCTTTATCGCCTTGAGAGTCTGTTTTGGAACCTCGTAATCAGTGATCGGTACACATACAAAAACATCTGCATCTATCGATTCAATATCTTTAGGTTCAATAGGATGCATATTGCTCTGTTGTTTTTCTAATCGATTGTTTTGATCGATAAAGTTCAACTCTACAACGGTTCCTTGATCATAACTATCAGAAATATAATCTGTATTGATGTTTTGATAGGGAGCAAAAACTTCTAAAATAGCATTGTAATCCGATTGGTGTACATGAGCAACCGGAATGACTTCCCCTTGAGTCTCGATTAATTTACTAACAGCAATCGTTGGATGACTTACACATCCGTACTTATAAATCGTTTCATCTCTGTGAGTAATGATCGTATCTCTTGGAATAGGGCCTACAACAGCTATTTTCATATATAAAAGTTTAGTTTAGTAAATATACACTTTTATTGATTCGAACGCATCGGAGGTCTTTTAGGTGGAGCTTTTAACACAGGAGTCAACGAATCTATTTTTCTAGAATTATCCACTGAGTCCTTTCGTTTTAAAAGTTCTTGACGCACCAATTCATCATAAACCTCTTTAGTCGCTTCAAGACTATCGTTCACCTTTTTGTAGATTTCTAAATATAGTTTAGGCTTGGAAGCGTAATACAAATCGTTCTGAGCAAAAATAAGGCTATCAATTCCATACCAATTGTAAATGGTTTTGATGGGAACTAAATTTCGTTGTTTTAAATAGTCCTTTTTAGAGTCCGAAACGGCATTGAGAATTGAAAGATCGTAAAGAATAGCTACCATCTGTTCTTTCTTTAGTAAAGGGTCTGGCTTTTCAACTGCAGGAGTTGAACATGCAAAGACCGATAGACAGAGCCCTATGACAACGAATCGTTTCATCTGTTAAACTGAAGTCTTTTCGCGTTTCTTTGTACAGAAAATTCTCCGTTTTGATACCCCAAATGTCCATTGACAAAGGTATGAGTAACCCGATTTGAAAATTCTATCCCTTCAAAAGGAGACCAGCCACATTTA
>CAKZOO010000059.1 GCA_937136455.1 uncultured Flavobacteriaceae bacterium | reverse complement strand
CGTTAGCATCTATCAAATTCATAATTACTCTCCAATAATTTTACGTAAATCTTTTAGTGAACGAATATTCATAAAATCACTAATTCTTTCTTGTTCAATCCACATCTTGTCCATGAAAGTATAAGCAAACCAACCAGTACCGTTTGATTTAAGATATGTGTAAACATCTTCACAATCTTCAACATGGGTAGCACCTTCAGGAGCTTTACGGACAATATCAATTAAATCAAAATCAGGTTTTTCACCGATAGGTGGTTTCCATTCACAATTAATACCTTTTTTAGTGTAACCCAACTCTTCAAGCATTTCTAGCGCTTTAAAGTGGTCAGCATGATTATCGTATGCAACCAACATTTTGATAGGCCAATCTTCAGGACACTTAGCAGCCAACGCTTCTAGCTTAGGTGTATTGTCCACAGCCCGAACAGTACCAGTACCATATTTAACAAGAATTTTTGAAGTAGCATAAGTGCTATTCAAATAGTAGTCATGTAATACCTTTTCAAACTTATTGTAGAATGGTTCAGGAAAAGATGCAACAGCCATCCCATCTCTACGTATTACAATTTGTTTTTCAACTTCTAACTTAACACTCATTATCATTTCTTCCTTACTTTATATTTAACAACTTTCTTAACTTTTACGGTAGCCTTTTTAGGTTGCCATTTTTTCGCCTTTGGCTTAGGTTTTACTTTGGGTTTTGGTTTCTTTTTAAGTACCTCATTCAAATCAAGTGCATCAAGAAGGTCTTCACAATCATCTGAATCCCACTCTTTGAACTTACCTTCAGGACACCCTGATTGTTCCTGTACGGCTCTGTGAGAGGTTTTCTTAGGAGATGTGGATGATTTACCACACCCCACTAAAGAAACGCTTAGAATTAATGCTAGGGCTAATTTATTCACAATAACTCCTTAAGAACAACAGTCACGACAATCGAAATCTACATCATCATATTCAGGCCACCAATTAAAGTCAGGGAAGTCATTATTAAGGATTACAGAATTATCTTTATGGATACCCATTTCAAGCTCTTTAATATAACGCTCCATCTTTCTACGACTAGTAAACATTCGGTGGTTGTTGTAACCATTTTGTTCAGTTGAGAAATTACCATCACGTAAACTGGTACTTGTGATAAACAACTCACGATTAGCATAACCATGTTTGCTGTACTTGATAAAACAACCAATATCGTGAGAATTGTAAACGCGACTCTCAACACGGATTTTATCTACCCAGAAGCTTGAGCAAGAGCCATCGGGTTCTACAAAAGCATGTACATGATAAAGCGTTTGACCTTGACGTAGATTCTTAATCGCTTTTGATTTACCAGCATGGAAAGGGCGCTTAGATTTACCAGTGATTTTACGAGACTTTTTATTTGCTAACTTTTCACGTTGTTGCTTATCTAAATGTTTAGTATTCATAATAATGTTTACCTGTTTTGTTTAAGTTGGTATCCATTATACAGAAGAGATTTGGTGTGTCAATAGGTAAGATCAAAAAAGCCCAAACTTTTTACGGTTTGGGCTAGTAGGATATGGTTTATAGATGGGCTTGAACCTTTCCAAACTCAGCAATTAAAGTTTTTAAACACTTAAACTCATCTGAAAACTCATCATAGTAAGTATCATAACCTAATTCAATAAGCTTATCAAAATCAGGAGTAGGACGATTATAGTTTAAGATTTCAGCTAAGACAAACTCCTTTGAGCCAACCTTAATCATCTCTTTACCAGTACCTAAGAATAATAACCCAGTGGAATTATTTTTCAAAGTAAGTCCACTATTACGACTCTTTTTGTGTTGACTACTGATAAACTTCTTAACCTTAGCTTGTGTCATGTTTTGGTATCGAGTAAAGATACAACCATCTACTTGAGTACCACGGGTAACTTTAGGTTTAATTGACATAATTCTTCTCCTTATTATAAAGCTTGTTTAACACGTTCACGAATTTCAGACAAGGTTGCTTCTTGTAAGAAAATCCCATCACGGAACACTTCTACCAATTCACCTTGTTGCTCTTGTTCGGCTGTTTGTTGATCATACGCAACATATTGACCATTTTCAAACTCAACACGAATAAGACCTTTAAGCGACTTCTTACTCTCAGCAGCAGTTTTAGGGTTTTTCTGCATACTAATATCTTCACCATCTACAATAGAGTGAGTACCTTTAAGAGCCTGTGAGAACGAATCACGGCTACTTCTATCAAGGAAGCCCCAACTACCTACACCTAATAATAAGTTGCTCACACACCAGCCTTGTTGCTCCATAGTGGCATAAATCTTTTCTTGTAAGTCAATATCAATAGCTTCACCATAAATAAGACCTACTTTAGGATTTAATACACGGTAGCCTTTCTCATTAACACTACCACCAAAGATTTCCCACAAAGCTTGTAATGTACCTTTTCGCTCTAACGGACACTCTGCTTCAGAATCTCCAACAATAACTTCTAGTGGCGTTTTAGGTGAAGAGTCAGGTCTGAATACAAACTTACAAAGACCATTACTATCTTCTTTACGAGCTAGAATCACATCTTTCAATTCTTTGGCAACATGATTAATAATACCAAAGTAATCTTCAGAGTCAGCTACATAAGACACAATACCTGTAGGGTAAAGATTTTCACAAATGTCACGGATAGACTCTTTTTCAGCTTCTAAAGGTGTTTTTGTAAAACCTAAATTACGGTAATATGCAATACGTTGAGTAGCTGTAGCATGTTCAAAAGCATTTACTGAAATACCGACCATTTCTTTATCTGAATCAGCACCGTAGTAATCTTCTAAACCATCAATAGCCGCTAAAGTGTCTGTACCAACACTAAATAGTAAGTGACCCATACCGCTGTCAATAGCGTCATAGTGTCCACGGTGTCCACGGGCTGCAAAACAGTGGTTAGCAATTTCACACCAGAAAGCATCTGCCCCTGTGACCTTTGCCCAACGATCTGTAGTTTTACGGTACTCGCGTGTTAGTGATGCAGAGTTACACATATGCCATACTGAACTTGAGATGTACGTTTCAGTATAGTTAGTTAACCAATAAAACTCAGGTAATGTGTTCTTAATAGTGATAGTTGGAACACCCATATTAACCGCTGTACCTTCTGGTAAAGTTTTAATACTTAATGGCAAGTAACCTAAGTCATGTAATTTACCCATAGCTTCAATTTGCTTATCACCATAATCTTGACCTACATAGTTCTTAATACGTCTTGCAAATTGCTTCATTACTACATCTTTTGGCTGAGAGAAGAAAGTGTAATCCCATAAATCTTTCATCTGTAGGATAGCTTTTTGAGCGCCAAAGAAGATCATTTTACCGTCAAAGTGGTCTTTCAATACTCGCGCTAAACGATTAGAACGAGGTGTCATATTTGAATAAACCAATTCAGTATTAGGTACGTACTGGCTAATATGATCTAGTTTGTAACCATCAACTATATGTGCTTGTGATACTACTTTCATAAATGTTTCTCCTATTTATTTGAGTTAAAATCTGTAACATCTTGCTTATTAAGATAACCTGCTACAGTGTGATGACAGTATACATTATCTATAATACCTGTCAAGTGTTTTAAACCCTTTGGTGCAATTAAGTGTGTCACATAAAGATTAACCTGCTTAGCACCTGCTTTCTTCAATAACTCACCAAGCCATACATGAGTACCTAGACCATCACCTATATCATCTGGGATTAAAACCTTTTTACCAGTAAAGTCATAATCAGGTAATAACATCTCTGTAAGCTTGCCAGTAGAGAGATCGCGTTTCTTGTTAGCAAATACACAAGGTATCTTTAAATCCTCGGAGATTGTCTTAGCTTTCTCTACAGCACCTTTGTCAGGAGCTATAACAAGATCCCAATCTTTTTCTACATCATAAGATAAAGATTCTTTAAAACATTGTAATTGAGATTTTTCATTAATATTCCAAGTAAGCAAATGGTTTTTCAAAATAGTATCTACTGCATTTTTATTGTGAATGTCGCAGATAAACATTTCATCCCAATAACCCATTTCTTCTAAGTCAAGCATAAATCTTTCTAATCCATTTGGATTACCTTTTTCAAAAATCCGATCACACCTTGCATAAGGTAGGTATGGCAAATTTATAATGATTTTCCCACAGTAAGGCATATCTTTTTCTTCATTTGAAACTTTATGAAGACACTCAAAAAATAATCTCAACTCTTCAAATACCCGATACACGGGGGTACTAGGGCAAACAGTTACGGAGGTGTACTTTGAATCAGGATCTACCACCATTTTAAAAGTTAAAGCACCATCACTAAACTCAACCATGTTTACAGGAATTTCTTTGTTATCACTTATTACAGTAATCATTTATCCACCTTTTTCACAATCAAACATAAAATTAATTAGACTGATAGCATATTGCATATCTACTTTACCGTCAACCAGTTTTTCAGGTTTTGTTAATTCATCAAGTAGCCAACTGAAATAAGTTGTATCTACACCTACCAATTGTTGAACCAACACTTTAGGGTCAAGTAAGTCCATACCACTTAATTGAATACCCATCTTAACATACTGACCTGCATCTATTGTCCATCCACGCTGTATAAACTTACGTGTGCGGATAAAACTACAAAGAGGGAACTTACTACCAGAGTAAATCAAACGCTTTGCTAGGACGCATTCAAGAGCATCTACGTTAGTTACAACACCATCTGCTTTAGTCCAATACATTTTGGTATGGCTAAAATCAAAGTTTTCGTGAATCTTCTTAGGATCACCACAGAAACGAGTAATTAACTGAATCTTGTTGCTCAATGTAATGGCATTAGATGTAATAAACACTGGACGATAGCGAGACTTTTCACCTTTATCAGTATTAACCTTTTCCGCTGGTGTCATTTCAATTTCATCTTGTAACAATTCATCAGCTTCTTCATCTGCATCTAGAACATCACGCTTTTCACTAAGATAACCTGAACTACCAATATAGGTATGAACATGTAACTCAAGCTTAGGGTTAAATTCTGGTGTATTTTCAAAAGAACCTTTGGCATCAGTCAAATGTACAGGGATATTGTCTGTAGTCATCTTCTTAACGTAATACTCAGCTACTCGCTTACATAATTTGGCATCAGTGAAGTAAATGTCATAATCATTAGGAGATTGTTTTAACAACATAGATGTAATACACCCTCCTGTAACTACAACATTTTCCAATATACTATTACGTAAACCTATATCTTCAATAGAATTGATCCAATCTTGAATTTTCTTACTGATCACTTTTGAAATTGTCTTAGTTCTCATATTTTTTCACCTTATAACCTTTATGATGAGATAATCTACCAGATGCAACACTGGACATATTGCTTTGTGAGAGATTATGTTCTTTACAAAACTTACTTAAATTTTTAATAGTTACAAAACTTCCGCATGGTTTTATTATAGTCCAATATTTTTCGTGCCGTTCTTTTACATTGTTTTCCTGTGTATCCCAACGGCAATTGTTTGGTTCATAATCCCCCTTATCACCATTTCTACACAATACTAATTGATCAGTATAACCATTGTCAAGCGCCCACTTTTTAAATACTTCAAAAGATAGCCAACCTTTAAACACATTACAATCTTTACGAGATTTTGATCTTCTCTTCATAGAGATCCAACAATCGTATAATCTTGATCTATAGTCACCACTTTCTAACCTGTAGTTGTCAAGATATTTGCTGTGAATTTCTTTATGAAGACAACCGCATGATTGTGTCTTATTAGAGAGAAGATCCCTTAATCCTACCTCTTTTATAATACCACAATCACACTTGACCTGTACCTTTCTTACCTTATTACCTGATTTAGTAATATGGGTAGGTTGTTCTTTTAAAACCACCAATCTAGTAAACCTTTTACCAATCTGAATAGGCACAGGTTTTCTCATTACAGACTTACCTCTAGTGCATAGATAACAAAGTCAATAAGTGGAGTTTCTTCTGTAAAGCCAGTTTCCGCACCACTCTTAGTTTTAGTGTGATCACTTGCACCTTCATTAATACACTCTACAAGACCTTGGGCATCTTCTTCAATCCAAACTTCATAATCTTCAACAGGGTGAAGTAAATCAACTTCTAATTCACCATTTTTCACAGAATCATTGACTAGTGATTCAATGTCACCATAAAATTCACCATCTACTTCAATGATTGATTCTTCAACACCTTTAGTAACTGCTTCAATAGTTTTACGATCAACACCAGCAGTAAGTTTGATTAATTGTGCAAGTTTTTCATTATCTGTCATTTTGAGATTCCTTATAGGGAGTTGTTAAGAAAAGCCCCATAAAAGGGGCTAGGATTGATTTTAAAGCTCTTTAAGCATTGCTTCTAGTTCTTCAGCGCTCTTATTTTCAAACGCCTCATCTTGCTTCTTAGCCAGCGTATCTTGGATTTTACGCTTAAGTTCAGCTTTAGCCTTTTCGTTTTTAGAAACTTCTTGCTCAGCAAGGCGAATATCAATAATGTGTTTAACAATATCAAGCTTCAATTTCATAATCTCAAGAGCTTTATTGTTTGAAGCATCTTTACGTACAAAGCTTTGTTGTTCACCTACTGATTGAATACCTGCATTAAGGTGACGGGCAATCGAATCTAGGTTTAAGTCACCACGACCTTCTAGTTTAAGTGTCCAAAGATCTTCTACAGTTAGTGGCCCACGGCTTGACTCGAAACGTAACTTAACACGGCTTGCTTGTTCAAAAATATTTACTTGTGACATAATCATTTTCCTTCTAGGTTTGTTTTAACTGAGGCTCATTCTACATGAGCCATATTTTTGTCAATAGTTTTTAGAATAAAACTTTAAATAAACGGTTATCAGCTTTAAAGTAAGCGTGACTACGTTGTGTAGATGAGAAGCCAATACCGCTTAATTGGTTATCAGATTTCTCTGTCTTTAACTTACTGCCTAACACTTCAAACACTTTACGGTGCTTAGTTAGCTCTTCAGGTAAGAATTCATTATAAAAGCCACGGGCTTGTTCAGGATTCTTACAACCTTCAAGCATAAAGAACCAGTGCTTGTTACCAGACTTGTTATCATCCCAGAAATTAGGAGATAGCATAGCCATGTTTACAGTGTGGAAAGAACCAGTATCAATACCCCAAATATTTTGAGATACATTACGTTGCTTACCTTGACCACCTACAAACTTGATACCTTTTACAGGGTCAAAATCAAACTCAACTACTTTTACTTCTTGACCATCACGGGGATTAGTCTCAGAGCTAAAGATTGTTGATGAACCATTGTGGTCTACTTCAATTTCATAACCTTGTTTACTTGCATCTGTACAGCGCTTAGTGAAGTTTTTAACAACAACCTTATAGCGTCCTTTCGGTGGTGCAGACTTCCAAAAGATGTTTTCTACAGCATTTTCTGATAATTCACCATAGGCATTCATATCAATATCTAGCTTGCCACCAGTTGTATGATCTTCATCTTGACGGAAGTTGATAATACGACCACTCGGCTGAACAACATGAATATCTAGATCATCCTTGTTACTCCAAGACAATGAACAACGTAAAACACCTTCAACATTACCACCTGCTTTCTTAACCTTTTCACGGATTGAGTCAGCTACTTCACCATTGTAATTCCAAGAGAAACCATTATCCCATTTGAATAGACTTGGTGCATCAGGGTAAATTGGAGCTACCAAGTTTACAAGGTTGTTAATATGGCAATTCTCAACCATCACTTCAAGACTGTTAGCCTTTGGTACTACATTTGCTAAGAAGTCTGTGATAGACAATTCTTCAGCCTTTTTCAGGTCAATATCAAAAACTTTCTTACCAACTTCATCAGCAAGCTCATCAAAAGCATTCATAGCCTTACGAGTTGGGCGATTAGCAAACAATACGTTGTTGACAGTAAGATCTTCAGTTACAGCATAGCGTCTATGTAGAGAATCTTCTAAGCCTAATGCAACTACTGTTTTCTGTGCTGATTCAACCATGCCTTTTGTAACTACAGCAGTTGTACGCTTATAGTTTTCAGCTTTACTTTCATAAGATAATACCGCTGATTCTAAATCACGACCATCTGTTAAGTCGATAAGTAATGATCCCATCATTGTACCACGAATACCACGATGAAATTCAGACTTAATCCAAGCGTAGTTATGGCGCTCTTCTTCAGGTAATGATTCAAACTCAGCTTTCAATTCTAAGAACATTTCAAGAGCTACCTTGTACTCAGCACCACGATAAATATTATTATCATACACTAAGTCAAGTACAGCTTCAGCAGATGCAGCAGAAAGCTCTGAGAGGCTACGGTATAGTGTTTCTTTCTGAGTACGGTAAAGGTTCATCTTAGTACCAATCTCTTCTTCAGGGATGATACAAGGCGTTACATTACCATTTACAAGTGGAGCGTAGAAATGATCCCAAGTTTTGACAGAACCATCTGCTAATGTTTCATGGTTGTAATCAGTACCAACACGGTCTTCATAATGGAAGAAACGATCAACAACTTCAGATGAATGAACAAGCTTACGTAGTTCTTCAATTACTGGCTGATAATAACCACCAACTTCAATATCCCAAACTGAAACTAATTTGTTGTCAATGATAGTTACAAGACCACCAACTTTACGGATAAATGATTTACAACAGTTACATTCGTATTCACGTTTTTCACGGTAGATTTTATTTGTACCAGCAGGGAAGCTTTCAATGTATGTTTCCCAAAGTGTATCTTTATCAACACCTACAACCCAAAGACCTGTTTGGTTCATAGTTTCAACTTGTGATTGTACTGCTTTTTTAAAATCTTGGAATGTTACATTTGACATAGTTTGTTTTCTCGCTCTGTTTGTTTAAGTAGGGCCAGTTTATCATACTGGCCTAGGTTGTCAACACTTTATTTAAATTAATTTTTGCTTTCAATTGAATCGTAAATTGCTTTGCGTAATCCCATAGTACGAGGAAAAACATTGTAACTACCAATAGGTAATTTTACTGGCACAACCTGTTTGGTGTGAAGTAAGATCTCTGCAAGCTTTTTAGTTTGATACACATACCCACGACTACCAACAATATTGATATTTCGATTAGACAACACCACTAAAGTATCGTGGATTGCAGAAATATTTTTAACCTTAATGGCATTCTGTAAAAGATCGTAACAAGATTGAAGCAAACAAGGTTGTAGCTCAAAAGCATCTTCTTTCATACGATTTGAGTTTGGTTCAGGTGTTCCACCAAATACAAGCATAATTATACCTCATCTGCTAATTTGTCTAAATAAGCCTTTGTACAAGATTTGAGTTTACGGGTTACTGACTTTTTCTTGGCTTCAGAAATATAGTCAATAGTTGGATCAATACCGACTTCTTGGCAAGCATTGGCAAAGATTGTACCAAAACCTTCGATATATTTATACACATGAGAGAGCTTTAATTTCCACATCTCAAGATGGTAAAAACTACCACTATCTGTAGCAATGATTTCAACATTAGGGCTGTAATTTTCAATTAAAGGTTTACCAAGAACAGGCTCACCTTGGCCATTAATATTTACAGCAGCAACAGTTGGTAAATCGGCCAACGCTTCATCGGCAGAGGCATCACCATTCTTAGCAAACTCTAAGGCTTTGTTTAGTCGCTCTCTTGCCGTTTCAACATCGTGTGGGCCAAGACGGGCAATAAAACCATTTTCATCATCAATGGCAAATTGGATTTCTTCTATATTACCATTAAAGAAATTAATAAATTTTGATTCATCCATCTCATTTACTGAGATAATATGTAGTCCGATATTCCCTTTACGGGTATCTGAAATAGCCATGTTTGTTTTCCTCTCTGATTTAAGATGTGTCCAGTTTAACTACACTGGACACCCTTGTCAACAAAAATATCATTAAAATTTGGTAAACTTCTTAATTCATAAGTCATACCATGCTCTTTGATATAATCAAGAGCTAATTGCATACCTGAACTCATACCAAGATCAGTATAGAAAACAGTGTGTACACCTTTCATATGTTTGAAAGCAAAACCTGCGTAGATACCAAGATCACGTTCTTCAGGAATATTATCATCAAGCACTTCAGGTTGAGTGTACAGTAAATGGCTGGCATAAGGTGCTTCACCACGTTTCAACATATCGTGCATACAGTGTCGTGCATATCGAACATTCTTAGCCACATCACCTGCAAATGGTGATTCTAAGATGCAAATTTTAAACTTCTTACCTTTAGCCACTAATAGCCTCCTTATAGGTTTTATCACTAATTACTAGGGCATTGTTAATGATACGTGTGACAATATCTTCTTTAACAACATGAATACGTTGACCTGTATCAGGGTTGTAACCATCTAAAATGATAGTCAACGCATGTGCATTCCAAACATGATGACATACCTGAAATTTTACTGTAGGTAATAGTTTACTTAATGAATTTATAGATGGTAATTCCATCGGCCTTGCTCCCTTTAAAATTGTTAGGTACTTTGAGACTTATTTTGTAATCATCAGGAAATGCTTCATATGGGAATGATGTATCACAATCATAATCACCATCAATATTTGTTTCATGCAGTTCATCTACAAAATCACCGAACAATGCATAGATTTCAGCACCACCAATTACAAAGATTTCTCCATTCTTTGCCTTTTCAAGTACACGTTGTTTATCAGTACAATAAATAACGCCCTCAATCGGATTCTCAGGCACTTTACGAGTCATCACTATATTGACTCGATTAGGAAGAGGTTTGCCGTTAGGGAGCGATTCAAGAGTCTTACGACCCATTACCACAGCCTTGCCTTGAGTCTTTTCTTTGAAGAGTTGTAAATCTTCAGGACAGCGCCAAGGTAGTGTGTTGTTTTTACCAATACCACCTTCATCATCAGTAGCTACTAAAGCGATTAAAGACATATGTTTTTTCTCCTTCTAAATAAGATAGGGCCAGTTTACACCAGCCCTTTTATTGTGTCAACTAATTTAAGCAACCATTTTGAAATCAATCTTTGGTGCAAAACCTTTGTAATCAATATCCACATACTCACGGGCATGTTCATTGAAGAAAGGATGATCCACTACATCATCTAAACCACACACCCAAGGTTTGATCTTAAGACTAGGGTTTAATTCAATAATAGGGCGGCTCATCTGTTCTTTAAGACCTTTTAAATGATCTTCATAGATATGTACATTGATCATATGATGCGTTGCAATGCCAGCTTTAAGACCTGTAACCTTAGCCATCAATGCCAATAAAAAGTAACACTGAATACTATTAAAATTACTACCTAAGCAATGATCAACACTACGAGATTCACTTGTAAGGTGCAAAGTGTCACCTAAGATACTGAACGTGTGTGTACGCATACAAGGACGTAGACAACCTTTGTCAAAATCATCAGGCTTCCAAAATGTTAATGTTTCGCCACGATCATCAATACCACGATCTAGGTTCTTATAAACCTTTTCAAGTAAATCAATACCACCAAAGTCACGACCAATAGCACCATAAACTTTACCCATATCATTCTCACCTTTACGATGTAGGTTGTTAAGCCAAGCTTGGTTATCATTGGCATTAGCAAACCACGTAGGAGAGCCTATATCAGCAAATTGTTGTGCATTAGTATAACCGCGAAGATAGCCTAAGATCTCTGCTACAGCGCTCACTGGGAAGCTCTGCTTGGTACTTAGTAGTGGTACTTCACCTTTACCTACATTATATTGGAACGTGTGACCAATAATTGTAAGGCAACGTGTACCTGTACGTTTGTTTTCTACCCAGACACCTTCATCAAGGATTTTCTGACTAAGCTTCATATACTCTATTTCGTAAGGAACATTTGACATAATTATTTTACCTCTCTTTTTAAATGTTTTGGTGCAAGAATGCTTGCAAATTCTTCTACATCATATTGTTTTTGTGGTCTTTTGTAATTTATCTTACTTCCACGACCTTTAAATACACGTTCAGATCCGTTTACAATAGAGATTTTATCTTTCTCTTCAGATTTGAGATTCCAGTTTACAACAACATCTATGGCATGGGCAACCTTCAATGCTTCAGAGTATTCAGGATTGATAATCTTTAAGATGCGCTTATTAATTACACCTGAAGAAGTTGGCACATACTCTACATCTTCAGATACATCTATACGGGCTGTAATAATTTTACCTTTTCTTGGCCCTCTACTGATCTCTAAAACCGTTCCTCTTGGAATAGGTAGACCTACACAGTAGCCAGCGGCAATATCATCTTGTTCACGTTGCCAACGTCTAAGAATCTTAACCCAATCTTTTACCAAAGTTGTACATGTAAGATCTACTGAACAAAGAAACTTACCATTGAAATTGATAATGGTTTTAGGAAGTAAGAAAGTACCTTCAATAGTTCCGTTATCATTAAAACTTAAACCTCTTGGCTGAATATCAATATGATCAACCTTAATAATACCTTTGTTTTCTGATAAGAATAATGCCGATGGTGCATGTTGTATGATACGTCTTAATGCCTTATCTACAGCCTGAGAATGGCGCTCTTGAATCTTTAAATCTGTGTAGTTCATAAAACCTCTATACGTTAATAAATGGGATTGTGCTAAATTTACCACTCATTTGATCTAATATCAAGTTATAATTAAATTCTTTTCCACCTGTTTTGACATAAATATCTGCTACAGGTTGGGCAAAACTATTTTGAATACCTTGAATAGCGGTATTAGTAATCCGTATTTCAGCATTAGGATCTTTTTGCTTAACACGATTAGCAAACATTTGAGCTTGTTGATTTATTACCTGATTTAAGTCCATAAAACCTCCTGAGAGGGGCGCTAAGCCCCTTTGTTAATAACCCTTGGCAATTTGAATGACTTTAGTTTCAGACACCGTAGAAAGCCCTATAGCGTCTTCTGGTACAGGTTCATGCACCATAACTACCTGTGCAGGGATTGCATTAAAACCAAGGATACCTGAATACTCTTGACCTGTAGTTTCAATACCAAAGAAAGCACCATTAACTACTAGGTTAGAATTATCATACAGACAAACGTGGTGCATATCACCTACACGAATACCATGTAAAAATGTCTTAAGATTATTCATACGCTTTTCTTTCTGCTTAAGCAAGCTTGCTTCAGTACAGCCATTAAAGTAACCATGCTCATACAGGTATTTTTGACCAAAGATTGTATGTGTAGCAAAACACCCTTCAGGAAGAACAAACTTAACATGCTTAGCATTTGAAGCTTGGCAAAGAAGTTCTAAAGCTTTGTACATGGCATAGTCATAGCAGAAGCGACCTGCTTTAAACATATCCATACCTTTATGTGTACTTGTGCCGTGATTACCAGCTACACCAATAACAGTCATAGGAATACCTAGCGCTGCAAGAGGACGTAGTACATATTTCCAAATACCTTCCATAGCATCAGCCATTTGTTCTGCTAAACCTGTATCGGTACTTGTAGCTGATTGTACACCATGTTTAAGATGATCTTCAACAATATCACCAATTGAGGCAAACACAATTTCTTCAGGATTATTTTCCATCACAATCTTAAGCACTTCAGCACCATAATAACGTAGAGCCTTTTTAGCTGTAGGTGTATCATAACATTCATTCACTTTACCGATTTGAAGATCTGAGAATAGAATTTCAACAACCTTTTTCTTGATAGGTCGATCAGGATTAATGATACGCACATTTTCAAGGCTAGGTAATTTGCCAATTGAGGCCGCTAAAATACCTAAAGAATTGTTAATCAATTCAATATCTGATCCCTTGTCAAGCATATCACGTTGAACTTTACGTAATCGGTTATTCTCACGCTGATAGGTACGGATACTTTTTGCCATCTTAGACACATTAACATCTTGGTGTTCACAAAGGGTATCAATAATTTCTTGCTCTACACCCTGTACAGCTTCTTCAGCTACCTTTTGATAACCTTCTTCCAAGTAAGGTGCAAGAATACCATCACGCCAATTACGTACTGTAGATTCTTTAGAGGACTTACCAAAAACCTGTACAGCAGTTTTACGTACACCTGTACCTGATAACAAATGCTCTAATACTTGTTGTTGCTTTTCACTTAATTGTTTCATACTTGTGTCTCCCATCGTGGCTCTAATGTAACTATTACAAATTTAACATGTTTTGGTATCTGGTCTTCATACTCATCTACCAATTCAAAATACGTAGGCTTATGACCTGTATCTAAAAGATTACGAGTGATTGTATCTTTCTTAGACTTAGGTACAATGTTTTGCCAAATATATGCCCCTTTGCACTCTACCAATGATGACCTTAGTGTTTTAGATAATACATCTGTAGTACCAATATCATGTGCTATCCACTGGCTATTGGGAAGCTTTTGTGTTAATTGCATACCTTGTAACCTCTTTCTATTGCCAGCCTATTTATTTTAGATGAAAGCTGCGAATCTACAGCGTGAACAATATTAGGCATCATTGATTTACCTACATTACGCCCACTCATTATAACATTCACTTCACCTGTTTTCAAACCTCTTCTGATTTGATCTGGTTGCATAAGTTTACCGCGAGAAATGGCAATTGACTTACCCAATATCTTAGCATCAGCATTTCCTAAAAGTTCTTTACGAAGTACCTTGATACGTCTAAGAGAAAGCCCTGTATGAGCCTGTACGCCCTGATTACCTCCACCATACATGATTATGAAGGTTGCAGCTTTTAAATGTCTACCACGCTTTCTAGGGCGCTCTATGCCAACAACATTCCAACACATCTCTTGAAGAGTCTGAGGTTTTCTACGTTTAAATACAAACTTTCTCTTAGCCATGATACTTCCTTACAGTTTAGTTGTCACTACATTGTTGCGAACAGACTTACTTACCAACTTAGCTACAAAGAACTCACCACCATACTTTGCAGCCATTTCTTCAGCTACCTTAACAGCTTCTTTTTCTGAACCGTGTCGAACAGATGGGTTGGTGTTACCAGTTGGACTCCAAACGAGATAATTTTTCATAGTTTTGTTTCCTTCTTCATTAGTATTTAATAATTCAAAAATATTGTGGTTACTTAGTTTACCACTTAAGAGGTGCATTCTAGCCCACTCTTTTGAGTAATCTTGAAGAACACCACCACTTGTACATCTTTGTCGATAGCGGTTATCCATTAAACTGTTACCATTGTTGCACACTAACCATCGTACTGTCAAGTAATCACTTTGTAAACCAGTAAACTTTTCTATAATACCGATCCAATGTCTTCTAGTACCATCACCATCATGCTTTACAATAGTTCCAATATCAGGACAAACAGTTAAAGAGTTTGTGAATGCAAGATTACCATTAAACTTTAATCGTTGCAACTCTTTTGTTACCTTATTATTGAATTTATGAGAAAAAGGTCTAACCTGCATAAGCATCTCCAAATGTGAAACCTTCAGGAAAAGATACCTTATCCACACCAGAAAGATAACGTAATACTTGTGTATACTTTTTAACACGCTTTATAGCTCCTTCATCACCATCATGTAGGCTGTGTTGTAGGTTACTAAAACTATCTGCTTTCTTGCACATAATAGCCATAGGGTTCATTATTAGTCGATTAATATATTCTTCCAATGTTTCACCATCACGCTTTGTCATAGCAACAATTGCTGAGATGAAAAAGTTTGGAAAACCAAGTTGTGCAAGAGTATCTTCTGTAACAAAAGTATCTTCAATAAGGTCATGCCCAAGAGCTAATGCTTTAAGAATATTCTTCATACCTTCAAAGGAATACTCTTCTTTATAACCCATTAAATCCATCATTACAAGAATGTCACGCTTAGAATTCACAAGAAGGATCTTAGCTTCTACATCTGCAAGGTGGTATGTGTAAGGTAAGATCAAGCCATATTTTTGATCCTTATGTGCAAAGTAAGAAAGTCGGGCCATTGTTTGATGAATAGCTTTACCATGAGGATCATGACCTTCAGGTAGTTTAAAATCTTCAATATTAAATTTAGTTGGCATAATCACCTCTCTTTATTCTTTCTAATAAACCTTCTTCAAGGTTACGATTGTTGAAACAGAATCCTATTATAGATTCTTGTTTTCTCTTGTCAATCTCTTTTTGTTTTAAGAAGCCCATACTTGGAGTTCCACAAACATGTTCCTTTCTTCCACTGTAAAGTTTCCAGCGACCACTTTTCTTAGACCATTCAAGACAAGTCTCACCACACTTATTACATTCAGCCATCATAATACCCCGTAACGATTTTTGCAACACTATCCATCTTGGTAGGACTATATGGTGGAGCAGTTTCCAACACCTTACCTTTACCAGAGACAAACACCAAACCTGTAAGATCATCCCACTCAGCAAACTTGCTAATACGTCTTACCACTTCTTCAATTGAATGTTCTTCCAAGATGTTTGAATTACTAACACCTTCTTCTGTTACAACTGTAATAGATACTTTATTTTTAAATTTATTTTTCAAAATAGCCACCTAGGGTATATTTAAATCTCGTTTGTAAATTATAGTCAAAAATCAGACCTAGGGGTCATTTAAAACTCAAAATATTTTTATAGGGCAATTCAGATTTCCCGATTTTTCAATATTTTGGTCATTTTTCGACCTGTTTCAGATTTTTAGCAATTTGTCAAGTCTATTTTGTAAATAATATTACTTTTGAATAAATAAACTTAACTTGTTGATAACTTGGCAAGGGTTTTGCATGGTATGATTTTCGATCACGCACTCTCCACCCTTGTACTCCGGTATCAAGGAAAGCAGAGATACGCAACACACTAGGCGAGGTATTCGGCAAACTTTCGTTTCCGCTATGGGTTAGTATATTACAGCAATTAAAACTAAATGCAACACTTTTTATTAATTAATTTAAACTATTTTAAGCCCCTGTAACGCATCAGGACGGGCGATCTTGATCAAGGTAATACACTTTATTAAATAAGTTTTAAAGGCTCTTAAAATGGCTTACAGGGCTTTACAGGAATAGCGCCCACCCTCTAGAGATACCAAGAGCTTTAGAAACTAATCTGCGTTATCTGCCGAGCCGCTGTTTAACCAATTTGTAAGTTACATTATACAGGACTTACTTTTAATTGCAAGCCCTTTTTTGAAATTAATTTAATACATTTATTAAAAGATCTCTTTGTTCAGGGCTAAGCCAAAATTCTAATTTTTGCCCTTCTTCATTAGTTAAAATTAGTTGTGTTTCTCGCTCGTTGTTGTCAGTGTTTAAAATGTTAGTATTAACTTCTAAATCGTTTTGCCCGTCATGTAATTGTAAATTCTCTTGAGACATTTTTATATATCCGTTGTTTGTTGGTATGAGTGCCATTATATAGAAACTGATCGCGGTGTCAATAGATAAATTAAAATAAAATTATTTAATAAAAAGTATTGACCTGATCGAAAAGGTGCGTATAATGGGCGGCAACTTAAACAAAAGGATAATTTCAAATGTTAAATTCTAAATTCGGATCTTTTGCTTTGCCTTATGGTTATGACTACTCATTAACTAAGTTTGTGAGAGAAGTTAAAACAATCAAATGGGCTAAAACACACGCTAAGCAGTTAGTAAAGTATCAAGACCGCTTAACAAGAGCTAAGCGAGATGATCGCCAAATAATAGGCGGAATGTTGCAAGCGGCTTTTGGTGTAAACATTGGATCACAAGTTGAGGAATCTTTAACAGATGAAGAAATAGCCAAGATTAGAAAAAATATTATTTTCAAAATCTAACAAATAAAGCTTGCAATTTAAAAACGGGGCTGATAATATAAGCCCCAGATAAAACAAAACAACCTATCAAGGATAATTTAAAATGTGTAATATCACTGAAGCTCTAAACCTTTTCATGGCTGCAAATGAGAACCAGATGGACGTTCAAAAATGTAATTGTGGCGCTCTTACTATTTATGGTAAACAAAATAATCAAGTATCATTTTTAGAAGAAAATTCACCTTTTCCTATTGACATTACTTTTTCAAGCGTGTTAGACTCTTGCAATCACTGCGTTAACTATTGGGGCTTGGATATTCTACCAGAAGAGGAACAGCACTGGCGAGAGGGTTACAAAGGGCGATCTGATTACTTGGCTTGTATGGCTGAAGAGTACGATCAAGACCTTGACACGGTGCAACACTTAGCCGATCTTTTAGGCATAGAAGAGGATTTTGACGGGCTAGTAAATAATTTACAAGATTGTTGTTTATAGTTGTTGACTTTTAACAATGTAGCCTTTAAAATGGGCTACATGATTAAGAGAAACAGCCAACACGGGAGAATTTAAAAATGGCTTTATCTAGTTTTGACTTAGAAAACATTGTTGTAACCCTTGAAAATGATCGTGAATTTTCGGAATTAATGGAACAATATGCTGCAAGTATTGCCCCTAGTTTTTACCGACTACAACACCAAATAGGATCGCGCTATGATGTTGATTTTGACAGTAAAGCCTTTATGAAGTACACCATTAAAGAAATATACAATGTACGTGTTGCGGATTCTCTCACGGCAGCGCTTAAACGTCACCCATATTTAGGTATTGATGATCTTTATGGAGATGATCGCGCTAAAGTTGTGCATCACTTCACAAGCTATTATAAGGCTGAAATTATGCTAGGCAATAGCTTTATACCAGAAACCAATTTAAAAGCGCTTAGAATGCGTTACATTGACGGTACAACGAAAAAGGCCGCTTGTGTTGCCTTTGGTGGATCAATGTATAAATTTAATGAGCTTTTAAATAAATTCCCTGAACAAGCTTTTAAGCGTTTCTTACTGGTGCATGATGATCGCAAACCTTATAAAGAGGTAATGAAAGAAGCATATAATTTAAAAGATATTATAAATTAGTGCTTGACTTTGAAATTATGCCAGCTTAAAATAGTTGGCATAGAAACAAGGTTAAACCAACTAAGGAAAATTATGAAACCTTTTAATTTTGATGAAGTAAATACTAACGGCTTTGAATTTGTACAGGTAAAAGCACAATTACATTTTACCAATGGCTTAACGGTTGAAATGGTACAAAATGCCCTAACTCATGTATCAGTAAGCCCAAATGTTGTACCAGCCCAATTTTGTGATCTTGTAACTGGCTTGGGTTCGGTTGATAGTAATTCATTTTATGAAAAAGGCGGTTTACCTGAAATTAACGATTTAAGCGCTCGATGGGGCTATGTAAGCTTTCATTGTTTATGCTTGCCTGATAATATTGAAGAAGTTAAAAAGGCCGCTACAGAGCATTTACAGGCGTTTGGTGCTAAATACTTAGCCGAGCGTAAAGCAGAGATTGAAAGTTTAGAAAATATTTTAAAATAATAGTTGACAATCAAATTTAAGTAGGTAAAATGGTAGGTAATTTCAAAGTAGTTGAAAAGAAAAACCATAACGCTGTACATTGTCTCACTTGGTCAAGAGAACGGGGTGAGCAATGGATCAAAAAATATGGTGATAGTGGGATCTTTGTAGATAAAACACTAAACAAAAATTCTTTTGAAGTAATTGAATCAAAGTAATTGACAACCTGAAAGCGTCCTGTATAATGGGCGCTATAAACAAAACACAAGGATAATTTAAAAATGGCACGTTATACAATTTCTGACCTAAGATCTGATATTGCAACTTTCAATGAATTTTTAGCTGATTCAGGTAGTAACTACCGCTTTTATTCAAACCCTAGAAACGGTATGCAAGCGGTTGATATTGAAATCATCGGGGAAGATGGCAAAGCCTTATCATACAAGTTACATGTTGATTGTGGTACTAGCCGAGAAGTTGGGGCGCGTTTGGCTGCAGATGAGGACGCTCGAAAAGGTCAGATTTACTACCACACAAAACCAACTAGAGCAATGGCAAAAGGTGTTCTAAAACCGTTTGTAAGCTTTTCTAAGGACGTTACACAGTTACGCAATAGCGAACTAACCCTATTAGCTAAATGGGCTAAAATAACGCGATACAGAAAGCCAAGCGGATCTTCTATGTCGTTAGGTAGTGCCTTTTTTATCCACCTACAAAAAAGAGTTAAAATTTCTTAATTTAACTATTGACACCAGCCGCCAGTCTGTTAAACTGGCTTTACTTAAACAAAAAGGAACAATTAAAAATGAAAGTAGTTTGCACTGGTTTACCAAGAGATACAAAAATGTTTACAGTTGGTAAGACGTACACAGGTACGCCAAACGAGAACGGTTTTAACGCTTGCATGATTAAAGATGATCTAAACCTTGATCGTTATGTAAGTGAATCAAGCCAATCTTACCACGGCTTTTTAATCTTCGCTATGGGTGATCATGGTGTTGCAAAATTTGTTACTGAAGAAGTTGCAAATCATGCCGAGAATATTTATAATGATATGGTGAAATATAATGACAAGACTTATAATGATCTTGTTGATAAAGTAGCTGATGCGCGTTTGTCTTTAGACATTATTAAAAAGTATAGACAAAAATATGATCCTGTAATTGTGGCTTATATTGTCGCGGCTGAAAAGCGTATGAAAGATTTAAAATTTAGTGTTTAAAATGTTTGACTTTTGAATTATGGGCGGTTTATAATACTGCCCATAGACAAGAGAAAACTTAATTAAAAAGGTAAGTCATGGAAACATTAAAAAAGCGTTACAGAGATTTAGAGACACAAACACTTGCAACACTTAGAGATCTTGTGATAAACTCTAAAGTAGAATCAAAGGTTGTAAGCCATTCAAACGCTTTACATGTAGGTTTTGAAAGTTTTAGTGAATTGGTGATAGTACATGATCAATTAACCTTAATCGGATTTGATCAACAACATTACAGTATTTTTGATCTTTCACTTGAAGACCTGATCACAATAGTTGAAAATAATAGTTGACTTTTAAATTTAGGGCTTTATAATGAAGTCCTAAGTTAAGAGAAACTAACTAACATTAGGATAATTTAAAAATGGCTAATTGGGCAATCAAAGCAAAAATTTTACCAGAAACGGCAACAAAGCCGACACGTATTAAGTTTTCAAACGGGCATAATACAATCACTAAAGAGTTTTGCAAAGATGGTGATACAGTAGATCAGGCTCTAAAGATTTGTGATGATGATTTTCAAAGGGCTTTAGTTTATATATGTAAACGATTTTATGCACCTCATGCGCTTGGTGAGCGTTACGCTAAAAGCGGTTACATGGTGGCACATTATAAAGCATTCCCACAAACAGAATATGTTTTAATTGCAAAGGATTTATAATTTATGACCTGTTTAGTTATTAGTAAGACACACAACCAGATCGCTATTGATAGCCGTGTTACTTGGCAAGGTGAGATTCGATCAGATCGATATTGTAAATGGGTACAGTGTCCAAAGCAAGAGCAATTTATTTTTGTATCTGGTGAAATGGGCGTGATCGGTAATATTTCGGATCAATGGCACAAGCTCAAATATGATCGTAAACATCTTTTAAAATTGTTCAAGAAAACACTTGCAAAAAATAATATAGCCGTGTACTATGACCGCATATCTAACGCACTGTATGAGTTCTATTTAAAAGATGGTGAACTTATGCAACTTGAGATAGTTGATGATCTTTATTGCATTGGATCAGGTCGTAGAGTTGCACACGGGGCAATGCTGGCTAATCCTGAACTAAAACCAGCGGAAGCGGTAGAAATCGCGTCTAAGGTGGTTCTAGATGTGGGCGGAATTATTGAAGCAATCCCGATGCAAATAAATTTTGAAACTCTTCAAAATGTTGTTGACTTTCAAAATGAATCAAGTAAACTAGTAAACAGTTAAAACAAACAACCTAAAAGGGTAATTTATGAAAACGGTAGCATTCTTAGTAACACTTAAAATTCAAACTGGTGAATATGAGAAGACGACACACACGCTTGTCAAACACGCTGTAACAGAAGAAAGTGCAGCAACACAGGCATTACTAGCTGAATGTCATTGTAATCTTGATGATGGCGCTGAGTGGCTAGAAAAGGGTCAGCAGATAGAAGATCTACACGGTGAAATGATTTACACACTTTATGATTGTAAACCAGTAACAGAGCAAGAATTGCCAACTTTAGAAAAATTCTTTTAAAAAGTAGTTGACTTTTAAACAGTAGCCCTTATAATCAGGGTTACTCATTAAGAGAAACTTTAAATAAACCAATAAGGGTAAATTATGTTAGCAGTAGCAAACCGTAACAATGCACGTACACTAGGCACTATTATCAACACTATGGCAGGTTATAAGCTTACTAAGCAAGCACGATCAAAGGTTGGTGGTTTATGGCCTATTCCTTTTACTAAAGGTACTCTAAAACTACCGTCAAAGGTTAATCGTTCTTTGCGTTTACCAGCACAACGAATTAAGCGTAAAATCTTTGTTGTGGGTCAAGATGTATTAACAGCAAAAGAACACGCTAAGCAACACAGCCCAGAGCCGATCCAACCTATGACGGCAATGTCTGAAGCGTTCCAAAATGCACAGTACGCCCATTAAACGGTTAATTAGTGCAATGACCTTGATTATCGGTTTAAGCCCGTTACAAGGTCATACAGAGACAATAAGCGCTATAATTGGCGCTAAGTCTCAACACTATATCAAAGGACAAGATAACAACCTATTTAATGCCGATCATCATATGAAAGGCTTAATATTTAATAATAAAATAGTTGTTGCAACCTTTGAAAATTCCTATTATAATCGATCTCACTTGATTGGTTATAATTGGAAGTTAACCAAGTACCAACTAAACACGGTACAGGTTAGCACTAACTTAATGTTAGGGGCTGTCACTGGCTACACTAAAGATCAGGCAGGGGCGGCATATTTAAATAAACATTTAAGCCTTTACATTTTGCCCAGTATCGCGGTAAAATACCCACTAACCGAAAAAGTAAGCTTTACGGTTGATTTAGGTGTATTACCTTCTGATAATGGCGCTGTAATGGTTCAAAGTATTAGATTTAATTACAGGTATTAGAATGAAACCAAATGCACCAATGAAGAACACAAAGCGCGTAGTAGTTAACCAAGAGCAGCACGATCAGCAGCTAGGGCGAAAAGCAGCAAAGAAACAAGCTAAGCTTTTGAAGCGCCAACGCCAAGCGGCAAAAGATCACAAATACCGCGAAAGTTTATAAAATAAAGCTTGCATTTAAAAATTAAATCCTTATAATAGGTAACAGTTAAACAAAACAACCACTTGGAGAAATTAAAAGTGATTACATTAGAACAGTTAAAAACACGCTTAGGTATTGTTACAAACTCTTTCCCTATGGCTTCAGATGAGAATATTTTCCAAGAGATGAAACGCCTATGTGAAGAAAGAGGACTTGATCCAAGGGGTTTTTATTGTGTATCAAGAAAAGTCTTGTGTGATAGAGTTGCCCATGTTACAGTATATAAACAATGGGAATCTGAAAAACAAGATAATGCAATTTTTAAATTCACTTTTAATCAACCATTGTTTGACAATTGGAAATCAAGCCTTGCTAAAGAAAAAGGTGTTTTCAAACATAAACTTTTATGGACTGATGGCGCTGAAGTTTTAAGCACATTAAGCGATAAAAAGTTTTTATCAGAAACTCATAAAATAATACTTGAACTTTCTTTAAAGCATGGTTATAATCTTAAAAGTTTCGTAGCTGATGCACAAAAAGAGTATCAACCTGTTTGGGGTATGTCTCGCACTTGGGAGAACTATTTTAAACTAACTAACTGGTTATTTTATAGTGAATTCCCAAGCTTAGAAACTCGAAAGATTTTTTAAAATTAATTGTTGACTTTGATTTATAGCTCTGTATAATACGGGGCTATAGATAAGAGAAACTTACTTTTAGCCAACTATAGGAATTTATAATTATGGCACAGATTCAATCTAAACTTATTCATAACCTTCAATATGATATGATGCATAATGGCTATTCGTATCAGGTACAAAATAGTTCAGAAGCTTTTGAAGTTGGCAGACATTACAGCCCGTTAGACCTTGCACAAGGTAATGATATTGCACTACAGGCGATCATGTTTGAAGGTACGGTACTTTATAGACAAGATGAAAACCTATACTATAACGGTTTAATCAGTGATGCACAATATAGTTTAAAAGGTTTTGAACAAACGATCCTTAAATTAAATAATTTGGCATACTGGCGAGAAGGTACAAAGCAATTTAAACTTTGCGTACTTAAAGAGAAAACTTTTGTAGTTTTCTTATCTAGCTATGATGACGCTGTAACGCTTTCTAAGGCACTTTGTAAGTTTTACAATAAAACCCTTGACGATGTTATGATCTCTTGTTGGGGAGCTTTTGAGGACGTTTTAAAGCCACACTGGATCAAACAGCAGAAGCGAGAAGCGGCAAAGGTTTTATTAAAAGGTATCTTAGAAAAAGAAGTGTTTAATATTCCCGACACTGGCAAGAATTCGACACCATTTAAGGATCTTGAGTTTTTCAAGTGGTTAGAAAAGACACACCAAGATAAATCTAAACACAATACTATTGAATCAATTGAAGAGTATTTGAAAAGCTTAGGTTTTAACAAGGCATTACACAAGCTTAACGAGGGCGATTATAGTCTTATGAAATATTGCTTGCACTTTCATTTTGCTTGTGTTAATGGTAAGGAGGTATAACAATGGCTAAATTATCAGTAGCAAAAACAAACCTTGATTACCTAGAACAGATTAAGACTGATCGCGGCTTAGATAGCGTTACAAAGGCATTGCACCAAGTAATTCAGGATCACCAAGAATTTAATAATAAAAACGCTTGCACTATTACAAGCAATAGTTTAACATAGCCACACGTTAAACAGTTAAGGAGGCGATCAAATGCTTATCGAAAATGGTTTAGGATTAGAGCGCCACACTAAAACAGGTAGACCACTTAATAAATGGAATCCTGATTTACAAAAACCCACTTGGGATCTTTTATCAGACCGCCACAACGCGACTGTAAGAGCTTTTGAAATCGCTTTAAGGGTATCAGAAGATTACAAAAAAGAGAACAAGAGAGCTACAAAGAAGCGCTTAGAATTGATCAGGCGGATCGTTAGCTGGTTAGTTATTAACAATAACAAACTATTACAGGTTAGCACGATGGTTTTTAATATCAATTACCAGATGTTAAAAAATATTGTTGATGACTTAGAAAAGCGAGAACTAATAGACGTTTATCAGGGCTTTTCTATGGCTTCAGGTGGAGCGCGACCAATGGCGATCAAGGCAACGATAAAACTTTTAAAATATATTGATTAAGGGCTTGACTATGGAAACCGAGATCGTTAAACTAACCGTATTGATTAAGTTTACAAAAGAATTGTTGAAAACTTTTAAATCAAAATCATCTAGTGTATTTGTATTTAAAAACGAATACCTGTATAGTGATACTGAACTAACTTTGTTAGGGATGGGTGTTGTTGAAATCAACCAAAAAGGGATCTTTGTTGATATTGAAAACGTATCTAACAAAGATGAGATATTAAACAAGGTGAAAACCTTACTTGTTAAATACATTCAAGAGATCAAAAGCAATGGCTAAGTATAAGAGAAATATTTTTAAGCGTTACAAAAAGAACATAGGCGAACTAGTTAAAACTTATCCGCATTTATTCAATAAACGCTTGCCTTTACCTTTGGCAATTGGTATCCTAGAGCAACTAGCTAATGACGGGCTAAGCGGTTTAAGTAAGACTGAGATCCGCGACTGTCTAGCGGTATGGACTAAGCGCCTAGAATATGTTAAGCAATGCCGCAGGGCTGACGCTGTACGATTCAATTTAAACGGTACACCGTCCGAGCCAGTGAGCAAAGAACACAAAGCAAGGGCTAAGATCATGTATGCTATGAAGAAATACAAGATCCGAGAAAGCCACCGAGAAAAGAAGGCTAAACAGTTAGAAGATGATCACCCAGATTTTTAAAAATAATTGTTGACTTTTACCGAGTAGGGTTTAAAATAGCCTTACTTATTAAGAGAAACAAACAAAAGGAAAATCTAATGTTTAAGGTACGTTTTCATTTAAAGAATGGTAAACATTTTATGCACTGGCAGATCACCGACACAAAGACAAGTGAAAAGCAGTATATTGATCCTAACAAAAACAATTTAGTTTTAAAAGGTGCTAAGCTGGTAAATAGTGTTAAAACGGCACAATGGATCAAGGCTAACAACCTTAAACAGGTTTGTGCTTGGGTAGAGTGTGAAGAGGTTGTGATCGCCCCTGTAACGCCTGTTAACGGCTTTAATCAAGAGGCTTGCTATAATCCTATGCGTTGTGACCATTGGCACACCAGAGAGGATCACAGCGTCAATTTAGACGGGTTACAGTGTGATTATATGATCACCACAGGAAGAAAAGTTTTTTACTAAAACCTATTGACGATACAGTCAAGACCTGAGACAATAAGCACAAGTTAAACAAAGCGAGTAAATAAAAATGGTCGGTATAGATTACGTTAACATGACACCAAAGGATAAAAAAGTAAATTCACCAACTTTTATAAAAGTGGTTGCAATTAGTGTATTAGCTATGTTAATATTTACCCCGATGGCTATGGCAATTTAAAAAAGAATTTTCTAAACCTCAATATAGAAAATATAAAGAGCATAAAAACCAAGCCCCCTAAAAACCATACCTAGGGGCTTTTTCGATCTCGTTTCTAATTACTAGGGCAGCAGCAAAACCAGCTATTTTTGTGCTATTTTGTGAAATCAAAATGATCCAGCTTAACATAAAACCAGATACAGATCAATCATTTTGAGATGAAATTTTGAAAATAATTTAAAAGCCCTAAGAGCCATTTTAAGCGCCCCACACAGGCAAGACAAGCAAACACTTTACCACATAAGAGAAAAGCGCTCACAGCCTCGCACAGGAAGCCAGCAAAAGCGATCCCGTGTATAATCTTTTATAGCCTTGCATGTATAGATAGAAAAAAGCAACATAAAATTAATTTAATTATTTTTACAAAAAGGTATTGACGGGCGATCAAATATCCTTATAATGAACCACAGATAAACAAACAAGGACAAATCAAGAGGCTTTACCATGTTTGCAGAAGTAAAAACACTTAATCAAGTTTCAAAGATTCTTGAACAATTGATCGCGGAAAATAAGCTTAAATTATGGCTCAATGTTTACGGTCAACAAATTGAATTTTTCTATGGTGATCACGATTTATTGATCATCAAAACTGACCGCTTAAACAGTGGATCAAACGAAGTGCAACACGTTGTAAGGACTCCCAGCGAAGACGGGAAAAGTTACAACATAGTAAGAGAGATCCGAACTAAGCAACGGATCAATAATAACGGTTTTCAAAAATTATGGGATATTTGCAATAATTTTATAAATAAGTGTTGACACCCTGATCAATATCCTTATAATACGTAGTTATTGAAGCAAAGCAAACTACTTACTATAAGGATAAATTCAAATGAATACTAAAATGTTAAAAGGTTATATCTGGTTTATTACTCACCTAATGATGATCCCGACTGGTATTTTAGGTTTAAAATTATTAGCAAATATTTTGTTTTAATAGTTGACATTAGATTTTAGGGCTTTAGAATTGAGGCTCTAAAGTTAAGTTAACTAAACATCTAAGGAGATGAAAATGGAAAAGCAAAAAACAGCACTAGCACAAAATAATACTAAGCAGTTAGCAGTAGTTAAGGCACAAGAGACAGCCGACAAAGCCCGTCTAGTCTATGACAAAATGCCAAGCGTTGCAAACCTAGCCGCACAACGTCAAGCTTGCTTAGAAGTGTTTAAGGCTCGTTTAGCTTATATTAAAGACCTAGGCGAACAGGTATTAACCGAACTATTCAAGGCAAAGCCCGAACTAATGGCAAACGCTTTGATCCTTGGTGGTGTTCCGTTCCTTATCACGGTAAATACTGACCGCTTAACCTTTGAACTAACCGACACCGCAACGGGTGAAATTCACAACGGTTTTAACGCTGTAGAAACTTTTCTACTAAATAAACTAAAATAGTGTTGACACAGGGATCTAAATCCTTATAATACGTAGTTAAGAGGTTAAGCAAAGGGTTTAACCTCACTTACCAAACTTGGAGAATTCAATGGAATTTTTAACTAACCTCGTAAATAGTGCAGTACGTGAAACAGTAAAGCAACACGACACAGGCACAGGGTTTAATTTTGATGTTCTTAATTCAGATGACGAGCTAATCAATATTGATGTTAAGATCGAATTAAGCGGTTTATCTTGCTGGCCTAGTATTCGTATCATGGTTAAGCCAGTCGGGGCGGATCGTCCTCTTATTTTCCATGATTCACGAATTGGAGACAACGAGCGCCAAGCAATTGATCTTGCTATTCAATCATTAGGCCGTTTTGAATATCGAGCTAATGAATTGAAATTAAGCCAAACAAGAAAACAGGCTAAAAATATTTTATCTGAATTTCTTTAATTAGGTATTGACTTTTAATCGTGTGACTTTATAATAGGTCACACAGTTAAGAGAAAGCCAATCACGGGAGAAAGTCGTGGCTAAGAATAAAGCAACTCTAAAACGCATTCAAGGGCTTGTAAACCGCTTTAATACACAAGTTGAGATTGAACAAACAGCCTATGATCTTGAAGGTAAGACCGAGGCACAAAAAGAAAGAATCGAGCAAAAAGCTATTGACAAACAAGGCGAAATATCCGATACTATCAGCGATTTAGAAATGAGCAAGCGCGAGATCAAAGAGCATTGCAAAGCTTGCCCAGTTGTAGCACTTTATTTTGAAGGACAGATCTAGCCATGAGTAACAATTTTCTAACAGCAGCCCGTGATCACAACTTACAGCAAGACTTGATCGATCTGGTACTTACTCACGCCCCTAAATTGTCTGTAGACCTAAACACGGTTGATCCATACCATGTAGGATCAGAGTTAAAAGGCTTCTTTGTTGGTGAAAAAAGAACGGGCAACTTTATTGTTATCTATTTCAATAAAACCACTAAAAGCATTGATCTAGGTTTTCATAGTCACAATAAAGCAACTTTTTACGAAAAAATTAAAAATAGGTGTTGACTCTAAAATTTAGATCATTATAATAGGTCACAGTTAAAGAGAACAACACAACACAACGAAAGGAAAAATTCATGTTTAACTTATCAACTAAATCTAAAATCTTCAAGCAAGCTTGGAAAATGGCAGCACAACGAGCTACGATCTTTGGTGGTTTCAAGGGCAAATATTTTGCTGGTTGTTTGCGTGCGGTTTACCTTGCTTTTCGTACTCTTATTAATCGCACAAAGACAGGCTACAAAGGCGGCATCTATCAGCGCCTAGAATTACGTCTAACGGACGTTAGCAAGAAGATCAAAGAGTTTACCAGCTTAAACATGAAAGCCCGTTCTGGTACGTTTGAAAGTCGTATAGCTCACTATGAAAACCATAAGCTTGATTTACTATATGTAATGGGTATGATTAAGAATTAATTTAAAATACTTATTGACAGGGGCGAACAATTGCCCCATAATGCCCAGACTTAAACAAAAGGATAATTTAACCATGAATTACAATTTAAACCAAATCTATTTAACCAATGATTCTAAGTATGTTTTTAAAGTAACTACGTGTTATTTTCTCTCTGAAGATAAAACAGCCCACATTTTAAAAGTGTATAAAGATGGGGATCAAGATTATTCTTTTTTCAATTGTGTTCCTGAATTTGATCATGGCTTGGTGCGTAAATGGGCTTCACAAGTTCAAAAAGATGTGGTAACATGGATCGCGGAGCAATTGAAAAGCCCAATATGGAACAAAAGCGAGAGAAAGGGATCACTTTTTGCAAAGTGGTTGATTGAAAACGGTTTTAATGATATGGTGACAAAGTAATGAAACAAGCTAAACCAACACATACGGCATATTTTGAAGATGGAACAAGTTATACCTTTAATTGTGCTACAGCCATGCGGATCGGCTGGGCTATGGAAGAAGCGGCAAAACGTAAAACCAGAGTTTTGAGAATAATTTAAATCTTTTTCAAAAAGTGCTTGACGGGGTTTATTAATTATCAGATAATAGCCCTGTAAACAAAACAGATTGGAGAAAGTAAAGTGTTATCAAATATCGCAAAATATGAAGCCCACAACGCACAGGCAGCGCTTCAGGAGAAAATGAGAGCCAAAGTATTAAGAAAGCTTTTAAAAGCTGGTAAAGGCTCTTACGTGGGCAATAAAACCCTAAATGCACTTAGTAAGGGCGGATCAATTAAACCAGCCTCAATACTAACGATCTTTGATACCTTTTACAAGATAGGTGATCCAATACCAGAGAATAAAAAGCCAGCCTATCAAGATGCACTAAGAAAAAGGCAAGCCGAATACATACATTTTAATCAGTTTGGGCAACGTCTAAAATAATTTAAAATTAATTGAAAAAGGGGCTTGACTATAAAACCGTTTAGCCCCATAATGCCACACATAGACCAACGGCACTAATGCAACAGGCTATAATAAAAGGTAAAATTCAAATGAAAAATTTAAATCTAACTGATCATCAAATCGCTGAACTAATCGAGAAACACGGCTTAATTCTACGCTCACAAGAGGGCGTGACACTTTCAACTAGTTACTATAGCAATTCTGATTTAAGCTTTGAACTTTTGATTATCCTTAACAATACAACGCTTGAAAAAGCAACTTATACGGCTACAAACGAATCTATCTACAACATTGATCCAGATAAACTTTAAGCCTAACGGGGCGAGAAATCGCCCTTACAATTAATTTAACTAATTTGCATTTAATGTATTGACAGTGTAAATCAGTTAGGTATAATGACCACAACTTAAACGAACAACCCAAAGAGGGCTACAAAATGAAAACACTTACTAAACTTAAAATGGCTTGTGCTGGCGCTGTACTTGTTGCAACTGGCTTAACTGGTTTAGGTGCGACTTTTTTAGTAGCTACTTTAATTATTACACTTGCTAAATATTAAGGACAATTTACAATGAAAGTATTTTTAACTGTTACCAATTCACAAGGCTGTCAAACACTACTAGATCTTATCATTGCTGAAGGTGGAGATCAGATCGCAGAAGTGGCAACATTAACAGCCTTACAAGGTCAGTATTTAACAATCACACAAGCCGAGGATCTTATTAGTCGAGCCTTTGCCTTTGATGGTGACATTGTAACGGCTCAAGCTGAAAACTCTATCTATTGTTTAAAAATTGAAGAGTATAAATAAATTTAAAGTTTTTATCATTTAGTTGTTGACAGTGTTAATTAATTAGCTTTATAATGAAGCCCTAAACAAGAGAAAAGGATAAATTAAAATGCTTAAATCAGTCGATTCAATCACATATTGCCAAGGTCTAGGATCAATCTATCAGGTTTATGAAAGAGCCTTTGATCGTGTAGGGTTCGCAATAGATTTATTAAGCAAAACGGGCAAGGATTCGATCCTATATAAAACTAATCATTTACCTATGTTTTTGAATGGTGAAAGAGTAAAAAAGGCTGAGATGTTAGCAGAGCTAGAAAAGCTTAAGAGCAAGAAGAGAACCGCGATCCGTGTTACCTATGCCACAAATGAAAGCAAGGGCTTTGAGATGGCGATCAGTGTCCGCACTTTTCCAAGCTGGGCAGCATTTGAAAGATCACCTTTTGCTAGACGTTTTTCATATTTTACTAGTGAACAATTAGAGCATCATAATTTATTAACTAAATAGTAAAATAGTTGTTGACTTGCTTGTCTAGATCCTTATAATGGGCAGCAAGTCAAACGGGGAAGCCCACCAACAAAAGGAAAACTTAAAATGTACACAGGTAATGATTTTTTAACTCACTTAAATTTAGCCTTAGATTTAGCAGCGAACCAAGAAAAAGAGGCTGATGGTTTTCACGCTTTATACATTAAAGAAGTTGAAAACAACCTAAACAAATCAGCTAGCACTTCACTAACTGAAGCAAGAAAGCAAGCGGCTAACGATTACTATCTTACATTAGGCAATGCTTTACTAGATGTACAATTTTAAATTATTTGCAAAAAGGCTTGACTGCAAAATAGTTAAGCCTTACAATAGTACACAGTTAAACAGACAAAACAAAGGATAATTTCAAATGTTAGCAGTTTCAAAAGTAGCTTTAATGGCAAGCCAGACCTTAGCAATGTTAGAGGATAAAGGTTATATAGTAGGTTTGGGTATGGTAGCTGGTAACATCTACGAAGTAAAATTGTTTTCTAGTCAAGGCGTTGTCGATATAATCCTATCTGCTAAAGAGGGGTTAAGAGCTAACAACAAAGAGGCACTAGAAAGAGCAAGACACGCTGATCCATTAATTGAAAATATTTAAAAACAATTGTTGACACCAATATCAAGATCGGTAATAATACAACTCAAGCAAGGGGCAAAGCGCCCCACCTTTTAAACTTAATCGGAGCAAGTCACAATGGCTAAATTCACTGTAGAAGTATACTTAACACACACCGACAAATACAACGGTACTTTTAATTTCAATTGCCCAATGGAAGCCGCCAAGAAAGCAATAGGCAATGTATACGCAGGTAGTAAGACCTTAACAGATGTTTTATCTGATATGGTGACAGAAAAAGAATTGCTTTACTGGTGTGATCGTAATAACGGATCATATGCTCGTATTATTCACACTACAGATTGATCATTCCCTTGACTGTTTGCCCTAGTTAATCCTAGGGCTTTTTTATTGGAGCTTACAAAATGCTTACTAAGTTACTTGATCAACTCTTGCCACATTGCCAACACTTAAACCCTGTAGTGATACCAAGCAAGACCACAGGATCGATCTATATCAAACTACACTCTAAACAAGTCAAACTCATTAGAATAGCTAACCACAAAGGACACAAGACAAGATCAAAAACTTGGGAGCTTAGAACGGATGCAATGACAACCCGACAAGGTACGATCCGCATATATCATAAGACTAGCTTAAATAGTATTATAAGGGATCTTAAGAATACAAAACCTTTACTAATATAAGCCTGTAAGCAATCCTAACAGGCTTTTTGTATAATAGCTAATAAATCATACCAACTCACTAATAACAAGGCTTACAGGCGCATACAAGAGCTTATACGCTTGATCATTCTCATTTTCTCTATACTAACCTTGTTAAACTCTCTTATACAACTAGATAAATACATACAATACAAATAAACAAAACAATACTATACAACAATCAAATATAACCTATCTAGAATCAATCCTAAGAGCTTTTAACCCTATCTAACAGTAAATCATATTAACACAACCTTAAAACGTCTTACAGAGCTTTACAGAGCCTTACAATCTAATAGGCTATAAGCGAGGGAATGAGTGGCAACGAATGACCGAGCGATCAAGCTATAGACCAATCAAAATAAGGCTTAACATAATAATTAATCATAATCAATAGTAACAATCAATCACTAATAATCAATCAAGTATTAACAATCATAATTAATCATAGTATAATAATCAAATAAGCTACAATATAGGATCAAACAGCGGAGGAATCCCACTATTTAACTAACATAAATATTACTTATAATAGGCTAATCAATCATAACTATTCGTTATATAGGATTAACACACGCTAAAACAATCATCATCATTAGAATAGTACTATTATTAATATTAATAGTGATTATATAGTTTCATTTTCTGGTTTTTGACCCTTTTCCGCTGGCGGTTTGGCGTCTATTAATCTCGCAAAACCTTATACAGCAAGGGCTACAGAGGAATCAAGGGATTTAGAAACCCTTGAAAAAGGGCTAAAATGGGCAAAATGAAACTATATAATCATTACTAAGACTATATAGACAGTAAAAAGGTTAAAATAAAGTGTTGACATTAGGATCAGGATCATTATAATGGCTCATGTATTCCGAAGTAACGCCATCAAGCGGATAAACTGAAATGACCTAACATAACAGCACCACACTGGATAAACTGGAATCAGAACAGGACGGGGAAACTTGCCAACCTCACACAAGGGGCATTATAACCAACCGCTGACAATGGGGATCAAGTTGTGGGATAACTGATTCGGGGAGATCCGATCCTTTTAATTGAATTACAGCCAGCCGCCCCGTATTGATAACCCCTTTAGCTGTTAAGCCTTAGTAAGCATGGTTCAATCATTCCTTAATTGATAAAGCCTATTATACAGCAAGGGCTACACAATGCAACCCTTTATTTAAACTATTTAACTATTCAATACCTTGCCCGTTATACCAATGATCATGCAATACCATAGCCATAATGACACACAGCAAGCTTATAGAGTGCATAACTTAACAACTAATACAACTACTAAGCAAGCAGTAATAACATCAATACAGCGCCCTATACGCTCCACATTAAGTGATTTAAACATAATTAATAAACCCTTTATCATATAAATATAACAACCCTATCAGGGCAAATATTATCACAGCTAATAACAAACAAGCGTTGTTTCTAAACTCTTCATTGTCCATCGTGTAAGTTCCTTATCTAATCAATACACACTATTATAATGATCCATCATGGCAAGTCAACATAAATAATCAATAAGTAATGTTATTTATTTAATTAATTAGCTTGACAATGATACACAATCCATGATAAAATACAGGGGTGTGGGGCTTCAAAATGACCCCTACCCACCCTCACAGATAAATTCTAGTTTTGAGGACTGTATAAATAATGACCATATACTTCTGAGGTTATATCTCTGACATTAAACTCTGACTAGTTACTACTGACACCTACTACTGACCATATAAATTTTGATCAAAAAAGAGGGCCACCCTTTTACAGATGACCCCCCTATTTCAAAAAATTAGATTTTAAATTTTTTGAAATTTTCGACTACGCTACGCTTTTTATTTTCCTCACATTTTTATGCTTGTAGTTAAAGGTATGCCAACCTAAGCCTGTCTGAAGCCTTACAGCCACCGTACCATTTAAAGCACTAGTATCTACCACATAACCTTTGTAACCCTTATACTTGCCTGTAAGGACTTCTACATCATCATTACACCCTATTGGATCGAATATCTTTTTACTCAATGTGAACCCCTTGTATCGTTTACATCAACACGCTTTAGGATTTCCATAGCTAATCGGTAGGCTTGGTAGTTATCCATTTCAGCATGATATACTTGCCGTTCTTCTTTTGGAAGTTGATTACCTTCGCCATCTGATTTATTGGTAAAGGTGATTGCCACACCTCCACTCATTGTATCTTCACTTACTGCAATATCACACCAATCAAATTCAAACTCTGCTGCCATTAGCTTCTATCCTCTGTGTTGTAACTACCAAATAAAATATAAAGAATTACCAATGCTAGAAATATTTCCCCATCCATAAGAACAGCCCCCTTAATCCTTTCCATAATAATTTAAATGGTTTTGCAATCAATCGACCTAGCACCCAGAATGGTGCTTGATTTTGATCATCATTAACAGGCCAGCATCTCCAGATCAAAATAAAACCTATCGAAAAGTATGCTATGATGACCGTTGCTACTGCTTCTAATATCTTTAATACTATCTCCATTGTACCCCCTTGTATGGTATTCTGTGAGCCGTTTTAGGGTCTGCCAGTAGTTGCTTACCCTTACGCTTTAAACGCTTTTTCAGTTGCCTTAGAATACGTCCATTGGGCCGTTTCTCAAGATATGCTATCTGAAATAAGTTGCCATAATTAGATTTTACTCGCCACATAGCGCCTCTATTCCACGGATCTTTTTGTACAAACATAACGCTTTGTGTTACTGGAAACTTATACATCAATATTATCCCAATCTAAAGGTATATCTTCCATCTCAGGCTCTACCTTGCGTCCTAAGAGGTGTTGTTTGTGACCTATATCAAGATTCATCTGATCATTAACAAGCTTGCAGACAGCGTTATACTGCTCTACAGTAAGGAAATAGCCTTGCTTTCCAACCATCTCACGTACTTGTTTATATCGAAACCCCTGTACTGCACAACTGAATACTAAGTCTCGGATTGGTTCATTACCTGTATTCAGGAAGTTAACTGGTTTATATGGTAATCTTATACTCATGCTACACCATACCTTACTACAATTGCTGTAGTGTAACATACCACTGAAAGAATCCAAGCCCAAACACCTACAAGGAATGGTAATCTAAGGTAGTATTGGTAAATTGATTGATTCCAACGGTGACGCTTTTCTTCAGTACCTAAGCACCAAGTAATTATTAACATGATGGTGAATAGAAATACTCCCCAAATATCTGCTGCCAAAGTAGCTCTATCTAAAATTTCTGACCAACTCATATTTTCTCCTTAAAAAGATTCAAACCCAAGGGTTGTTAAGTATTCAGTACTCACTGAATCAATACTTGCCAATTTATTATACAGTGCCAGTGCTTCAGTAGGATCATCTGAGTGAAAATCTTTATCCATGCCCATATCATCCATACCCCACACAGCTACACGGTAAGTATCGGTCTTATCTTCCTTATCACGTTGTAACTTAGCGAATGAAAGCTCTACCATATTTTGAGGAAAGCAAGGATACCAGTCATCAGTTGCCTTGATAAGTTTTCGCTTGCCAGCCTTTTTAAATTTTTCCATAAGATTCTGTGCTTTAGTTTTCCAGCAATCTTCAATGAAGCTACCAAATGTACCATCATCTTTTAAAATACCACTAAACACCAGCATAGTGTCTAAAAGTTTATCTTCGTCATGGTGATCCCAGTGACGGGTGATTATTGAACGTCCATTAGGAAAGTGTACCTTGATACGTGGATTATAGTTACCGATACTAAGCATTGTACATAACAAAATATCACCTGACTTTACACCTTCATTGACCAACGGACTATTGCCACGTACTGCATGTACTTCAGCAAAGAATTTAAGTCCTTTACACAGGTGTCTCATATTTGCATCAAACATTGTTACCTCCTAGGGATTTGATAATAATTCAGGACATTCATCATGTATAAGCTGTTCTAACTCCTTTCTGCCAGCCAAATCAGCATACATGTTAAATAGTTCAAAAGTAATATGGTCATTGTGCCAATCTAAATCAGGTAAGTCAACACCTGTAGCCAATTTTTTATGGTTTTTCATCATAGAACGGTGTTTACCTACACGTTTGAACACATCTTTACTTTGTCCACAGTAAATTGGTCTTCCATTAACCTTAATCATGTAGTTAGCGGTAAATCCTTTATACCTGCCAGTAGGTATTTTTAATTTCATATCAACTACAATTGGTCTATGAAGTAAGATAAAAGGATACTCTAATAGTACCATTATTCTACCACCTCAAAAGTGCCAAAAAGGTGTTCTCGATTACCCTTAAAAGCCTCTGGGCAACCACCTATACGTATGAATTCATCACCACGAATCATTACGCCATTAGTAGGTTTATCAGGCTCAGAAGCCATCTCAGGGCGTATCCAACGGGCTTCTACTACTGAACCCCACTCTACATCTTTCATGCCGCCATATGTACCTGCATCAGCGGAAACAGGTTTAATTACTTTTACTTTCATCTTATCTCCCTTTTTTAAACCTTATAGGTGTAGTACAGTCCTAATCCAGCTAATACTCCTACTAAACCAGTTACTCTTATTTCCTCCCAATCAGTGTATAGGAAATAATCTACAGGTGTTTGCCATTTCAAGAAACACACCAATGCAATTACACCAATAAGGGTTAGGATTATAAATAAAAGTTTATCTATTAATTTAATCATAGTATCTCCTAATAACATGTCCAGCCAAATAAGTTAACACCAGTCTTATAAGCTCTACGCTTTACTACGTTAACTCCATCTTCCTTCAGTATATCATGGAAGATACGATCTGCAAGCTTTCTATCATATTTAACTGAATATAAATAATCGTGTACTACAGCCGCACGAATAACATCAGGTGCAAATGGTGTACCAGCAATACTCCAAAGCCACTTAGGAATACTTGCCCCATCAGATTTAAACCCTTTAGGTATTACATGCAAGTTACCGCGATTATCTGTGTAGTGGTAATCTTGCGTTAATTCAATTTTACCCTCTTTCGGAAGGTTTTTATATACCAACTCTTTTAGATGGTCTTTATTGTAAAACACTATGCTCATTTAAAGATCCCACTCTAGCCAATAAGAAGTATCAACACCTTTACTTACTTGTCTCCAATAGTCGTAACCTTGAGGCGTATTATTCCAATTAAAGGCTAGGTGTAATGGATGATCTATTACAAATGGTAATCCCATAAATTTACAAAAACGAGATACCGCTAGAAGTTCGTTTAATGCCTCAACTTTACCTACTGAACATGCCACTTGCTTGAACAATAATGTATCATTAAACAAGGGCTTTTTAGGTTGCCTTTTATCACGCTTAGGCTTCTCAAACTTAGGTGGCTCTATATTGTGCCAACTCTTAATATACTCAGGTGGGTTTAATCCAAGGCAATGTGTATCTTGTTCTTGCATTTTACCACAACGCTGACAAGTACGTTGAGCTTCAACCTGTACCATGATCTTACAAACACCAGATTCTTCTCTGGTAATCTTCCAGTCATGGATGCCTAACTTACATCGTATACTCATAGTACCTCCAATATTGATTAAATAATAGGCAGACAATTTCATCTGCCAAAGTTATTGTCTCGGCTGCGTGGCTACGCCACTTCTACATTAAAACCTTTCTACGTGCTGCTACACGTATTGTTTCCATATACTCTACCATGTTTTCTGTGTATACTGGTAGTCTTTTTTCTTTATCCAAGACCCAATTATATTGCTCTAAACAAACAATCTTGATAGCTCTTTTTAAGAAAGATACATCCATCTCCCCTAAACTAGTCCATATAAAGTTACCTGATCTTTTATAACTGGTGCAAAAAGAGGCTGCTAGTTTTTGGTGGTCACTTCTGCGTATCTTATCATAGGTCATATGTCCTTTAGAACCTAAGTAGTGGTTACAAAATTCTTCAGCATCTTTACTTGGAGTAGTTTTCCAAAACTCATCAATCTTACTTGTGTACTTCTCTGCAATTTGCTTATTAGCCCAAGTTGCACACATCATAGCATGGATTTGTGCCATAATATAGCGTAATTGCTTATCTTCTAACAACGGTACTTGTTCTTCTGTCCAATAAGTTTCTAAAAGTTCTTCAAAGAAGTCTTGAGGACTTGCACTTGATGTTGTAAAAGTATAAGCATCTTGCATTGAAGTTAATTCTTTGTCAAGCTCTTTCTTTGCCCGTTCTTTTAAGACCTTCCATGATTTGCTTTCATAAAAGTTAAAGTCACGAAATTTACCCATAATAATATCCTAGTTTAGAAAGTATATACTTAGCCAACTGTATACGTAATTCTAATTGACGACCTTTATACTTTTCACAAGAAAAATATTGAATTGTAGCAGAAGGACAATGAGGGCCACAATCTTTCCAAACCACCTCTGCCTTATCTCTGATAGGAAAACCAGCACTTCCTGAATGTAAGGGCCAACCTACAGATAAATCACGAAACAAATGTCTAGCCTTAGTTACAATAGGGTGCGACCTGTCATTGAGTTTGACATAATAGTGTTTATTCATCTGTATACGTAGGTTGTCACATAATCCATGTTGACGATCTACACTATGAGGGTTTTCAAGAAATTTAATTAAAAACTTTTTAAGGTGTCGCTTAGCTCTCGATTCTACAAACAACATATTATTCTCCTTTCTCAATTACAACATATTCACCCTCTAGGGCTACAAAAATACCTTCAGGGCCATTTACCTTTACACCCTTCTTCTTGTAAGATGTTACATGATCTACACAGCCATGCCATTCTGAACCTTCTACAGCCTTATGTTCTTTAGCAATTGGTAGTGTGCAAGTTAATCGAATTGATTTCATATTGATTCCTTATGGTTTGTAATTATCTAACAGCTTAACAAAACTTTCTTCTAGAGTCAAACTAGAATGTCTTGCAATTTGAAAAGTTCTATTGTTCACACAAAAATTTTCAATAATATAATTTTCAACTTTATAAGTTTCAGTACAAGCTTCTTTACCTTCTACCATTGAATACCTTTCCATTGATAAAGTTTCTTCGGGAAGATCAAAGAGAGTCCAACCGTTTCTTACATTTACAACTTTTCCATCATTTGTACCACCTATACAGATTACCTTCATCGTATACTCCTTACAAATCGTTCAAAATCTTTAAAGAGTATTTCACTAGCAGGTATCTTACATAATTTCAAATGACCAAGGCAATAGCAAAATGTCTGAGACACTTTCTTTTCATCTTTTATCACCCAATAGTGTACAGTAAATTGACAATCAGGTGAAACACTAAAACTAACATTCACCTCGCCCTTACAATACCTTTGCATTGTTTCTAACAGACTAATCACATCTACCTTAAGGTTGTTCATTACATTTTTACTCCTAGTTTCTTCTCAATATAAATGGCAATATCAGTACCAACTACTGAACCTGAAACAGAACCAATAATATATGGTATTGCCATAATCGGATCAAGGTCTGATTTAACTAAAATACCTAGTGTGGCAAAGAATACACCATTGCTGAAAATAGAGCAAGCAATTAAGTAACCTTTGTGATTACGGTTACGACTACGGCTTACTAAACTGAATGCAATGTTTTGTACAAAGCAAAGTACCAATAAACCTACCATAGATAATATCAATTCTAGTGACATAAAACCTCCAATTACGAAAAAATGGTGATAACCCGTTAGGGCTACCACCGTAGACTTTTAACTTTAACTCGATTACCTTTGTTGTCAATATAAAACAATTCGATACTGTCATACAAAGGTTTCTCTATTTCAATATTGAAATAATCAACTGCATCATTGTATAGTTTGAACTTTTTCACCGTATTTTGTGGTGGTTCAAAACCCATAGCAGGTGTATGAAGTGGTTCATATTTGATTTCAACTTCATACCCACGAATCTTCCAAAACTTGAAAGGTCGAATAAGTAAATACTCTAATAAGTAAATTCCAAACTTTTTCAAAGCTATTGCTCCACTAATTCAAATTTATCCAACAAGTCAAATGATCTTGTAAACTCCATACCTGTGTCAATACTTTTGTAACAAATCTTTTCTTCCCAAGACCCATCACGTTGCTTATCCATAGGGTATCCGATTACAATGTATCTACTTCCGCCTCTTGAGGATTTAGGATTTACATATTTAATCGTATCTCCTATCCTTGGGCGTTTGTTTTCAAAGTCTATTGCCATTTTGTTTCAGGCTCAGGTTCATATTGTACTGGATAACCACACTCTTCAAGTGTTTTTTCTAATACCATTTTAGAGCTTGCTAGTTCAATAGATTCGTGTAGGTTCAATGATTCGATATTAAAACCCTGATCTAATACATTGGCAACATTGATAATAGCATCAGCATTATCCTTAAAACCTGCAAGACTTACGAAGGTGTCAACTGTACCTTCTAATTGCTCGTTATCTTCAAGGACTTTATTTTCACGTACCTTTTGAAAATGTGCATTTAGTTGTGAAATTTCACTTTTAAGTTTATCAGATAGAGAGATTAAATTCATAATTAGTTTCCTTGTTCATCTTCAGTGTGTAATACAATACCATGCAGCTTACCTTCTTGTAAACCCTTTTGGAAAACAAAATCTCCATTCTTTTGAGATTGTGCTGCCGATGCTGTTACGATTTGAGACATAGTGTACTGCTCTTCAGGGTAACGTACTCGAATAGCTGCAATCATAGCTTGTAAAGCCGTACCAGCCGTTTCAAGAAGAGTTTCTAAAGAACTACGACCATCACCCACTGCTGATAAGAATTCTGCACTATGAGCTTCTACGGCATCCTCAACAAGAGATTGCAATGCATCTTCACCAATAGCTACTGTTACTGGAAGAGCTTCACCTTTCTTTTGTGCATTTTCGTGTACTTTGTTACGGATTAATGTTTTAGCCATTTGCTAACTCCTTCTCTAAATATTGTTTAATTGTTTCTGTGTGGCATCTTAACGGAAAGCAATGGCATTGTAAACACAAACCTTTTTCACCTTTCTGTAAGCGCCTGAGAAGCCTTCTGACAGCGATTCGTACTTCACTGGTACGATTTATCATTTCTTTCGAGAAATACGCTGAGAATTGATTACAGGCTTCCTCACGACCATTCTTAGGATTATTTTTACCTCCAAACGGATTTTTCAGAGGACTATTGGTATTTCGGTCACATCTGTAAGGTGCATAACCTTTTGGACAGTAACCTACTCTACCAATAATTATTTTAGGTGTTGACAATCTCTTCTTCTCCTGATTTTGCCCGTTTCACCTTTTGCATCTTAGTACCATCTGCCCAAAAGCCACGACAAGAATTACAGCGTTGTTTATCTTCAAATAAGCTTTTATGTATTCTACGTTCACAACCTTCACAAAATTGGTAACTAGTTTCATAGTTTGGTTTCATACCTTAACCCTGCCCTATTTCCAAATAAATGAATTTTGGAGATATTCAAGAGTACATAGTTTTGTTGTAACCCATCATCTTCAGTCAAGATGCAATTAACTCGACATACAAATTGTCTACCTGTGTACTGATCTTCATCATGTACTGAACCTACATATTCTTGGAGTACAAGAATATCATTTAATTTGTAGTCTCGGTCATTCTTTCTTAATTGAAAAGACATTACACCAGTTGCTACTTTATTAAAGTTTTCAGGAAGTGTTTTTAAGAGATGTACACTCGCTTCTACTTCAGGCTTCTTAACCATTGGCTGTACCTTTAGTTGGTTGGCAACCAAATGGAATAAAACCACTTTTAACACACCAGCATAAGAAAACCATTGGCAACCACCCCCAAATCATGTGCTTAGAAAAGCTGTTTGATTGTTTGTAAACCTTATAACCTACAAAGGTATAGATTAATAAGATGATTACTGAAATGATAAAAAATGTACTCATAATGTTTTCTCCAAACTTTTAATTAAATTACTTGATTTCTCGGTAAGATTTTACATCAGCTTTAATTACATTTGATAGCTGACCCATACGTGTAACTTCTTTACCATTTGTCAAAGTACAACGCCAACGACCCCAACGGTTTACATCTTTGTGAGTACGACTTGCTTTCTTTTCAACATAGCGAGACTCAGTTACCGCTTTAATCTTTGGTTCAGAAAGTTCACTTAAACCCTCTGTAAATGTCGGAACTTCTTCACTAGCTACTGGTGTTGTTACTTTCTTGATAATCCAGTAACACAATAAGATAAATAAGATAGCTGTAGGAGCTACAATTTCAATATTATTTTCAATGATCATAAAGACCTCCTTTTGTTTGCGAAAAATAGGCAACCAGTTGTTATCTGATTGCCTGTAAGTTTATCACTTAGATTCTCTGTGTCAACTTATTTTTCATTATTTTTTGAAAAATCGTACACATTACTATCTGCCTGTGCTTCTCGAATAACATTCAAGAAATCCGCAGATTTGTATTCACTACAAAGTGCAAGTGTTGTTACACCTTTAGTTGCCTCGTAAAAAGCCATTTGATGTTGTGCTTCATCTTTGAAGAATTTGAATTGTAACACAGTACCAGTGTGAGTTACAAACTCTTGTGTAGCTGAAAGTGTTGGAATAGGATCACCATCTTTAAGTAAATTTTTATCCACTAGAACATGTTGCCATGCTCGTAGACTTTCATTAACAAAGCGATCTGAATAACCAACGATTAATACAGTATGACCTGCACCTTGATGTAGGCAATTGTCATAGATATATTCCATCATTTTAAAAGGGTTGTAATCCTCTTTTGAATAGTTACGCTTGATATTACCTAGCGCTGCATTCATAGTTGTTTGTGCCATTATATCTCCTTAATGGTTTTGGGTTAATTGAACACTAAAATGTTCATGTGAAAGTTCAGGTAAACTATCCAAAAATTCCTCTGTAGGAATAATATTACCTAGACCTGAATTAGCAATGTTTAAATTACTAAGTGCTGAAAGTATATCTTGAAAATCTTCAGGTTTGCAAGTGCCATAATGTGTATAACTATTGTATTCAAATTCGCACTGATCATATTTGATATAACCGTAAAGCATCATACATAGTACACGGCTTGCTAATTGACGTTTTGAGTGACTGAAGAAGCCCATTGATTCTCTCATATCAGAAATAGTTTTATCCACAAATGTTTGAGACAAGGTAGAAGTTGGTCTGACTATGTAATTCATATCAATAACCATATCTTCTATAGATGCGGCTCTACTTCCACCATTCATATTGAAATAAAATGGACTTCTAACAGCATCATGTTCAAGGATATACTTTTGTTCGATACTACAAAGCTCTGTCATAGTGCCTGTAATCTCTTCTAAGACCGTTTTAGTGAAGTTGTTGCGTCCTAGGTAGTTTATCCACCACTTTAACGCTACAGAGCTTCCTAGGTAATTAGGATCACATTTAGTATCTAAACCAATATACCGTAGATTAGTGTATTGAGGATGAGTACATTCTGTTAAATATATTTGAGCTTTGGAATAATTCTTACGCTGCATCTTCTGACTCCTTAGATTTACGTGGTTTACGTTTATAAGGTTCAGTATACCGTCTAATACGGGCAATAGTCCAGCCTTTGATTGACTTTAATGGATATTTTTCTTCATTACCATCATGCCAGTTTATTAGTCGATAAATTTGACCAATATTGCAGTTAGTAAATCTTACAAATTCTTGCGGAGTTCCTGAGAATATACGATCAGGTTCTTGGGGATAGGGTTCACCTTTCTTCCAATCTTTGAAAAAGGTAATCTTCCAATACATTTTTTGATTATAGTTTGTGTTTCTTTTGGAAGGTTTCTTTTTAGGTGGCTTTGGTGGTTGATAATATTTTTCTTGTTCCTCTTCAGTCATTGCCCTATGACCTTTTCGAGTTGATTTAGTGACACCATCTAAAAGTGAAACAGTGGCTCTTCTAGAAATACCTAAATGAGCCGCTACTTCATCTATTGTACCCCAAAATATTTGAGGATGAGGAACAGTGGGGCGGATAACCCCAACATGTTTTGTCTTATTTGCTATTTTTCTATAACTTGGTTGCTCATACAAGTTCCTCCTTTTGATTTACGAACTGGTGTACTTATGGCTTTTTCTATATCCATACCATTCTTAATCCTGTCTCTGACAAGATGACGATTTCCACCAAGACGTAAAGACCAATCTGTAGCTGTTAATGTTAAACCGTTATAAGTATATTTTACATTATTCCTTTTATTAGAAGATTGCTCTTTAGGTGTTGACCATTTACAATTTTCTGGTGAATAATCTTTATTATTATCTATACGATCTAATGTATGTTCAGGTGTAGGTTTTTCTCCCATATCTTTTACAAAATTAGAAAAAGATTCCAACCATGAACTACAAACTGCAATCCCTCTTCCTCCATAATTTTTGTAAGCATGATGAGATTTTCTATAACAACGTGCTATCATTCCTTCATAGGTGAAATATAGTGGGTGTTTTGTAGTGGCATATTCTCCTACTAACTTCTTCAATAAACACCCACAAGATGTTGTTCTTCCTGACGTAACATTTCTTACTTGAGCTATAAATATTACTCCACAATTACAGAGGTATTTTGCTTTCAATCTTTCACCAGAAGCCCTAGGTAAGGCTTCTAGCATTTTGGTACGATTAGCCATTTACCACGTTTTTAAGACCTTTTTTATATGAGGCATATAAGTCTTGTGTAGCTAAGAACATTTGTTGTTTACGATCTTTATCAGATAATGATGGGTTTCTACGAATACCTGTAAAGATACCCTCAACTACTTCACGATTTTGCTTCATTAGCTCATCACCACCATCAGGGCCAACTGCTGCCCGTACATCTTTACGTAATTGTTTTACTACCTTCTTCATAGCCTTTTTCTTAGGCGTATGACCAAGACCAACAATTACCGATGCAATACCATAAAGAGATGCTTTTTGTTGAACTACAATGTCAACTGCTACTTCATTTTCGTTTTGCTGGTTTACGTTTTCGTTTTGGCTTTTTGTCATTATCAGACTCCTTTTTAACTTTAGGTTTTAGATTAGTACCTTCTTTTACAAGATTCCAACCTCTTAAATATTTAGTAATACGGTCTTCAGAGAACCCTTTACGCTTCAAGGTTCTACGTATATGAGTTTCCGTAGCATCTTTGTTTGTAATTAGTGCATCTCTTTTTATAAGATCCATATCTACTCCAAAGGATTACCTTGTTCATCACAGTTACGTTCAAGCTCTCCAACTGGCTTAGTTGGTACACCTTTGTCACTTAACTCTTCATAACTAAATGTAATCCATTTACCAATTAATTGCAACATTGTTTCGTAATCTCTTGGGTACTTTTTACCATCTCTGCGGTCAACTTTCATCTTACACTTAAACTTAATAGCACCCAATGAGTCACATGTTACACAATGTAGTACGCCTTGTCCAGACTTATCTTTAGAAACTTCTAAAACTTTTGCTTCAGAGTCAAAACGTGGCTTACGTTTTTGAGTATCATAGCTACGGTTGCCAAACTCAAACATACCGTTATCATTGCGGATAATAATACCTTCATATGGTTCAAAACATTCTTCACCACCATCTTCTGTAGGTACTAATTCACCCGCCTTTTTATGTTCATAAGATGTGCGTAGGAATGATTTGATACCTGCATATTTCTGATTAATGGCTTTGTCATAAAACTCATCAAGCTCTTCTTGGGTATTGATACGTACAGGCATCTCTACTTGCAGGTGTCGTAATCCGAGTTCTTCAATACGCTTTTGAATACGTACAAGCTCTTTAGCTCTTTCACTAAAAGGTACTCTACGTTGAGGGCTATCAAAGATCATTAATTTAAGGTGAGGTGTATTATCGTTTGGCTTCAAGAATGCTGAACGGATAGCCTGTAGACTGAACCCGTGACAATATACTTCTGAATCAATATCCATACCTAGTTGGCGGACTTCACGGGCAATATGTCGTACTTTACAAGTCTCTTCACGACCTGCTTTAGACATAAATTTACCATCTACTACACATAAACGACTACCATTAAATTTCAATTGAACCCAGCAAGGAAAGATGATCTTGATTGCATGTTTTTTATAATCTTGCACCTTCATAGGTACAGTACATGAATCGTGAAATGCTTCAGCTTCTTCTACTGATTTACGATAATGCTTGTTGTCAACCTGATCGGCATACATGGCTTCACATTCAAAAATAGCTTGTTGCTCTGCATTGCGTTCATTAGAACGACCTACATTAGTAGGCTTAGCTTCATACTCTGAACGTGTTTGCTTACCATCTTGCTTACCATATTCAGCAATTACTTTAGAACCCTCTACCCAAGCTTTCCAAATTTGAATAGAGAGATTTTTATTAATCTTAAAGAGTGTTGTATTTAACATTTTCTCTCCTAACAAAAAGTGGGCCGTAGCCCACTAATTAATATTAAACTTCAACACCATTATCTTTTAGGTTGTTGTAAAGTTCTACATCTTGATCTGATACTGTGAAAATATCTTCAAAGCGTGACTTAAGCACTAATGCTTTCTGAGATTCAACTGTTAATTGCTCAGCTTGCTTCGACATTTGACGAGCATAGATACGTGCTGCTTCAGCTTGTGCTTCTGCTGCCTTGGCATCAGCTTCATGGTTTTCAGAAACCTTTTGTAATTTTAAGATTTGCTCATTACCTTTCATGGTAATTTTGTTAAAATCTTCGCCACGTAGTTTACGTAGTAATACTGTAATAAATCGCTTAGTTTTTGGGAACATATCTTTTCTCCTTAATTCCATTCAACAATATGAGGGATAAAACGCTCATTTTTAATATCAAGAATTTCTTTATCAAACTCTCGAATACACAATGTACCAACTTCTGATTCTAGGTCATACTTTGTACCTTGTTGAACGTATGGAATCATCCAAGCGCCCATAATGAAGTTGTTACGACCTTCTACTTGATCTGGCTTACATAGTAATTGATAAACATAATCATCATCACCGTAATTACCATCACTTTCTGACAAAGTATTACCTTCCGAATCAAAGAAGACAATATTACTACTTAATCGCCCTGTCAACGGCTTTCCTACAAATTCTTTACCATGTTCGATGAATACATCTTTTTCACGATATGTAGGTAAGAAACCTTCCAACTCTAAGATATAGCCAAACTCTTCAGACATATCTTCTGCTAAGTAAGTCATCCAAGCAAGGAAGCCTTTGTTAGCCATAAACCAACGCCATGAAGGTTCAAAGAAATGTACATGGTTCATCCAGTTATCATGTCGCATAATTGCATGGTAGTTATCACCTTCTAAAAGTTCTTCCCAAGGTGATAGAACAAATAGATTATCAACTACAATATCATTTACCATAAACGGTTTATGATGTTCGGTAATATCTACAACCAAATCTTTAATGCTAGAAATAAATACTGTACGCCCTGCTTCTTCAAAGATTTGCTTGATTGTCTCACAAGTACAAATATCTTCAATGTAATCATAGTCAAGAACTACACATACATTGCCTTGTGGCATATATCGGTCTGCATTTTTGACCATCTTTTCAAAATAATCATTATACTGATTCTCTGGGCTTGTTACCTGAGATACAAGGTTATTTTGTAATGATGTTGATTCAAACAACATTACAGGAGTATCGCCATTGAACTCATAGAAGCCTTTAATTTCACCAGTAGTAGAAACCGCTAGGTCAAAACGACCATATACCGCTGCATGATTACGATCCCAAGTTTTACGAGCATAGTTTGTAAAGTATGGGTGTTTCTTTAATGTTTCACCAAAGAAGTATTCTAAGGTTTCACGGTCATAATCACTTGTCAATAAATGATCAAGACAGTGTGCCATAGCTTCATACATTTTCTCACAACTATGAGAAATATGTTTAGCGGTATCTTCTGAAATCGCATAGAATGGCATATTGTCTTTGTTATTACTTACAAAAGAAAACAATGCATCTAAATCATTACGATATTCAGGATTATTAGCACCATCAAAAAAGGCATACGTTAGCGGTAATTCTTCTTTAATAAAAGTATCTACATCAAATTGTACTGGAAAATATTTAGCTTTAATAGTCATTTTTGCTCCTATGAGTTTGATAAAAGTAAGTTTGGTTCAAAGGGTAGAATTAACCACCTCTTGAGTACGAACCTGAACGACTACTTTTACCTGAGAATGCACGACCACGGGTACTTACATTGTACTTAGATGGGTTTGATGCAACCTTCTTTTTAGCATTTTTACGTACATTGTTTGTGTATTTTGAAACTGAAGTACGCTTATAGCTTTTGTAACTTGTCTTACTCATCACCGATGTATTGTTATATACGATTGGGCGATTGTTCATCATGTTAGACATAAGCATACCTGCTGTCATACCTAACATACCAGCAACTAACATATCACCTGTGTTATCATCTTCACGTACAATGTTAATCACTTCTTTACCATCATCACCAACTGACTTAAAAACTTCTTTCACTGAAGGATCTTGCTCTTTTAATTTGTTTTCAAGTTGTTTCAGTTCTTGTGTCTCTTTATTAAGAGTTTCCGATGCTAAACGGTTTGCAGCGTCATCTTGGTTAATACCTTCTGAACAACCGAAAAGGCCAGTTGTAATTGCTGCCATTGCTAACATAAGTTTTGTTTTCATAAATTTCATAAGTTATTGCTCCTGTTTGTTAAGATGTGACCAGTATATACCAGCCACATTTTCTGTCAACATTTATTTTGATAAATTTGTGATAAAAGCTTCACTAGTTTTTACACGCTTACTGCCATCAGCGGCAACAGTGTATTTTACAGGTACTTCAGTTATATTCCATTTACCAAACTTTTCAAGAATAAACTCATGGTAACTATTTGTCATTAAGAAAGGTATACCTGCTTCATCAAGATCTTCAAGATACTGATACAGACGCTCCCAGAATTCTTCTGAGGTACGTTCTTTAGTGTACTGGTCATATGTACCATAGTAAGGCGGATCAATGAACACAAAGGCTGTCTGCCCTTCTGGTTGGCTATCTATTACAGCTTGTAAGACCTCTTTATTATCAAATTGCTGTTCAAAGATTCCATTACAATTACGGGCAAGTTTCTCACTTGTCTCAGTAATACGTTCTTTCCAATCATTAGGTATTTTCTTCTTACCTTTGGCATAAGGTGTATTGCACTGTCCTTTACCATTAACTCGATATAAGTTGTTATATCCATTGTTTACAATAAAGAAGTATCGTGCTGCCCTTGAATATAAATCTGTCCTTAAGAATCCCTCTTTACGATCCTGTACACGTAATGCCATATACAACTCTTCAGACACACCTTGATCTAATAATTCTTGTACACGACTAATAACGGCATCAGGATTGTCTCTAACGCATCCTAAGAAGTTTATTAACTCTGGTTGACTATCTGCTAGATAATACTTAGAAACGTCCTGAGAGAGGCTTACAGCGGCACTACCGCAAAAGCACTCGTAAATTATAGAAGTGTTTACAGGTATGTAGTCTTCTATGACAGATAATAATTTTTCCTTACTACCTACATACCCGATAAGTTTAGCCAAACTTAACCTCTTCTAAAATTTTAGAAACAAACTCATCAATATCACCATCATTTGTAAGGTCTACAAATTTAACACCTTTAGGACAATCTTCAGGTTGAAGATAATCACGACTATCATTGCCAAAGGTAGCACCATTGCGTGTGAATCGTACTACTAGGATATTTTTAGCACCTACCTTTTCAGCGATAGGGAATACTTCTTCTGGGAATCCTGAATCACTAAACACTGTTCCTAAGAAAGGATCACAACCTGCTGCTGCTGGCTTGCCAAAATAGTCTTGACCGAATTCAGGTTTACAAACTGTTTCAGAGATCCAAATCAACATCTCCCGTGGTGACTTACCAAGAAACAGTTTATGAGGCATTTCTTTCAAATCACGATCATTGTAAATCTTGAAATATTGTTCCTCTTCTAAACCAGTGATCGCCATAGCGATATTGTGGAGTGTCTTTTTAAACTCCATATGTTTAGCACCTGTATATTGACTAATTACACTTGCTGCGTAATCTTTACCTGTATTAGGTGGTGCATTCAAGAGGATAACTTTACCACCTAAGAAGTTTTCATCATCAATACTTTCAATTGGAATCATATTAATACCCCATACGTTGTAGTTTAATGTAAATACTGTCAGCACGTTCTCTATCATGTTTGGCAATATTTTGAAGTTCTAATCTAACAATATTATGAGCGAATGGCCCACCACCTGCCCAAGTTTTGATAATATATTTTTCTTTATCATCAATCTGTTCTTTAGTCATCATTAGCCGCCTTAATTTGGTCAGGCAATGTAGTAGCTCGTACAGCCCACATAATACCTTGTTGAATATTTGTCTTAGCTAATGCAATACAACGATGTGATTCATTTAATTGGTGGATACCTAAACCTTCTACTGTATCGCCATAGTTACGTAGTGAATCTTTTTGAGCTTGACGCATAGCACCGATTTCTTCTAACTTTTCTAAAATCTGGGCTTCAAGTTGACGTACTTCAAGAGTCAATTCTGTCTCCATTTCCGTAAGATTACGGTAGTGAGGATTTTGCTTCATAGATATTCTCCTTAGTTTGAAATTAATATCAAAAAGAGTGCTATTTAAAACACTCTTGAGTCATTAATTTAATGTATAACCTTTGTAAGATTTCTGACCTTTTAAAAGTCTATGGAAACCTGTTACCGAAAGCTTGTTTTCTCTGCAAAATTTAGAAAGATTGGTAATTGTTAGAACATTTCCTTTTGGACATTTAAATATATATGTTTTAGATTTTGCCTCTATTACATTATTTTCTAAAGTATCCCAACGGCAATTATTTGGTACATAATCACCTATATCACCATTTCTGCATAATTGAAGAGAATCATTGTATCCGTTGTTTAATGACCATGTTTTAAAGTTTTTAAAATCAAGCCATTCGTGAAAAACATTACAAGTGTTCCCTCTTTTAGAAGCCCTTTCCTTCATCTTGCACCAGCAAGCATAAAGTCTTGTTTTAGATTCTCCGTGTGTTATGGCTCTTTTACTGGCTAAGAGATCTCTTAAGCACCCACAAGATTTACTATGACCGCTTTTAAGATCACAATAGTATCTTTCCGCAATTACGCCACAAGAACAACGGCAAGATACTCTCCTTTTGCCGTTGCTCGTATTTAGTTCTTCAACTATTGTCCATTGATTAAAATTTTTTACCATTTTCAGAGCTACGGTTTTCTAATTTGTGATCTTCACGACTAATATTGAAGATTAGTTTTTCAACCAATGCACCACCAACATCTAGACCAAATCCGCCACTAATATCCAAGATCCGTACAATGGCATCAGCTAATTCTACTTCTAACATTTTACGATGAGGAAGTTTATCATCATCAAGATTTTTACGAATACCTTCCATAGCTTCTGAAACTTCAGAATGAACTAAGCATAAAAGTTCAGCAATATTACGTTCTTCATTAGCCTGTTTTACCAAGATTTTGTGAAGAGGTGAACCTTCTACAGGTGCATTGTCACTATCTAAAATAGCTTGTGCTGCAATAGCTTCTTCTGATTTATTCCACCAACCACCTTCTACAGCAAGACCATGACACATACGCTGTGCTTCATTGATAGCTGTAGCCATAGCTTTTTGAATCTCAGGATTATTACCTAATAATTCTCGGAAAGAGATTGTTTTATTGTCTTGTTCCACTTTATCTGTTCCTTGTGAAAGATGGTGGATTGTATCATCACAACCACCAATATGTACGCCATCAATAAATACTTGTGGCAATGTTTCAAGGTCAAGCTCTGCAAACACCTTACCTGCTTCTTCAGGGTGTTGATCAATATTTACTTCAAGAAATTCAATACCTTTTTCTTTCAAGAAATCTTTTAACTTAGTGCAATAGGTACACCAACCTGCTGTATAAACTGTTACCTTCATTAGAACTCCTTACTGGCAAGCTTCACATTCTTCACCCTTACTACCACTAAGTCCACGCTTAGAGTAGCAATAGTAAAGTGCATTAATGTTTTCATCTTCAAAGGCCATCTGGTGTACCTCTGAAATCACTTCTTCCTCTTCCTCAGATGAGAAGAATAGGTTTAAAGATTGACCCTGATCAAGTCGTGTTTGACGGGCTGAACCCATACGAACGATTACTTTCTGATTAAGTTCAAAGGCTGTTTTAAATACCTTCTTCTCTTCATCAGTTAACCAATCAACCTCTTGAACACTACCTTTGGCATCAATCACTTCTTGAATATGCTTAGCTGTATAAACACCTTTAGCTTTCATCAGTTTGAGTAGTTGAGGGTTAACACGTTCAACTTCACCTGCTGGTGTCATTTGTGTATAAACCATAGCTGGATCTGGGTTAATACCTTCAGAAATACCACCCATAATTAATGCCGTAGATTTAGTAGGAGCAACTGCACGTAAATGAGTATTGCGTACACCATAACCTTCACACCATTCAGGCTCACCTAAATGTTCAGCCATATAGCGAGTAGCTTTTTCAGACTCAACTTTGATATGTTCAAACACTTCATTGTTAAGCATATGTGCTTTCAGTGATTCAAATGGTAAGCCTCTTTTTTGGAATAAAGAATGTAAACCACATGCACCTAAACCTAAAGCTCGGCTTTTCTCAGTAAATGCCACAGCTTTTTCAAGACCTGAAATCTTACGGGCTTTGTGCAAGAACTCTTCTACCACACAATCTAAGAATACAGTAGCCTCAAAGACCGCTAGAGAGTCTTTCCATTCATCATAGCGTGATACATTCATACTACTTAGAACGCACGTATACGTGTATTCTGGGCTGCTGTGTAGCATAATTTCAGCACAAAGTTGTGGGGCAATAATATCAAGACCTAAATCTTTGTACATTTGAGGACGTTGTTTGTTAGCTTTATCTTTAAAGAAGAAATAACCTTTACCCGTAATCATCTTAAGACGCATAGCTGTTTGATAACGCTTGATAGCATCTTCATCACCTGCATTAAGTCGATCAATGAAGTCCTGAGTAACTACATAACCTAGATTGGCATCATCAGGGAAGTTTTCGATATGGGTAGTTAATTCAAAGAAGTCACCATGATCAATATCAAGATAACCTGCCCAAGCACCTCTACGGGCTGCACCTTGGCTTACATAACGCATATCTGATACATAACGCTCAAATACTGGAACTACACCTAAACTCTTACCACCAACACTGATAGCTGCACCACGGGGGCGTACATCAAGATAACCTGCTGTACCAAAGCCATGTTTAGTAAGGATAGCTGTTTCTCTGCGTGAAGCATAGATACCATCAATACTATCTTCAATATATTGACCCGAACAAGATACAGGCAGACCACGATCAGTACCCATATTTGCAAGAACAGGTGTAGATGGTGATACATCACCTTTGAACAATAGATTAAAGAATACATCACCCCAATCATGGTGTTTAGGATGAGGTAGTTTACCACGTACATGTTTAGCTGCTGATTCAGCAATACGTCTGTATTGTTCTAAAGGGTTTGACGCTTCATAAAGATACTTTTCTTTAAATAGTTGCCAACCACCAGTAGTCATAAACTCTGGCATAAGACCTTTTGCTTGTAGGTCTTTTCGTTCTTCAGATAGCTTATTATAAATTGTACTCATTATTTTGCAACTCCTTTTGGAATCCACACGAATTTATTAGCTACCCAGTTACGTTGATATTCACGACCAAGACCGCTGAAGAAATCGTTGAATTGATAATTATTGATACCTTTGTAGAACCAATCTGCTACAGGGTTTTTAGTAAGAACATAAAGCGGTTTAAGTTTTAATTGACCAAGACAGGTATTGATACGGCTCTTAACAAAGATCTTCATCTCTTCAGGTGTAATACCATCCATCGGGCCTTGTTCAAATAACATATCAATGATACGAGATTCATGTTCATAAATCTTCTCAGCCATTTGATATACTTTGTTTCGGAACTCTGTATACTCATCTTCTGACATTTCAAGTTCTTCAACTAATTGATTACAAAGCATAGCACCACCTACTGAATGTAGGTTTTCATCTGTAACTGACATATTAATGCCACGACAGATATTCATAAGCTTGTTTTTACCGTTTGATTGAAAATGCTTTAAGAATGCAAATGAGCTATAAAGTACAGCACCTTCTACCATACTAAAGCCAGCAAGCGATAGTGCATCATCATCATTATCAACTAATGAATCAATAAACTCCATACGCTCGACTAAGATAGGATCTTCCACATATGAATTGTAAAATTCTTCTGTAGCTAAACCAAGTTCTTCATTGATTTGGTTATAGAATGGGGCATGAGAATTAAGCTCAACATGACCAAATACCGATGCCATGCGTTGAATTTCAGGGCGAGGGAATTTCTTCATTACACGGTTTAGCCAATACTCATTACCTACAAAGATTTCGTACTTAGTAAATAGTTTTAATGCAGTAATTACACCATGTTTTTCACTCTCTGTCATTTCTGTCAAGAGCACTTGTTTGTCCTTGGCTACATCAATTTCATTCCAAGGCCAATATATCTCGATCTGCTGATCAGCCACTTCAGCATATTCTGGATATGCGAATACATACGCTGGCTGGTACGTTTGAATCTGAGGCTTTTTCTTCTCTGCCATCATCACTCCTTATTTAATAAACTGTTTCTTGTTTTTCAAGAAGTACAAACCGATGAAATAAGCATCTGGTAGGTCTTCAAGCCCAGTAGGGTTTTTACGGGAAGCAACAAGTGTTTTACGGGTATATCCATCAAGTATCCACTTATGTTTAGTGGTTTGTAATGCCTTTACCATATCTGATTTCTTCATAGGGTTAAGTTTTGGCTTACCTCTTGAAGTATATTCACCAGTATATTGATCTGCTTCTGGCAAATGTTCACGGGCAATCTTCTTTACTTGAGTAGGTGTTACAGTGATTAATTGAGTATCAATACAATACCCTAATTCTCTGTGTAAACTTGTTAAAATAGAATGGTATAAACCTGCAAGTTGTCGCTCTTTCATACCTTGTGCATTAAATGCAAGCCCTTCTAGGCAGACATAATTAGGATTCCATTCCGACATTTTTTCTATCACTTGAGAAGTGATGTACTCAACTTGTTTAACGTGTGATTCAAAATATTCACCAAAAATGGTATCACCACGTTTAAGCCTGTTTTTAAAATCCTTAGTAGTTGGATCGCCAGTGTGAAACACACAACGATCCTTTGGTATACCATCCTCGAACAGTACACAAGCGCAGTTAGATAGTGACTGGTCTATTGCCACTACCTTAACTGTCTTATCACCTCTACGTTGCCTACAGAGCTTTCTGACTAACTCTTTAGGCACTGACTTCATTGATAAAGCCCACCATAGGTATGCGTAGAAGATTTTCTGTTTCAAACTCACTAACAACTTCATCTACCCAATCTTGGCTAGGTGGTGTCCATAAGTGTGAACCATCTTCTTGAGGTTCAATATCTAACATGTAGATTAGTCGTGCAACTTCTACCATATATTCAATTGGTGAAATTGTTAGAAGAGTTGCCGTTTCAGGATTGGTAAGATCTTTAGATACTGTACCATCTTCTTTAAGTGCAAACTCTGACCAATGATAATAATGTTTATCACTAAATGCTACCTGTTTGGTTAACAGATCTTTGATCTTCTTCTTGACCTTAGTACGGTTAGAAGGATTATCTTTACCATGTTTTCCACTTGCAATAGCTTTTTCTAAACGAGCTTCTATTTCAGGTGTCAAATTCTTAATGTTTTCACGGTGGAAACCTTGATAGATTTCACGCAATGTTGCTTTAAACAATTCTTCCTCTGTTTCACAACCTTTAAGAACTTCATTTACACGGGTATCACCACAGAAATATACACTTGGAATATTATCACAACTATCACCTAAAAGGATTTGTGCATAAAAACCTTTAAGACCGCTAAATCGTAGCTTCTTGGTTTTCTTTTTATCAGTACCTTTTTCTTCAATGAATAAATGACCCATTGGGAAAATCTCTTCAATACCAAGATCTTGATCAGGATTGATAAATTTACCTGCACACATTTTAATATCTTTATCAATGGTAGCTAGTACCGTTGTAGAAAGTTCCATAGCTTTCTTTTCAAGGATATTGTCAGGGTTGTGCTTAACAAGCTCAGGATCGTCTTGACCTAATTCGTGTTCTGCCTCCGCCATAGCTTCTGCCCAAGCCTTACGGTGTTCGATTGATAAAGCATCATCTGCTTCCATACCAGATACCATAATTGCACCTAGATTTTCAACCATATATTCACGGGCTTTGCCTAGCATCTGAGGTTTAGCATCGGAAGAGCGATTACCTTTGTACTTTAAGATTGTAGCAATATCTTGTGTGATACGGAAGTTTGTATCACCATCTGTTAGAAAGATTTTAACTGAACCAGCACCAACACGTTTGATGATTTTGCGGATTTGAGCCTTAATTGTATGGCACATATTGCCAGCATCATCTGATTGTACCAGCTTCTCATATTCAATATGAGGGTTCTTTTCTAACATGGCATTAAAGTCACGATAGTCTGTAAAACCAAGGGCATTATAAAGGTCAGTTATACCACCATCAATATGATAAATGTTAGTACCATTTAACTTGATAATGTGTGTTGCAGTATCACAAGCTGCTGCTGAAGAATAGGCGATTGGATCACCATCTAATAACAGACACGGGCCACCTTCTGTAAATTCAAAATGACCATCTGTGTCTTGTTCATAATCTAAAACTGAGTTCTCAATAATCATAGAACCCTCCTATTAAATAAAGCCCCACGAATAGGGCTAGGGTTACAATTAAAGAGCTAGTACAGCTTCAATGATTTTAGTTGCGTAAAGATCATCATCTTCACCAGCTTCAGCACCTACTGCATCAAGTACATCTTCAGCAAGACCTTTCTCAATAGCAAGATCTTCTAATGCACCTACGTCTGCTTTAACAACTTCAAGTTCAGCTTTTAGACCAACATCTTCTTTAGCTGCTGGCTTGCGAGAACGTCTGCGAGAAGTTTTAGGTTTTTCCTCAACCTTTTCTTCAACTACCTCTTCCTCTTTGGTTTCTTCTACAGACTCTTCTTTAGTCTCTTCTGATTCCTTAGCTGGTAGACGATCACCTTCAAGCTCTACATCATTACCCTCTTTAGCCGCTTCTGCTTCAGCAACATATGCTTCCATAGCATCTAGTTGACCAAACTCTTCAGCATCAATAGCTTTATTAAGAGCATAGTTAATGATCCATACAGGAACATCTTCTAGTTTAGTTTCTGTACCATCAGCTAGAGGGAATGAACCTAGACCAACGTGGTATTGGAAAGGTGTAGATTGTGCTGCATCAACACCATCTTTGTACTTAGCAGGGATTGATTTAATTTCATCAATGTACTGCTTACCTTCTGCTGTAGCTTCTTTAAACACAACAGTTACAGGTTCACCGATAATTAGAGATGTATCTACTTTACCTTGCTTACCCTCTACCCAAGCTGCTTTAGGGTTTGCATTTTTAGCAAGCTTAAACATACCTGATTTTTCATGTGAAGACCACTTGATAAATTGAGGAATAAGGCGAGGCTTCATTACACGGGCATCTTCAGGGCCACGCTCTACAAAGGTATCTTCTTCAGTAAGTTCAAGCATAACAATCGCTTGTTCGATTTCTTGGAATTCACCACTTGGCTTACCATCACCACCAAACTTTTCTTTCTCATGCTTACCAACATGTGCAACACCTACAATACGTGCTTCATATTCACGACCTGCATCAAGGGCTGCATCTGGTTCAAAATCTTTTTGAGGTTTTTGTTCAATTAGCATAATTTATTTTCCTTATGGTTTATATAAAAATTACAAATCAATCAGTGACATTCCAGCCAGTTAGCACCAACATCAAATTCACTTTCTACAGCGATAGGGAAATCATTTACAGTACCAGCATCATAGAATGCCTCTGTAGCAATATCACCTACACGACTATAACTTATTAAGACCGTACCTTTTTCAAAGTCAATCTTAGGTCTTGACCAATACTTTCCATGTTGCCTTAACTCTCTTCTAACGAAACGAGAGATAGCTTTATTAGCTTTCTTTTCAGCTAATTTCTTTTGCTTCTTATCTGATAGGTCAAATTCAGAAAAGTCTACATTAAACACCTTATCTTCAAATAGATGTTCTGGCACACCCAGTTGTAACTCATCATGGTAGAAGGTATATAACTGAACATGCTTTTTAGGATCATGATCTTTGCCCACTACAACAAAACCTTCTTGTTCAAGTTTGTTCATGGTAAGAATCATGGCTGTCTTACATATAATCGCACCAGTTGATTGAAGTCTTAAGTTAAATGCACTGTGAGAGCTTCTACAGTTAAGTTTACGCCCATCAATAGAGACTAAGTACCCTTTCTCAGACATTTTAACAAAACGGTCGATAGCCGCACCTAGAGGCTGTAATCCATCCATAATACGCTTACGGATAATAGATCCACAGACTGTTTCCTGTGCTTCCTTAAGTAGCAATGATGGCTTCTTAGGATTCCATCTTTTGTGTCTCCAAAGACCTTCTTTATCTTGCTCCCAACCACGTAGGATTAATTTATCTACTGAGGCAAACTTTTCACGACAATTAGGTATGTCTGCTAATGATCCTAGTTTGGCATCTGAAGCACCATAGAGTAATGCATACTCAATACCCTTAGTATGACCACGGCTAGATGAGAAATCAGGAATTGTATCCCATACTGCTGTATGGAAATCACCATCAACGATCTCATGCCTTGTAGCATCACAATCAATTTCTGAGGCCATAGCCCTAGCTTCAATTGCTGCTGCATCAATACCAAGTTGTCTACAACCTTCTGCTGCTACCCAACATCTACGCATATCTGCACCGTGTAAAGCGCTACCACTAGGTACGTTTACAATTACAGCGTGTCTACTACGTGTTGTTGGAGTACCCATAGTGTTGTTCACAGGGGTCACACGACCATCAGCCCTTACGTTGTTAAGCCAACCCTTTGTAGGATCTTTAAAGTTCTTAACATTAGTTCTACGAGACTTAGTGATAAGGTAATACTTAATCTTCTCACCAATACCACTTTCACCATCACCGATAGAGTCAAAACTATCTTCTGTCAGTTTAGGATTACCCTTCTCTGTATACTCAGTAGGTTGCCACTTAGTATGTAAGGTAAGGTACTCAAGAACCTGATTATTTGAACCAAGATTGTAATTAGACCATTGTATACGTGTAAATGGCCCAGCCACATCTTCAGGCCCGAACTTAATTAAAGGTGGATCAGTTAGACCTGCATCATCTTCATAACAGCTCGGTACACGATCCTTAGCGGCAACGGCTGGTTTAGCTTTTCTAGCTCGTACAGCTTTCTTAACCACTTTACCATTTTCATCAAGAACCGCTGGCTGTGCTTCAATTGCTGGCTCTTCAGGCTTAGCTGGTTGTGCTTCTTTTCCAAGGAAATATGTTTCAACGGAACTAGATACATCACCATTCTTTTTAAATGGCTTCCATACAGGTTGAGGTTTGTTACCTGAATCTTCTTCCCAACACCACCCTAAAGGTAGTCTTGAAAGTCCTGAATTCTTCAACATACCTTCTACATATGTCTCCCAATTAACCTTAGTACCACAGCGCTCATGTGTGATACGGAATGGCATATTAGGTAGTAGCTCATCTTCCAAATCAGCAAGCTCTTTATCCCAATCTTTGATCTTCTGGTTAGCGAAAACCTGATCAATAGGGTAGCCCCAGATTTCAGAATAGCTAATCCAAAATGCAGCCATATGTTCTGTGTGAAGTGCTTTAGTCCAATCAATATTACATTCGAGTCGATCAGCTTCTCGCTCATCTTCTAGTGCAACAAGAATATCACATTGTACTTCAACATCTCGCCAACAACGTCTGTACATATCAATACTAAAGTTAAGCCAATCTTCATGCTCTACCTTAGAACCTTTATTGATACGTATTGCCCAACTCTCTACAGAATGTGGGCCAGTTGTTGAACCTGCTACGTGTTCACGGTCACAAAATTGTGTTTGTGATTGTATCAAAGTATCCCATCGTTTTTCTCTTGGCATATGATAGCCTAAGAGTTTTTCAACTAACGGAAAGTCGAACTTCTGGGCATTATGACCTGTTTGTCTTCCTGTGATTTCCCAGAAAGCAGGTAATGCAGATAGAGGGTATAGATGTGCTTGATCACGACCATACTGTCTGTTATGACGTTTAATGGCTCTGCCATGTAATGACAACATTTCATCATCTATAAAGTCATAACAAATACCAGTTTTGTTATCGCGGTGACAACACATCCAAATTCTATCTGCTGCTGCATGTACTATCAAGCCTTTAGATTTAGAGAACTCTCTTTTATCCTCTAGAAGTCCGTTCGACTCAATATCAAAGGTAAGTTCAGCGCCATAGGCAGAATGAGGAAACTTCCAAATTACGTCCATAGCACCTCCTTTCAAATGCTAGTTTATTTTAAAATCCAAGTGAGTTTTTTAACTGCCCTTGTTAAAGCGGTATAATTCCAACGCCTTTTTATATCCATGGTCTGTCTGTACATCACTTCTTCAACAACAATCACATTATCCCATTGAGAACCTTGTGACTTGTGACCAGTGATTGCGTATGCAAACTCGAACACATCAAATAGCGTTCTACCAAAGATTTTAGGATGATCAGCACCTTCAAAGTAGTTTGTGAATGCCTTAATATTTAGGTATTCGTTTCCTACTTCATCTACTAAATCCATTACAAGGTATCCACCCTCTTCTTTAATAGCTTTAACATAAAGAACAAGACCATTAAACATACGAGTATTTTTGTTATTTCTAACACAGATAAGCTTCTCACCTACTTGAGGGTAAGTACCTTCAAATCCTTTGTACTTTCGTATAACTCTATTTAACTGCTCACGCTTTTTATTGGTATAGCAAATAACCATATCTGCTGCTGCAAGACGTTCTGTATCATTAATGACACGGGATCTCACAACTTCTGCATCTTTGTTTTTACCGTACACACCAACCTTAACCCTTTTACGGTTACGTACATTAGTAGCGACTTCAATAATACCACTTTCTAATGCTTGTCTATGAGGTTGTTCCAGTTTAAAAATTGGATCAGCCATTACATTACCAACACCAGCTACAGGTGGTAATTGTCCATGATCTCCTGTATATAGGATTGGAATACCTAACGATTCGAGATCTTGTCTCATCTCATCAGGAATCATACTGGCTTCATCTACAACAATAAGTTGTGCATCAACATCATCTTTATGTTTTAGAACAAAGTCAACAGTATCCCCATTTGGTACACAGTCGTAGATTAAGCTATGCATTGTTTGTGCTGGTAAGCCCTTTTGCATCAGTACATTAGAGGCTTTACCTGTATAGGCACAATACTTAACTTTTACATCTGAACCATCGGGGTTTTTCAAAGCTGGTAGCGCTATACTTAGTAAGGTACTTTTACCTGTACCAGCAAAGCCACCAACTGTTAATGGTTCAGCTACACCACCTATACGCTTTTGGGTATCCCACCAAGTATGTATTCCATGATACGCTAATAATTGATCACCATCAAGGTCATCATAAGTTACTACCGTTTTCATCTCTGAGACAGCCTGAGCGACCTCCTGAGCGACTTTAGTTGGTTTGGTATCTAGTTGTGTACGTCTAGCTAAACGCTCTGCCTTACGCCTCTTTACGGCTCTCTCAGCACGTTTACGCTTACGTTCTTCTACCTTACACATAAGTACCTCCTGAAAAATTTAAAGGTTTTAAATCTTGCAGATTATTTTCTACAATCTTCTTATCGTATGCTTTGGCTGCATCCTCTTCTTTCTCAAAAGTACCTATGTGGAATCTTTTTCCTGATCTATCACGATATTGACACTGGAACTTCCCTTGATTAGGGTACACACCATGATATTTTGATTTAGACTTCTTGAATTTTCTACGATTACTGCCTTGTATAGATCTCGTGACCCATCTACAGTTTTTAGGAGAATACCCTTTGCTGTTATCAATCCGATCTAAGGTATGTTTTGGTGTTGGTTTTTTACCCATATCTTCTAAGAAATTCTCAAAAGAATCTTTCCACCTCTTACAAACAGTAATACCTCTTCCGCCATACTCTTCAAACTTTTGATGATTAGGATTGTAGCATCTTTGTTTAATAGCACCCCACGTAAAATATTCTGTAGTCTTGAACTTTGGAAGAATCTTTTTAACTCGCTTTATTGTCGAATCCACCTCCACCTCCTTTGCTTCCGCCACCCATACTTGGTGTTTGCTTCTCAAAGGATGGCATTATGTCATCTTTAGTTACAGACTCATCATGTTTGAATCGTCCTGTTTTCTTATTATACATTAACGCACCACTACATAACCCCACTTCACCTGTTTCACGACATTTTAAGAATCGTGGGAAACGGGCATCAGGATATTGATCGTGTTGGTTATCTCCTTCGATACCAATTGCATTCCATGCCATCTGTAAAAGACCTGCTGAACCACGTAGATTGCCTGAAGTAATCTCAGCACCACGTTCAAAGTTTGCTTTACCAGATCGGTTTAAATGTACAATAGAGATTACGTGTACTGGATGAGTTTCACAGAATCGGTAAATTTGCTCCATTAGGTTATCAATATCTTTACGCTCATCATCTGACTGAGTTACTACCATTGAAATATGATCTAGGATTATTAACTTACAACCTTTGGCATGTAAATATCTAATCTTGTTCATAAGTACATCAGGATCGATTGAACCCATATGCCTTAAGAACATCATATTTTTGATAACAGTTTCTAAGGTCTTCTGCTTATCTTCTCTTGGTATGATATTATAATCTTTACGATACTCACGTAATGAGACTTTATTATCATAAGCTATATAACCTTGTTGGGTTTTGTCATCCCGTTCTTCAAGAAAGATATTACCTACCTTCCAATCGTACTCAGTACAAACCCAATGACCTATTGCTTTAGCAAAAGTTGACTTACCAATACCCGAACCAGCAAACAACAATGTATGCTCATAAGGGCGTAAACCATCTATCTTTTCTTGAACACTAGGGAAGGGTAATGGTACACCTGAAATTTGCTCACGTTCAATATCTTCTAATGTAAGATCAGCACCATCAATAATATCTGCTGGCTGATACTTCTTAGCATTAAAGTACATTTCTGCAAAAGCGTCTAAGGCTTCTTGACCACCTAGTTTTAATATATCACAAAGATCTTTTTTACGATCAGGATACTCAGATACATAAAGTTTATCAACCCCGATAACCTGTACAGCCCTTTCAAGAGCTATAGCACCTTCTACATCTAGTTTGTAATTATCTCCAAACCAGATGATTTTCTCATATTTCATAAGCTCATCAAAATGGTGGAGTAGAATCTTTTCAGCACCTTTAGCACCATTTGGTAATGAGACTATATGCGGATTGGATCGCTTTATACGTCTGTTATCAGATCGCATATTAATAGCTTTCCACATCTGCCAACCAGCGGCACAATCTTCTTCACCTTCAACGATAGCTAATACTTTACGTGGGCCTTTACATAAGTTCCAACCAAAGAGATCTGTTCCTTTGATTGTACCAATATCACTTTCCCACTCTTTAGGAAGCTTACGGTTTTTATATCCGAATAACTCTTCCTCAACATGGTAAGGGTAGAAACGTGCAAGTGGTTTACCATTTCTCTCATCGACCTGTGTTCTTATACCAAAGTGTCGATCTGTTTCAGCGGTAATACCTCTATGCTTGTCACCAAGAAAGCCTAAGTGTGGCATATCTTCTAGTGTCAATCCCTTATTATATTTATAAGCTTCTTGGAATTTAGATTTTTGGAATCGTCTACGATTACCATATTTCTCTTCCTTAGCGGCTTTAACCTCTTCTTCTGAGAAATGTTTAGGGCAACGGTTGCAATAACCTTTCCCCGATTCAAACACCATAAGGTGATTACCTGTACTGTCACCACCTTTATCACGGCAAGAAGGGCAAGCGTAATTAGCAATAATCTTCGCCTGTTTCCCTGTTCTGCTTTGTCTTCTTCTACGAGAGACTTCAGAGGGTTTAACAGTATCAGGAGTGTTATTCTCTATTTGCATTACACCTCCTTAAAGTTACGTTTTACCGCAAACTTGGTTTTAATCACCTATGGACGCTCTTAAGGATTCTTATTTAAAAACAATGACTTACAAAGGTAATTAATTTGATCTTTTAATACATAACTTCACATATAAAGATACAATTTATAAATAATGTAGAGAAAATGTTTGACAAATCTAAGAGGTGTGCCTAGAATGCACCTCATCAAAACGAAAGAGGTATTAAAATAAAACTTATGAGAGATGTGCAGATTGCCCTAGAGAAACAGAATATGAAGCAAACAAGTATGCAAGACTTCATGGATGGGTTGGATGCTAACAAATCTTGTGACACTCTATTAGAGTTATCGCTTAAGGTTGAAAAAGCAATACAATTACACCATGATAAGACTCAACGCAAACGAGCGCCATTTTTTAAGCTTACTGAAGACTTAGAAATAAGTGAAGTTGCATATATTGGTCTTAAGAGTCTGTTTACATGTATGTCTTTAAGTCAGTCAATGGCTGTAACAGTTATTGCTAAGCAGATTGGTAATAACGTATTAATTGCTAATGGTCGTCACGAAGATATTTTCTCAATTGACGAGAAAACTTATAAAGATAAGATTGCTACTGGACTTGTATTGTTGCGACTTGTTTTAGATGCACTACCTGATCATTTTTTCAGAGTATCACTTGAACGATTGTCAAAAACAATAACTCAATATACTTTGGCAGTTAATGAAGGTTTTAAAACTTTTGTTGAAGACAATGAAGATGTTTTTAACAAGTTCATTAAAAAGATGTTACCATTAGTTTGTCAACCTGATAACTGGACTGGCGTAGCAGATGGTGGGTATCTTACAGATGAAGCTAAGGCACTTACACCTTTAGTAAAACGAAACCCAAGGCATGAAATGCCTGAAGGAAGTATTGTACTTGATGCTATTAATCATTTACAAAAAACACCTTACAGAGTAAATAAACGAATCTTTGAAGTTTGTAAACTTTTACAAGGTATTAGACCTAGTGAAATGAAAAAAGTGTTTATGAATAACTTGGGTAAGTTTGAAGAAGAATGTCCATATGATCCAGAAACAGAATCATATATTTGGGAGAAAGTTGAAGGTACTAAGGTTGACTCTAAGACAGGTAAAAAGAAAAAAGCTATGGTTATGGCTTACCAAGATGAAGAGTCAGTGCTTAAACGAAAACGATTTTTCCAATGGGCTGATCGAAGGGATCTTCATAAGAAGCGTAAGGCTGCTAAAAAGACTCTTGATCGAGCATTTGTAGGTTGTTTAGAACTTACAGAAGAGTTGGAAAAGTATGAAGAGATTTATTGGTCGTATAGTCTTGACAGACGTAGCCGAGTATATCCTTCAGCTATGACAGGTATTAATATTCAAGGTGCTGATTATCAGAAAGCAGTGGTAGAGTTTGCAGTAGGTTTGCCATTAGATTTTGATGGTGATGGTGAAGGTGCAGTATATGCAATCATTAAGACTCTCTGTAACCACTGGGGTAATGATTCTGGTAATGGTGTAAAAACGGATAAGCTAACCCGTAAAGAGGCTGAGAATTGGATACAGGACGCTACAGATTGGATTGTTGAGCAGACCAAAGATCCCATAAATAATCGAACATGGATGAAAGCTGATAAACCTTTACAATTCCTTGCTGCGGCATTTGAATGGGCTGATTGGTTAGAGTATCATAAAAAGTATGGTGATTATAAGTTTATTAGTCATCTCTGTGATCCTAACGATGCAAGTTGTTCAGGCGCTCAAATACTTTCAGCTATGACCCGTGATGAAGTTGGTGCTATGCATACTAATTTGATGGATATGCCAGTACAGGATCTTTATATGGCTGTAGCTAGAAAGGTTACTGAGAACCTTGAGAGTGTTTTTAAAGACGATCCTTTGGCACAAGACTGGTTAGGTCGTAAAAACGTACTGGACGCGATTACAGAGGTTGTAGAGGGTAAAGGTAATGAGATCCTTTCTGATGTTTCTCAGGAGAAGATTACAAACCTTTACGATGAAGGTAAATCAATTGAACAGATATATGATGAGGTGTATTTAGAATTAACTCAAGTTGAAAGAAACCGACTTAGTTTGATTATTCGTAACCTAGTTAAAAAGCCTGTTATGGTAAAGTTTTACTCAGGTACACGTTATGGTAATATTGAACACTGTAATGAATTTATTGTAGACAAGGGTTGGGAAGATTACTTCAGGTGTGATGGTACAGGTAAAGCTGCGGCATATATGGGTAATTTAATTTATGACTCAATCAATCAGGTTATCGCTGGTGCTGGTAAAGTTATGGAATGGTTTGTACATGTAGCTGATGCTCTTGGTGGTCAAAACCTTCCTGTTAAGTGGACTACACCTATTGGTTTTAAGGCCAGTATGAAAAAGTTCGCTACAAAGAATGTGAAATTAAAAGTATTATTTCACGGTGAAAGTGGGTATAATGAGTTCACACTTAAAATACCTAAGTTGATTAAAAACGATGAAGGAAAAGAAGTTTATGCGTTAGATGCAGCTAAGATGAAATCAGGTATTGCACCTGATATTGTACACAGTTTAGATGCTTCATTGATTATGAAAGTATCTGAACGATGTAAGCGAGAAGGTATTGATTACCTAACCATGATACACGATTCACTAGGTTCACATTGTTGCTTCTCAGGAAGATTTAATAAGATTATTCGTGAAGAGTTTATCAATATTTTTAAAGAAGATATTTTGCAAAAGATGTACTTGGAGTTTCAAGAACAACTACCTGATGATTGTAAACATATGATACTTAGTCCTGAACAGTTTGGGATTAAGAAAGGTAATTACAATCTAATGGAAGCATTGAAATCTGAGTTTTGTTTTAAATAATTTAAGAGGTACTAACTATGACTACAACTACAAACACTACACTCACTTGGGAAGCTGGCGATATTTTTGAAGCAAATTTAATGTTCCCTACTGAACACGTTAAAGATGTATCTGAACTTGAAGATATGACGGATGAATTGTTCAGCGAATTTTCAATAGGACTTCTAGACCCAATTCAACCATTAGCAAAAGAAGATCAGAAGCAATTAGCTCGTTCAGTGTTCTCAGCCAATCGTTTACGTATCTACTATCATATTCTGAAACTACTAGATATTCACCTTCAAATTGTTGATGAGACAACACAACAAGGTTGTGAAGGATCTAAGTTAAGAGAAGAATTAGATCATCATCATTTTCAAATAGTTAGTGAAGTTCAGGAAGAGATTGAATCAGAAGAGGATGATGCAGACCGTTTTCTTTCTGAAAATGACTAAAATCAGGCTACAGACCTTATAAACTGGGGCTTTCATGCCCCTTTTCTTGATTTTCAAACTGTACAATCAATATTAATAATAATATTAGGTTTGATCATCTTATAAATCATTCGTAGAATGTAGTCTTGATCTTTATGATAGATCAATCGTAGATTGAAGTATTAATCTTATATAATATTGATTACCTGTATACGACATTATAATATATAATAATATTATGATTACTTATTAAGACTACATATTACATATGATCTTATTATATTAATACTACTTATTAAGACTACATTCTATGAATGATCTATAAGATGATCTAACTTATTATATAATTAATATTGATTATGCAGTTTCATTTTTCACAAAAACCTCTTAAACCTCTTTACCTATCTACCTTTTAGTATCATTTTACTTAATTTTAAAGTAACATTATTAATTAAAATCACCTTATCAGTGGTATGGTGTCTTCAATCTATATACTAGATTGTTATAAGTGTATCATTTCTAAGAATTTTCCTTAAGAGCGCCCATAGGTGATAGAGAAGTTTGTTACCTGTCTCTCTCTTAGGAAAATCCTTAAGGGCGTCCATAGGTGATAGACTAGTGGATTCCACACTATCAATCCTAAGCAAGCCATTTGGTTTGTGAGAGTTTGTATTGCTCAAATCATTTCACGCAAGCTCTTATGGATTATACTATTCCAGTTCAACAAGCTGATGCCTGTACTAGTTAGGCTCATAACAATAATAAAACAGATGAGGAAAGGTGTAGTAGGTGTAAGGTAGCAAGCGGATACTTTACATTTCTAGGTTCTTGTAGCTTATAGCCGAGAACTAAATTAATATTGCACTACCTTGTGTTTATTCACAGGGTAGTGTTTCTTTTCCAATTAGGAGAAACCTATGTCACAAGATAAAAATAATAACAATAGTGGCAAAGGCTTTGCATCTATGTCACAGGAAAAGCAAGATGCAGCTAGACGTAAATCTGTAGAGACAAGAAGACGTAACCGAGAAGAAAAAGAGAAGAAGGTTAAACTTGCTAAAGAGAAACGTACTAAAGCTGAATCACTTATTAAACAAGCTGAAATGCTACAGCAAGAAGCAGATGAACTAGATGGTCAATGTAGTTCTGAAAAATACCGTAAGAAACGAGAAGCCGAACTAATACAATCTATTGAAGAAAGGTTCAGAGATTCCGTATCACCTCAGTATTTGAAAATGATGAAGCAACATGCTATATTGCGTGGCTTATCAGTTGATGAACTAGTGACACCTAGCCATGCTGCTATGGATATATTACATGATCCAAATGCTTCTGCAAAAGAGAAGCAAGATGCAATGAAAGCCTTGCAACAGTTTGAAAATGCCAAGCCGCAAGCTAAGCAAGATGAAGATGGTGATGCAATAGGTTCAGCTCAAGAAGAGTTTAATAAACTTATTGATAAAGTCGATATGATCGCTCCTAAGCGATAAGGGGTTTCTATGCCAAGAAAACAAACACACCCTTACGACTTAAAAACGGCAAGATGGATCAGAGAACAACTGATCATGCAACCAGACGAAGACCTACGTAAGCAATTCCTAGAACAATTGCAAGATGTTTTCCAATCCCGATATGCTGAAATACTTAATTATATAGCTTCTGATTATAGAGTTATGTTACGAGATGATCAACTATGGGATGATTTTGATGCCGATTATTGGGTAGGCAAGATTTGGTCATGTGGTCGTGCTTATGGTAAGACGTATTGTGGAGCGCCAGCTACCATTGAATACGCTATGACACACCCAGATTGTCGTATAGGTTTGATTGCCCCTACATTTGGTATGGGTAGAACAAACATGGTAGAGGGTAGTTCAGGTATTCTCAAATTATCACCTAAAGGTTTTAAACCTAAATATAACCGTTCAGACGGTACACTTACTTGGCCCAATGGTGCAACAGCTAAGCTATTCTCAGCAGAGAATGGTGACAGGATACGTGGTGAAAACTTTCACTTTATCTGGGCTGATGAATTCTGTTTCTGTAAATTTACAGGACAGGATGATGACTTTTGGAAAATGGCTAAGATGGCATTACGTGCTGGCAAGCACCCAAAATATATTATAACAACTTCTCCAAGACCAATCAAGGTATTGAGAGAACTTTACGAAGAATCGAAAAAACCAAACTCAAAAATCCTGTTCAAGACAGGTACTACTTTTGATAACTATACCTTACCAGACTCTTTCATTGAAGAAATTAAGAAAGATGAGGGTACAAGTATTTACAACCAAGAAGTCTTGGGTATGATACTTGAAGAAAATCTAGGTGCTATTTTCACTAACGAGAATATATTAAGAATTGACCTAGATGGACAAGGTGAAGATCCTGATAAATACAATGACAGGGTTGAGAAGTTTATCAACAGTATGGACTCTATTGTAGTAGGGGTTGACCCTAACGTAGTAGAAGATCTTGAATCTGATGAAACAGGTGTTGTGGTTTGTGGTCGTAAAGGTGATAAAGGTTATATTATAAAAGATGGTTCTAGGCGTGGTAAAATCTCTGATATTTATAAAGAGGTTGTAAGACTCTATCATTTCTATAGAGCAGATTCTATTGTTGTTGAAACTAACAACGGTGGTGATTTTATCCCTACAGCCATCTTCAACATAGACCCTATGGTTGTTGTTGAGAAGGTGTTTGCCAGCCGAGGCAAGCGGTCAAGGGCAGAGCCAATAGGCTTGCTGTATGAGCGTCAAAAGATTTATCATATGGGTATTTTCCGTGATCTTGAAGCACAGATGACAGATTATAACCCACAAGTTCACAGTAAATCTCCTGATAGAATGGATGCAATGGTATGGGCATTCACTAAGCTGTTTCCAGCAGCAATGAGGGGATTATTCAGTAATGAATCAGTTGAACAAACATACCGAAAACCAAAAAATGAAAATGAACTAAATGACCTCTATGAGGAACTTTATTCACAAACAAACGACACATATAGTCCTTACAATCTTTACTTAGATGAAGATTCTAGTGGCGAGGATGGAGGGGATTATAGTGTGTACGGATAAGGAGGTTTAATGTCAGATAAATATGACGATCCTTGTAACGTCTTAATAGACCCACCTCCTGTAGATGAGGGTGGTGTACCTGAAGATAAAGGTGAATCAAACGGTTATGTAGACTGTTCACTTTACCTTGATAGGCGTATGCCAATCCCTTCACTAAAAACTATTAGTGGTAAAATTAAAGTATTTAACATGATGCGTATGAACTCTACCGTATCAGGTATTCTACTTGCATTTAAATCATTATGTCAAACACCTAAATTATTGGTGAATGAAAACCCAGATGATCCTAATCGAGAACGAGCTAAGAAACGAGCCAAGTTCTTGCAAGAATGTCTGAATGATATGCAAACACCTTTCTCAGATGTAGTAGGTGAGATACTTGATATGCTTGATATGGGCTTCAAGATTATGATCCCTCAATTCAAGGCACGAACAGGTTATGATACTGATCCAAATTTCAATAGTCGTTATTATGATGGTAAGATTGGTTGGAAATCATTTATGCCAATCGACCCAGAAACTATTGAGAAATGGAATACACCGAGAGGTGGTGGTTATCTTGCACTAACAGGTATTACACAACGAGTACCTGAAACAGCAGAGCAATTACAGATACCACGATCTCGTATGTTGTTATTCCGTACAATCTCTTCAAACAATGATCCAACAGGTAAGAGTCTTTTAGAAGGTGCATATCTTGATTGGGTAGATTTGGTAGATGCTAATAAGATTCAAATGACAGGTCTTAGACGTAGCCTAGAAGGTATTCCATATGCACGAATACATTCAAAGATGGCAGCAGATGCCAAGAATAATGAATCAGCAAGAGCAGCTATTAAGGCTGTTAAGAAAGCTGTAATCAACCTAGATGCACGAAAAGATGAAGGTTTCATCCTTCCAGCAGATAGAGATGAAACAGGAAACCTATTAGCTGAAGTCCGTATTATGGGCGGCAGTGAAGGTGGTGGTAATTCAAAGATTCAAGATGCCAAGATTATCATAGATTCTAAAGAGCAATCAATAGCTCGATCTATGTTGGCTCAGTTTATGACCTTGCAAGGTAAAGGTGGTTCATATGCATTAAGCAAGAACCAGTCAGAAGTATTTATCAACTCCTTGAAAGGTTACATGATCCAGATTGAAGGGATCATGAACAATGAAGCTATACCACGATTATTTGCAGCTAATAAAGAGGGTGTGAAGAAGAATGATCACTATCTTCCACATATCTCATTCTCTGATTTCATTAAAGATGATGTAACGGAATTCTTTACTGCATTACAAAAATCAATTGAAATGGGTGTGTTTGATGTAACACCTCAGATTCAAAACAAGGCAGCACAAGTATTAGGTGTAGATCCTTCAGGTCAAGAAGAACTCTTATTGAAACGTCAAAAAGAGAAGGAAGATATGAAGGAGCAAGCTAAGAAAGCTCAGGAACAAGCCAACGCTGATACCCAACAAGAAGAAGCAACAGGCCCAGAGACAGATAGTGAAACCCCTGATACTAAGGCAAGCGATATTACCGATAACAACCTTAAAAATATAATTGATGAAGGCTAGGAGGTTTTATGAGTGGATTTTACTACAAAGTCCGACTTGTTGACCTTGACTTAAATGATTCGCAAGTACGGAAAATTAGAGACTACATTAGAGAACAAATCCGAGATGTAGCAGCTATAGATTCTGGTGAATTTTTACGTAGTCTTAAAACTAAGTGGGATAAGCAGACCAAAATATTAACTGTTTATTCCACCCTGTATTATTCAGGTTATATTGAAGGTGGTAATGTAAACTATACCTATCATAAAAACAAGGTTAGAAACGCTCTAAGCGGAATGGGTTTAAAACCTAGTCCAAGGCGTTACTACTAGGAGAGGCTATGAGTGATACTATTATCCCTGATGTACGTGAGTTTGATGAAGTCAAGCGACACCTTTTAGGGCCAGTATTAGTGCCTAACCGATTTGATCTACATGATGAAGGTTTGTCAGTTAATGAGGTTGAAGCCGCTTGCCACTATTACAACAAAAACCATTTTGGTCAATGTGATATTAACCATTTGTTTGATGTTGATTGTGCAAGAGTTATTGAATCTTATACGCTAGAAGTTGATACAGAAATTGATGGCAAACTGCTAAAAGCTGGTACTTGGATGGCTAAAACCGAGATTGACAAATCACCAACAGGTGATGTTATTTGGGAAGCTATTCTGAGTGGAGACTTAGCAGGTTATAGTCCTGAAGGTTCGGTATTTGAACATAAAGTAGTTAAGGAGGATTGATGGCAGTAGAAACTAACATTGATGAGATTGATAAGCAAGGTAAAGCTGAAAAGGTATTATCTGGTTATCAAGTACATACCATTAGTATTGTAGGTGAAGGTGCATTAGGTATTAATTTAACAAAAGTGAAAAGCGCTGATAAAGCTTTTCTCGAAACAGAAGGGGGTCAGGCTCTTATGGCAAAAGTCGAAAAAGCTAAAGCTCTTGAAGCAGAACAAGTAACTGAACAGGAAGCTGTAGTTGAAGAATCTGTAGAACAGACTGAAGCACCAGTAGCAGATGTTGCTGAAGAAGCTCCTGTAGAGCAATCTGAAGGGGTTTCAGGAGAAACTGAGGCAGTTGAACCAGTTGAAGAAGAAAAAGCTGTAGAGGCTGATACAGAGACAACTGAAGAGGTTGTTGAAGAGACTGAAGCTACAGAAGAACAAGCTGAAGAAGTGGTTGAGGAAGAAGAGGTTGAAAAGCCTGTATCTGAGGAAACTACAGAAGAGGTTGTTGCAGAACAGACAGAAGAGTCTGAATCTGAAAGTAAGGAAGTTGAGGTTGCCGTAGAAGGTGAAGAAACTGAAAAGGCAAAATCATATACTCCTGATCAATTAATTCAAATCCAAAAAGATGCATTAGATGGTGTTCATGGTCTTGTTAAGAAATTACAAGATGCAGTACCAGATGCAGATTTATGGCAAATTACCGATTTAGTATACAATGCAATCTGGAAAGTAGAAGATGCTATCTGGGCAGCAGAAGATGCTAAGTGGGGTGAGATTTACACTGAAGTTTATCAAGAGGTAAATGAACGTGTGAATAAAGCTAAAGCTCTTAAGGTGCAAGAAGCTGGCGATATGGAAACTAAGTTAAAAGCTTTAGAAGCAGTTGATCCTGAATTAGCTGTTATGATGAAAGCTCAAATTGCAGAATCCAAAGCAAAGGCTCTTGAAGCAGAAACCGAGCGTAAAGCGTTAATTCGTGCTAAAGCCCTAGAACAGGGTGCAGAACAGTATAAGCGTATTGCAACAGAAGACAATACCACAGACAATATTGTAGATGCAATGATTACTCTTGAAACTACTAACCCAGAAGTTCATGCAGTAATTGCTAAAGCACTTGAAACGGCTTCTAATGTAACAATGGCAGGTAATTTGTTCCGTGACGTAGGCACTTCA